>NZ_OU745391.1:1339342-2009013 GCF_916618895.1 Pseudoclavibacter sp. Marseille-Q3772
GGGCGCTGTTGCTTTATAAAACCCCAGATTATTGGCCGATTCCAGAATCATTACACAGCTGGAGTTACAGCTGTGTAGTTCTCCCCAGGTGTGGATAACCCTGTGGATAACTCGCCGCGGTGTTAGAGCAGAGTTCCCATCAGCGGCGGCAACCCCACACAGGCCACCGCGATTGCGAGCTGACACCACAATCCCAAGCGCGCCGGCTGCTTCGCCGCACGCAGATCGTGCACCGTGAGCCAACCGCACAGCAGCCCGATCGCCAATCCACCGACGTGCGCCTCCCACGACACCCCCGGATTCGTGAACGAGATCACGACGTTCAGGGCAATCAGGATCAGCATCGAGGTCACATCCTGCCCACTGGTGCGCAATACGACGAACCACGCTGCAAACAGACCGAAGATCGCGCCCGACGCCCCAACAACCCAGGCGTCCGCGTTGAATAGCGCCACCGCGAGCGAACCGCCCAGCGCCGACACCACATACAGCACGGCGAAACGGAGCGAACCGATCACTGGCTCCAAGGCACGACCAAAGATCCACACCGAAAGCATGTTGAACGCGAAGTGCAAGAAGCCGAGGTGCAGGAACGCCGAGGTCAGCATCCGCCACGGCTCAAACACCGTGTTTCCGGCGAAGTCCACATGCTGTAAGTCGGTGAACTGTGGCGAATAGGCACCCGCCTGGGTGATCCAATCGTTGCCGGTGATCAGACGCGAGAGCTGAGCAATACCGGCGAGCACCGTGATCGCGATGATGATGTAGGTGGCTGGAGAATCTCCACCGAACAATCGCTGCGTGATCGGACCGCGTGCCGCCGACCGCATCCGTCGACGCTCTGACCGACCAGAGCGGCCACCGGGAATGACCCGAAGGCCACGCACAGAGCCCGCGCCGGCAGCATCGCCTCGCAGGCATTCGGGGCAGATCACGCCAACCGGCGCCTCAGTTTGGCAATCGACACAAATCGTGCGGGTACACCGCTGGCACAGCACAAAACTGCGCCGATCAGGGTGTCGATAGCAGTAGTTATCGGGATGCTCGGCACCGGCAGCTGAATCGCTCATAGTCATATTGTGGTCGCGAATCCCGGATAACTACACGCAGGCGGTGCCGAGTGTCGCACGTACGGGTGCGTCACCCGGTCACCGCCCGGTTTGATTGGTGAACAGGATCTAGAGCTGCTCGACCTCGACCGACTCGATGACAACATCCTGCAGCGGACGGTCGCTCGCGTTGGTCTCAACGGCCTCGATCTTGTCGACAACCTGCTTGGAGGCGTCGTCGGCAACCTCACCGAAGATGGTGTGCTTGCCCTGCAGCCAGGTGGTCGGTGCAGTGGTGATGAAGAACTGCGACCCGTTGGTGCCGCGACCGGCTACTCGGCCAGCGTTGGCCATCGCCAGTACGTAGGGCTTGGTGAAGTCGAGCTCGGGGTGGATCTCGTCGTCGAAGTTGAAGCCCGGGCCGCCGGTACCGGTTCCGGTGCGGTCGCCACCCTGCAACATGAAGTCACGAATGATGCGGTGGAAGATTACGCCCGAGTAGAACGGTTCCTGCTTGGTTTCGCCAGTGGCCGGGTCAACCCACTCGAGCTCTCCGGTGGCCAGGCCAGTGATGACCTTGACCGTGTTCGGCGCGTGGTTGCCGAACAGGTTGAGCTTGATGTCTCCGTGGTTAGTGTGCAGCGTCATAACTGCGGTTGCGTTGGTCATGGTGCAATCCTTACATAAGGCAGTCGACTGGTATTCATCCACCACGCAGGTTCGCGCGCCCCGATACTTGTTACCCCCCATCCCAGCCGGGTTCAGGAATGGCCAATATCTGCATGCCAAGATAGTGATGTCCAATCCTGTATTGACCAATCAAGCTATTGGGTAGACCATCCCGGAGGTAGAAATGGCACTCTCAAGGAAGAACAAGCGCAAGCTCAACCGTCTGCGCCGCGACGCCGACCGCCTCTGGTCGGAACAGCAGGCCGTGTTCCAGAAGGCAAGCGAGCTGGTAGGCCGCGCCGGTGGCGCAGCGAAGTCCTACGCCGACAGCGAGATCGCTCCGGTCGTTCGCAAGCGCGTTGACAACGACATCCGCCCCGCATTCGACCGCGGTGTTGAAGGTGGCCGCCGCGCCCTCGCGCAGGCCGACCAGTTCATTCAGAAGAACGTCCTGCCCGCCGTTGCTCACGTTGGTGGCAACGTCACCGGCGCGGTACGCGAGGTGCTCGACTCGGAGCCCGTGAAGAACGTTCAGCAGCGCGCAGGTCAGTTCCAGCAGGAAGCATCGAAGAACTTCCAGCGCGCCCAGAAAGAGGTCTCGAAGCGTCAGGCACGCATCGAGAAGGAGCTTAAGAAGAAGCAGAAGAAGTCGGGCCCCGGCTTCGGCGGCTGGTTCCTCATCGGTGCCGGTGTTGCCGCAATCTCGGCCGTTGGCTACGCACTGTGGCAGACCTTCCGCGCTGACGACGACCTCTGGATTGCTGACGAAGAACTCGACGCACCGGTAACCAAGGTCGTAACCGACAAGTAGTCGCATCCGCGGCGAAACAATCACGGGCCTCGCGTGACGCGGGGCCCGTATTGTGTTTCCGGATGCGATCGCTACAGCTCGGCAGGTAGCTCGCTGTTCGCGTTGTGCTCATCCAGCGGTTCAGCGGTGGTATCAAGTTGCGGCAGCTGCACCGGGGGCCGGCGCTTAGGACCGCCGAGCCCTTCAAGGTGACCATTGCGCGGGCGTTCGTGGTACAGCCGCATAGCAACGCGCACCAGCGAGACCGTCTGCAGTTTCTTGACCTCGCGCAGATCGAACCAACGCGCCTCATCCGTCGTGCCGTGCTCTTCGGCGCGCAGTTCACCGCCGATCACACTCGCCTGATACACAATGCGAACATTCTGGAGCGGTGCCTCTTGTGGGCGGCCCTTGCGGCGACGGTTGCGCGCGTTAACGACGATTGAGTCCACCCCGAGGAGCTGATCCAGCTGCGCGTGGTAGCCGGTTTCTTCCCAGATCTCGCGGATGGCAGCGTCGTGGGGGTCCTCCCCGGCCTCTACCCCGCCACCCGGCAGGGTCCATCCCGAACGTCCGCGAGAGTTCCAGTGGGCGAGCAGCACCTGGCCGTCTCGCACAATTACTCCGTACGCGCCAACTCGGAATCGCATCCTGACTCCTTTCGTTGGCTGATGGCATCACAGCGGTCTACCGGATGCGGTATCGGTCTTCCGCGACACCTGTTCGGTGAATCACGCGGTACATAACATTCGAGTTTACGTCGTTGGGGTTCCAGAATGTGCGAAACAGCACAACCTGCTGACTCAGCACCGGCGAGCGGCTGCCTTATTACGTCGCCCACCTCAGGTACCGGCCCTCCCGCGGACAAATGGCGCAAATACGGGCCACCAACCCGTATATAGCGATGCCGATGACTATTTGCGCCATTTCTCCGCAAACGGTGCAGTAGCACCAGAAAGGCTGCCGTAGATACCCTGGTGAGCAAGTAAAGAGCACGGATAGGGGGCGAACCGGCACCAACCAAGTTGCCTGCTAGCAACAGAATCGGAAACCGTGGACTCCATCGGCACCCCAGGAAAACACTGAGTCCCCCACGAAGAACTCGTAGGGGACTCACCACCCGTGGAGCCTGCGGGAATCGAACCCGCGACCTCCTGCTTGCAAAGCAGGCGCTCTACCAATTGAGCTAAGGCCCCGTTCGGTACATTGCTGCACCAGTGGGTCTACCAGGACTTGAACCTGGGACCTCTTCGTTATCAGCGAAGCGCTCTAACCGCCTGAGCTATAGACCCGTAAACATTTCCCTCTCGGGAGCTGTTCAGCACAAGAAACGAGACTACCGCACCAATCGCTGCTCGCGCAACTTGACGGCGCAACGCTTCTAGTTGTTTGTGAATCCAAACACCAAACCACCGGTGATGCGCACCAGCAGGTTGTAGACGAATGCACCCACCGCGGCGAGCGCCGTGTACACAATCACCTGCAGGAGACCACAAACCACACCGAATAGGGTGACCGAGCCGAAGTTCACGAAGGACTCAACCGTCACAGTGGCATCCTGGCCCTCGTTAGCACCGGTGGTAACGTTGAGCAGTTCGTTCATCGACTTCATCACACCCGTGTTGGCCAGTACGACCCAGCCGAGCATGAACGCTACGACAGTGGCGATTCCCGCGAACAGGGCCAACCAGAACGCCATCTTAACCACAGACCATACGTCGACCTGCACTAAGCGCAGGCGAACCTGCTTGCCGCGCGTACGGCGTTCGGATTTCTTCGCGAGTTTGTCAGCGACTGATGTCATGGTTGTTGATCTTACTGGTCATCGGCATCATCGGCATCCGCCGATGGTTGTGCGCCGTCGTTCGCTTCTGAAGTGGTAGCAGAATCATCCGTTTCAGGCGAGTCACCCGCATCCGAATTAGCTGCCGACTCATCGTCCTCACCGAGTTCACGCTCAGTGTTGCGAGCCATACCAATAATGAAGTCGGAATCGGCGTGGCGAGCGAAGACAACACCCATCGTGTCGCGTCCCTTCGCCGGCACCTCAGCAACATCCGAGCGAACCACCTTGCCGGAGTTAAGAATCACCAACACCTCATCGTCCTCGGCAACGAGCATCGCACCGGCGATCTGACCGCGCTCCTCAGACTGCTTCATGACCTTGATACCAAGTCCGCCGCGACCCTGCACGCGGTAGTCCTCAATCGCAGTGCGCTTGGCGTACCCACCCTCGGTGATCGTAAACACGTACAGTTCCGCATCCGGATCTGCCGCCGCCGCATTAATCAGGTAGTCGCCGTCGCGGAAGGACATACCCTTCACACCCGAGGTACCGCGACCCATCGGTCGCAGCTGCTCGTCATCGGCAACGAACCGCAGCGATTGACCGGCGTGCGAGAACAGGAAGATGTGATCGCCCTCGCTGACCGCCATGGCCGATACCAGCTCGTCACCTTCACGCAGCTTGATCGCGATAATGCCCGCCTGACGGTTCGTGTCGTACAGGTCGAGACGGGTTTTCTTGACCAAACCGCCGCGGGTAGCCAACACCAGGTAGTCGTGCTGATCGTAGTTCTCGAGCTCAATCACCTGCGCGATCTGCTCATCCGGCTGCAACGGCAACAGGTTCGCAATGTGCTGACCCTTCGAGTCACGACCCGCCTCAATGAGCTCATAACACTTCGTGCGGTACACGCGACCGTAATTCGTGAAGAACAGCAGCCAGTGGTGCGTGGTGGTCACCAAGAAGTGCTCGACCACATCATCGGCGCGCAGCTGTGCCCCGCGAACGCCCTTACCGCCACGGCGCTGCGAGCGATAGTTATCGCTGCGGGTGCGCTTGATATAGCCATCGCGAGTCACCGATACGACCATTTCCTCAACGGGGATGAGGTCTTCATCGCTTACACCCCCGTCAAAGCCGCGCAGGATCTCGGTGCGACGTTCGTCACCGAACTTACGAACGATCTCGCCCAGTTCGTCAGCGATGATTTCACGCTGGCGAGCTTCCGAAGCCAAGATCTCTTTGTATTCAAGGATGAGTGCCTCAAGACGGTCGGCCTCATCCTGAATCTTCTGACGTTCCAGAGCGGCCAGACGACGAAGCTGCAGGTTGAGGATTGCCGAAGCCTGCGCCTCATCCACTCCGAGCAGATCCATCAGACCCCCGCGCGCAACCTCGACCGTGGCCGAGTTGCGAATCAGCGCAATCACCTCGTCGAGTGCATCCAACGCCTTGAGATAACCGCGCAGGATGTGAACTTCTTCTTCGGTCTTGCGCAGACGGTACTGCGTCCGGCGAACAATGACCTCGATCTGGTGGTTCACCCAGTGGTGGATGAAGCCGTCCAGTGAGAGCGTGCGCGGAGCGCCATCGACGATGGCGAGCATGTTTGCGCCGAAGGTTTCCTGCAGCTGCGTGTGCTTGTACAGGTTGTTCAGCACAACCTTCGCCACCGCATCGCGCTTGAGCACAATGACCAGGCGCTGACCGGTGTGACCGGAGGTTTCGTCACGGATATCGGCGATACCGGCGAGCTTGCCCTCGCGCACCATATCGGCGATGCGGTTCGCCAGGTTGTCGGGGTTGACCTGATACGGCAACTCGGTGGCAACAAGGCAGGTGCGACCGTCGATCTCTTCGACATTCACCACCGCGCGCATGATGATCGAACCGCGGCCGGTGCGGTACGCATCCTGCACACCTCGGGTACCGAGAATCTGCGCTCCGGTTGGGAAGTCGGGGCCGGGGATGCGTTCGATCAGCGCTTCCAGCAGCTCCTCGCGAGTGGCATCGGGATGCTGCAGCGACCACAGCGCGCCCTCAGCGACCTCGCGCAGGTTGTGGGGCGGAATCTTGGTGGCCATACCAACGGCGATACCCTCAGAGCCGTTGACCAGCAGGTTCGGGAAACGTGCGGGCAACACGGTGGGCTCTTGGGTTTGCCCATCGTAGTTGTCCATGAAGTCGACCGTGTCTTCTTCAATATCGCGCACCATCTCCAGTGCGAGTGGCGCCATCTTGGTCTCGGTGTAACGAGGGGCCGCGGCACCGTCATTACCGGCCGAACCGAAGTTCCCCTGACCGAGCGCCAGCGGGTAGCGCATCGCCCAGTCCTGCACCAAGCGCACGAGCGTGTCGTAAATCGCCGAGTCACCGTGCGGGTGATACTGACCCATCACATCACCGACAACACGGGCACACTTCGAGAACGACTTGTCGGGGCGGTAACCACCGTCGTACATGCCGTAGATCACACGACGGTGCACCGGCTTGAGACCGTCACGAACCTCGGGTAGAGCGCGACCAACGATGACGCTCATCGCGTAGTCAAGGTACGAACGCTGCATCTCCAGCTGCAGGTCAACGCCTACAACATGACCGCCCGCATCCGTATTCACGACGGGCTCGTTCGACTCAGTCGTGGGGTTCTGTTCGTCAGCCATTGAAATTCACTAACTCTTTCGAAAGATTGCTCGCAGTTGCTGGATGCGGTGGATTAGATGTCGAGGAAGCGCACGTCGTGTGCGTTCGACTGGATGAATGCGCGTCGGGATTCAACGTCTTCACCCATGAGTGTTGCGAAAACCTCATCGGCGGCTTCGGCATCCTTCATGGTGACCTGACGCAGGGTACGAGTTTCGGGGTTCATAGTGGTGTCCCACAACTCGTTGTAGTTCATCTCACCCAGACCCTTGTAGCGCTGAATCGCGTTGTCCTTCGGGACGCGACGACCGGCAGCCTTACCGGCAGCGAGCAGTGCGTCTCGTTCGGCGTCCGAGAAGGCGTACTCGTGCGCCGCATTCGTCCACTTAATGCGGTATAGCGGTGGGGATGCGAGGTACACGTACCCGGCATCGATCATCGGGCGCATGAAGCGGAAGAGCATGGTGAGCAACAGCGTGGTGATGTGCTGACCGTCGACATCGGCATCGGCCATCAAGATCACCTTGTGATAGCGAGCCTTTTCGACATCGAAGTCGTCACCAATACCGGCGCCGAACGCGGTGATCATCGCCTGGATCTCAGCGTTTTGCAGGGCACGGTCAATCCGTGCCTTTTCGACGTTGAGCACCTTACCGCGCAGCGGCAGGATCGCCTGGGTGCGCGGGTTTCGGCCCTTCACCGCCGAACCACCGGCGGAGTCACCCTCAACGAGGAAGATCTCGGATTCAAACGGGTTGCGGGAACCGCAGTCACGCAGCTTTCCGGGCATACCGCTGGACTCCAGCAGGCCCTTACGGCGAGTCTGTTCACGCGCGCGACGAGCTGCGAGTCGAGCAGCAGAAGCCTGCGACGCCTTGCGGATAATCTCCTTTGCCTGACCGGGGTTCCGGTCGAGCCAGTCCTGCAGCGCCTGGTTCGTGACGCGCTGCACATAAGACTTCGCTTCGGTGTTACCGAGCTTCATCTTGGTCTGACCCTCGAACTGCGGTTCGCCGAGCTTCACCGACACAATCGCTGCCAGACCCTCGCGGACATCCTCACCGGAGAGGTTCTCATCCTTCTCCTTCAACAGGCCCTTCTCGCGCGCATACCGATTCATTGCACCGGTGAGCGCCGCGCGGAAGCCTTCAAGGTGAGTACCGCCCTCCTTGGTGTTGATGGTGTTCGCGAACGAGTGCACCGACTCGTTGTATGCCTCGGTCCACTGCATGGCGATCTCGACCGAGATCATCGCATCCGTGTCCTCCTCGGCCATGCCGATCACATCCGGGTGAACCGTCTCGACTTTCTTGCGGCGAACCAAGTGTTCGACGTAGTCAACAAGCCCGCGGTCGTACTGGAAGACGATTTCGCGCGGCTCGACAGCGTCTTCGCTCGATTCGCTCTCGGATGCGGTCTCCCCCGCTTCGGCAGTTTCTGCAGTTTCGAGTTCTTCGGTGGTGTCCTGTTCGAGCACCTCGGTGACGGATGTGAGCTGGTTACTCAGCGTGCTCGGGTGACGCTCATCAATCAGCGTGATCCGCAGACCCTTGTTGAGGAATGCCATCTGCTGGAATCGCGTGCGCAGCGTATCCCAATCGAACTCGACGGTTTCGAAGATGTCGGCGTTCGGGTAGAAGGTGATGCTGGTTCCGGTATCGCTTGTCGGCTCACCCCGCTGAATCGGGGCATCCGGTACACCGTTGGTGAACGTCATCCGCCAGTTGTAACCGTCGCGGTGCACCTCAGCGATGAGGTTGAACGACAGCGCGTTAACAACCGAGGAACCAACACCGTGCAGACCACCGGAGACGGCGTACCCGCCACCGCCGAACTTACCGCCAGCGTGCAGCTTCGTGAGCACAACCTCAAGCGTCGAGATACCTTCAGCCGGGTGCTCAGCCACTGGAATACCGCGACCGTTGTCATCGACGCGAACGGAGCCATCATTGCGGAGGGTGACAACGATGTTGTCGGCATAGCCGGCGAGTGCTTCGTCAACCGAGTTGTCGACGATTTCGTACACCAGGTGGTGCAGGCCCTCGGGACCGGTAGAACCGATGTACATACCGGGGCGCTTGCGGACCGCTTCGAGCCCCTCAAGCACCTGGATCTGGTTGGCACCGTATTGGTTTTCAACCCGGTGTTTGGGCAGACCTTCGGTTGGTGCGCCGGTTTCACTCATCGTCTTCGGACTCCTTGTTGATCTCCGGATGCGTACGGAACGGATGCGGAGTTCGGTGTTGTTGAACGGACCCGAAACGTGACGGGTCAGAGACGCTCTATCTTACCAAGGAGTGCGCTCAAATGAGCCAAGAACGGGCCGTTGCGAGGATTAACCCCCGAGGAAGTGGGTTCCTACGTGATCAGCCATATGTGTCGCGTGGGCCCCGTCCAGGAACGCTCCGCGGTCCGTGGCGCCAGGATGGAGCTCCCGGGTTCAAGAACTTGATCTCGTTGATCCCGGCATCCGGAAACCGTTCGCGGATCGTTCCGAGGATGCTCCCGCGAATTGACCGTAATTGCGTTGCCCACGCAGTCGAATCGCACTGCACCTGTAATACGCCGGCATCATCAACGAACAGTGGCCGGGCGTGCTTCGCGGTTTGCTCGCCCGTGAGTGTTGCCCACGAATCCAGCACGCTTGCCTGCTCCAACGGCCGTTGCCAGCCATATTGGTTAAGGAGCTGCCGCATTGCATCCCCGCCGGTCACCGGGTCCCGATGCGGGCCGAACGGTAGTTGGTCGGCAGTGGTCGCCGCGGTCCGCCCCAATACCGAACGAGAGCGAAACGAGACGCGTTTACCGGCGAACACTTCCTTGAAGTGCAACCAAACCAGCGAGGATTCCGGGAGCTCAGCCATTCGCATCCCCCGCCTGAGTCTCAACGGCAATCGTGCCGGCATGAATGCGGATGCGCTGCTCGCGTAGCGCGGGCGGAATATCGTTGAGTACGGCGCAGGTGATCAGTACCTGCTCGAAATCACCGACGGCATTCGCCAGGCGTTCACGACGATTTTGGTCGAGTTCAGCGAAGACATCGTCCAGGATGAGCACCGGGTCGCCCGTGCGTGACTCGTTACGAATGAGCTGTGCGGATGCGAGTTTCAGCGAGAGTGCGTACGACCAGGATTCCCCGTGGCTTGCGGTTACGCGCGCCGGCAGTCCATTGAGCCAGAAGGTCGCATCGTCGCGGTGTGGACCGACGAGCGTGACACCGCGGTCAAGTTCCCGCTCACGCGCATCCTGTAATCGCTCGCGAAACCGTTGCTGGAGCGCATCGACCGTTATTTCGCCGCCGCGCTGCCCACCGTTGTCGTCCTCATCCATCAGTGAACTCGAATCCGCGAGGGCGGTAATGCGCATTGACACATCCGCTCCATGATCGGCACCAACAAGCGCTTGATAGGCGTTGGCGAGATGTGGACGCAAGCGTTCGATGATATCTAAGCGACCGACGATGATCTTCGTGCCGAGCTCGACGAGCTGGTCATCCCATACTGCGAGGGTGCCGAGCTGATCGACCGGTATGCGTTGTGCTTTTGCCGAGCGCAGGAGTGAGTTGCGTTGTTTGAGCACCCGCTCGTAGCGTGCGATTGTTTCAGCGAAGCGTGGCGAGTGGATGGCAAGCAGGTCGTCGAGGAACGCTCGACGGCCGCTTGGGTCACCTCGGACGAGCGAGAGATCCTCCGGAGCGAAAATTACCGAGGTGAAGAATCGCGGGAGTTCGCGAGCCTTGACGACGGAGTCGTGCACGCGAGCCCGGTTGGTGCCAGATTTATTGATCTCCACATCAATCGGCAATCGCCGCTGTCCGTGCCCAAGCTCAGCGCGAACGATTGCCTGGGAGCAGCCAAAGCGAACCAGCGCCGCATCCTGTGACACCCGGTGTGATTTAAGCGAACCCAAAAAGGCAATGGCCTCGACGAGATTCGTTTTGCCCTGACCGTTCGCGCCTTCGAATACGACGATGCCGGACGGCAAGTCAACATCCGCGGTTTCGTAGTTGCGGAAGTTGTGCAGAACCAGACGTGTAACGCGCACTGCTAGCGCATGAGCAGGTTTGGCTGCAGCAGGTAGCGGAACGAGTCATTAGCAGCGGGCTCGTCAAGCGAGGTCTGACCGGTTAGCAGCACGGGACCGGGCTTGTTCGGGTTATCCGTTGCGGTGAAGGCGATACGAACGAAGGGGTTGTGAATCGCCCCGACGCCTTCGAGCAGGAACTGTGGTTTCAGCGAGACAACCATGTCGTCGCCGACCAGGTTCACACCGAGTTCTTCGGAACCTGCAGCCTTCTCGGCACCGACTGCGTCGAGCTTCAAACCCTCCTGGGTGAACGAGAATCGCAGCGCCTGTTCGCGCTCCAGAACCAGCTGCATCCGGCGAACCGCATCCACGACATCGCTGCCCTGCATCACAGCAAAGTGGGGTGTTTCGGTGGGGAAAAGGCGCGATACCGCGGGGAAGTTTCCCTTAATCAGCAGGGATGTGACCGTGCGGCCCTCAGCGGTGAACGCGATCAGTTTGCGATCGCCCTCGGTAACCAGCGTGATGACAACTTCATCGGCGCCCGCGAACGACTTACCAACCTCGGCGAGGGTTCGCGAAGGGACAAGCGCCTGGTCACCATCGTTGAAGTTGCTCTGCCACTCGATTTCACGGACGGCGACGCGGTAGCGGTCAGTGGCAACCAAGCCGAGTGTGGTTGGCGCAAGGGTCAAGTGAACACCGGTAATAACCGGGGCAACATCTTCTTTGGATGCGGCCACGGCAACCTGGGCGATCGCCTCGGCAAAGTCGGCACCCGACACAACACCCGAAGTACCGTCAATTTCTGGCAGTGCGGGGAACTCTTCGATCGGCATGACCGGAAGGGAGAAGCTCGTGCGACCACAGGTGATGGTGACGCCGTTCTCATCCTGAGCAACCTCAACCGGAGCAACCGGCAGACGGTTGGCAATCTCTGCGAGCAGGCGACCCTGTACGAGAACTGCACCCTCAGTGGCGATATTTGCCTCAACTGAGGTGCGTGAAGACACTTCGTAATCAAAGGTCGAGAGTGAAAGTTGGCCGTTGTTGGCCTCAAGTACGACACCGCTGAGGATGGGAAGTGTCGGACGCTGCGGCAGGAGCTTGACAACAAACGAGACTGCGTCGCTAAACACGTCGCGGTTGACTTCAAACTTCACGGTGCGTCCTCTCGATTGGTTAGGGGTACTAATGCTAGCCGGTCTTGGTATCGAATGACATGTTGCCCCAGCCTCAATGTCACGAGCGAGTGTTTTGTATTGGTATCTCTCTCATACTTGTAATCACCCCTGTGGAGACTGTGGATAACGTTGTCGTCCGGCATGAATCCATGGGAACTACATCATTGAAAGATGTGTCTAGAGCGTGAACGAGTTGTAACTAAGTTTCGACAGTTTTGTAACGCCGCACCGAGTTATCCACAGTACTCGTCGAAATGTTGACATTTTTGTGGAGATTTTCCCAACCTACCCACAAGTTATCCACAGATCGAGTCATTTTCATTTTCCACGGGTTGTTCAACACTTGTCCACGTGGTTATCCGCAGGGTTGTCCACAAAGGCTGTGGATAACTTGTTTGAGCGTCATGTCGCGAGACTCGTTTGGAGGGGCTGCGAGAAGGCATGGTGCGTACGCCAGACCACCGAGAGCGGTGGTGTCGGTGGGCGGGCGCAGGACGGCTTGAGCTAGCGGATACCGGGTTGACGGATGCGAGCCGTAAGTTCGCTCACCTGGTTAAAGACCGAACGATCACTGGTCATGAGCTTGGTGATCTTTCGGTGGGCATACATCACCGTGGTGTGATCGCGGTTGCCGAAGAGCTGGCCGATCTTCGGGAGCGAGAGGTTCGTCATCTCGCGGCAAAGGTACATGGCGATCTGTCGGCTCGTTGCAATGGCCTGTGACCGGCTCGATCCGTAGAGATCGTCCACGGTGAGGTGGAAGTAGTCTGCGGTCTGGCGAATGATGTCGCCGGGAGCAATGATGCTTGGCTCCTGCGTGGTGATGATGTCTTTCAGCACCGTGGTGACCATATTGAGGTCGATGGCCTGTTGGTTCAGGTTCGCATAGGCGCTGATGCGGATGAGGGTGCCCTCGAGCTCGCGCACGGAACTATCGACGTGTACCGCGATGAACTCAAGTACGTCATCGGGGAGCACGAGGTCGTCGGCCTGCGCCTTCATCCGCAAAATTGCGATGCGGGTTTCCAGATCGGGTGATTGCACATCCGTAATCAGGCCCCATTCAAAGCGTGACCGCATCCGATCTTCGAAGCCGGTGAGTTGTTTCGGGGGGACATCTGAGGTGATCACAACCTGTCGGTTGTGTTCGTGCAACGTGTTGAAGGTGTGAAAGAAGGCCTCCATTGTGGAGTCTTTGCCCTGCAAGAACTGGATGTCATCGATCAGCAGAATGTCGTTGTTGCGATACCGCTCGTTGAATGCGGTGACATTGTTCTGGGCGATCGAGTTGATGAAGTCGTTGGTGAACTCTTCGCTGGAGACGTAGCGGACTTTGATCCCGGAATAGATGTGTTCCGCGTATAGGCCAATGGCGTGCAAGAGGTGGGTTTTGCCCAATCCTGAGTCGCCGTAGATGAATAGCGGGTTGTAGCTGCGCGCCGGTGCTTCGGCCACGGCCACGGCGGCGGCGTGCGCGAATCGGTTGGAACCGCCGATGATGAAGTTATCGAAGGTGTACTTTGGGTTAAGCCGGCTATCGGTCGTGGCTGCGACGTCGGAATCGAGAGCGTATCCCGCGGGTGTCGTCATCGGACCGGTGACCGGTGGAAAATCAGTGCGCTCTTCCGTAACTGCCTGTGGATAACCGGTGGAAAAGTCGGCTGCCTGTGGGAACTCATGGCGCGCATTGACCTCGTCGACTGCGGTTTGTTCGCCTGAGGAGACCGGTTGCAATGCTCGTTCGTCGCTCGGTGGCTCGGGTGCGATCTCGGGATTGACGAACACCGCGAAGGTGGAAATCTCATCCGTGATGGCCGCCGAGCGGATGGCATCCAGGAGCGGTTGCCGACCCTTGTGCTCGATCATCGAACGCGTCACATCGTTGGGTACTTCGAGGTAAATGGTGCCATCCATAACACCTTTTGGCCTGACCAGAGCGAAAAAACCGCGCATCGATGCGGGAAGGTCCTGGTTGCTCAGCAGGGCGGTAAACAGGTTGGACCAAATGGTGGTCACGTCTTGACTCACGATCGTCCTTCCTGAATTTTGCATATGGCGGGTTGAGGGATGCGGTGCGCTCGGTGATCTGTTGCCGTACCAGGGGTACGGTGCTCACCTCGCGCGAAACGACACACTCAATGAGCCTACGCGAGTTATTCACATACCCTGTGGATAAGTGACGGTTCTGTGAGTAACTAGACACACCAGACAAGCACTATAAGCAGGATCGTAGTTCGATGCGAACTTATTTCCTGAAAACTTCGGTGGGTCATCGCAGGAACGCGCTTTTTGTCTGCTAAGGCAAGGTTCAAGTATTGCTTGACTGTCGTTATCCCCTGGCGTATTCTGGTGCAGTTGTGCCCGTAACGGGTTATTGAGTCGACGCCCAATCATGGGCCACGATCCGGAGATTTTCACATGTCGAAGCGCACCTTCCAGCCAAACAACCGCCGTCGTGCCAAGAAGCACGGCTTCCGCGCACGTATGCGCACCCGTGCCGGCCGCGGCATCCTGTCCGCGCGTCGCGCTAAGGGCCGTAAGGCCATCTCGGCCTAGTTCACTGTGCTCGCTCGGCGCCATCGGGTGACCAGCGGTAGTGATTACCGTCGGATCTCTCGTCGTGGACGCCGCGCGGGTGCCCCCGGTCTAGTCGTCTTCGCAGAGCTGCGCGAAGACGCATCTGCACCCACTCGTTTTGGTTTTATCATCACCAAACGGGTGGGTGTTGCCGTTGTGCGCAACACTATGCGTCGCCGGCTAAAGGCGATTTGCTATGCACTGCTACCGATGGTGCCAACTGGGTTGTCAGTGGTAATTCGTGTGTTTCCGGATGCGACCGAGCTGTCCTATGCGCAGCTTGAGACGCGCGTGCGCTCCGCCGTATTGAAGGCAGCCGAAGTCGCGGGTGTCAGGGCAATCCCGGAGGTGTGCAGCTGCAATGACGAAGAGCACTAGCTGGCGCCGGGCCATACACAATGTTTCGTTGGTACCAAGGAACATTGGTATTGCCATGCTGTTGTTGTATCGACGCTTCATTTCCCCGATTTATGGGGATGTGTGTCGCTACTACCCCACCTGTTCAGCGTATGGTTTAGAAGCGGTACAGGTGTATGGATTACTTCGTGGCGGTGTGATGGCGATTCGCAGAATCGCTCGGTGCCACCCGTGGGCAAAACCTGACTTTGACCACGTGCCGCAACCGCCGCATCCCTACCCCCTTCGACGAACGCGACTCGGGTTCGTCCTGTCCGATCTGCAAGCGAAAGGCTAGCCCGCAATGAACTTTTTTGACATCATCCTGTGGCCGCTGCGCTGGGTGATTGAGCTCGTCCTCGTAGCGGGACACACGGCAGTAACCACGATCGGGATGCCGTTCAACAGTGGTTGGTCGTGGGTACTAGCGATCTTGTTGCTCGTGCTGATCGTGCGTTCGGCGATGATCCCGCTGATGCTGCGTCAGATCAAGTCGATGCGCGGCATGATGGAAATGCAGCCGGAGATGCAGCGCATCCGCGACAAGTACAAGGGTAAGCGCGATCAGTTCTCGCAGCAGGCGATGCAGCAAGAGATGATGGCGCTGTACAAGCGCAACGGCTCGAGCCCGCTGTCGGGTTGCTGGCCAATGCTGGTGCAGATGCCGATCTTCTTCGCACTGTTCCAGGTGTTGCAGGCCGCGAACCGCAATGAGGCGGGTGTTGGTCTGATGAGCCGTGACCTGGCTACATCGTTCTCGGATTCGACGATCTTCGGCGCGAAGATGAGCTCGGTGCTCGCGAACGCCAATGGCAACGTAAACATCATCGTTGTTGCTGTGGTGCTGATCGCGCTGATGCTGGTGACGCAGTTCTTCACGCAGTTCCAAATCACCGCCCAGAACGTTTCGCAAGCGGCGAAGGAGTCGCCGATGTACCGCCAGCAGCGGATGATGATGTATCTGCTGCCGTTGGTCTTTGCGATCTCGGGTGTGATGTTCCCTATCGGTCTGATGGTGTACTGGTTCCTCACGAACCTGTGGACGACCGGTCAGCAGTGGTGGACGATTCGTAATATGCCAACCCCGGGCTCTACCGCGGCTAAGAAGCGTGAGGAGCGTTTGCGTGCGGCCGGTAAGTGGGATGACCACCCGGATAACCCGGCGAACAAGAAGAAGAAGTTCGACGAAGAGACCGGCAAGCCGATTGTGCAGACTGGTCAGCGTCAGCAGCCGATGTCGAAACAGCGCGCCAAGAAAAAGAAGGGTAAACGCTAGGAAGGTGTTGGGCCGGATGCGGTCCTACTGATCCTCGCGACGGGCTCGGTCACGGTGTGGCCGGGCCCGTTTTGTTGGTGTATTGCGGGTTTTGCTGCGCTGTTGTAGTGCATTCGAGTGCGTGGCTGTGAGAGAGTTGGTATTTATGAACAGCAACAGCTCTGCGCCGAACCCGGGCGAAGTATCCGATGTCACCGAATCTGTTGAGCCAACTGATGTTGGGGCGGTCGAGGGTGAGGATCTAATGACCTCGGTTCGGGATGCGGATGATCGTGATGAGGGCGATATCGCGGCCGACTTCCTCGAAGAGTTGCTGGATATTGCGGATATTGATGGTGATCTCGACATCGATGTTCGTCAGGAACGCACCTATGTTTCGGTTGAGGAGTCGGATGCGGAGAGCAACCTGAAGGTGCTCTCTGATCGTTCGGTGGTGGATGCGCTGCAGCAGTTGACGCGATTGGCGGTTCAGGCAGAAACCGGTGAGCCATCTCGGTTGATCTTGGATATCGCGGGTTCTCGCGAGGCACGTAAGCAGGAGTTGCGCGAACTCGTTGAGCGGGCAATCGCGCAGGTTGAAGAAGGTGCTGCTTCTGCTGCGCTGCCCCCGATGTCGTCGTATGAGCGCAAGCTCGTGCACGATATCGCTGCCGAGGGTGGTTACTCCTCGGAGTCCGAGGGTGAGGGCGCAAAGCGTCACACGGTCATTCGCCGCATCGCGGAATAGGAATCGCTGAATAAATACCGTCTAGATCGAGTCTCGTCGATGTAGGTTTTCCAGTCGCCAGATCGGGTTTGCTTGGTCGGTGATTGTCTGCAACGTCTCGGCATCGTTCGCAATAATGCCCAGGTGAGCGGAACATTTGCTGTTCACTGATGGTTCCTCATGGCGGGTTTCGTGTGGGATTACCGGTAGTAGTTACAACGGTGTAATTCTAGTGACGCTTAAAGTGCGTGAATGTGAATGGATGCGGCCGATTTCGTTCCCCTTCCGGTTGTTGGGTTTCGGGTCCGTTGGGTGCCGGTGCTTCACCAATGTCGTGAGCCGTTGGAACGGGATGTTGGTGGATGGTTCTAGCAGCGGGCCATCGTTTCACGTGAAACATGGACAGGCTACTTAGTCGGGAAGCGAGCAACCGCTGTCAGCATTCTCGCGAACTCGTAGTGCATGAAGACGACCTTGTTGATGGTGGAACGGACACCAGGTGTCTAACTGCCTATACGCCGGAGGCACCGGCATAGCCGGTCTTGTAGTGGTTTCCACGGAGCGATTGTTTGAATGTTTCACGTGAAACCGGAGTGCACGTCTCCGGCACTGTCCGCATGTCGGACCAGCAGCATCGTGAGTGTGTTGGAACACCAACGACGTACGCCCACTGAGTCGTATTGTCGGTCCGGTAACTAACGGCCCAACGGGTGGATCGTTGGATCACTTCTATCGCTGTCTTGTTTGAGGCAATCCCCCAGTGGCCCGCCGCGCGGAAGTCAGTCAAAGGAGGCGTGGTCGCCAACTGCCGGTTCTGCAATCCGATCATCAGTCACGTTCAAAGTGCCCCTGATTCGGCGAATCATGCTGCTGCCTCGGACACTACGCCCAAGCACATACCCGGACCAGAAACGCAGCCCATCAGCCAGCTCCCCCTACTAACCAAGCTTCTAGCAACCACGTATGCAGCAGTCCATACATCGGACAGATCCTGTTGCTACCCACGGGCCATTAACTACGCACTCAGCAGACCTCTAGATGAAACAGACCCTCCTAGTAGCCAAGCGTCGACTACCACGCGCGCAGCAACCATGCGGTGCTCTCTGGTGTCGTGAATTTCAGCGAAGATACCGCAACGTTTCACGTGAAACTAGAATCTTTGACGCTCGCTCCATTCGCGAGGACGCGGCAGTCGTTTGGTTCCCGGAGTCGGCACAGAGGAACCGGAAGTCGCAATCCAGACATTCGTATGTTTCACGTGAAACGACCTGGGGTGCTGAGTGAAGCCTGGTGCACAGGAGTGTTGCGAATCGTTGAGTCCTGCAGTCGCTGGTTTGTAAGCCACGTCACACGGCGGCTAGGACACTTCCTTAGTCCGAACAATGACCCATCCAAGCGACAAAGAAGAACGTAACGTCAAGCGAGTTCTAGGGAACACAGATAGCGTGGCGATCTGTCGGCTCGGAGACCTGATGCGGCGGACTGAGCTGGTGATGCTCGACGTCGTTCAACAGACGGTGGTCCACCGCCGAAGACTAAGCAACCTTACGCCGATCCCGGGTGCGAGTGTTTCACGTGAAACGAAGTGAAGAGCTCGCTCACGTCACCGCGTTGGCGGCACGTCGTCATGCGCGAAGCACTCGGGTGTGGAAAAGTTCCGGGTGTATGCCCCTTGTGCTGATGTCCACGCATCGGCGATTAGCCAATAGTCTTCGAGCACAACTCCTTGAGTCACAGTTCTAGGGTCACGGGCTTGTGCTCCTGAATCTTGGTAGACGGACCTCTGGACCGAACGCTGGATCCCAACGGCGGGCCCCTAGTAGACGGCACTCACCCTCAATGCTTCCTGCTGGGACACCGAACGATGAAAGTTCCTCACTGCTCAGTACTGCGTGTGTGTGGGGTGACACACACATACATAATGACGCGTTTCACGTGAAACATTGCGAGTTCGAGCTACGTACAGGGCTCGATGATGGGAAAAGCGATCCATCGACCGGCCCTGCAAGGTCGTTTCACGTGAAACTCCGGAAGGCTGAGACTGAACCGGCAGAAATGAAATGAGCCGAATTCTGTGGAAGCCCAGAGTCTCTGATCCGTAGAAAACAAGGCGACAACAGGAGTGCCAATCGCCCCCCAATGGACCACCAGAGGTGCAAGAGAGCACGTCTAGTCATGCCGTTTCACGTGAAACAATGGAAGCAATGAAGGAGGAGCATGAGCGAAGAACTCAGTCAGGCGCAGATGACCGATTCAGAAGAGTCTCCAGTCACGCACGTCGTTCTGGACGGCGAACGCATCCCGGTTGAGCAGCGTCCCCGGGTCGCAGAACAGATCTTTGGTGACCGGGTAAACATTGCACAGCGATACGCAGATGCTCTGGCACGTGATGGAGAAACGCTCGGGCTCCTTGGTCCTCTGGAATACCCACGACTGTGGACCCGACACGTGATCAACAGCGCACTCATCGCTCCGCTACTCGAGGGAACCGTCGGGGACATTGGTTCTGGCGCGGGCCTACCCGGAATCCCCCTCGCAATCGCACGCCCTGACGTCAACTTCACACTGATTGAGCCAATGGAGCGTCGTCACACGTGGTTAACACAGCAGATCGAAGCGTTTGGGTTAACCAATGTCACGGCAATACGCGCACGCGCTGAAGAGCTCTTTGACTCTCATACCTTTGATCAGGTGACCGCTCGTGCCGTAGCCGCTCTCAGCAAGCTCATCCCATGGGCAGCACCACTCGTACGCTATGAGGGAGAGCTCGTGCTACTCAAGGGCCGTAATGCGGAAGCAGAGATCGAGAAGGCGAAGAAACAAATCCGCAAGTTCGGACTAGAGGATGTACGTGTTGAAGAAGTCGGTACTGACTTGGACACCGAATCGACGCGCGTCGTCCGAGCAACAATTCGGTAACCAGCGAAGGCCGCAGGGCACTTAGAACTCAGGCTGAAGCGTTGATGTTTCACGTGAAACACCGCCAACCCTGGCACCAGTACGGCAGTTATCCACAGGATCGCGCAGTTGTTCACAGAAAGAACGCTATCTGTGGATAACTCTCTGGTGCAGCCGAGTTACTCACATCCAGCGTCAATGAGCGATATGGCGGATAGAAAGTGCGAGGATTGACGCTAACCACTAACAAACAAGACGGGTCGAGAAAGGGGCGCGCCAGCAATGTTTGACGAGTTCGACTCTCCGCTTGGACGTCAGCTCGCGGCGCTGCGTCAGCGACGCAAGAAGCTGCAGACCGAAACGATGCCCGCACCGACACAGACCCGCATCCTGGCCGTCTCCAACCAAAAGGGCGGCGTTGGCAAAACCACCACAACGGTGAACCTTGCAGCAGCGTTCGCGCTCAACGGTATGCGAGTACTCGTCGTAGATATCGACGCGCAGGGAAATGCATCAAGCGCACTCGGTATTGATACGCATGCGAACATCTCCGGCACCTACGAAGCCATGCTTCACGATGTGCCGATGGCGGAGGTCGTTGCTCAATCGACCAGCATCGAGAACCTCTACTGCTGCCCAGCAACCCTTGCTCTAGCCAGCGCCGAAATCGAACTCTTCCCACTCGAGGACGGGCAGACAAGACTTCACCGCAGCCTTTACCAATACCTCAACGACAGCGCCGCGGAAGGTCGCGCCTACGACTATGTGCTGATTGACTGCCCGCCTTCACTGGGCATGCTCACCATGAACGCCTTTAGTGCGGCGAAAGAGATTCTGGTGCCCATGCAAACCGAGTATTACGCCCTGGAGGGGCTCGAGCAGCTCGTTCGGTCGATCATGTCGTTCTCCTCGCGACTGTCGAACCCACCGCGACTTTCCACCATCCTGCTAACCATGTTTGATAAGCGCCTCAACCTGGCGCGAGAGGTTGTCGAGGATGTGCGTGCGCACTTCCCGCGCGAGACGCTGGAGACAACAATCCCACGCTCCGTGAGAATCTCAGAGGCTCCGAGCTATCAGCAGACGATCATGACGTATGAACCCGATGGCGTAGGCGCGGTCGCCTACCGAGAAGCCGCACTCGAAATTGCACGGCGAGGAGCATAACCAACAATGGCAACGAAGAAACGAACCGGACTCGGTCGCGGCTTGAGCGCTCTCATCCCGTCGACTCCGCCCACTTCTGAGCGGGATATTGATGTCTTCTTCAACGGTTCGGCTCCAACCGGTCGAAGCCAGAGCGCAGCTACGACTGCAGCTGCGTCATCGAGAACAACACCTAAGAAACCAGCTACGGCAGGGACAACAACACAACGCACCGCAGCCGCGAAGCCGGCGTCCACGTCATCGAATAAGAAAACAGCTGCTAGCAACTCAAGCAAGAAACGCAGTAAGTCTACATCGAAGAATGTCGACTCTTCGAAGCGAGAAGCCTCACGCAAGCGGTCCGAATCCACGGCGAACACCAAACCAAACACTAATAACGCCGCAGAACAGGCGACGCCCGAGCAAGAAACCGAATTGCTTCCCGTTCCAGGAGCGCGCTTAGCCGAACTTGACCCGTACCGGATCGTGCCCAACGCGAAACAGCCGCGTCAAGAGTTTGATGAAGAAGCGCTGGACGAACTCATCGTCTCGGTTCGTGAGTTCGGCGTGCTTCAACCCATTGTGGTGCGTCCACTGGCCAGTGAAGATCCCAGGGTCGCTGAGGGCGAATACGAACTCATTATGGGTGAGCGTCGCCTGCGCGCCACGAAGGCATCCGGCCGGACGTCGATCCCCGCGATTATCCGCGACACGAACGACGAAGACATGCTGCGTGACGCGCTACTCGAGAACTTGCATCGAGCAGAACTCAATCCGCTCGAAGAAGCATCCGCATACCGGCAGTTGCTCGATGATTTTGGATGCACCCAGGACGAGCTCGCGGAACGTATCAGTCGTTCTCGGCCGCAGATTTCGAATACGCTCCGACTGCTGAACTTGCCGGTTGAAGTACAGCGTCGCGTAGCTGCCGGGGTGCTCAGCGCCGGACATGCGCGAGCTGTGCTGTCTGTCGGTGAACCGGTGGCGATGGCGCAGCTTGCCGACAAGATCGTTAACGAACAGCTATCGGTTCGTCAGGCAGAGGCCGCTGCCGCAACAGCCGCCACGCGAGCGGGTCGATCAGCACCGCGCCGCGAGCAGCACTCCGATTCACTCACCGCACACCTGAACGAGTTGGGGGAACGCCTCGGCGATCGCCTGAACACCCGAGTGCAGGTGTCCCTGCGCAAAACGAAGGGTACGATTCGAATCGACTTCGCGTCGATGGCCGACCTGAATCGCATCCTCGAGGAACTCGGAGAGGAGGCAGCGCAGTGACGCGCTGATCGCGCTGATGAAGCCTTAGACCGGCCACAGCGCGAGCAACTACGCGGTCAACAGTCGTCGCTCGGTGCCGCAGCAGCAACCGGAGCATCGTCCTCACCGGCCCGCACGAACGCCATTTGTGGCGCCTCAGGGGTATTCCGAGGTCCACGCACAGCAGCAACCGAAGCGAGCTTCGCGTATACATCCGAAAGCGTCAGCCCCGCCGCTTCAATGCCCTGCGGCACAAGCGAGGTCTCAGTCATTCCAGGAATCGGATCAGCCTCAATAAACCAAGGCTTGCCGTCAGCATCCACGATGAAGTCAACCCGTGCAACATCGGCCAAACCGATTAGCCGGAAAGCATGCACCGCCTGCTTCGCAACCAGCTGCGCCACTTCCTCATCCAGTCGCGCCGGAACATAGTATGTTGTCTCACCCGCGTTATAGCGGGCAGCGTAGTCAAACACACCGGTGTTGGGGACGGTCTCAACCGCTGGTACAGCAAACGGTCCCTCACCCAAATCCAGCACGCCGACCATCACCTCGGTGCCGGCAATGAACTTCTCGATCAACACGCTGTCGCAATAGGTGAACGCGGTCATTAGCGCGCGTCCAAACTCGGTGACATTCGACACCTGCGTGACACCCTGCGCCGAGCCGCCCTCAACCGGCTTCACCACTGCAGGGAAATCGATACCACGGGCGATGGCCTCAATGACACTCTTCGCACCCAGCTCGCGGAAGGTCTGGTTCTGCAACACAATGGAAGGTGGCGTGGCAATACCGGCACGCTTGGCTAATGCCTTCGCAGTCGCCTTACTCCAAGCGAGCTTCGCAGCGGTCGGACGCGAACCAACATAGGGAATGCCGTTCGCGCGCAGCAACGAATACAGCGCACCGTTCTCCCCAGAGGCACCGTGCAGCACCGGCCACACCACATCCACCTCGTCGCTGTGCCCCAACAGCCACGGCAACAACTCGCTGTCGGGCTCTCGCACCGTGACCTTGGCACCCGCACGAGTCAGCGCATCCGCCACTCGACGCCCCGAACGCAACGAAACATCGCGCTCGTGCGAAATTCCGCCCGAAAGAATCACCACGTGGCGACCCTGGATAGTCATTGGCATTACTCCTTCTCTCTAGGCGGTGTGGCACTGCAACCGTGCGTGGCCCCAGTGCGGACGCTTCACTAGACCAGATCTGGCGGTGCCGCCGAAACATGCCGTTCCGGCCGCGTTGGCGTTGCTATCTCGCCGAACGTTTCCAGCAGATCAAGTTCTTCGTTGACGACGTTCGCGAGCCGGCGCACACCCAAACGAATCCGTTCAGGATCAGGAAAACTGAACGACAAACGAATCTTGTCGTGACCGCGACCATCAACATAGAACCCGGTACCGGGGGTATACGCCACGAGCTCCTTCACCGCGCGCGGCAACATCTGCTTCGAATCCAACCCCTCCGGCAGCTGCACCCAGGTGAAAAAACCACCGTCCGGGTTCGTCCAGCTCAGCTGGGGGAGATGTTCCTGCAATGCATCGAGCATCGAATCGCGACGTTCCCGATAGATTCCGCGGAAGGTGTCGATCTGCCCGCGCCAATCCGTTCCAGAGAGGAACTCTGTCACCAGCCACTGGTTCATCATCGACGGCGACAGAATCGAAGACTCGACCGACAACACAACCTTCTCGCGGATACCGTGCGGAGCCACCACGAACCCGACGCGCACTCCCGGCGAGAGAATCTTCGAGAACGAACCCAGATAGATCACATGCTTTGAGTCAAGCGAACGGATCGCATCCGGGGCCGGCGAATCAAAGTACAGCAGCCCGTACGGGTTATCCTCAACAATCAAAATGTCTTCGCGGATGCACAGATCGAGCACTTCACGACGTCGCGTCGCCGACATGGTTACGCCAGTCGGGTTGTTGTAGTTCGGCACCGTATACAGGAACTTCACCGACTTACCCTCGGCGCGGGCAGCGTGAATCGCCTTCGTGAGCCCATCCAGATTCAAGCCCTCATCGTCCATATCAACGTGGCGGATATCCGCCTCATACGACTTGAACGTGCCCAAAGCACCCACGTAACTGGGCGACTCGACAAGGATGACATCACCCGGATCGATAAACAGCTTCGTCACCAGATCGATAGCGTGCTGCGAACCTGTCGTGGTGATGATGTCATCGGCGTTGGCGTCAGTGATGCCCTCCATCGCGATGAGTTCGAGGATCTGTTCGCGCAATTGCGGCAAGCCCTGACCGCCACCGTACTGCAGCGCGTCCGGGCCGTGCTCGCGCATCATCGATTCGAACGCCGCATGTACCAGCTCATCGGGAAGCCCGGCAACAAACGGCGAACCACCCGCAAGCGAAACCACCTCCGGACGCGAAGCGACCGCAAACAACGCTCGCACTTCACTCGCCGACAGACCGCGAGTGCGAGCTGCGTAATTGGAGTACCAGGGGTCTAGAGTCCGACCGCCCGAGGGCTGAGGGTTATTCTGCGCTGACACATCCATCCTTTTCGAGTAACAGCCGATGGTTCAGTCTACGCCTGCGGTGCCACGCGGCACAGTTCGGATGCGGGCCGGTCGCGACATACACGCGCGACTCCAACCCGCATCCGGCACAGTGTCGAGCTAGTCGAGGAAGCCGTCGAAGTCCTGTTCCAGGGCGGCGCGTGGCTTCGCGCCGACGACCTCGCGTTGCACTTTGCCCTTGTCGAAGAGCTTGATCGCGGGGATGGAGGTGATCTGATACTTCATCGCCAGATCCATCTCTTCGTCAATATTCACCTTGACGACCTTTACCTTCGGGTGCGCCTCAGCGATCGCATCCAATACCGGAGCGACCTGACGGCAGGGACCGCACCACGGCGCCCAGAATTCGACAATGACTGGTCCATCGTGATTGATGACCTCGGCATCAAACTCTGCGGTGGTGACGTTCTTCGCGGTGGACATTAGTTCTCCTCAGTTGTCGTTGGTTCGGGAGCAAGCTGAGCTGCGGGCTCAACCTGTTGCAACAGCTCGTCGGGAAGCCCGGTGATGTACGCTTCGGCATCCAGCGCGGCCACACAGCCAGACCCGGCCGCGGTAATGGCCTGACGGTAGTGATCGTCGATCACGTCACCGGCGGCGAATACACCGGGCAGATTCGTGATCGAGCTGCGACCGTCTACGGCAATAACACCCTCATCGGTCAATTCAAGCTGCCCTTCAAAGAGCGATACTCGCGGATCGTTGCCGATCGCAACGAATGCGCCGGTGACCGGCAGTTCTGACTCCTCACCGGTGACGTTATTGCGCAGCTTCACGAACTGCAGGGTCGCCTCGCCACCGAACTCGACGACTTCGGTGTTCGTGAGCCAGTCAATCTTCGGGTTGTTACGGGCGCGCTCAAGCATGATTTTCGAGGCGCGGAACTGTTCGGAGCGGTGCACGATGGTGACGCGCTCGGCAAAGCGCGTGAGGAATGTTGCTTCTTCCATCGCCGAGTCGCCGCCGCCGACCACGATGATGTGCTGATCCTTAAAGAACGCGCCGTCACAGGTTGCACACCACGCAATTCCCTTGCCGGCGAGGGTGTCCTCACCCGGAACACCAAGGTGTCGGTAGGCCGACCCGGTCGCGGCGATCACGGCGAGCGCCTGGAACTCACCCGAATACGCGGTGGTGATGGTCTTCACCTGGTCGGTCAGTGACACTTCGGTGACGTCGTCGTAGACCAGCTCGGTGCCAAATCGTTCGGCCTGCTCCTGCAGTTTCTGCATCAGATCAGGGCCCAGTACGCCCTCGGGGAATCCGGGGAAGTTCTCCACATCGGTGGTGTTCATCAATTCGCCACCCACTTCAACCGCAGAGGTGAACAGCACCGGGTTCAGCCCGGCCCGAGCCACGTAGATGGCTGCGGTGTAGCCGGCTGGACCGGAGCCAATAATGGCGACGTTTCGCATGGGTTGTCCTCCTGTGCGGTTTATGGATGCTGTCGGTTACGTCCCACGGCCAGTTGACCGGATGCTTCGGGTAACGCGCGTGTGGCAAATCTAGTTCATTCTTGCGCGAACTCCTGTGTTGATTCGGAGGATGCGCCCGCCGTACTGCGTGTGCTGTGCGCGGTTACAGCAGCGGTTCGTCGTCCTGCGCAACTTGGCGGTCGTACGCTTCACGCCGCATCCTGCGCTCATACTCGCGATACTGTCGGCGAGTGAGCATGCCCGCGGTCGCATTCGACATGCTCTGCATCAGGGCAGTATCGGGCGCTGAATAGCCGGTTACGTCAGTTTGCTCAGCGTAGCTCGTCAACAGCGAATCGAATTCGTCCGCCAGCTGATCCTGTTCGTCAGACGCGGCGTGGCGAACGGCGTTGTGTTCGTGTCGGCCGGACTGTGGCTTCAACCGACGTAGCAGGGGACCGGCAAAGGGAACAATCTCCGGCGCGCGGGTGGCGATGGTGATGCCGAAATACACCAACACCATGGCGATACCAGCAATCGCGCAGGTGAGTGCCGCAGCGAAGATTCCAGAACGAGCGAAGCCGCCCGTGTTGTAGCCACCCATCAGCCACACAATGACGGCACCGACTGCGGCGGTCGGAACGGCAGTCGCCAGATAGCGCCATAGCGTGGGGCCGAGCTTCTGCTCAGCGAGGGACCCCGTGTACCGAGTTACTGCGCGCAATTGAATGCCCATACGGATGATCGTCATCGTGCTTTCAAGCAGCGCCAAACCAACCACGATCCACTCGATGGGGAGCGTGTAGGCCACCACGAACATGGCGACCAGGTGAGGTGGCGCCGTGTAGAGGTAGAGGAAGAACACCGCGCGGGTGTCTTCGAATGCATAGAAGATGCGCTGCGTGTAAAACAGCAGCGAGAATGACACCAGACTGAGCAGTGCCGCGCAAAGGATCGCGGCCAGCGCGACAACACCTCGATCTGTTGTGGAGAAAATCCGTGCGAATGCCGGCGAGATGACCATCAGGGCGACCGCCGAGAACACCATGAACATGATGATTGCGCGCGCGCCCTGGCCAAAGTCCCGTGCTACTGCCGTGGTATCCCTTGCGGCCGCTTTCTTGCTCAGACCAGTGAACAGCGAGGTCGCGATTGACACGGTAATCAGCGAGTGCGGCAGCATGAAGATCATCCATGCATTCTGATTTGCTGCCAGCGACGCGGCTGCGCCGAAGGCTCGGTTTGCCATGAGCGTGTCAATCCACCCAACCGTCTGCGTAATAACAAGCACCCCGAACGACCAGCCGGCAAGCTTCGCAGCCTTGCCCAGGCCCGTGCCGCGAAAATGGAAGTCCGGGCGGAAGCTGTACCCCGCCTTCCGCATGAACGAAAACAGCAGCAGCGCCTGCATCGCCACACCCAAAGTGATACCGCCACCGAGGAACGCGATCATTGTCGGATCCCAATCGCTGATCGCGCGAAGACCGGCCGCATCCGTACCAAAAATCACGCCGAAGGCGACGATCACCGCGATTGCGATGGCATTGTTCAGCACCGGAGCCCAGGCAAACGGACCGAACATTTCCTTCGCGTTGAGTACCTCGGTCACCACCGAATACAGGCCGTAGAAAAAGATCTGTGGAATCGACCAGTACGCGAATGCCGTTACTAATCCCAGCTGTTCGCTATTCAGCGTGATGCCGTAATACCAGGCGAGCACTGGTGCCCCGATTGTGAGCACAACGGTGACCAGCCCAAGTATTACCATGCACAGCGTGACTAGCCGGTTGACGTAGGTACGACCACCGTCAGCATCCTTCATCGCACGAACGATCTGCGGCAAGAGCACCGCATTGAGCAATCCGCCCGAAATTAACTGGTACACGTTTGCCGGCAGCGCATTCGCATTGGCGAATGCGTCAGCCGATGCCGAACCAACGAGACCGATAGTCGCCGCAAGCACAATGGCCTTAACGAACCCGAGCACCCGTGAAACCAGGGTGCCCGAGGCCATGATCAAGACATTTCTACCGGTGGCCATGGTTATGGACTTTCCTCCCGCGAATCGGGTTGGTCGCCACTATCGACATCGGTCGACTCGAGGGCATTGGCAGATTCTACCGGCGAGTCAGCAGCAGCACGGCGAGCCATGATTCGCTTCCTGGTGCGGATGAAACCTGCAATCAACAACACCACCACAATCCCGCCGAGCACCGCGATGATGACGGTCTCAAGATCGGTATTGATGTTTACCGAGAAGCTCGCCGTCGTCGGTAGCTCGACGCCATCTGGAGTCCACAAGCTCGCGTGTACCGTCGTCGACCCGTTGGCGATCGCATTCACCGGAATCTGTGCGCGTGTAACCGAATCCGGCGCCACGGTCACGACCACGGGGTGATCTACCTGTAGGTGCCCAGTGGTCGCGCGCAGGCGAATCTCGACATTGATCTGCCGATTGGTGTGATTGGCAACAAACAGCGGAATCGCCGATTCGCGGCCAATCAGTTGAATCTCACTACCCTGCTCGGCCTTGATTCCGTGCCAGGCGCCAACAGCAAAATCCGTAAACGCATCCACCGCACCCTTGGTGTCATCAGGCGATAACCGCTGCACTGACGTGGCTCGCAGCAGCTCCACCCGGAGCTGCTGCATCGCAAACTCAGGATCGTCATACAGGCCGGTGAGGGACTCGCCACGCTCGTTTCGTTGCTGCAGGCGACTGAACGCAGTCAACTGCGCCTTGGTGACATTGCCAGGGGAAATCTGACCAGGAGGCAGTCCACTGCTGCCCCCATCAGGTAGCGCCGGCAGCCCAGAAAGTTTTATCGAAGGCAGCGACTCAAGTTGCTTCAATACCTCTGCCACTCGATCGGGGTCTTCCACTTCCTGGCGCGGTAGGGCGATCACCTGAGTGGGCGCATCGGACGCCGAGGGTACCGAAAGCGCAGCAGTGGAAACCAGCCGGTTCAGCGCCGCATTTCGGGCCGAAGGGTTGGATGCGGTGAGCAGATCCTCGACGGCAGTTTCCATTGCGTTGTCGGTCACGATCGCCGGTGTTCCATCCACCTGCTGCAGCGCACCGGACGCGAGCGTCGCATCCTCGCCCCCACTCGCCTGCGCGCCGTCAATCAACACCGTGTTGTCCGCATCCGGATCAACCCAGCGGGCGAACGAGCCCACATCCGACACCGTGCCCGAAGCGGGCCATACGACCTCGGGGTTGCTAAACGCAAACGACTGTAATTGCTCGGTAGTGGGTACTTCGCCCGACTCATACTTCTTGGGTTCAGGTGCTGCGCTAGAAGAGGCGGTGGGGGATGCCTGTGGTTGCGTGGTGTCGGTAAAGGTGTGGCCATCGATGGCGAACGCGAAGGACTCTGCCTGCAGCGGCGCATCCAAACCACCCTCCTGCTGTAGCCGCAGGTTCGCATCGGCGAAGGCAAGCGAAATCGAGGGATTATTTAGCGACTCGAGTCGTTCTAGCCATGCGCGGGCGCTCGCGGGCGCGTCATCACCAAGAGCGCGGATGGATACGAGGATGCGCGGGTCGAGCGCGAGCGTTGCCTGAGTACCGTCCACCGCATCCAATAAGCGCTGTAAGCGACCGCCATTCTCGGTGAGCTTCTCCAGGCTCTGCGCACTGATCAACGAGCCTTCGTTGATGGCCGCAAGTACGGGCACAACCACGTTCAGTTGATAGGGGGTGTCGAGCTCATCGCCGGTAGCGAGCGGAGCCGCTGCGACAGTGCTGTGGCCTTCAGCCAATACCGTACGGTCGTGGACGAGTTGGGCGCGCAGTGGATATACCGCAGCGGTGGTGAGGTCCACACGGTCGAGCGATTCTGTTGGCATGGTGAAGGGCACTTCAACACGCTCATCCGGCCCGATCTCGGGAATGTCGACACTGGCTGCTACTGCCGAACCGTTCAACAGCTCGCCGGGTTCACGCGGGGTTTTCTCGGTTGGCGGGGTGAGCCATTTGGTGAGCGACTGCCGAGAGCCAAAGGCACCTGCTTCGATCCCTAGTCGCACGCTGCTGCTCTTCACCGGATCCTTGGTGCGGTTCCGAATAACGAGCACGCCCCGCAATGGTTCGCTGCCATCAGCCGCCGGTGCGTCCAGGGCGAGTTCCACGGTGAGTTGATCGTTCACCCCGGTACCGAGATCCATTGCCGCCTGCGGAACACCATCCCGATGAGTGGTAGCGGCAGCGTCCGTTACCGCGACTGACGCGGATGCGCTTGCGGGGTTCGCTATATCGACCCCCCACCCCACGGTGAGGGGAAGGCAAGCGGCGACCGAGGCCAACCATCGAAACACGGCCCGCCGTCGCGCGCGCAGGTGCTTCGCATCGGACATAATCGCAAGTGTACGAGGGCGATTTGCCAGCTTCGATAGCCCTCGCCGGGGAACGAACTCGTAAACTGGGTCGGTGCTCAACGTCCAAACCGCTCTCGATCGCCTCCGCGACCTGGCTCAGGCCGGCCCGGTGGCGAAGCTGGCTGATGCATTCGCCGCAGCCGGCGAAGAGCTGGCCCTCGTCGGGGGACCGGTACGCGACGCATTCCTGGGTCGCCCCATCCACGACCTCGACTTTGCAACCAACGCGCGCCCCGACCGCATCCTGGAGATTGTGCATCCGATCGCACAGGCACATTGGGATATCGGTCGTGCGTTCGGCACAATCGGCGCGCGGATCGACGGTGAAACCGTCGAGATCACCACGTATCGGGCGGACAGCTATGACGGCCACTCGCGAAAGCCCGTGGTCGCCTTCGGTGACGATCTCGCCGGCGACCTGTTGCGACGTGATTTCACCGTGAACGCAATGGCCCTCGCACTGCCACAAATGGAGCTGGTCGACCCGACTGGCGGGTTTGAACACCTCATGGACGGTGTGCTGCGCACGCCGATCGATGCGGAAGTGTCCTTTGGTGACGACCCGCTGCGGATGCTGCGGGGACTGCGCTTCGTGTCGCAGCTCGGGATGCACCTGGACGCGGAGGCGTTTAGCGCCGTTGTCGATATGCGCGAGCGGATCTGCGATATCTCAGCCGAACGAGTGCGCGATGAACTCAATAAGCTCATCCTCACCGATCGGCCCCGAGCCGGGCTGGAGCTGCTGGTCGAAACCGGTCTCGCCGACCTCGTGCTGCCAGAGCTCCCGGCCCTGCAACTCGAACACGATGCTGCCCACCATCACAAGGATGTGTACGAACATTCGCTGCGCGTACTCGAGAACGCGATTGAGCTTGAGCGTGAGGCGTATCAGCGGGCATGTATCGATACGGATGCGTCCCCAAGTGACGAGCAGGAAACTGACGGCGGCCAGGGGTCGCTCCCCGCGCATCCCGACCCGATCCTGCGCTGGGGTGCGCTGCTGCATGACATTGGCAAACCCAAAACCCGTGCGTTCGGGCCAAACGGCGTGGTCACCTTCCACGGCCACGATTGGGTGGGCGCAAAGCTCGCCCGAAAACGGCTTTCGGCGTTGCGCTTCGACAACGAATCCACCAAACAAATTGCGCGACTCGTGGAGTTGCATATGCGGCTCTATAACTACGAGGGCGCCGGCTGGACCGACTCGGCAGTGCGGCGATTCGCTCGGGATGCGGGACCGCTTCTCGACCGCCTGCTCTTGCTCATCCGCGCCGATATCACCACCCGAAACAAGCGCAAATCAGAGCGCCTGCAATTCGCCATCGACGCGCTCGAGCAGCGCCTGAACGAGCTGCGAGAACAAGAAGCGGTGGATGCGATCCGGCCCGACCTGGATGGGGACCAGATCATGCAGATTCTGGACCTTCGCCCATCGCGTGAAGTTGGTGAGGCGCGAACCTTCTTGCTGGAACTGCGCCTGGACGAAGGGCCGCTGGGTGAAGAAGAAGCCACTCGACGACTGTTAGCGTGGTGGCAGAGCCGCAGCGAGCATGATGGAGCGAGTCGTGACTAAGACCGCACCGGTGTCATCCCCCGAGCATCGCAACGCAGGCGGTGCCGGTCGCGTGCGGCGACGTAACCACACGGCGACGAAACTGGCTCGCCGCGAGGCGGTGATGGCCTACGCGCTGATCAGCCCGGCGCTCATCGGCGTTGTGGCATTCATGGCCGTACCCATCCTGCTCTTGGTGTATCTCTCCTTCGCGAAGTGGGACATTCTTCGGCCGTTGCAGTTTGTGGGTACCGAAAACTGGGAGTGGGCATTTACCTCACCCACGATGTGGCACAGCCTCGGGGTGACCGTCCTATTCGTGGCCATCGTGGTGCCGCTCCAAGTCGGTGCCGGATTGTGGTTGGCGACCCTGCTGACCAAAGCACTACCGGGATCCGCAGTGTTCCGCACACTGCTGGTGCTGCCGTGGGTGAGCGCGCCGGTAGTGCTCGGCATCGTGTGGAATTGGATCTTCGACTACGGCGGCGTGCTCGACTCGGTGGTTGGGCACCATGTGGGGCTGTTGAGCAATGAGGCGCTGGCGCTACCGACCGTCGCCTTTGTTCAGGCGTGGACCCAGATCGGCTACGTATCGCTGTTCTTTATGGCCGGCCTGTCGAGTATGCCCAGCGAGGTGATCGAGGCAGCGAGGATCGACGGTGCAACCGAGCGGCAGATTTTCTGGCAGATCATCCTGCCGCTGTTGCGCCCCACAACGTTCTTTGTGACGGTGACGGGAGTCATCGCATCCTTTCAAGCCTTCGACCTCGTCTATACGCTCTCCCCGAACGGTGGGCCCGGTGGCAGTACCGACCTGATCGCCGCCCGCATCTACCAGCAGGCAGTGCCCCAGGCGAATATCGGTCACGCGGCCACACTGGCGCTCACGCTGTTCGTGATTCTGGTGGCGGTGTCGGTACTGCAAAATGTGGTGTTCAGTCGACGGATGAATTACGACAGGTAGGTGATTGAGTTGTCGCATGATCGCGTGGTTGCGCCCATGGGCGGCCCCTCAACCCTCGCGCGTCGTATCGGTTCGATTGCGAGCTATGCGGCGCTGCTGGTGGTGACGGCCATTACGCTGCTGCCGTTTGTGCTGGCGCTGGTCACCGCATTCACATCGAAGCAGCAGTTCAGCGCTGAGGGCTTGTCGTTGCCCGCGCCGCCCACGCTCGAAAACTTCCAGGCGCTCGGGGATCGTCGCGTCGACTTTGGCGAAGCGGCGGTAATCACCGTGCTGGCCGTACTGGTCATCACGGTCTGTCAGTTGCTGTTTTCGGTACTGGCCGCGTTCGCCTTCGCGCGGATGCGCTTCCCCGGCCGAGAGCTACTGTTCTGGGTGTTTTTGGCAACGCTCATGGTGCCGCAGGTGGTCACCGTGGTGCCCCTGTATTTCATGATGAACGAGATCAATCAGGTGGGTACGTTCACCGGGTTGGTGCTGCCGTTCATTCTTGGTTCGCCGTATGCGGTGTTCCTGTTGCGTGAACAGTTCCGGCAGATCCCGCAGGAGTTGCTCGATGCGATGCGGATGGATGGGGCAGGGACCCTGCGCATCCTGTTCGGACTGGTGGTCCCGCTCTCGCGGCCGACGCTGGTCACGCTGATGCTCATCACCGTGGTGACGCACTGGAACAATTTCATGTGGCCGCTGATGATCGGCCGGAACCGGTTGTTTGTGATTACTACGGCAACCCAAAGTTTGCAGGAGCAGTACGCGAACAACACGACGCTCATCATGGCCGCATCCATGCTGGCGATGCTGCCGCTCATCGTGCTGTTCGTGATCTTCCAGCGGCAGATTGTGCGCTCGATCAAGATTTCTAGCTTCCGCTAGGGGAGTGTTCGCGCAGAGCGAGATTCCTCCCACATCCCACTCAATGCGCCGTAATAGGTCGTCATCTGTCGTCATATAAATGGTTGAAATTGCAACCATCAACACATTTCGGTGCTTGCCCTGAAAGAATGGATGCAGTCGATGCGCGTACATGTATTTCAATGAGGTAGTCGAGACGCGCAAGAAACGGAGCATCATGAAACTTCGACGGATTATTACCGGCGCTGTGACGGCGCTTGCCGCCGTGTCACTTGTCGGTTGCGCACCAAGCGGCGGTGATGGTGACTCGGGCACTATTACCCTGCGGCTGTGGGATGAGAATGCGGCAAAGGCCTACGAGCCTTCGATTGCCAAGTTTGAAGAAGAAAACCCTGGAATCAAGGTTGAGTTGAATGTCGTCCCGTGGGACACCTACTTCACCTCCCTGCGAAATGAAGTCGGTAGCGGGCAGGGTGATGACCTGTTCTGGCTGAACGGTGCGAGCGTGACCGACTACGTCGAAAGCGACAATCTGGTCAATATCTCTGAAACCTTCGATCAGTCGGTAATCGACACCTGGGATGAGACCGTCATAGAGCAGTACACCCAGAACGACGCGCTGTGGGGTGTGCCGCAGGTCAATGACGGTGGTTCGGCGTATTACGTGAACGAGGACCTGCTCAAGGAAGCGGGCGTGACGGCGGATGAGCTCTCGAAGGCAACGTGGAACCCTGACCCAGAGAAGGACACGCTGCTGCCGCTATTGCAGAAACTCACCATTGACGAGAACGGCAACAATGCCGCATCCCCGCAGTTCGAGCCGACCAAGGTCAAGACCTACGCGATCAATGCATCCAGCGAACTGCAAAACATCCAGTTGAACTTCATCGCCTCGAACGGTGGAACGTACCAGGACGAAAACAACAAGCTCACCTTCACCAACCCCAAGACGGTCGAGGCCTACCAGTACATCGTGGACCTGATCAACAAGTACCACGTCGCTCCGCCGGCTGAGGCCACGAACGATAACGGTGACTACACGCGCGATGAGTTCATCAAGGGCAATATTGCGGTGTTCCAGTCGGGCACGTACAACCTCGTCAACGTGAACGAGGGGGCGACCTTTAACTGGTCGATCACCGAAATGGCGGCCGGACAGGCTGGACAGAAGACTGTGGCGCCGGGTCTGGTTGTTGCCGGGAACAAGAACTCTGATAACCCAGAGGCGACCAAGAAGCTCCTCGAGTGGCTGGGGTCGGCAGAAGGCGCGTCTTACCTCGGGGCCGAGGGTGCGGCGGCGCCCGCAAGTGCCGAGGCCCGTACCGCCTATGACGAGTACTGGAAGGGTGAGGGTGTAGATACGTCTGCGTTCTTCACCGTGATTGAAAAGACCGAACCGGCGCCGCCGGTGGGTGGTACGAACTATGCCGCCCAGATGGAGGCGTTCACGCCGCCGCTGAATGAGGTGTTCCTCAGCAAGGTGCCGGTTAAGGAGGGTCTGGAAAAGGCCCAAGAGGCAGCCGATAGCGTCAGCTAACGGATATCCGCCCTCGAATACCTCAGCGTGTTCGGTGGTTATAGGGGCGGTGTCAAGATGAACTGCTCCCCACTCGTTGGACTGAGCAATCAGGTTCCGAAGAGTGGGGAGCAGTTCCTATGCAGGCTCCGGCACCGCCTGCATTCCTGCCCAGCCTGCGTTCCCGCCTCACCGTCCCCCGTTCCATCTCCACGGCGTCTACTTCACCCTCGCCGCCCGCTCTCGCTTTCGCTTCACCGTCCCTCGCTCCCAGCCCGCTGCGTTGCTACCCCCACCCGCGGCGGCGGGGCGTTTGTGCCGAATTGTCTCAGTTTTGAGGGGTATGTGCGGTTATTCGTCTTGTGAGGGTGGAAAGTGAGACAGTTTGGCTTGGGGAGGGTTCGGTTTAGGGGGTGCCGGGGGCGCTTTCGGGATGGCGGTGCTTCGGGGCGGGGCTCGCGCGTCCGAGTGGCGGGCTGAATTCCCGGACTGTGCCGCGGCTACCTCACCCTGCCTTGCCTGCGTCTAGTCCCGCCTGCCCCCGCCCGCGGCGGCGGGGCATTTGTGCCGAACTGTCTCAGTTTTGAGGGGTATGTGCGGTTATTCGTTTTGTGGGGGTGGAAAGTGAGACAGTTTGGCCCGGGGAGGGGTTCGCTTTAGGGGCGCTGGGGGTTTAGAGGTGCTGGCTGGGCGGTGGTGGAAGTGTGCGGAACTGTCTCAGTTTTGAGGGGTACGTGCGGTTATTCGTTTTGTGGGGGTGGAAAGTGAGACAGTTTGGCCCGAGGGGGCTCGCTTTAGGGGGGCTTCCGGGATGGCGGTGCTTCGGGGATGCCGGGGCGCTTAGGGTGCCGGGGGTTTCGCTTCCGGGGCTGGCGGGGTCGTTGTTGTCATCGCGCTCGGATGGTGTTGACGGCGCCTCGGATCGGGTCGGTGCATCGGAGATGTCGTCTTTGATCTTCCCAACCGAATACGTCCATGATCGCATCACGAGACATGACGACGCCGATAGCCGCTCGATGCCGGCAACTGCCCAGCCGCGGTTGGCTCGGTAGGTGGATGAGGCCACGCCCGCGATGCCCAAACAGATTGCAATGAGTGAGGGCACTATTGCCACAATCCCCAGCATGGGAACGAAACTAAATAGGATCGCCAGCGCCGCGATAACCACCGCAATAACTCCCGGAATATTGGCCTTGCGCTGTGCCGGCTGCTGGTGGTGTGCCGACTGCTGGTGGTTGGTAGCTCCGTTGTATGGGGGGTAGCCGCTGCCCGACTGGCCGTATTGACCATACTGGTTGTGCTCTGGTCGCTGCGGGTTCGAGGGGTATTGGGAGGTCATAGCGAATAGCTCCAGCGGCGTGCGGATGCTGTGGGTTGCGCAAGCGCACATGGTGCGGACGGCGTCGCCACCATTGAACGTGATCAGGCCGTAAATTTTGTAGTGACAGGAAAGACTGCCAAAAAAGACTGGCGCTTGTCTCGGCGTTGATTTAAGCTGATGAGGTTGTGTTGGCTCTTTCGGAACTAGCGCAGCGGTGGTGGTGTACCCGCATCGCCACGATGCAACAACCCTCCTGCTACAGACCGTCTGTAGCCGTTTGAGACCAAAGGAGGTGGGTTAATCGTGCATCAGTATGAACTCATGGTGATCATTGATCCAGAGGTAGACGAGCGCACCGTCGCCCCGAGCCTCGAGAAGTTCCTCGCCGTAATCACCAAAGATGGCGGAACGATTGAGAACACCGACATCTGGGGTAAGCGCAAGCTAGCCTACGAGATCAACAAGAAGTCTGAGGGCATTTACGCCGTCGTAAACTTCACTTCGACCCCGGCAACCGCGCAGGAACTCGACCGTCAGCTTCGTCTGTCGGAAGCCGTTATGCGTACCAAGGTTCTTCGCGCCGATGAGGCATCGTTCCGTCTCGGTGGCGCTCAGTCGGACGACGAAGCCGCCGCACAGTCGAAGTAACCACCGAAACTCAACAAGATAGGAGTTCGACATGGCAGGCGACACAATCATCACCGTGGTGGGAAACCTCACCGCCGATCCGGAACTGCGTTACACCCCGAACGGGCTGGCAGTAGCAAACTTCACGATTGCATCCACTCCGCGCGTGTACGACCGTCAGTCGAATGAGTGGAAGGATGGCGAAGCGCTGTTCCTTCGCGCCTCGGTATGGCGCGAGTACGCGGAACACGTTGCGTCGAGCCTGACCAAGGGCCAGCGCGTCATCGCGCAGGGCAAGCTCAAGCAGCGCTCCTATGAGACTCGTGAGGGCGAGAAGCGCACCTCATTCGAGCTCGATATCGAAGAGATCGGTCCCGCACTGCGTTATGCCACCGCACAGGTAACTCGCTCCAGTGGAGGCGGTAACTACGGTGGCGGTCAGAACCGTAACGCTGAAGTACAGGCACCGGCTGCACAGCAGTCGCGTCCGCAGACTGATGAGCCTTGGGGCAATTCCGCTTCGCGCGGAGGTCAGTCGAACTTCGGTGGCGGCAATGGTGGCTGGGCAGCGCCCGGCACGAACGCTGGCGGATACGACGACGAGCCGCCGTTCTAACGCGCGGCACAGTAGATCACGCACCGTTTTTAGTTCAGAAGGAAGACAGCAATGGCTGGTAAGTCGAGCGGCGATCGCCGCAAGTCACACCGGGGCAAGGCAAAGCCCGCCGCTCCGGTAAAGCAGATTAAGGTCGGCGTCATTGACTATAAGGACGTCAACACGCTCCGTAAGTTCGTTTCGGAACGCGGCAAGATTCGCGCACGCCGCATCACCGGCGTTTCGGTTCAGGAACAGCGCCTCATCGCTCGTGCGGTTAAGAACGCACGCGAAATGGCACTGCTTCCGTACGCTGGCTCGGGCCGCTAGGAGGACGACACATGGCAACGAAGATCATCCTTACCCAGGAAGTTGACGGCCTCGGTTCGGCCGGCGACGTTGTCGAGGTCCGCAACGGCTTCGCACGTAACTACCTCGTTCCTAAGGGATACGCGGTGAACTGGACCCGCGGCGGCGAGTCGCAGGTTGCTCAGATTAAGCAGGCTCGCGAGGCTCGTGAGCTCAAGTCGATTGAAGAGGCACAGGAGCTCAAGCAGCAGCTTGAGGGCGCCCTGATCAAGATCGCCGTTAAGTCGGGCGCAGAGGGTCGTCTGTTTGGCTCGGTTCGTACCGCGGATGTGGCGGATGCGGTTGCTAAGCAGGGTCTCGGCACGATCGACAAGCGCAAGGTTGTGTTCCCGGAGCCAATTAAGAGCATCGGAAACCACGAGGCGATCGTTCGCCTGCACGAGGACGTCACCGCCAAGCTGACCCTCCAGGTCATCACTAAGCGATAACGCTCTCCGCACACCGCACAGCTGTTGGCACCCGCCGAGAAGGTGGGTGCCAACACTGGTTTTCACGGTTGGTTTCGGGTGCTTCGGACCTGAAATCGTGTGTGAACGACTGAACGTTTTGCGGCCACATCCTCCAGGTTGTCAACAGGTAAACAAATGCTGAGACAAGCTTCAACCCGAGCTTTACACAGAAACTTCACACAGCTGCAAGCTGAATAAAATACCTGGTCAGGGACATATCTAGGCAAGAAACTGCACAGTTATCCACAACTATTCACATGGATGTTCACAAGGCTCAGGCGTGTCGTCCACGCAATACTCACAAGTTATCCACAGGGCAGACTTGCGTGAGCGCTAAGGTGTAGCAATCGTGCGCGCGACAGAGCGCATCCCGTTGATGTAAAGGAACGATCCACCCCATGTCTTTGACGTCGATCGGTAACGACACCCGCGTGAATCGTGGCGGCGGTGCGCCGGTTGCACGTGAGGATCTGCGCGATGCGCAAGACGGTCCGCGCACACCGCCACATGATCTGGCGGCCGAACAATCTGCGCTCGGCGGCATGCTGCTTTCTAAAGATGCGGTAGCGGATGTGGTCGAGGCCGTTCGCGGCGCCGACTTCTACATCCCGAAGCACGAGATCATCTTCGACGCCGTGCAGACCCTGTACGCAGCGGGAGAGCCAACCGACGTCATTACCGTCACCGATCAGCTCACCAAAACCGGCGAACTGCAACGCGCGGGCGGAGCGGAGTACCTGCACACGCTCGCAAGTATCGTGCCGACGGCGGCGAATGCCGGCTATTACGCATCAATCGTCGCCGAGCGGGCAGTACTTCGCCGCCTTGTTGAAGCCGGTACGCGCATCGTGCAGATGGGCTACCACGCTGAAGGTGAGGTCGTTGACCTGGTCAACAATGCCCAGGCTGAAATCTACGGCGTAACCGGTGGTGTGCAGGCCGAGGACTTCGTGCCGCTAAGTGACGCGCTCATGGAGGCCCAGAACGAGATCGACGCGGCACAGAACCGCGATGGCGAACTTACGGGCGTGCCCACGGGATTCCGCGACTTTGACAAGCTCACGAACGGCCTGCATCCGGGCCAGCTGATCATCATCGCGGCACGACCGGGTCTCGGAAAGTCCACGCTCGCGCTCGACCTGTGCCGGCACGCATCCATTCACGCGAAGATTCCATCGATCTTCTTCTCGCTCGAAATGAGCCGCGCTGAGATCGCGATGCGCCTGCTCTCGGCGGAGTCCCGCGTGCGCTTGCAGCACATGCGAACGGGAAATGTCTCGGACGATGACTGGCCGAAGATTGCGCGCACGCAGGGCGAGATTGCCGATGCGCCGCTGTTTATCGACGACTCACCGAATATGACGCTCGTTGAGATCCGCGCCAAATGCCGCCGGCTCAAGCAGAAGCACGGTCTCGGACTTGTCGTCATCGACTACCTGCAGCTGATGACCTCAGGTAAGCGTGTGGAGTCGCGACAGCAAGAGGTGTCCGAATTCTCGCGTGCGCTGAAACTGCTCGCGAAAGAGCTGGAGGTGCCGGTGGTCGCGCTCTCGCAGCTCAACCGAAACTCCGAACAGCGCGCCGACAAGAAACCCGCGGTGAGCGACCTGCGTGAATCCGGCTCACTTGAGCAGGACGCCGATATGGTCATCCTGCTGCACCGCGAAGGCGCCTACGAGAAAGACCACCCGCGCGCATCCGAGGCCGACTTCATCGTCGCAAAACACCGCAACGGGCCGACTGACACCATCACAGTGCTGTTCCAAGGCCATATCTCGCGCTTTGTTGACTATGCACCTGGCACCGCTCCGGCGCCGACCATGTAGCGCATCCCGGCACCCGCCCAGCTACGCTAAACACTGTGAGTCCATCCGCAGCTGACCTTGATGCGCCGGCGCCCGCTACTGCCGGAACTTCAGGCGAGCCCGCCCCCGGCGTCTGGCGAACTGCGACACAACCGGACCCATCCGACCTCAGCAGCCGACAGCACAGTGTGCGCGCTGGTTTGGGCCTGGGCATCGCCGCGGTACTGTTTGCATTCGGTGTATGCATTGCGTTCAGTCTCGGCTTTTCCCGGATGCGACCAGAATTTCCCCTGGACCGTCCCGTTGGTCTGGTGGCAACGCCGTCAGTGACATTTAGCGGGGCCAAGATCGGCTGGTTCCGCCTGGAGGGTGAAGGATGGGATCCGAGCCGCGAACAGTACGGAAACATCGCCGAGGGTGACGAAGCCCACTGCGTCTTCAATTGGCGGACCTCACGCATCGGCGGCGGCCAGATCGGCACCCGCATCGGCTCGACAGACTACGAGGCCTCGCGATTCTTGCTGCGCTCGCACGGGGTCGAACCCGACGAAGCAACATCCCTTTATCTACACACTGACAACAACGCCCGCATCGAAGTGCTATTCGCCAGCCGCGATGACAATGACATCTCGACCGGTCACGCAGTCCGTGCGTTTTCCGGCTCGAATCACGTGGTCGTGTTCACCATCATGTGTGACCGCTCCGAGTCGGTTACCCCGGCGCTGATGAACGATGCGCTCGCGGGGGCCAAGATCGAGTTGCAGACGGCGTAACGAGGCCGAAGGATACGGTATCCCCCGGCTGTGGGATATGCGATTTCGATTTGGTTGATATAAAAGAGCAGAACCGCACGTAACGACGTAAGGAACAGCATGTCGAACCAGTTCCCCCCTGCCGGACAGGGCGAGGGCTTCCCGAACTCGGGTAACCAGCCGAACAACTCTGGCCATGACGCAGGTCAGGGTAACTCCGGTTACCAGTCCTCAACGGGTGACTACCAGGGGTACCAGCCGCAGTCGAGCTACCAGGGGTACGGCAGCGGTGACGGTAACTACCAGGCACAGAACGATTACTCCAGCTACGGCAGCTACGGTCAGTCGCAGCCGGATGCATCGGGCAGCTACGGCCAGCAGGGTGGCGCAACCGGTTATGGTCAGGACTCGTACAACCAGCAAGCGCAGGTGTACGGCCAGCAGGATGCAGCGAACGCCTATAGCCAGGGAACAGACTCGGCGTATGGTCAGCACAGCGGCGCAGCCTACGGCCAGGAAGCCCAGCCCGCTTACGGTCAGGATGCATACGCTCAGCAGCCCGCGTATGCGCAGCAGAGCGCGTACGGTCAGCCGCAGCAAGACCCGAATGCTGCCGCATACGGTGGCTACAACCAGCAGGGTTACACCCCCGCTGGACAGCAGCCCAAGAAGAAGGGCCCGGCCGGATGGGTATGGGCGCTGGTTGCTGTACTCGGTATCGCACTGATCGGTGGTGCAGTTTGGGGTGGTATTGCGCTCTTCGGTGGCGGCGGTGGCCTCGGCGGCGGACCGGACTACTCCATCGAATCGAAGGAAGTTCCTTCCGATGTTGAGGTTTCGTACAACGGCGAGTGGAAAGAGAGTAGCTACTCCTTGGGCTCCTCCTTGGGCTCCAAAACCTACCAGTCCTCAGACGGCAACTGCTTGTACGTGGCCACTTACGCCTCCGATGGAGTCGCCACGGTGGACCCGGACAACGTCCGCGGATCGATGAAGGATGCGCTGGATGAATCGCTGAAGCAGAGCACGGGTCCCAACGTTGACCTCAACGCTGAAGAACGCGATCCGATCAAGAAAAAAGACACCGAGGGTATCGAGGTTGAGTTCCTCACCTACCAGGTAGACGTGAAGTCGAACTCGAGCTATGGCGGTTCAGACCAGGGCTCGATCTACGTCGCTGTTCACCCGTTCTCGGACTCGGGCAGTGCGCTTACCGCAATGATGATTTGCCAGGGCTCAGTCAACGAGAGCGATTTCCGCGAGCAGTTCGACGCGACTGAGTTCACGATCACCGAGGGTGACAGCAAGGACTAGTCACAGCGAGTAGCTATTACGTGCTGACGGGTGGGGTCGACTCTTCGACCCCACCCGTTGCTGTTATGTCGGCCGATCCGCTACCGGTAGAATTTATGCCTTAGAGCATCACATCCGCTGACCCTTGGAGGCACCGTGTCGACCGTGCAGGGCGAACCGTTGCGACTACATCCCACTCGTAATCTGCCGGAGTCGGTGTGGAAGTCAATGCTGTTCCGCGCCCTCCCGGTGATTGTGGGCGCGATTGTGATCACGTTCACCCAAGACCACAACGCTCGATTCGGGTTCGCGGTATTCGGCGCCGTTGTGCTCGCCTCAGGCGTCATTACCGGGTTCGAAGCGGTCGGTATTAAAGGTCACCCGCTGCGGCCGTTCGTCTTTGCCCGCGCGATCTTCAGCGCAGTTGCCGGTGGGTTTGCGCTGTTCATGGCTACCGGTGGTCACGACTGGGCCACGGTCGGGTCGTTCATTGCGACAGTTGCTACTTGGGGAATCGCAACCGGGCTGTTGGAACTGCTCGGCTCGTTTATCGTGCGCCGCCACTCGCTCTACGCCGGTGAGATTCTCGTATCTGGTGCCCTCACGCTGTTGCTCGGACTCGTTGTTGCGTTAGTGCCGCCTGATCTCAATCAGCGTTACGGTGGTATGGATCATGTGGAGGGGTCGCTGACCGCCGATGTTCAAGCCATCGGCTTTGTCGGCGCCTACTTTGCGTTACTCGGCGTGCTGCTCATCATCGAAGCCATTAGTCTTCGAGCCGCGATGCGCCGCCGTGATCAAGAAGAGTTGTTGCGGCAAGGAGAAGACCACGCATGAACAATGCCAAGGAGCAGGAGCGCGCGCAGCGTCGAGCCCTGATGAAGCCCTTTGAGGTGCTGGGGATCGCCGGTGGTGCTGCGCTTTTTGTGCTGATTATCGTGCTGTTCACGCTCAAGGATGTCGTGTTGGGACTCATCCTGGCAGGAATCACCATGGTCGTGATGCTGCTGGTACTGGGCCTGTTATTGCTCAGCTACCGTCCGAACCCCGATGTGCCGGTGTACCTCGACCGGAACTTGCACGACAGCGATGAACCCGGTGCCCGCGGTGCTGCGCTGCGCCCCTATGACGGCGACGTTTCGGTGCCAGAAGCGGAACGACTCAACAACGACTAGCGTGACCGGATGCATCCGGTCCAGCAATATCGCCCCCGAGTGCTGATCTCGGGGGCGATTATTCGTGGGTGCTAGTCGGTCGTCAGCCGTTCGACCAGCGCGGCGCTGCGTCCGGTATAGGTTTGCGGAGTCAGCGCCCGCAGCCGATCCTTTGCGTCATCGCTAATGTCGAGGTCCGCAACGAACGCAATGAGCTGTTCGCGACCGATCCGGTGACCGCGGGTAAGTTCCTTGAGCACCACATATGGGTCCTCAATTTCCGAGCGGCCGGCGACCTTCTCCGCCCGGATTACCGTCTGGATTGCCTCGGCGAGCACTTCCCAATTGTCTGCCAGTTCGGCATCGAGTCGCTCGGCGTTCACGGCGAGCTCTCCAAGGCCACGGCGCACATTGTCGAGTGCCAATAGTGAGTGCCCGAAACCAACGCCGATATTGCGCTGGGATGAGGAGTCTGTCAGGTCACGCTGCATCCGCGAGGTCACCAGTGTGGCTGCCAGCGAATCCAGGATCGCGCAGGACAGTTCGAGATTGGATTCGGCGTTCTCGAACCGGATCGGGTTGATCTTGTGCGGCATCGTGGACGATCCCGTGGCGCCCGGCTGCGGAATCTGCGTGAAAATGCCGCGCTGAATGTACAGCCACACATCGGTGCAGAAGTTGTGCAGGATGCGGTTGAAGTGGCTGATGTTGGCGTATAGTTCGGCCTGCCAGTCGTGGGATTCAATCTGTGTCGTGAGCGGATTCCAGGTCAGCTCCAACACGTCCATGAATTCGGCAGCGAGCGATTCCCAATCGGTGTCGGGGCTGGCGGCAAGGTGCGCGGCAAAGTTACCGGTGGCGCCGGCCCATTTCCCGAGGTACTCCTGCTGTTCGATTCGTCGAAGTACTCGGGTGAGCCGGTGGGCGACAACGGCGAGCTCCTTGCCAAGTGTGGTAGGCGTTGCGGGTTGGCCGTGGGTGAGCGAGAGCATCGCCTGGTCGCGGTTGGCTTCAGCCAATTCGGTAATCAGCTTGATTACCGAGTGGGCGGCCGGTAGCCACACTTCGGTAATGGCTGCGCGGATCGTCAGCGCGTATGAGGTGTTGTTGATGTCTTCTGAGGTGCAGGCGAAGTGGGTGAGCTCCTCGATACCTGCCAGGCCCTGTTCGCGCAGACGAGCGCGAACGAAATACTCCACAGCCTTGACGTCATGCCGAGTACGCGACTCGATCTCGCCGATCTCGTCGATCGCATCCTGCCCGAACTCGGTCACGACTGCACGCAGTGCCTGCTGCTGTTCACCGGTGAGCGGGGTGGCGCCGAATAGCTTGTGCTCACACAGGAAGATCAGCCACTCGATTTCGACGCGCACGCGGGCGCGGTTCAGCCCGGCTTCGCTGAGGTGATCGCCGAGGGCGGAGACTACCCGGTAGTAGCGGCTGTCGAGGGGGCTGAGCTGTTGCGGTGGCAGGGCACTCATAGTGTCTCCGTTCGGATGCGGTCGGTGGGGTTATCGGGGGTGGATTTCCTTGGCTGCGCGCAGCGCCGGCCCGACCTGTTGCAGTAGATGAATGCATGCGGCTTCGATCTGATCGCGGACCGTGTCGAATAGGTCGTCGTCCGCATAGTAGGGATCGGTCACATCCTGACCGGCATCACAGTTCGGATCGAATGACAGCAGCGGGCGAAGCAGATTTCGCTGCTCGTTGGTCTCAGCCCAGCTCCGCAGAATGCGCAATTGCCCGCGGTCAAACGTGCAGATGAGATCGAACCGGTTGAACCATTCGGGATCGAATTGTTTCGCGCGATGGGTATCGGCGTTGTACCCGGCGCGTTCGAGGGCACTGAGCGTCCTCGGGTCAGCGCGTTCGCCGACGTGCCATTCGCCGGTACCGGCGGAGGTGAAGGAGATGAGTTGATTGAGACCGTCTCGTTCGGCCAGCGTGCGGCTGATGGCCTCAGCCATGGGGGACCGGCAGATATTGCCGGTACACACAAAGCAGACTTGGAAGATTGCGTCTTCTTGTGTATTGCCCATACGCCATATTGTTGCGCACTTTGGTGTCTTGCGTGCTGGCGTTGTTGATTTCCTTGAACCCACGCGTGGTGCACCGCGGCGGCTGTGGAAACTGAGTTATCCACAGCTGTGCGCTCACGGTCGGTGCGGATGCGGAAATTGGGCCACACTCGGGGCGTTGAAACCGAGCGGAGGAGGCACAATGCAGCCATCAGCCCAATCCATATTTCCGTTGCCTGATATCGGCGCGATGCTGGATGAAACAACGATCCGTCACGTGCGTGACGAATGCGAACGGTTGGCGACGCTATTGCGCCAGGAATCAGCCGCCATCGAGCAGGAACTCATCCCGCTCGTGGATGAAGCGAGCCTGCCGAACTGGCGCTCGCTGGCGCAGATCAGTTACGAAGTCACTCGACAGTCCATCGGAGCAATGCTCGCGGCGGCTGGATTCGGGATGCGCGTGGTCGCGACTCAATACGAAGCGGTGACTCCCCTGCTCGACGGGCAGGTCTTGATTGCGGAGACGTTCTGATGGGCGGCGAGATTCGAGTTGAAACCGCACAGTTCGATGTTGCGAGCGCGAACCTTCGCAGGATCGCGGATGAAATCACCAGTATCCACGGCCGCCTCAGCGTTGAGCGCTGGCATCCCGATGGCGCCGAGCATACGCCGGTGAACTTCTTGATCGGGCTGGCGGCGGTTGAGGCTGAACTCGGAGTGCTCGGGCTTTCCGGAATTGCTGGACTGGCCGGGATGGTAAGCGACCACTTGAGGCAGGCACAGATCTGGTACGAGCGTGCCGATCAGGCGGTGGTGAACTGTGTTGCGATGATCTCAGACTCCATCATCGGCACCGTAGCCGAGGGAATCCGGATAGCGGCCGTGGCCAGTGTCATGAGCGCCGTGGCGCTCTTGGGAACACCGGCAGGAATTGTCACGCTCGGTTCAGCCGCGCTGGGCGCGACCATTCTGATCGACACCGGCGTTATCCCCGATCCGGAAACTGCTTTCGCCTATCTTGCCGAGAACGCGCACGTGTTGGCGACACCAGAGACGGTCATGTTTCTTCGCAGTCTGGTATCCGCGGGGGATGAAATCCTCACGGTCGATCCGTTTCCGTTGGGCACAGTCGGTAACGGGAAGAATCCAACTGAACTTGCGGGTACGATCGCCGCCCTCGGCGGTGCCCTCACCGGTGGTGGTGTGCTCAACGTTTCTGCAACCCGGCGGCAACCGGTCGATACCGCACCCGGTTCCATTGCCGACCTGACAGCGACAATCCCGGATACCGAGGAACACGGTGCGCACGCATCCATCACCGAATACCGCCGCGAGGATGGCAGCACGGTGTACCTCGTATCCGTTGCCGGTACCTCCAGTGCGGAGTTCGGTGGTGAGTCCGGGATGGACAACCTCTCCAATCTGGCGGCCTATGCAGGTATGGATCAACAGTCACTCGGTGCCGTGCGCGATGCAATGGCCGAAGCGGGTATCGGGGAGGGCGATGATGTTGTCTTCACCGGTTACTCGCAGGGTGCGCTGATCGCTACGCAATTGGCGAGCAGCGGTGATTGGGATACGCAATCGGTTGTGCTCGCCGGCACCCCGGTTCACGGGAATGCCGTCGGTGGGGATGTGCCCGTGGTGCAGCTCGAGCACGATGGCGACTTGATCACCGGTCTGCAGGGGTGGGTGGCGCCGGCTGCGGGTGGTGTCGCCGTAGTGCGACGCAACCCCTATCCGGATGGGGTGACGGCCCAAGCGGGTGTGCTCGGTCCGCATACGCTCACTAACTACCGTGAAACGGCTGCGATGTACGACAGGGTCGATGACGCCAGCGCTGTGCAACGGCGTGATGCCGTGGTGGCACCGTTTGCCGGAGCCACAGCGGTCACCACCACTGACTTTCGGTTTACCCGCGGTTAGCTTCGCTTGTCGTCGTCGGCATTGGCGCGGTTGAACAGACCGTTCAAAATCGCCGAGAACAGGCCCATCAGCAGCGCGCCACCGATGGCCCACCAGAATGACTTAATTTCCAAGCCGTAGCCGAGCAGGCCACTTACCCACGAGACGAGCCAGAACAGGAAACCGTTGACGACCAATGCGAACAAGCCAAGCGTCAGACAGTACATCGGCAACGAAACAAACCGCACGACTTTTCCGATCACGCCGTTCACAACGCCCCAAATCGCGGCGAGCAGTACCAGCGTCAGTACATAGGCGAGGTCGGTGTTCTCATACGAGGTGACCGTGAGACCACCGGACAGAATCAGTGTGGTCAGCCACAGAGCGATCGCATTACAGATGAGGGCACCAATAAATCGCATGCCCCCATCTTGCCGGGCGTTTCTGAACGTTGCTGTAGCTGCGTACACTGTGCCTATGTTTGATGCGCCGGTGCAGTTACGCTCTGAAGTTCTCTCTCAACGTGCTTATCAGCAGGGAAAACCGGCACCCGATAACTCGTTCAAGCTGTCTTCCAACGAGCTACCGTTCCCGCTGCTCGAAGAGGTCATCGCCGCTGCCAGCGATGTGTCCGCTACGAACCGATACCCGGATGCATCCTGCTCGGCCGTTCGCGAAGCGCTCGGAGAGCACTACGGCCTGGATGCGAACCAGGTGCTGGTTGGTGCCGGATCCGTCTCACTGTTGCAGCAGGCGGTCACCAGTGCCGCAGGTCCAGGGGATGAGGTCATCTATCCCTGGCGCAGTTTCGAGGCATACCCCGGAATGCTCACCCACTCCGGCGCTACCGGTGTGCCGGTCGCGCTTGCCGCCCACGGCGGGATGGATCTTGAAGCCATAGCGGAAGCGGTTACCGACCGCACCCGCTGCGTACTGATCTGTACGCCGAACAACCCCACCGGCCCCGCAGTGAGCCACCGCGACTTTGAACACTTCATGGACCAGCTTCCAGAAGACCTCCTCGTCATCGCCGACGAGGCCTATCACGAGTTCGTCACTGACCCCAAGGCCCTCAACGCTGCTCGGGTGCTCGACCGATACCCAAACCTCGTCGTCGCTCGAACCTTCTCAAAGGCATATGGGCTTGCGGGGATGCGGATCGGCTACATGCTCGGCAATCCGCAAATTCTTGCCGCGTTCAACACCGTTGGGATCCCCTTCGCTGTGTCAACACCATCCCAACAGGCGGCGCTTGCGGTGATGCGCGCAGGGGATGCGGTACGCGCCCGAGTGAACGAAGTAACCGCACGTCGCGATGAAGTACGGCGCGCGCTTTGGGGTCAGGGATGGCCGGTCCCCGATAGCCAAGCGAACTTCGTGTGGCTGCCCTGTCGAGAGCAGGTGGAGGGCGTCAATGAGATTCTGCGTTCCGGTGGCATTATTGCTCGGACATTTTCTGGCGACGGTATCCGCATCAGCATTGGAGAAGAAGATTCGGTAACCCCACTACTTGCGGCTTGCTGGCAGGCGATCGAGCGGTACCCCTATCTGCGACGAGAACAGGATTAGTGCCCCTGACACATCCCCACGTATAAGCAATTCCTTAATAGAGATGAGTTCCGTAACCGTTATCATTAGTGCGTTGGTCTGCGGTTAGTCCCTAATTGCAGCCAGAGATACGACGACTTTGGAGGATGCATTCATGCGCGCTATTACCCGGTCACTGTACGGTGCGGCCTCGGCCGTCATCGCCGTCGGAGCACTGAGTGCTTGCTCTCCCGCAGGTGAGACCCCATCGGTTGATGGGCTCAAGATCGTCACCACGACGACGCAGCTCACCGACTTCACGAACAACATCACCGAAGGCACCGATGCTGAGGTTGTGAGCCTTTTCGAATCGGGTCAATCTGTTCACTCATTCGAGGCCACAGCGGCCGACCTCGAAGACATTCGCACCGCCGATGTCGTCGTCTACAACGGCATGGGGCTTGAGCCCTGGCTCGAGGAGACTCTGAAGTCGGCGGGTTTCGATGGTACGAAGATCGATGCATCCGCGGGCTTTGACCCAAACTCCATTCACGATGATCACGATGATCACGATGACCGTGATGATGACCACGACGACCACGCAGCTGCCGGTACGGATGAACGTATCGCCGCAGGCGTGTACCGTCATGACGACCACGAGCACGGCGGCAATGACGATGATCACGATGACCACGGCGACGATCATGATGACCACGGTCACGATCATGACGATCATGACGATCACGGCGACCACGGTCACGGAGGGCACGATCATGACCACGACCACGACGGCCCGAACCCGCACATCTGGACCTCGCCAGACGGGGCAGTCTCGATGGTGGAAACCGTTGCCAACGAGCTCGGCAAGGCCGATAACGCACACGCGGACGAATACGAGGAGAACGCCGAAGCGTACATCGCCAAGCTTGGCAAGCTCGATCAGTGGATCGGCGAGAACATGAAGCAGGTTCCAGAAAAGGAACGCGTTGTTGCAACCGGTCACGATGCGCTCGGCTACTACAACGACGAGTACCACATCACGTTCGTCGGTTCGATCATGCCCAGCTGGGACGACAACGCAGAGCCCTCAGCCGCTGAACTCGACAAACTGATTGCTGATATCAAAAAGCACAAGGTGCCGGCGATCTTCTCGGAAACTCAGCTCGATCCGGCGACCGCAGAAGCGTTGGCGAATGAGGCCGGTATCAAGGTCTACTCCGGTGAAGATGGCCTGTACACTGACTCGCTCGGCGCTGCCGGCACTGATGCGGACACTTACATTAAGGCGACCGTTCACAACACAAAACAACTGCTTGACTCGTGGGGTAAAACTGCGAGTGAAGTCCCCGCTGAGATCCAGGACGCCTAGCCTTTGAATACCCCCAACCCGTGCGAGGTCCCCGGCGCCGATTCGGTGTCGGGGACTTCCGCTACCGCATCACCCATTGTCTCCGCTGCCGATGCTGCGTTCTCGTACGGCGGCGGTGTGATTGCTCTCGATCACATCAACTTCGCTATCGCACCGGGCGAGGCGCTGGCACTGGTCGGGCCAAATGGCTCAGGAAAATCAACGCTGCTCAAAGCGCTCCTCGGGCTTGTGAGCACCGTAGATGGCGAGGTTCGGGTATTGGATGCGGCACCACGGCGCGCTGCAAGTCACGTGGGTTATCTACCGCAGCATGACGAAATCGACCTGGAGTTTCCGATCTCACTTCGACAGGTCGTCATGATGGGACGTTTCCGCCACCTTGGTCCTTTCAAATGGCCCGGCAAGGAAGACCGTCAAGCCGTCACCGATGCGCTTACCCGCGTCGGCCTCGACGAGCACGCAAACGATCACTTCGGTGCACTCAGCGGTGGTCAGCGACAGCGAGGACTGCTTGCACGAGCGCTGGTGGATAAACCTGCGCTGCTCCTGCTCGACGAACCCTTCAATGGGCTGGACACCACCAGTCGTAGATCGCTCATGGCTACGCTGCGTCGACTTCGCGACGAAGGCGTGGCGATCATCGTGTCCACGCACGACCTTGAGCTTGCTCATCAGGTGTGCTCCCACATCCTGCTGGTCAACAAAACCCAGGTCGCGTTCGGACCAATACACGAAACCCTCACTCCAGAACATGTCAGCGAGGCGTTCGGGGAGTCACACGACCATCTCGATACTCACAGTGATCTCGTAGCCCACCCGCATCCGGTCGCCACAAACCGCAGCTCCGGAGAGCTGCCGTGACCTCCATCGCCACCATGTTTGGCGCGCCATTCATGCAAACCGCTGCGCTGGCGCTGTGCATTCTCGCGATCGTGGTGGCCGTTGTCGGTGTTGCCCTCAACCTGCGCGGCCTCGAGTTTCTCAGTGACGGGCTCGTTCACGCCGTTTTTCCTGGCATCGTGGTCGGGCTGATCGCCGGAGGTGGCCCGATGATCTACCTCGGCGCGCTGATCGCGGCACTGATCGCAACCGTGCTGCTAACGCTGATAACGCGCACTGGTCGCAGAACGGATGCGGCCACCGCGGTGATTCTTGCCGGTGCGTTCGCACTGGGTATCGTGCTCGTATCGCGCACCTCAAAATATTCCACCGGTGTTGAACAGCTCCTCTTCGGACAACTGCTCACCATCGGGTCAACCGATATCGCCTACATCCTGATCCTCGGCGGACTTGCGGTACTGCTCGTCGGTGCCACATGGAAGACACAGACCTTTATCTCGTTCGATCGCCCGGGCGCGCTCGCGGCCGGTATCCCGGTACTGCGCTACGAGCTGATCCTGAATGTGTCGATCGCGCTCGTCGTGGTTGCCGCCTCTCGCGCGGTTGGAAACCTGTTGGTCTTGGCTCTGCTGATTGTGCCGGCAGCGATCGGACGACTGCTCTCGCGCAATATTGCAGTTATTGCTGCGATCGCGCTGCTTGCTGCGATCGGTGGTTCGCTCGCCGGGCTGGCGGGCGGGTACTGGCTCTCCGTCGATGCGGGATTGCGCGTGTCACCCTCGGCAGTGCTGGTGCTCGTGCTGGTTGCCGGTTACTTTCTGGCTGCGATCGTGGCCACTATCCGACAGTCGATTACCGGCGGCCGGAAGGTGTTGGCCGAGCAGGCACGTGCGGTGGTTGAGTCATGAACGTGTTTGCTAGCGCCCTCGTGGCGGCCGTGCTCGTTGGGGCGCTGTGTGGCATCGTCGGCACCATCGTGGTGCTGCGACAGCGCGCATTTTTCACCGTGGCACTCACGCACGCAACGTTTCCCGGCGGCGTGCTTGCCGCAATCATCGGGGTTCACCTAGCCCTGGGCGCCCTGGTGATGGGGATGTTGCTGGTTGCGCTCATGGTGGTCATCGGCACCATCCACCGACAGGGAAAAGAGGTCGCTGCCGGAATCGTGCTCTCCTTCGGATACGCCCTGGGCACGTTCTTGCACGCGCTCAACCCGCAGCTGCAAACCAAAATCGATTCCTACCTCACCGGCACCATCCTCGGGATGTCCGCCGACAGCATCCTACTCATCGCCATCATGTTGGGCATCACCTTGGTAGCGGTATTGCTGTGGTGGCAGCCGCTGCTGTACTCGACCTTTGATCAGCGCGGGTTTGTTGCCAGCGGTGCACGGGGATGGCAGATCGAAACGGTCACGCTCGTGCTTATTGTCGGCACCGTTGTTGTGACCATGCCCGCTATTGGTTCGATTCTTGCTATTGCGATGATCGCGGCTCCAGCCGCGGCGGCCAAGCTCCTGGTTCGCAATGTGGTGTGGCTTATGCCGACGGCAATTGTGTTGGGGGTGGCGGCCGCAGTGTTCGGCCTGTATGCCTCGCGCTGGTGGTCGATCTCCGCCGGGGGCTCGATCGCTCTTTCGGCCACTGCGATCTACCTGTTTGCACTCCTCGGACAGGGGATGCGAACGAGCTCACGTCGGTTGGGCACCCGCGTCGCGCCGCGGTCAATTACGGTCAACAAGTAGCACGCGGTCGCTTTCCGGGCTAGTCTGTCGCCCATGGTCGACAATCACACGGACAGCACAGCTCCCAAGCGTCGTAAGACGTGGCAGCGTGACGCTGTTCGTGAGGCGTTGGCAGGGGCTGAAGGTTTCGTAAGCGCACAAGAGCTGCACCGCATCCTCGAGCAGCAAGACCGACGCATTGGCTTGGCCACGGTGTATCGGGCGTTGACATCACTTGCTGAGGACGGCGAGGCAGATTCGCTGCGAACCGCGGATGGTGAGCGATACCGCAGCTGTGACACGGAAAGCCACCACCACCACCTGATTTGCCGTGTGTGTACCGCCACGGTTGAGATTGAGGCGCCGGAAGTTGAGGCCTGGCTGAACTCACTGGCGAGAAAGTACGGCTACCGCGATCTCACACACGACTTCGAAGCATTCGGTGTGTGCCCGGACTGCGCCAAGGGTGCGGAGTAGACTCGGTTCGTTCCTGCGGCGATTCCCGCGGCAAATTTCTCTTGTGCTGATACGCATCGCACAGTAAGCTTGTTCGCTGGTGCGTCCGGGGGCTCCTCCGGCGTAACCGTGCTCAGATGGCCGATCCATCCGGGCGCCGACAAGAGATCTTGGGCAGTGCTCTCACGAGTACTGCGGTATTGAAGGAGAAACCATGGCCGCAGTGTGCCAGGTGACCGGGGTAGCCCCTCAGTTCGGTCACAACATTTCACACTCGCACCGTCGCACGAAGCGTCGGTTCGACCCGAACATCCAGAAGAAGAAGTTCTACGTGCCTTCACTGAAGCGCAGCGTAACTCTGACTGTTTCGGCTAAGGGCATCAAGGTTATCGATGCTCGCGGTATCGACGCTGTCGTTGCCGACCTGCTGAAGAAGGGAGTGAAGCTCTAATGGCTAAGAAGTCACAGGATGTTCGCCCCATCATCAAGCTTCGTTCCACCGCCGGTACTGGCTTCACGTACGTGACCAAGAAGAACCGTCGCAACACCCCTGACCGTCTCGTACTCAAGAAGTACGACCCGGTTATTCGTAAGCACGTCGAATTCCGCGAGGAGCGTTAAGACATGGCGAAGAAGAGCAAGATTGCAAAGAATGAGCAGCGCAAGGAGATCGTTGCTCGCTACGCCGAGCGTCGTCTTGAGCTCAAGAAGCAGCTCATCGACCCCAACGGCACCGACGAGTCGCGCGAGGAAGCTCGCGTAGCACTCCAGAAGCTTCCGCGTGACGCTTCGCCGGTTCGTGTTCGCAGCCGCGACTCGATCGACGGTCGTCCCCGCGGTGTACTCAGCAAGTACGGCATCTCGCGTGTTCGTTTCCGCGAGATGGCTCACCGTGGTGAACTACCTGGTATCAAGAAGTCCAGCTGGTAGCCCGCAGATCTGCGGCAGTTAGGGCAACACGCCCACAATTGCGCAGGTTTTTCAGCAAATAGTTAGTGTGGCGAGTGGATGCGATCCGCTCGCCACACTGCTGTTTCTTGCAGTTACTTGAATAGGGCTTCTGACCTGGGGTTTCATTGGCCCTATGGCTGGGCCGTGGTCTGCATCCGGAAGTAGAATCTTGCGCGTAGGCGCCTCGGTACTGCTAGTTTTTGACGATTTCGGTCGAAGAAAATCCGCTGACTTCCGCGTAAATTCAGCGATCTCGCGCCGGTGGTGTTAGTTTGTCGACGTTGCCAATTGGGGAACCTGCCCCGTCCAGGCGACCAAAATGTACAGAACGTAGAGCGCGTCCGAATGGGCGTCTCACGTCTCCATAGGAGGACTTCATGGCAGACAAGACTGTGAACAAGACCGAGCTCGTCGCAACCATCGCTGCGGAGACTGGCCAGAGCCAGGCAACCGTAAACGCTGTGCTCGACGGCCTGTTCCAGCAGCTCGCTGCAAACGCAGCTAAGGGCGTTAAGGTAACCATCCCCGGCTGGATCTCGGTTGAGCAGACTCAGCGCGCAGCTCGCACCGGTCGCAACCCGCAGACCGGCGCTGAGATCAAGATCCCCGCTTCGAAGGGCGTCAAGATCTCGGCTGGTTCGAAGCTCAAGAACGCTGTTAAGTAGTTCTCGCCTTCACTAGCTGTACAACGGGGTCGCCGCTGGCGGCCCCGTTTCGCGTTTCCTGCGGATTTCATTCACCGGGGTGCCGGCCAGCTCCGGACAAACGGCGCAAATAACGGTGGGCATCCGGATATACGGGTTGCCGGGTCGTATATCCGCCGTTTATCCGAAGTGGGCAGCGGCAGGACGGACTGCTGGGACGACTGCCTGCGGAATTGTTGCTGCCATCATTGGCGCCAGCTTGCCGACGTTCGCGGTGAGTTGTGCACAGGCGTCCGGTATCAACGGTCAGCGGCAGCCCGAACGGCTAGGCTTGAGGCACCATGTCTCTGCCCGATCAGCCTGTTGCCTCCGGATGGTCGCAAACGACCACGCACGCGCTGCGTTGGGGTCCGGCCGCTCTGCTCGTCCTTGCCATTGCGGCGACTTTCATCGCCTATACCGCCACCGGAGGGGCCGCACCGCTGGTCGTGGGTGATACCGGGCCGATCGTGCGCTGGGGCGTGCCGCTTGGCCGCCTCGCGTTCAACCTAACTGCATCCCTCACCATCGGCGCCCTGGTGATGGCGGTCTGGGCTGCCAGCCGGACACAACCCGAGTTCGAACGATGCCTTGTCATCGCCCAGGGCGCATCCGTGGCCTGGACCTTCAGCTCTATCTACGCGACGATCGTCACGTACCTGGATGTGTCCACCATCCCCTTCTCTGCAGATGCCGAGTTCGGACAGGGCCTGTGGTACTACCTCACTAATCTCGAGATGGGCCAGATGTGGCTGATGGCAACGGTGATGATTGCCATGCTGACCACGTTCATCTTCGCCAGCCGCTCGGCATGGGGAGTACTGCTCACCACGATCTTCTCGCTGCTGTGCCTGTGGCCGATTGCCACCCTGGGACACGCTGCCGGCGCCTCATCCCACGAGACCGCAGTCGGCGCAAACACGCTCCACTACACGGCTGCCGCGGTGTGGATTGGCGGTGTGCTGGTACTCGCGATGGTCACCCCGCGCATCCAGCCGAAACGTCGACTGGCGCTCACCGAACGGTTTTCGGATCTTGCGCTGCTCGCGTTTGTCGCCACGGCGTTCAGCGGTGTGGTCGCCTCATTCCTGAACCTCTCGGCACTCAACGACCTGTGGACGACCGGCTACGGCGGTATCGTGCTCACGAAAACCGTGCTGTTGGTGATTTTGGGCGGTTTTGGGGTTGCGCAACGACGATTCTTTATCGATCGGATGCGGGCACAGTTCCAGGACGGATTCGATGCGAAGGCAGCCGGGCCGTTGTCGCGGCAACCACTGGCGTGGTTGATCGCCGCTGAACTGCTCGTCATGGGCGCGGTCTCCGGTGCCGCCGCTGCTCTCGGGCGCTCGCCGCGCCCACAGCTGCAGATCACCGCGGATCAGCTTCCCGACCCGACTCCCGCCCAGCTGCTGTCGGGCGATGCGCTGCCACCGGAGTTCACCGCATCCCGCCTGCTGACCGAATGGCGACTGGACCCGCTGTGGACGCTGCTCGTGCTCATGGGTATGGCGTTCTACATCCTCGGTACTGCGCGCTTGCGCCGTCGCGGCGATCGATGGCCGTGGTGGCGAGTGGCATCGTTCCTTACCGGATGCGTGATCCTGCTGTACAACGTGAACGGCGCGCTGGTCGTGTACGGCAAGTTCATGTTCTCGTTCCACATGACCGAGCACATGATCCTGTCGATGATCATCCCGATCTTCCTGGTACTCGGTGCGCCGATGACGCTGCTATTGCGGGCAATTCCAGCGCGCACGGATGGTTCAATGGGGGCAAGGGAGTGGGCACTGAAGATTGTGCACTCCAAGTGGGCGGCGTTCGTTAGCCACCCGATCGTCGCTGCCATCAACTTCGCGCTTGCGCTGCTCACCTTCTACTACACCCCGTTGTTCCGCTGGTCGGTGGCCGACCACGTCGGACACATGTGGATGATCGCGCACTTTTTGATCGTTGGATTCCTCTTCGTCGAGTCGCTCATTGGTGATGACCCGATGCGCACTCGCGCGAGCTATCCGATGCGACTCATCGCGCTCATCCTGGTCATGACCTTCCACGCCTTCTTCGGCCTGGGCGTAATGACCGGAGAGGCGCTTTTGGTCGCCGAATGGTTCGGTGCGACCGGTCGCGATTGGGGCCCGGCTACCGCGATCGCAGACCAGCAACTCGGCGGCGCCGTGGCGTGGGGACTGGGTGAGTTCCCGACGGTAATCCTTGCGCTGCTCGTGGGCCTACAGTGGGCGAAATCTGATGAGCGCGCCGCGAAACGTCAGGACCGCAACGCCGAACGCACGCACGACGCTGAACTCAACGCCTATAACGAGCACCTACGGATGCTCGCGGAGCGTGATGCGAACCGATGACCATCGAGCTCACCCCGGAACAGCAGGCCGTGTTCGACGCCATCGAGCACACCACCGAACACCTCTTCGTCACCGGCCGCGCCGGTACCGGTAAATCCACGCTGCTCAATCACCTCGCGTACCACACCAGCAAACAGTTGGTGATCTGCGCTCCAACCGGTGTCGCCGCGCTCAACGTTGGCGGTCAGACCATCCACTCGCTGTTCAAACTGCCGATTGGCATCATCGGCAACCAGGCGCTCGAGCAGCCGCGAGAGGTTAAACGCCTACTCAAACGCATCGACACCCTGGTGATCGACGAAATCTCGATGGTATCGGCCGATCTGCTGGATGCGATGGATCGGGCACTTCGACAGGCGCGCGGTCGTAGCGCGCAGCCGTTTGGCGGTGTTCAGGTGGTTATGTTCGGCGACCCGTTCCAGCTCGCCCCGGTGCCGCCGAGCGACCCCACGGAGCGCGCCTGGATCCGCGATAACTACAAGTCCATGTGGTTCTTTGACGCGCGCGTGTGGCGCGAAGCCGAGCTGCGCATCCACACCCTCAGGGAGATTCACCGGCAGCACGACGATGAGTTCCGCAGCCTGCTCACGGCAGTGCGCTACGGGCATGTGACCGCCGATATGGCGGCTCGATTGAACGAGGTCGGGGCACGGCCGGCTCCGCGTGATGGCGTGATCACGCTCGCTTCAAAGAACGCCACCGTTTCGCGGATCAATGCCCGCGAACTCGAGCGATTGCCCGGCCGAAAGATGACGGCCACGGCAGAAGTGCACGGTGAGTTCGAGGGGGCGCGCACTTTCCCGGCCGAACAGGAGCTGGTGTTAAAAGAGGGTGCGCAGGTGATGTTCTTGCGCAATGATGCCGATGGCCGATGGGTGAACGGATCCGTGGGCGTGGTATCGCGCATCAACCGCACCGTGTACGTTGAGGTCGACGGTGAGGAACACGAGGTTGAGCCGATCGTGTGGGAGAAACTCAAGTACAGCTACGACCTCGAGAGCAAAGAGCTTTCGCGCGAAGTCGTCGGCGAGTTTCATCAATTCCCGCTGCGACTGGCATGGGCAGTAACCATCCATAAATCACAGGGCAAAACCTATGATCGCGCGGTAGTGGACCTCGGCGCGCGCGCCTTTTCACCGGGACAAACCTACGTGGCCCTCAGCCGCATCCGAACCCTTGAGGGGCTGTACTTGACGCGCCCGTTGCAACCCAACGATATTTTCGTGGACCAGGATGTGATGCGGTTCATGAACGAGGTCGCGCAGGCGCAGCGGCTGTCAGCACGGCCGGCTAGTGCGGGCGAATAAACGGACGGATCTCGTTCGCGAGAGCGGCCGAGTCGATGTTGGGAATATCGAGCACTGCAGCCCACGCACCGATATATTCCTCGAAATACCGGTGTGCATGGCCGCCGGGAGTGTTGATCGATAGCGGACCGTCGGCGGCGACCTGCCAGAACGTAACCCACGGCCACCATCGCCACGCCGAGGTGACATCGTGCCCGCGCGGTTCGCGCATCCACTGCGGCTCTCGCCACAACAGCGACCAGTTCCCCCACACCACCGGATCACTTGGGTGCTGCAGGAAGATAAACCGCCGCGTGTCAGCCCAAGGCGCATAGGGTTCGCCATCAACCGGGCCGTTCAGATCGATCGATCGGTTGGAGAACCGGATGCGGGATCCTTCACCCACGCGCGGGAGAATCTCGAGGGATCCCGGCGCGCGACCTTCGGTGAGTTCGCGCCAGATCGGCGCGATCTGCGGGGTGCCGGACCACACGGCGCCATCGAGGCGGTCGGTCATATCCTGGGCGTTCTCGAACACCGAAAGCGCCCCAAACGCTCCCAGCGACTCACCCGACATAACAACGCGAGGGCGCTGTTCCTCCGGCATGGACTCAACCTCGGCCATCACCTCGCGGTAGAGCGCCTGTCCGGTCACCTTCGGTGAGTTGCGGTCAACCGCGAGCGCGAGAAAGCTCGTGAGCACCGTGTACTGCAGCGAAACGACGGCGCAATTCCCGCGGGTGAGGTACTCCAGCGATGACATGCACCAGTCGTTGAGCCAGCCGGTGCCGGTGCCGACCATGATGCAGATCACATCGCGTTCGAAACCACCGGCGCGCTTGAGCTCGGCTACGGCGCGCTTGGCTGCATCCGGAATCGACACCTGGGCGCGCAGCCCAACGTATGCGCGTACCGGTTCGAGCGCCGGCTCGCGCCAGTATGCGGCAATATCCTTGGCGCGCGGGCCGTCGCTGGCGACCGACTTTCCGTGTCGACCGAGGGTGTTGTACGGCTCGAAGGATGCGGGTGAGCCGCTTCGTTCTGGCTGTTGCGGTGGTACACGTCCCGGCAGCGGACTCAGGTTCTTTGCCATAGCGGCATCGTGGAGGCGCTCCATCAGCTGTTGCCACAGGATTGACCGGTTTAGGTAGTAGGTGAGCGCGTAGGTGATGATCGTGCCGGAGAACGGGGCGGCAAGCGCGGGTGCGAATCGGTGGAGGAACTGCCGGGTGCTGTGTGATTGCAGGCGCAGGGCGGTAAACCAGACCAGGGCCGCAGTGGCGAATCCGGTGCCGGCGGCCAAGCCGATGGCCTGGGCTCGTGCGGAGGGTTTTGGTACACCGATGCGGTGGGCGATTTCGCGTTGTCTCGGGATCGAGCGCTGTAGGGCGACCAGGGTGCCGATCGACATGGTAATTACCGATCCCCAGCGCCAGTAGCGGTTGAGCGTAGTGGGGAACGTGGGGGAGTTGTTCAATCGCAGCAGCTTACGAACGGGCGTGCGCAGCAGGCTGCGTACCGTTCTGGCGCCGGAGCCGACCGCATAGCCGTACAGCTGTGAGAACGCCACGCTGCCAGCGGTCATCCACCAGGTGCGCGGCAGGAAGCTCGGGCCGAGTGCGATCCAGGATGCGATATTCGCGCCGACTGCGCCCCACCAGTTCGGCATAAAGCGTTCGATGAGGGTGGTTCGCTCGAGCCGTGGTGTCGGCGAGAAGCCGTCGCGCTGCTGACGGCGTTGTTCAGCGCGGATGCGGACCAGTCGTTGTGAGGTCCGTCGCTGCTGCCGCTCGAATCTACGGCGCAGGCGACGGAAGGGATGCATGCGCCCATTATGACGTAGTCGGATGTCTTGCAGGCACCGGCGGGGCGGTTGGGTGTGTGCTGCGCGCGGGCGAGTGACGGTGAACGATGCAGTTCAGGTCGCCTCGATCAACACTCGTAACGAAGCACGTGACGAACACCTGCGCAGCGGTGATTTCTTTGCGGCAGATGAGCACCCGCAGATCACGTTCACCTCGACCGCCGTCGAAGGCGAAGGTGAGCAGCTTCGGGTAGCCGGAGACTTCACTATGCGAGGCGTCACCAAGCCGGTAACGTTCGACGTTGAAATCGGCGGTGTGCTCCCGGACAACGGTTACGGACAGCAGGTACTCGGCTTCGAAGCCACTACCACCATCAACCGCAAGGACTTCGGTGTGAGCTTCAATGTGGCAACTGAAGCCGGCGGCCTCACCCTTGGTGAAGACATCAAGATCATCATCGAAGGTGAAGCAACCCAGGCTGTGGCCTAGCAGTACTCGACGCGGTGACTGTGCGCAGCGCGAGCACCAAGCGCCCCGCACAGTCACACCGCGCACACCCCGGTGCGAGCGCTAGTGTGGATGCATGCTGTTGAGCGATCGCGATATTCGAGCCGGTATCGACTCGGGCCGCATCGGCCTGGATCCGTGGACACCAGAGATGGTGCAGCCGGCCAGTGTGGACGTGCGGCTGGACCGCTACTTTCGACTCTTCGACAATCACCGGTATCCATCGATTGATCCTGCGCAGGATCAGCCTGAACTCACCCGGCTGGTTGAAGTGCCCGCCGAGCAACCCTTCATCCTGCACCCCGGCGAGTTTGTACTCGCATCCACATTTGAGCAGGTTCAGCTCGCAGATGATGTTGCCGCACGACTCGAAGGTAAGAGCTCGCTCGGTCGACTCGGTTTGCTCACGCACTCGACGGCCGGGTTCATTGACCCCGGATTTCAGGGCCACGTCACCCTCGAACTATCGAATGTGGCGACGCTGCCGATCAAACTGTGGCCGGGCATGAAAATTGGCCAGCTGTGCTTCTTCCAACTCTCTTCGGCTGCCGAAATTCCCTACGGCTCGAAGCAGTATCAATCGCGCTACTTTGGCCAGCGCGGACCGACCGCATCCCGCTCCTTCCACAACTTCTCAATCACGGACGTGCGCAGCACCGATGCGGGGAGTCGCGGTAACTAGCCGTGTAATGACGCGACACACGCGGCGATGACGACCTGGCGAGTATGGACCGAATGACCATCGACAGCGCGCCCCTGCACCGGGCCCGCAGGCTCGTCGCCCGCAGGGGCGGCCCGACGCTTTTTCTCGTGCGATTCCGGGGCGAAACCATCGTGGACGATCGGCACGGTGTTGGTGAACACGCGCTGTTCTGGCCGTACTCCACCTCGAAGCTGTGGATCGCGACCCTCGTATGGGTGTTGTATAACGACGGCGTAATCGATCTTGATGCACCGGTCGCGAACTACTGGCCCGCGTTCGGCCGTGCCGGCAAACACAGCATCACCGTTCGCGAGGTGTTGCACCACCGCTCAGGGCTGCCCCGTGTTGGTAACACCCTCAGTGAAGTAGCTGCCATGACTGACTGGGATCGATCCATCAGCCGTATCGCCGCAGCAACACCGAAACCGGGCCGACTCGCAAGGCCGCAGTACGAGTGGCTCGCCTGGGGGTTCATCCTTGCCCAAGTTGTTACCGGGGCCTCGGGAGACTCGTTCGCGAGTGCACTCCACACTCGAATCTGCCAACGCCTAGGGGCACACAGTACGGCGCAGCTGCGAGCAAGCGACGCATGGCGTCGAGTGCCGTTTCGCGGTACTGACCCGACCACGGCAGTCGTGGCGGCGGTGCTGAACCGACCCTCGACCGTGGCAGCATGCATCCCCGCCGGAGGTATCTGGTCGGCCGCTACCGACCTGGCTGACCTACTCGATGCGCTCGCGTACCAGCCGCAGCAACTGGATATGCCGCAGGATGTCCTAGTCCGGATGAGTATCCCAAGCAATGACGGCGAGTTCGATCGCTACTCGGGGTCGAAGGTTTGGTGGGGACAGGGCGTGCAGCTTGGGCACTCGGCGTCAGCCATGATGGCCGCGTCCTCCTTCGGTCGCCGGTCAACGGCGAACACAATCGGACACAACGGGTCGAATGTTTCAATGGCCTGGCATGACCGAGATCGAGACCTGACCTTCATCCACCTGTCTGCGCGCATCCAACCGTTCCCCTGCAACCGGCGGTACCTCATGTCGGTTGCGGATGCAGTGCTCGAGGCGGTCGGGATGTGAGTACGTCCGGTAGGTGTACTGTTGTGCGGGTGCTGGGTGGGCAACGCGCCGCCACGGTCAGTGCCTAGAATTGGTGAGTACTCCGCGAAAGGAATCCCGTGCCTCACCGCAAGGCTGAACCCGATCGACCGCAGCGCATCGAGCACCGTCCCGACCCATCACCGGCAGATATTCGCCGTTGGCGTCGCTATCTCGCTGACGAACGGGCCGAAGCCGAAACGTATCGCACGCTGGCAAAGAAACGGCAGGGTGAAGAACGCGAGGTGCTGCTCGCGCTCGCGGAGGCCGAGGGGCGACATGAACAGCACTGGCTCGACAAGCTCGGTCCCGAGCACGCGGCGAAGCGGGTGCGACCAAGTTTCGGAACCCGCCTCTTTGGTGTGTTCGCCCGTCACTTTGGTTCGGTGTTCGCGCTGGCAATGATGCAGAACGCCGAGGCCCGCTCGCCGTATTCGACCGACCCCGACGCCACCGACCAGATGGAAGCGGATGAGGCCGTACACGCCGAAGTCGTGCGCTCGCTCGCATCCCGCTCCCGTGCGCGGATGAGTGGTGCCTTTCGCGCGGCGGTGTTTGGCGCAAATGACGGTCTCGTCTCAAACCTCGCGCTGGTGCTGGGCGTCGGCGCGACCGGTGTCGGCGGTGGTGTGGTGTTAGCCACTGGTATCGCCGGTTTGCTGGCCGGTGCGCTATCGATGGCGGCCGGTGAGTACGTGTCGGTATCGAGTCAATGCGAACTGCTCGATGCATCCACCCCAAACCCCGAAACTGCCCGGAAACTTCCAGCGCTTGATGTCAACGCAAACGAGTTGGCGCTGGTGTATCGCGCTCGCGGTATGGATGCGAACGAAGCGGCGGAGCGCGCCGACGAGGCGCTGCAGTTGCAGCGCGGGTTCACCACCGGTCAGCTTTCACCAGTGGTCGAGGCGGATGCGAGAGAAGAGCTCGGCACGCCCGTGTCGGCAGCAATATCGAGTTTCTTGTGTTTTGCCGTGGGTGCGCTCTTCCCGGTACTGCCGTGGGTATTCGGGATGACGGGTATGCCGGCGGTGGTGGCCGCCGCGATTATCGTCGGGGCTGCGCTGTTGTTCACGGGTGGTGTTGTCGGAGTGCTCTCTGGCTCTACCCCGTGGAAGCGCGCGTTGCGACAACTCCTGATCGGGTACGGTGCCGCGACAGTGACTTATCTATTGGGCTTGGCGTTCGGCGGCGTAGTCGCCGGCTGATCGTAACTGTTCGATGGTGATTACATCGAGTCGGTAGCCTCTGCCTATGCCCATTCCAGAGTTTATTGTCGAGCTGCGTAAGCACATTGGCCATATGCCGCTGTGGCTGGTCGGTTGTACGGCAGTGGTGGTGCGCCCGCACGGAGCGGATGCGGGGACGCAGCAGGATGCGGCGACAGCCTGCGCTCAGGTGCGCACGGCCGGTGATCCATCAGCGCCCCGGGTTGGGCTCGGCACGGTCACGGCGCAGGTGTGGCGTGCCGGTGACGGTACCGAAGATGTGCTGTTGGTTCGGCGTGCCGATGACGGTTTGTGGGCGCCGGTAACCGGCGTAGTTGACCCGGGCGAACATCCCGCCATTGCTGCGGTCCGTGAAACGCGCGAGGAGGCACGGGTGGATGCGGTGATTGAGCGGCTCGCGCAGGTACATGTCACGGATGAGGTGACACATGCGAACGGTGATGTCGCTCAATACACGGGGCTGGTGTTTCGCTGCCGGGCTGTCGGTGGCGAAGTTGGCGTCGGCGATGATGAATCAATCGATGCACGCTGGTGGCGTGCGGATGCGCTTCCACCGATGCGACAGGTGCACCGGGATGCGATCGTGGCGGCGCTAGGAAGCGACCCGCTCGCCGAACTGCGCGTGGGCGATGAGGTGATTCCGGTGGTGGCTCCGGACGGTACACGATGAATCGCACACTTGCGGGCTTAGACGAGGATGCCTGGCAGCGCATCTCGGTGTGGCCGCTGAGCATTGCCGGCCTGACGTTCCTAGTGACCTACTCGTTGGGTGTGTTCTTCCCCGGGCATTCCATGCGGGAGTTTACCAATGTGGTGGAAGGCGGCGTATGGACCATCTTTTTGCTCGATTACCTCGCCTGTCTCTATCTGGCATCGAATCGCTGGCGTTGGTTTTACCGACATTTACCAATGCTGTTCATCGTGGTACTGCCGGCGCTGCATCCGTTGCGGATGCTGTGGAGCGTTTCGGTGTTCACCGCGATGCACCGTGTGACGAGTGCCGTGTTGCGAGAACGAATGCTGTTCATGGTGATTGCCGCAAGCGCGCTATTCGTCTACCTGTCGTCACTGGCCGTGTGGGAACTTGAGCGGGAGCATCCTGATAGCAAGATTGTGTCGTATGGTGATGCAGTTTGGTGGTCCGTGATGACCATTACAACCGTAGGTTATGGCGATATTGTTCCGGTCACGTCTTCGGCCCGAACAATTGGTGTGGTGTTGATGCTTGCCGGGGTCGCTTCGGCGGGATGTATTACCGCGATTTTGGCCTCGTGGCTGATCGAGATGGCGGCGAGCCAGAACAGTCGTCGCGCAGTCTTGGAGGAACAGCTTGCGTCCTTGAATACGGAGGTACGAGCGCTACGCGAAGACTTGGCGGTGATGCACGCTGAACGCAATGAAGTGGGCGAAACTCACCGTACTCGAACCACTGATCCACGCGGGTGTGGGGATGCCACACCTGACACCTACACACCACCGGCAGGCGGATGAACTACTGCTCGCTGTCGGGAGCGCCCACGACGAGCTGTCCCGATTGTGAGCCCTGGGTCACGGTCACGGTCTGGGTGCCGCCCGCGTATTCAAACTCACACTGGAAAGAATCGCCCTGCTCTACGCGAATCCAGTTCGGGCAGTCGACGGATGTGAGGTCGCTGAATCCGTACTCGTCTCGCAGCACCTGAGCCACCGAGTCCTCCACGGCCTTATTGTCAAAGGCGTTGAAATTGGTTGCGGCCGCGTATCCCGCAAACGCGCCACCGATGATGCCAAGTGGCAGCAGAATCGAGAGCACAACGATAGCCGCCCGCCCACCGCGACGCTTACGCTGCTTGCGTGATTGCGTGGCGGTACTCTGCGGGGCCGGGTATTCAGCCGGATAGGTGGCACTTGCGGGGTACGGACTCTGCCCGGTAGCTGCGGGATAAGCGCGAGTGTTGCCTGCGCGGGCACTCGAGCTTTGGGCTGACCAGTCAGGAGTGCGTCCGGCGGTAGTCGATGTCGCAGGGGTCACCGTTGACGGGTTGGCCGCGGGCACGCGGGCCGCCGGGTTCGGTGACGGCACACCGGGTACGCGATTGGCTTGGGCGGGCTGCTGCGCAGACCGAGGTGGGCTCGGCTGATTACCCGGTGTCTGCGGGCGGGCCGGCTGATTCGGAGGCAGCGCTTGCGTCGGGGGGTGAAAGCGAGACTGGGGAGGCTGTGCACCGGCACGGCTACCCGATTGCTGCGGGGTGGCCGGATGCGGTTGGTTCGACGGTTGCGCCGCTGGATGCGGCTGGTTTGCCTGCGGGCCGACCCTTGGAACGCCGTAGCGATCGGTTTGCGAGGGAGGGCGCTGCTCGCCGTGCTGATTGTTGGGAGGCAATTGCGACATGAACAATCCTGTCCTTCAACGCGCCGTTAGGCGCTGTGCAGCCGTTCCACGAACTGCTTGAGCTGTTCGGGTGTGGTGATCTGATAGAGGTCTTTCGGTGGGATCTTTCCCGGGTCTACGGGAACGAGCTCGGATGAAGCATTAAACGAGGTGATCTCGAACCCAATCTGTAGCTTCACCTGACCACCGCTGGAATCTTCGGCGACCCCGTTTACTTCCATCTTGTTGATGATGCCGTCCTCGTTGACCCAGATGTGAAATGGCACAAGCGTGTCATCGGGTAGGGATGCGTCAAGACCTTGGTTATTGCTCGAGCGGACCTTCAGTCCCGCTTCATCGAGCGCTCCGATAGAGACGGCGGTGGTGAAATGCTGTTCACCCGTCTCTGAGGTTGCCAGCTTCACCGGAACCGATTTCATCGATTCGCGGGTGATATTCCACGCCTCGATCAGATTGCAGCTGAAGGCCACCGCGAACAGGTTGCAGGCCCGCTGGGGGTCCTGCATTCGCCCGAGATCGCCAATTGGTACTTGCACCCAGCTCTTGCCGTTGCTTGCCTGCTTCTTTAGCTCATCCCCGAGCAGGTAGTAGGTATCACCCGACCCGGCTTGATGCGACTGGTCGAACGAGTACCCCGTTTTACTACTGGAGAACTTCGAAACAAAACCTTCACCGTCAACCGAGGACTGGTACTCCAGGTGCACCCGCCAATCGGTTGCTTCGACGTGGTGGAAACCAACCGCCTGGAACTGCTTGAGTGACGCTAGCCCGGCCGTCGCATCCAGATTCAGGAGCGCATCACCCGCATCCTTGTGGAACGCAATCTTCTCATCGTGATGCGCCACCGCCCAGGGCTGCACTTCTACCTCTGGCAATAGCTGGCAGCCGGCGAGCAGGGCTGAACTCGACAGTGCAAGCAGGGTGAGGGATGCATGCCGGATGCGATCACGTGCTAATGACTTTTTCGCCATGATCACTACCCCTGATCCAATTGGTTATACAAGTCCAAGGCCGTCTGTCCCAGCACCGGTGAGTTCGCGATGCCGGTGCCATCGACTGTCGAGGTCACGGCGACCAGGTATCCGGTACCGGTCTTGGCATCGTAGTCAGACATCCACGCACCGCCGGAAGCACCCTGAGTCATATTGCAGGCGTGGGCGTAACCACCCTGCCAGTTCGATTGAAACGATGTGGATGCGCACATGTATTCGTCGCGGCCATCAAATGGGTCGGCCGAGGGATAACCGATCTGCGTGAGGTACTGCACCGGCGTACCGAACGCGATTCCCTGTGCCCCGGTCACATCCTGAATACTCTTGCCGTCTTTTTCTTCCATGCGCAGGAACGCGTAGTCGTAGTTCCACCCCTCGTCGCTGGTGAGCATGCCGTTCTTATCGGTGCGTGCCTTATCGATGAACTGCTGCGGTACGACCATCTCTACAGCCGCCCAGGTGCCGTACGGTGCCTCGCGACCGTTATCGCGGTCGCCGGGAACGAAGTACACCGACTCGGCCAACTTGCCGGAACCGTCCGTTTCGGCAACACAGTGGCCGGCGGTGGCGACAATATCTCCCGATTTTGAATTCACCACCGTTGCTGAACACACGAAGGTGTCGCCGCCGTCAAAGGTGAAGTAGAGGCGGCCAAAGGTGGATGCGGATAGGCCCTGCCGATCGAAAACCTCAGCCTTGGGTACGTCGCCGTATCCCTTCGGTTGGCTCGGCATTGCCTCGGTGGCAGGCAGGTACGCGCCGGTGGCTGGGTCGCCGGGTCCGGGAGGCAAACCGTTATCGGGCGTCTTGAACTCCATACCCTCAGCGTTGTCGCGGCGTTCCGGATCAGACCAGAAATCGTGAGATTCGCCAGGGTTCTTGGCAAACTCCTGCCGCAGGCCCGAGTCATCGCTGGTGACCTCGGGTAAATAGAGCTCGTATCCGCCCTCTGCAGGCACCGCCTCCACATTCGTGACGGTGCAACCGCTCAGCAGCAGTGCGGCGGCGCTCACCACAGCAAGCACTCCGTGGCGGCGGGTTGTTCGCGCTCGCATCCAAACCTCGTTTCGCAAGAATTGCCTCTAGCTTCTCGCAGATTAGTCGCTGAAGGTATTCAACCTCTGACGTACTTGTTCGTGCCGATCCCACGCCCAGCATGGTGGTGTTCCATAGCAAGCATGGTTTCGCTATCGGTGTTAGATCTGCTCATGCTTCGACGAGGGGATAGCGTGCGGGATGCGCTGGGCAACGCACGTGAGTTGGTTCGGCTCGCTGATGCGCTCGGCGTCGCGCGCTACTGGGTCGCTGAACACCACAACTCGGAGGCGATCGCCTCAACCTCGCCGGCAACCGTATTGGCATACCTCGGTGAAGGAACCGAGCGCATCCATCTCGGCTCCGGCGGCGTGATGCTGCCTAACCACGCGCCGTTTGTGATCGCCGAACAGTTCTCGCTGCTCAGCCACATGTATCCGGGCCGCATCGACCTCGGTTTGGGTCGCGCACCCGGAACCGACCCGATCACCGCGGCAGCGGTCCGAGGATCGGTGACAACCAGCGACCGGCAGGATGCGGTCAATCGCTATCCGCAAGAGGTGTTGGCACTTGCCGGATACCTCGGAGACGTTCGTAACCCCGACGAGGCCGAACATTTCCGCCGGCTGCGCGCGAGCGCCGATCTTCCGCAGCCACCGCAGCTGTGGCTGCTGGGGTCGAGTAACTATTCGGCGGCACTTGCGGGGCAGCTGGGGCTACCGTTTGCCTACGCCAACCATTTCGCATTCGGATCGAACCCGCGCGCCGCTTTTGCCGAATACCGTGAACACTTCCAGCCATCTGCGGTGTGCCCGAAGCCGCACACACTCATCACCGCATCCGTACTCATCGCAGACACCGAGGACGAAGCTCGCTTCCAAGACCTGCCCTCGCGAGTATTCCGATACCAGCTCATGAGCGGTAAACCCGAGGCGATGCTCACTGCGGCCGAAGCAGCGGCGTTTGCCGAACGGGTGGTGAACCCGCAGCTTTGGTTCCGGGCCACCGGTTCGCAGTACATCGGGCCGGCACCCCGGGTGATCGAGCAGCTCGCGCGCCTGGTCGAACAAACCGACGCCGATGAACTGATGGTGCAACTCGGCGGCAGCGACCCGCAGGTGCGTGCACACACCCTGCGCGAACTGGCGCCACTGATTACCGCTGCCGATGATGCGCAGCGTCAAGGAGAATAGGTCCATGACCAACCTCACCGCCGACACCTTCGATGACCCGAGCGATACCCCCAGAAGCGACGATCTCGACCGCCTCAACCGCATCCGCGCGGCCTTTGCTGGCGCCGGGTACACCGTAGACGGCGTCAGCGAACGTCTCGGCGAGGCTGCGGCCGATGCTCTGCACCGAGATCTGCTGGTCCCGGCACAGCACGCGCTCGCGAACGCGAGTGATGAGGACGCGCTGGCAGCCCTCATCCGCATCTACCTGCTTGCCGAACCCGTGCCGCAACAGCTGCTCCCGGCAGCAGGCGAGCAGCTGGCAGCGGGTCTTGTTGAAATCGATCCGACGGACAGCCAGCGTGTGCGTGCTCGCGTAGATATTCGGCCCTATGCGGTGGCCGGCGCACCGGACGAACGCGGCGAGAGCCCCACGCTGAACCTCTGGGTTGCCAGCGACCTCGGTGGCCTGCAGGTCCCGGCGGATCAACCGCTGCGCCGCGACCACGTCGTCGGAATCGGGCCGGCCACGGCAAACCTGGCGCAGCTCACACCGCGCGAGCCGGTGGCAACGGCACTCGATTTAGGTGTCGGGATGGGGGTGCAGACCATGCACCTGCTCAGTCACGCCGACCACGTGGTGGCAACGGATATTTCCGCCCGCGCCATCGAGTTTGCCCGGTTCAACCTGCTGCTGAACGCGCCCGCGCTCGATATTGATCCGCACAACCTATCGGCACGCGTATCGTTGCGCCTCGGGGACCTGCTGGAACCGGTGGCCGACGAACGCTTTGACCTGATCGTCTCCAACCCGCCATTTGTGATTACCCCGCGAACTGAGCACGAGTCCGCGGCAGACCAGTACACCTACCGTGACGGCGGCAGGCCGGGTGACCGGCTCGTTGAAGAACTCGTTCGCAACCTCGGTGCCTACCTCAATCCCCGAGGCATCGCCGTCATGCTCGGCAACTGGGAGGTGCACGAAGCCGACGATTCCTGGCACTCGCGACTGGAATCGTGGGCACCGGACGACACCGACCTGTGGGTCGTGCAACGCGAACAAGCCACCCCGATCGAATACGCCGATATGTGGTTGAAGGATGCGGCCGAAAACCGCGAGCTTCGCAATTGGCGGCAACAATTCGCCAGGTACCTGGACGACTTCGCCGCGCGAACAGTGAGCCACATCGGAATGGGAATCCTGCTGCTGCACGCCACTCCGGAAGCAGCCAGTGCCGTGCGCCGATTCGAATCGCTCGAACACCAGCTCGCACAACCGCTGGGCGCGGCAATCCGCGACGCATTCGACGCCGATGACTGGCTGCGTGAACGAAGCGACGCAGAACTCCTAGAAGAAACCTTTGTCGTAGCCGGCGATGTCACCGATGAACGATGGACCATCCCGGGGGAAGAACACCCCTCAGCGATGCTGCTTCGGCAGGGCGGATCATTCCGCCGCACCTTCCCAGAAAGCACCGAGCTCGCCTCATTCGTCTCCGTATGTGACGGTGAGTTAACCGGGCAGCAAATCGTCGTGGCAATTGCGGCATTATTGGAACTAGACTAGGACGCGTTGCTCGGCGCCATTGCCCGCGATGTGCGCGACCTCGTAGCGTACGGCTTCCTCATCCCGCGCTGGATGTAGGAGCGAGCGGCAGTACGCGCCGGATCGCATCCCCATCCACACCCCCGTCGAAGGGAGCCAAGATGCAAACCACATATCGGGTAATCGGTATGACCTGCGGTCACTGTGAGCTCAGCGTCCAAGAAGAACTCGGTGAACTTGCGGGAGTGACCGCGGTGACCGCCGACCACAGCACCGGCGTGGTCACGGTGGAATCCGAGTCTGAACCTGCGCTCGCGGATGTGCGAGCCGCCATCGAAGAAGCGGGATACACCCTCGAGTCCTAACGACACTGCTGGTGTGCCCGGAACGGGATGGCGCGTCAATCGCGCCGTATCTGGGAGTCACATTGCCTGCACCTGAACACGAGATCATCCTCGACCTCGAGGGTATGACCTGCGCCAGTTGCGCCAACCGCATCGAACGCAAGCTCAACAAGCTTGATGGTGTGGATGCGGCCGTGAACTACGCTCTGGCACAGGCGGTAGTGCATAGTGAAGAACCACTATCGCAGGAATCGCTGATCGACACGGTGCGCGCGGCCGGATATGACGCGCGAGTGCATGAGCACGGTGGCGATGGCGATGACGCGAATGCGCGCGAGCAGGAGTCAAAGACACTTCGGCGCCGCCTGTGGGTGAGCGCAGTGTTGGCGATCCCCGTGATAGCCACGGCGATGGTTCCCGCATGGCAGTTTGCGGGATGGCAGTGGGTTTCGCTGTGTCTTACGCTGCCGGTCGTGACCTGGGGTGCTTGGCCCTTCCACCGGGCAACGCTGCGGGGATTGCGTCATGGCTCCAGCAGTATGGACACGCTCGTGTCCCTTGGGATCACGGCGGCGATGTGCTGGTCGCTGTACGCCATGTGGTTCGGTCATGCCGGTGAGATCGGGATGACGCACGGATTCGAATGGCGACCCGTTGCGCAATCGGGACTGGGCAATGTGTACTTCGAGGTCGCGGCCGGGGTGACCGCATTCCTACTGCTCGGGCGCTATCTCGAGGCGAAAGCAAAGCAGCAAGCCGGATCGGCGCTACGCGAGCTGCTGGCGCTCGGGGCGCGTGATGTCGAGGTGATTACCGCCGAGGATCCTCGATCGACCGAGCGTATCGCTATCGACCGGCTGCGGGTCGGGCACCGGTTCGTGGTTCGACCCGGTGAGCGGATCGCTACCGATGGCGTTGTTCGTGAGGGAACTTCGGCCATCGACGCGGCCGTGTTCACCGGTGAGTCAGTTCCCGTCGATGTTCGCGAGGGCGACACGGTGACCGGCGCGACGGTAAATACCTACGGTCTGCTCGTAGTCGAAGCCACCCGGATCGGGAAGGACACCCAGCTATCGCGGATGGGGGAGCTTGTTGCGCACGCGCAGACCGAAAAAGCCCAGGCGCAGCGCCTGGCCGACCGGGTATCGGCGGTGTTCGTGCCGATCGTGCTGGTGCTTTCGCTGGTCACGCTCATTGCCTGGTTGGTCGCCACCGGGAATGCGGATATGGCCATCACCGCGGCTGTGTCGGTGCTGATCATCGCCTGCCCCTGCGCGTTGGGTCTGGCGGTTCCGACCGCGTTCCTTGCGGGGTCTGGCCGCGGCGCAGAGCTTGGGATCTTGCTCTCCGGGCCGCAGGCGCTGGAACGCGCGCGCACAATCACCACTGTGGTGCTCGATAAAACCGGCACGATCACATCCGGCCAGATGCGCGTGCAGCAGCTCCTTCCCGTAGCTGCGGCGGGAGAGCAGGCGGATGCGGTCAGTTGCGATGACCTGCTTGCGCTAGCGGCAGCGGTCGAGCAGGGGAGTGAACACCCCATTGCGCGCGCTATTGTTCGGGCCGCGCAAGCACGCGAGCTTCAGGTGCCGGACGCAGCTCAGTTCGAAAACCTTCCGGGATTCGGGGCCGTCGCACAGGTGGCTGGTGTTCCGGTTCGCGTGGGGCGGCGGGATGCGGCCGAGCTGAGCGAGCAGGCACGTCGTGTTGTTTCGAAGCTTGCGCAGGCGGGCGAAACACCGGTGCTCGTGTGGCGCGATGGTGTGTTGCTCGGGGCGATTTCGGTCGCCGACACCGTTGCGGACGGGTCCGCGGAAGCGATTGCCACGATGCGTGATCTCGGATTGACGCCGGTGATGTGTACCGGAGATCACGAGCTGGTTGCCACCTCGGTCGCACAGCAGGTGGGTATCGAACGAGTGATTGCCGGGGTGCGTCCGGAGGGCAAGACCCGCGTGATCGACCAGCTGCAGCAAGCGGGTGCCACTGTGGCAATGGTTGGTGATGGTGTGAACGATGCACCGGCACTGGCCGCCGCCGATCTCGGTATCGCTATGGGTGGCGGTACGGATGTGGCCGCGGCTGCGAGCGATATCACGCTCGTGCGCAACGGACTGGTGGCTGCCGCCGACGGTATCCGCCTCTCGCGCGCGGTGAACCGCATCCTGCGCCAAAACCTGGTGTGGGCGTTCGCATACAACGTGCTGGCGCTGCCGCTGGCCGCATTCGGCATGCTCTCACCGATGATTGCCGGGGCGGCGATGGCCTTCTCGAGTGTGCTTGTAGTGACCAACTCACTGAGGCTGCTGAGGTTCCGATGAGCCGCAACAACCCACCCGCTTGTTCACTGAGAGCGAACGGGCCTCGTATTGGTTCAATTCGTCTCGTTAGGCTCATTTCATGACTGAGCTCCGGATCCGGCCAGCAACTGTCGATGACATTGAAGACCTGGTTCGTATTCATAACCAGGCGTGGCAAGAAACGTACGGTGGCACGATTCCGCAGGACCATCTGGACCTGAGCGCCAATGTGGATGATCGCCTCAAGTTTTGGCATGACGCGATCACCGAGGCCGATGAAAAAACCCGTGCCCGCATCCGCATCGGACTCATTGGCGACGAACCGGTTGGCTTTGTGTTCGCTCGCCCAACGCCTGAGGATGATGCGCCGCGCGGTGTGGAACTGCGCGTGCTTTACACCCTGAAGTGCGCGCACGGTACCGGGCTGGGGCGGATGCTGGTCGACTCGGTACTCGATCGGGATGCGGCATGGTTGTGGATGCTTGAAGGCAATGACCGCGCCGAAGCGTTCTACAAGAAGCTCGGGTTCCGTCGCGATGGCGAGCCGATCTACCGCTCGTGGCCGGACGGGCACCGCGATCTGCGACTCGTTCGAGACAAGCAGCCCGCGCTCGAACCGGTCGGCTAATTCGCCTCGGTCTGCGGCTGTCCGGATGCCGGTAGCTTCGCGACTCGAGGCGTAGCCGGCACGGTCCACATCAGCGCCAAGCCGATGAGCAGGGTGAGCAGAATGCCCCATACCCCCGCCTTCGGCACCATCAGTAGCGAGATGAACGCGAAGTACAGCAGGTTCGAGAGCCAACCCGCGGCGCGCCCCGTGGTGGAGTACAGGCCCATAAGCTCCCCTTCGCGTCCTTGCGGGATGACCCTTGCCATATAGCTCCTGGATGCGCTCTGCACCGGCCCGACAAAAAGGCACAGCACCAGCGCCACGACCCAGAACGATGCGCCCACATCCGGCAACATCATCAGCGCCAGCCCGGCGATGATCATGCCGATCAGCGACCACACGATCGTTGATTTCGTGCCCACGCGGGTTTCGATTTGTCCGCCAACGAGTGCACCGACTCCGGAAACGAGGTTGGCGACGATGGCGAACACCAGCACTCCGGTTGGCGAGAAACCGTAGACCTGCTGCGCCAGCACCGCACCCCATGCAAACACCGCATTCAGCCCGTCACGGAACACTGCGCTGGCGAGCAGGAACTGGAGGAGTTTGCGATCGGTGTGCCACAGCGTGCGCAGTGTGCGCCACAGCTCGGCGTAGGCACCAACGAACGAAACCCGCTTTCCTGCCGTCGGGGATGCGGTGTGAGCGGGTACGCGGCGCAGGATCGGGATGAGGAATACCAGGTACCACAGGGCGGCAAAGACGATTGCGAGACGAATATTGAGTGCCTCACCCTCGGCACCGGAAGGAATCCCAAATAGCCCCGAACCCGGTGCGTCGCCGTTGAAATCCTGAATAAACAGCAACAGCAGCAATACGAGCAGCACGATCGACGAGATGTACCCCATACCCCAACCGCGGCCGGAGACGACCGAAACGTTGTTGCGCGTTGCAACCTGGGAGAGCATTGCGTTGTAGTTCACAAAGGCCAGCTCGCTGAACACTGTGCCGAGTGCCAATAGCAGCGCACCAATCGCGAGGAACTTTGCATCCGGTACCACCATGAACATGGCGAGCATGACGGCGGCAACGAGCCCGGAAAACACGGCCAACATGCGCTTGCGTGCGCCCGAGCCGTCGGCGGTGCGGCCGAGCGCTGGCGCGAGGAGCGCTACCAGGATGCCCGCGGCCAGGTCGAATCCGGATACCACCTGCTGTGAGTGCGCCTGCGCTGCAATGTACGCCGGATCTTCTTTCGGGAGCGCGGCGATTGCCGGGTCGAATAGCAGCGAGCTGGTGAGGTAGGTGGCAAATACGAAGGTGACGATCACCGCCTGCCAGCTGGACTGGGAGAGGTCGTAGAGCTGCCAAGCGAATGCGCGGCGGCGCTGTTCGCGCGGGGACAGCGTGGTGCCGTCGAGCGTTGTCACGGTCTCGGATGGGGTGCTCATTCCGCGGATTGTAGGCAATCCCGGCAACGAAGAGCTGTCGCAACTGGCGCCACGGGGCAAAGAACGAGAGAAAAGCAGGTCGATCGAGGTAAGTTTGGGCAAGGGAGGATGGGACATGACGATTTCGAGGTGCCCCGGATGTACCGCACGGGTGAGTGACGGTCAACGGTTTTGCACGCAATGCGGTACGCGGCTGACGCAGCAGCCACAGCAGGATGATCGCAATGCGGTGATGCGTCGCCCAGGTGGCGGCAGCCCGGACCCGTTCCAGCTGGGCACATCCGACTATGATGCGGATGATTTTTTTGCGCAGTTCACGTCGAAGGGCACGCATTCCGAGATGGAGCGCCCCGACACCAAGCCCGAACGTCCGCAGACGCCCCTGCCGTCCCGTCGATCTCGACGGCGATTCGTTCCCAATATTTTCGACACGGATGTGGTGCCAAACTCGCAACCGGACTCGGTCGAACAGGATTCGACACCTTCGCCGTTCGCGCCAGAAGCTGCCCCCGCGCGGGATGAACCGCATCCGGAACCGCATCTTGATCCGATGCCGCCGCTCCCCGCGCCGAATCCGGTCGAATCGCGACACGATGCCGCCCCGGCAGCGCAGGTTGAGCAACCGGTCGCATCCGAAAACGACCACCGGCAGGAGGCCCCTCGCGCCGAACAACCAGAGCCTCCGCGTGCCGAACAGCAGCCACAGGCCTCCCGCCGCGAGCAACAGGAACCGCCACGCGAGGAACACCGCGATAACAACCCCGTAGCGATCAGCCAGGGTCGTCCGATGGATAACTCATTCACGCAGGTGATTGAAGGGTTACCTGACGATCCCGCAGACCACCCGATCGAGGCGAACGGGTTTGACCAGACCGGTGTCGTACCCGTGCCGGATCGCCCGGTGCAAGATCCACAACAGCAGGCAAATCGCGATCGAGCCGCCGCGTTCTACGGTGACGGCCAGCACGAGGAGCCTCGCGTACCGCCGGCAGTGACCCCCGGACAGGCTCCGATCGACAGCCCGTTCATCCAAGATACTTCGCAGCCGAAGGACAGCGAGACGAGGCACCAAGACCAGCAACAGCAGGCAGCTGAGTCGCACGCCGTGCGGCACGAGCCGCAGGTGTCTCATCAGCACGAGCAGGATGACTTCGACACGCTGTTTGGCTTCGACAGCAATGAGCAGCACCCGCCTACGCGCGCGCTGCCCACACAGGCTCCGGCAAATGATTTCGCCGCCGGAGCTGCACCTGAGCGAAAACCACGACGACCGCGCAGCTGGAAGCGTGGGCTTGCCCACGGCACGGGTAGCTCACAGACCGCGCCTCCCGAGCACCTTGAACCCGCGCCACAAGAACCGCAACCGCATGCTGCGGCCGCCTCTTCGCCATTCATGTCGGATGGGGGCGACGACGGTAGCAGCGGAGGGCAGTCGGTCGAGCAGAAACGTCGCGGCGTTGCCATGATTCTTGTCGCTGCGGCTGCCGCCCTGGTCATTATTCTCGGAGCCGTAGTGGCAAACGGCATTTTCGGCGGGAAGGAAGAGGCCGCTGCACCGCCCGCTCCAGGCACGCAGGAACCGAGCACTGCTGAGCCCACCGGCGAGCAGCCAGCGAACCCGGAGACGTCCGAACCATCGGCCACCGAGTTTGACCCGGTTACTTTCGCTTCCGATTCTGGAAACCTGCGCTGCCAGATCACATCCGACAGTGGCGTGGCCTGCCAGATCGTGAACCGAAACTTCGAACTGCCCGAAGGCGAGTGCCGCGGAGACCACTATTCGGGTGCGGCCGTCGGTCTGACCGAACAGGGGGCCACCTTCCCCTGTCTGCAGGGCGACCTACAGGGGGAGCCGATTGGTTACGACGAGCCGGTAAAGGCCGGCCCGTACACCTGCTCGATCAACTTCGAGAGCGGTGTCATCTGCGAAAACTCTCGCGGTACCCGATTCGCCATGGAGTACGACAAGGGCATTCTCATTGATGGTGATCGAGCGCAGGACCTCAACCCCGAGGTCGCGCCGATTGGCTAGTCAATAGACGCAAGTGGGTGGATGCGAACGATTGCGATCGCATCCACCCACTGTCGTTCAGGGCTACTGTTCGAATGCTGCGGCGACGATTGCCTTCGCTTCGCGTTGCACCTGTGCCAGGTGCTCGGCTCCCTTGAACGATTCGGCGTAGATCTTGTAGACGTCCTCGGTGCCGCTCGGTCGCGCCGCGAACCACGCGTTCTCGGTCACCACTTTCAGGCCGCCGATCGCCGCGCCGTTGCCGGGTGCCTCCGTTAGCTTGGCGAGGATCGGTTCGCCGGCGAGCTCCGTTGCCGAAATCTGATCGCCGCTCAGCCGCTTAAGCACGGCCTTCTGCTCTGGGGTCGCAGCCGCATCCACACGCTGATAAGCGGGGTCGCCAAACTTCGCGACCAGGTCCTGGTAGTAGTGTGACGGCGACTTGCCGGTGACCGCGATGATCTCGGCCGCCAGGAGCGCCAGGATGATGCCGTCCTTATCGGTGGTCCAGGTGGAGCCGTCGAACTGCAGGAAGGATGCCCCGGCGGACTCTTCGCCACCAAAGACCACCGAACCGTCACTCAGGCCCGGCACGAACCACTTGAAGCCAACGGGAACCTCGACCAGCTTGCGTCCAAGATCGGCAACGACTCGGTCAATCATCGAGCTCGACACCAGCGTCTTACCGATCCCCGCATCCGTCGACCACTCGGGGCGGTTACCGGCCAGATAGTGGATGCATACGGCGAGGTAATGGTTCGGGTTCATCAGGCCGGCGTGCGGTGTGACGATACCGTGACGGTCCGCATCCGCATCATTACCGGTGAGCACATCGTATTCATCGCGATGCTCGAGCACCGAAGCCATCGCCGATGGGGATGACGGATCCATGCGGATCTTGCCGTCCCAGTCGAGGGTCATAAACGGCCAGCGCGGGTCAACATCGGGGTTAACCACGGTGAGGTCAATGCCATAGGTGTCGGCAATCGCCTGCCAGTACTTGACGCTCGATCCACCCAGGGGGTCGGCACCGATGCGCACACCGGCGCGCTGAATCGCTTCGAAGTCGATGATGTTCGCGAGGGCCTGCACATACTCCTCGCAGAAGTCGTAGCTGCCAATCTTGCCCTCGGAATTCGTGCGCTTCACATCCCCCATCCCCGAGGCGATGATCTCGTTCGCGCGCTGCTCAATCCACGAGGTGGCATCCGCATCCGCCGGACCGCCGTGCGGCGGGTTGTACTTGAATCCGCCATCCTGCGGTGGATTGTGGCTCGGGGTAATCACAATGCCGTCTGCCAACTCGGTGTTTGCCGGATCGGCGTTGTACGCGACGATCGCGCGGGACAGCGCGGGAGTGGGGACCCAGGAGCGCTGCGAATCCGCGAGTACTCGCACATCGTTCGCGGTGAGTACATCCAAGGCGGTCTCTTCTGCCGGCTCGCTCAAGGCGTGGGTGTCGCGGCCGATGAACAGCGGTCCGGTGTACCCCTGCGCGGCGCGGTATTCGCAGATCGCCTGGGTAATCGCCAGGATGTGGGTCTCGTTGAACGACGACTTGTAGCTCGAGCCGCGGTGACCGGAGGTGCCGAACGCGACGCGCTGCGTTGGGTCGTCGACATTCGGGACGTTGCGGTAGAACGCACCGATCAGATCGTCGACGTCGATGAGGTCTTCGGGAAGGGCTCGTTGGCCAGCTCGCTCATGCATAGTTCTATCTTGGCAAGTGCAGCTGAACAAAGCTGGCGGTGCGGTGACCGGATGCGGTTACTATTCGTGTACTTGCAGGGCCGAACTGCCCGCGAATCCACGTACAGTATGGGCATGACCCCTCGCGAGACCATCTCATACCTCGGACCAGCCGGCACCTTCACCGAGGCGGCATTGAAGCTTTCACCCGAGGCCGAGGGGAAGCAATGGAAACCGGTGGCGAATGTGCTCGAGGCACTACAGGATCTCCAGTCCGGCGTATCCTCCGCAGCCATGATCGCGATCGAAAACTCGGTCGAAGGTGGCGTGACCGCATCGCAAGATGCCCTCGCCACAATGCCCGGGCTGCGAATCGTGGGGGAGTACATCGTGCCGATTCGTTTCTCGCTCGCGACCGCATCCGATATCACCCTCGACCGGGTACACACCATTGCCGCGCACCCGGTCGCATACGGCCAGTGCAGGCTGTGGCTGAACCGGATGCTTCCGGGGCATGTGCACGTTCCGGCGGCATCAAACGTCGCCAGTGTCGAACTCACACAAGATGATGTGCAATCGGGTCGTATCGCGGATGCGGCGATCACGACACCGTTCATCGGTGACTATCGCCCCGTGTCGATGCTCGCGGACGACATCCAAGACAATGGCAATGCGCGCACCCGGTTTGCGCTCGTCACGATGCGCACCGACCTGCCCGCTCGTACCGGTCGTGATAAGACCTCACTCATCGTCGAGCTCCCCGAAGAGCGACCCGGCGGACTGCTGTTACTGCTCGAGCAGATTGCCGCACGAGGAATCAACCTGTCGATGATCGCCTCGCGCCCCATCCCAGAACAACCCGGCCGGTACCGTTTCGTCCTCGACCTCGATGGTCACCTCCACGATGCGCGCGTGCGTGATGCGCTGTTGGGCATCCGCCGCTTTTGCCCCGCGGTGACATTCCTTGGCTCATATCCGCGAGCGGTAAGTTCGCGCGTCGATGTTGATCCTGCATACTCCGATGACAACTATGCACAAGCGGAAGCGTGGGTGGCAGCGCTCGAGCGCTAGGAGAGTGGATTGTGCTCGAGTTCGGGATGCGGGCAGCGCACGCGCAGTGCCAGCGGCATTGATCTAAATCGGACGGCGACCACCTTACCGACCGTGTCGCCATCCACCTGAAACTCTTCGGGTTTTGAATCGAGACGCAGCAGAATCTCCCGGCCCTGGTTATAGGCAACCATGCGCTCTTGATTTGATCGGCCGCGGTGCCAGCGGTGGGCAAGCACCTGCGCGGCAACCATTGCCCAGCCGAGCGGTCCGCGCGGACGCATAATCACAATATCGATGAGGCCGTCATCGATGAGCGCATCGCGCATGAGCACGAACCCGGCGGTGAGCGTGCCGGAATTGCCGATCATGATGGACGCGGCGCGAGTACCGTAGGTGCGCCGTGAGTCGATGCGATACCGAGCGCGAAAGGATCCGCTGGAGATCATCCACTGCGCGATTCCCACGCCGTAGGCGAGCCACCCCACTGTGCGTTTCAGCTCCGTCTTGGTGTTGGCGATCATGCCGGCATCGATGCCGATCCCTGCCATCACCGAGAACACGAACGAATCGCGTGTGCCATCGGGTCGCTCTACTTCTGCGCGTACCAGGTCAATCTGCCGTTCCGCGCCGTCAAAGGCGATCTCGAGGGCGCGGTGCAGCGGTGCATCGGAGTTCAGCAGTGTGGCGGTGGGAAGGTCGAGTCCACGCGCCAGGAGATTTCCTGTGCCCAGCGGTAGCACCGCGAGTGGCACATCCGTTCCGGCGAGCGCCGCAGCCGCCAACCGAACTGTGCCATCGCCACCGGCCGCGATGACCAGCGAAATGTCCTGTTCAAGGGCCCACTGCGTCTGCGAAAAGCCAGCGTCCTCGGCGGTGGTCTCAACAAACTCGGTAGGGGCATAGCCGAACCGCGCTTCGTAGTCGCGGCACAGTTCACGCATCCTCGACAACTCGACCTTGGTCGGGTTCAGGATGCAGGCAGCTCTCGGTTGGGTCACATACTCGAGTGTACGGATGCAGCGTGCCGTTGCTCTGGGTAGCTACGATGGCAGCGTGATTGACGTTCAGCTACTGAGAGACAACCCCGAACTCGTCAAGGCTTCACAGCGTGCGCGTGGGAACGACCCGGCGACGGTGGACGAGGCGGTAGCCGCCGATGCGGCCCGGCGCGATGCGCTGCAGCGATTTGAGCAGCTGCGCTCGACGCAGAACGCCAAATCGAAAGAAATCGGTAAAGCGAGTAAAGAGGACCGACCGGCGCTGCTCGCATCCGTTCAAGAACTGGCACAACAGGTGAAAGAAGCACAGGCAGCTGCGAACGAGGCTGAAGCTGAGTTCGAGCGAGTGGCCATGGCGATCGAAAACCTCGTACTCGACGGCGTACCCGCCGGCGGCGAAGAAAACTTTTCGGTGCTCAAGACCGTCGGCGAGGTGCCAGAGTTCGACTTCGAACCACGTGACCACCTTGAGCTCGGGGAGATGCACGACGCCATCGACATGGTTCGCGGCGCGAAGGTATCCGGCGCAAGGTTCAGCTATCTCAAGGGCATTGGCGCCCGACTAGAGCTGGCGATCATGCAGCACGGGCTGAACAAAGCGATTGCGCAGGGCTTCGTGATGCTCACGCCGCCGACGCTGGTGAAACCCGAAGTGATGCGCGGCACTGGATTCCTCGGGGAACACGCCGATGAGGTGTATTACCTGCCGGCTGATGACCTCTACCTCACCGGTACCAGCGAGGTAGCGCTCGCGGGCTACCACGCTGACGAAATCATCGACCTCACCGAACCGAAACGGTACGTCGGCTGGTCAACCTGCTATCGACGGGAAGCCGGTTCTGCCGGTAAGGACACTCGCGGGATTATTCGAGTGCACCAGTTCAACAAACTCGAGATGTTCGTGTACACCCGCCCAGAGGATGCGGAGGCTGAGCACGAGCGCCTGTTGGCATGGCAGGAAAGCATGATGCAAGACCTCGGCTTGCACTATCGGGTAATTGACACCGCTGCCGGGGATCTCGGTTCCTCGGCAGCTCGGAAGTATGACGTAGAGGCTTGGATCCCGACGCAGGGCACATTCCGCGAACTCACGTCAACGTCGAACTGCACCACCTATCAGGCGCGACGCCTGCAGACTCGGGCGAGAGACGAATCCGGCAAAGCGAAACCGGTTGCCACGCTCAACGGCACCTTGGCCACTACCCGTTGGCTGGTCGCCATCCTCGAGACCCACCAGCGTGCGGACGGCTCGGTTGCGGTTCCCGAGGCGCTGCGACCGTACCTTGGCGGTCTTGAAGTACTGGAGCCAATCGCATGACCGATCGCCTGCTGGTAGCACTGGATATTGATGGCACCATCCTCGACATCGATGGTGAGATTTCGCAGGCCACTCACCAGCAGGTGAAGCGGTTGCGGGATGCGGGGCATGAGGTCATGCTCGCTACCGGGCGGTCGGCACGGGATATGCTGCCGATTCGCGAACGGCTCTCGCTCACATCCCGCTACCTCGTTGCTGCCAACGGTGCGATGGTGCTGGAAGAGGAACCATCCGCCGATCAGGGATATGCGCCCAAGTGGGTTGAGACATTCGACCCGACCGATGCCCTTATGCGGATGCGCAGCGTGCTCGAGGGGGCTCGGTTTGCAGTTGAGGGTAGTGACGGTATCTATCGGTTCTGCGGACGCTTCCCGGAGGGGAGCTTCGAGGCGCAGGGCATCGAGGTGCCGTTTGAACAGCTGATGGCAGAGCCAGTGACGCGCTTGGTGGTGATCTCCCCAGACCAGTCGATGGAGGAATTCATCGATCGGGTGAAAGGATCCGGTCTGCACTCGGTGAGCTACTCGGTCGGTTGGTCTGCGTGGCTCGATATTGCACCGAACGGTGTGAATAAAGCGACCGCCTTGGAACGCGTGCGAGAACAGCTGAACATCCCCCGGGAGAATGTCGTTGTTGCCGGGGATGGCCGCAATGACATCGAAATGCTGAGCTGGGCTCGCGATGGCGGCGGCCGGAGTTTTGCCATGGGTAGCAGCCCGCAAGAAGTAATCGAAGCGGCAAGTCACCTGACATTAGACTTCAAACACGATGGGCTTGCACACGCACTAGCCAATGTCGGCTACGATTGACCCATTCCGCTTCATTCGTTACGTAATTGTTGCGGTTTGGAGGGCTGTCCGAGCGGCCGAAGGAACTGGTCTTGAAAACCAGAGGGCAGCAATGTCCCGTGGGTTCGAATCCCACGCCCTCCGCTCCATCCGGGTGAACCCCGGGTACACAGGCAAGTTGGGAGACAACTCGATTGGCATCTAAGTCGAGTCGATACAGTGCCGCGCCCCGGGGAACGGTGGCGCGTCACGGTCGATTGCGTGTCCCCACGGTGACCGGCACCCTTGCCCGTGGCATCACCACAGGTATTGCTGTCGTGCTCGTTTCAGCGTTGGTATTTCTCGGAATTGTTTGGTGGAACCTGCAATCCGGAGTGAAGACCTTTGAACTTGCCGAACAGGGCGAAGTAAAGCCTGGATCTGGTGCCGTGTTCGAAGGTGGCACGAACATCCTGCTCGTGGGCAGTGACTCGCGTGAGGGACAGGGAGCCGAGTTCGGTGAGGGCCAGGATGATGCTTCTGGCACGCTCAACGACGTCAACATGCTGCTGCACCTGTCAGAAGATCATTCGCATGCTTCGGTGGTCTCCATCCCTCGCGACACGCTGGTCGATACGCCCGAGTGCGTCAATGATCACGGTGAAACGCAGTACGAGCAGTACGGCGTCATGATGAATTCGATCCTCGATCAGGGTGGCATCAACTGTGTGGTTGCGACCGTTGAAGCTGCCTCGGGGCTCGACATCCAGTACGCCGCATTGGTGAAGTTCAAAGGTGTCATCGAGATGTCGAACGCTGTCGGCGGTGTCGATATCTGTGTCGAGCAGCCAATCAGCGACTCCTACATCGGTCTTGAGCTGGATGCGGGTATGCACTCGCTGCAGGGGGCGGAGGCGCTGAAGTTCTTGCGCACACGGCACGGCGTCGGTGACGGATCCGACCTGGCGAGAATCTCAAATCAGCAGGTCTTTCTGTCTGCGCTATTCCGCAAAGTGAAGAGCGATGAAACCTTCAGCGATCCCGGACGGATGTATGGGATTGCTCGGGCAGCGACCCAGAACATGACCCTGTCAAGCAATCTCAACAGTGTGGACACGCTGGCCAGTATCGCGCTGGCACTTTCGCAAGTGCCGCTCGAGAAGATGGCCTTTGTGCGACTGCCGGTTGTGGATGCGGGAGTTGAAGGTCGCGTCATGCCCGATCCGGATCAGGCTGAAGTGATGTGGCAGATGCTCCGGGAAGACAAATCACTCTTGACTCAGAATGAGCCAACACCTGCCCCGCCTCAACCTTCGCCCGATACTCCGGATGCTCCGGATGCTCCGGAGGACGAGGACGCGATGCCCGTGGATCCAGAGGGCGAGACGGTGCCGGAAGAGGGCGCTGAGAGTACTGAGCCCACGGCTGAGGGTGAGGAGACTCCAACAGCGACTCCGAAATTCGATGGGCAGACCGCCGACCAGGCGACCTGCTCGAACCCGGAAGTGATCTTCTAGTTCGCTACGCGACCGGTTTGGGATACGCGGCGTAGCGCCGACGCCTAGCCTGCCGATGTGCAAGGTGCAGGGGAGTGTGTAAACTTGTCTGCTGGACACGTGCTAGAGCGGCCGAATAGACCACCCTGCTAAGGTGGGGCCTCCAATAGGGGGCCGAGGGTTCGAATCCCTCCGTGTCCGCTTCAAGGCGCCCCGTCCGGGGCGCCTTATGTTTTGCCGGTGATGGTGTTTGTTTAGGGCGCGACGCTCGTTCGCGTCGCGGGGTTCGAATCCCTCCGTGTCCGCGTAAATCTAACCCCCCTACATCCCGCTTAAACACTGGGAAGTAGGGGGTTAGTCGTTTCCGCTCGATGGAGTTTTGGGCACATTCTTTTGAGGCGATAGCTTCATCGAGCCGTGTGGCTACAGCTTCGAGGTCATCATCAAAAAGGTCGCTATATACGTCTAGCGTCATTGCAGCGCTAGAGTGCCCAAGCATCCGCTGCACGGCTTTCACATTCGCGCCCGCGCTCACAGCCAACGACGCGGCGGTGTGCCGTAGGTCATGGAACCCAAGTCGTTCGACACCGGCGGATTTCGGTGAGGTTAGCCACCACGATCGGTTGCCTTGGCTTGCTCGAACCCGCGGCATGTAGCCGCCGTTTCCGTTGTCGAATACAAGAGATTTTGGGGCTTTGTTGTCGCACTGTTGGGTGAGGTAGGGGAGGATCGCGCGAGGTGCGATTACGTCGCGGCGTTCGTGGGTTTTTGGGGTTCCCTCGTGGTTTTGGTTGTGGACTTCGACTGCGTTGCGGTGGATGTGGATGCGGCCGCGGCTGAGGTCGATGTCTTCGACGCGTAGGGCGATTGCTTCTCCCCAGCGGAGTCCGCAGTATCCGAGGGTGAGGACTAGTGCTGCGTGGTGGTCGGCTGCGTTGGCTACTGTCCAGTAGTTGTTCGTGGGTTAGGTAGCGGCGTCGTTGGCTCGTGAGTCCGTCGCGATCCAGGCGCTCGGCGGTACCGTAGCCATCACCGATGCGACCAGCAACATGTATCGAGTCCCAATCATTGCAAGGACGCGGCTGTCGATTGGGTTGGTGAAGGTGAAGAAATCGCCAGCGACTCGTTCGTTACCGATGAAGACACGAGCCCCTACTACAAGCTCGGCGGCATCGTAACGATCACCAGGGAAGCAGCCGAGGACACCGACCCGGCTGCGGTCGTTCAGGTCGAAGCAGGTCTTGCACGATCGGTAGCGAAGCGGCTTGACGCCGCATTCTTTGGCTCACGTGGCAACTCAACTGTCGCCCCTCGAGGTCTGGCCGATCTCACCGAGGTAACCGAGATCGCAGCCGGTGCCGGTTGGAAGCACTTCGACCCGTTCGTGTCAGCCGTATTTCGAGCTGCTGAGCAGGGCGCAGAGCTCAACGCATTTGTCGCAAACCCTGCGGATGCCGAGGCGCTCGCTCTCATCCGCCGCCAGACAGATTCAAACAAAACCCTGCTCGCCCCTGACCCCACTAGCCGGTCCCGCATGCTCATCCAAGTAGTTCCGCTACTTACCAGCCCGGCAATAGAAGTCAGCACTGTGTGCGGCATCCCTAACGGCTACCGAGCACAAATCGCAGTCCGTAAGGATGTGCAAGTCAAGGTTGATGCATCGGCCCTTTTCGTGCGGGACCTCATCGCGATCAAAGCGACAACCCGAATCGCAACTGTGTTCCCCGATCCGGAAGCAATTATCAAGATCGTGGCGGACGCTGCAGCCGGCGACGGAACTAGCACGGCCTAGCACGCAGGGGGAACTTCCTAACCCCATCGGCCCACACCTGCCGAGGAGGCTATCGTCTGACTGTCCGAGTAATCGGGCTTCCTAATTCAAATGCAGGGCCAACACATCACGCCCTGTTGGCCCTGCGTCCATCTTGAAGAACAATCCGCAAGCCAAAGCGACCACCGACCAGGTCGTGCACCGTTGCAGCGCGCGTGAAAACCCTATAAGCGACAAGAAAACTTCGCCCAACAAACGAACCTAGGGGTAGGGGCGGTCAGATTTGGTGGGTGAGTGTGCGGCCTCGTTCCCGCGTGGTTCGCTTCCTCTCTCCCCGGGTGAGTCTACCCATCGCGCGCGGCTCGGTCAGGTCTTACTTGGAATGGGAGCTTAGTCATCCGCGTGCGGGGGGGTATGGGATAGCGTTTCGGGCCCTGTACGGCATCTGCGCTGGGTTTGCTGACAGCAAACGTCAAGCAGATTCAGAAGATGGCTTCGAACTTGCTTCTGTGCCGAAATGTCCGGATTGTCATGTGGTGTTGGCTAAGGATGAAACGAATTTCCGTAGAGTTGTCGTAGGCGTGGCGTATGAATGGCCTTGCTAGCTTGAGATTCGGGAAGGAGGCAGCATGCAGTGCATAACGCTCAAGATCGATGGCAATCTCGGTGAAATGGACGCGCGTGCGGCCTCCGATGGCCTCGGTGCTTTGATTGACATCCTGCGTTCAATCGATCATGAGGATACTGCGATTGTAAGGTTGCGTGACCTGCGCGCTGGGAGCGCTGTCATGACTGTTGAAGCTCCTGATGACCTTGTCGAGAGTGTTGTTGATGGTCTTGGGGTTCTGACTGACGAGCGTATCTTGCCACGTGGCTGGAATCAGAAGACTATCGAGGGAGTAAAAGCCCTCGTCCGGGTTAACCGACGGGACGGAGTGAAGGGGCTCGCTGTCAGTGGTCTTGACCGGAGACACCTGGTAGATGAAGAACTGAGTCGGCTCGCAGACGAAGTGCGTGCTAGCCAGCCGCAGGCATTGGGTACAATTACCGGCTTGTTGCATGGATACAATCGGCCAAAGTCGGAGCCGCCACATGGCAGGATTCGGGACGAATCGACGGGCGCGAGCGTACGTATAGACCTGGCCAACGACTTGGTGTCAAAGGTGCTACCTCTGCTTGATAAGAGGGTTATTGTCCGAGGGATTGTGCGTTACGACCCTTGGACAGGTGCGATTGACCGGATCCTGCTTCGTGGGATTGAACCTGCACCCGTGCTCTCGAAAAGTCCGGTTTCGAGTGGCGTAGGAATCTTGAAGTCGCTGTTCCCACCTGACGCCGACTCGGTTTCCTTGATTCGTGAGGTGCGAGATGCCCAGTAAGCAAAGACGTATCGTTCTCGATGCGTGTTGTCTCTTGGCCGTGCTGCTTGGCGAAGAGCGAGACAACCGCTGTCAGCGCGTTGAAGCGGTCCTGAGTAGACACGGGAATGAGCTAGAGGTGATGGTTCCGGCAATTGCTCAGCTTGAGGTCTTGGGTAAAGCGCAAAAGGGCAAGGATGGCTCTACGGGGCACACTGCTGAGCAACGAGAAGTGGCATTCAAAGCGGCGAAAAAGTGGATAGAGGACCAATCGTTCTTGACTGCGAACCTCGACATCCCTGTCATGGATCGTGCGCTGCGGCTGATGGTGCCCTACGGGCTGAAAGGTGCAGATGCCTCGATTGTTGCCGTCGCTTTGCTTCATGAGGCTGAAGTGCTCTACTCGTTTGACAAAGAAGTCCTCAATATCGGTGACTCTATCGACGGATTAAAGGTGATGGAGCCAAGCGAGTCAGAACGGCTCTTCTAGCCGTTCGTATTTTGAGCACAAATGATGAACATTGAGCGTCAGCGTAGTAATCCAATGTAGCCGTAGATCAGCTTGTTTCCGGGCGACTCGAGAAAGCGGTGCATGGCTTCAAGGTATCCGTTAGGGTTCGAATCCCGCCGTGTCCGCGTAAATCTAACCCCCTACATCTCGCTTAAACACTGGGAAGTAGGGGGTTAGTCGTTTCCGCTCGATGGAGTTTTGGGCACATTCTTTTGAGGCGATAGCTTCATCGAGCCGTGTGGCGTCGGTCGATCACCGCAACGGTGGCACGGCTCTTGGGGTGGCGCATCCTGGCCCGTAACTGTTGGCGGGCGTGGTCCCGGTTCCAGCCAGTTACTGCGACCACCTGGGCCAAGATGATGCCCTTTTGTTTCTTCGATGCTGACTCGTAGGCAGCCGCGTACTTCTTGGTCACTACAAAGCGTGCCTGCATGGAAAGCCCCTCATCACCCATACTCCTGATCGTCGCCGGCACCAGACACGTTTCGCGGGGAAAAGCATGTGAGGCACAGGCCCTGCTACGCGGGGACTATGTATGAGTCTCGTCGCCAATGCTGTCTTCCATGGGTGACATGGGATTCCCCGAAGGGTGGCGAGATCTGACTATCTGGAAGCAGGAGGCGAGCAGCGCGCGGGTTACGGCTGATTCGTGCGGGGCCGCGTCGGGAGCACCGGGATGGCGACAATGATGGCGATGAGGTAAATGATCGCGACCATAGCGATCAGCGCGGGCCAACCCCAGGACTGGAAGAACAGTCCGCCGACGAAGCCAAAGATGCTCGATCCGAAGTAATAGGTGAAGTTGTACAGCGCGCTGGACTGGGCACGCCCATACGTTGGGTGAGCCGCTGCCCAGCCAATGCTGATCGCATGTGAGCCAAAAAACCCGGTGGTAAAAACGATTAGCCCAGCCACAATCGCCCACAGGTTCGGAATCAACATGATCGCAAGCCCTGCGAGCGATACCGCATCCGCCCCGAGCTTCACACGTTTACGTCCAAAATCGCCACCGAGCCGGCCGGCAATTGGTGAGCTGACGGCACCGGCGAGATATGCCACGAATGCCAGTGATGCCAGCCATACCGGTAAGGAATATGGTGGCTCGGTGAGGTAGTAGCCCAGGTAGTTATAAATCGCGACGAAACCACCCATCATCACGAACGGCTGCAGGTAAATGGTCAGCAGTACCGGATCGTGCAGGTGCCGCCAGGCGTTACGTCCGGTTTGTCGGATGGATGCGGACACCGATTGCGTTGGCCCTAATGGTTCGAAGCCGTGCGGTGTCGGCAGCAGCAGCATGAACAGGATCGCGGCGATCAGCGCGAGCGTTGAGACAGAAAGCACGCCGAGCTGCCAGGAGTGCGTTGCCTCGCCAACCGGCCCCGAAACTATACGCCCCGACAGGCCGCCGATCGTGTTGCCAGCCACGAACATCCCTGCCGCTGCCGCCGAGTCAATCTGGTGCACCTCTTCGTTGAGGTAGGCCATTGCTGCGGCTGGAACACCGCCGAGGGCGAACCCCTCAAACAGACGAATGAGCAGCGCGAGCTGGAACGTTGGCGCAAACACTGCACACAGGCCGAGGATGGTGGCGGCAGTGATGGCAATGGTGATCGAGCGTTTGCGTCCCACGCGATCCGCTACCAGCGTCCAGGGGACAACGGCTACTGCGAGACCGACTGTGGATGCAGACACCATCAGGGCAGATTCGGCGGTGGACACATCGAACCCTTCGGCAACCTGGGGGAGGACCGCCTGCGGAGCGTAGAGCTGGGCGAAGGTAGCGATTCCTGCCAGCAGCATGGCGATTTGGATGCGGCCGTAGTGGCGGGAGCCGCGGCGATGTCCAATCCAGGTTGTTCCAGTGTCTGAAAAACCTGCGATGCTCATAAAGGAACCGTAGCGGAAAGTGAGACGTTCCGAATCGACTTGCCTAATCGTGTTGTGGGCTGCTAGGGTTGCTTAGTCGCGTCGCGATGTGCGCCCGTAGCTCAATGGATAGAGCATCTGACTACGGATCAGAAGGTTAGGGGTTCGAGTCCCTTCGGGCGCGCGGTTGAACACCCCAGGCAATCGGTGAAAACACCAGGGCCTGGGGTGCTTGCTTTCCTCAGAATGTCCGGTGTTAGGGTTACGAGACGCGAATACGCTCAACGACTTCGCGCAGCGCCGTTGTATCGCAGCGGTACAGTCGCCAGTTCCCACTGCGTTCAATGTTCACAAGTCCTGCATCGGCAAGAACACGGAGGTGATGTGAGACGGTCGCCTGTGCCAGGTTGAGCGCTTCGGTGAGCTCGGTGACGGTCATCGGTCGCGGTTCGCGTGATGACAGCAGTGACACGATACGCAGCCGGGCGGGTTCACCGAGGGCTGCAAGTGGTGCGGCGAGGGCTGTTGCCTGATGCTCGCTTATTGGGATGTGGTGATCATTCTCGGGCCAGGCGAACCGCTCGGGTAGTACCGGGTTGCGGTTTCCGGATGCGGTCATAGCGGCACGTGTGATTGTTGCGTTGGCTGGCCGGTCGCGAAGCTACCAGCGTGCGTCTTCAGAGACCAGGCGGTTGCTGAGATCGGTCAGTGTCTGCAGCTCGGCTTCGGAGAGCTTGCTCTGCATCCGGAACTCGATGTTCTGTTCGTGCACTCGGTGCGCGCGCTCGAATGCGGCGATACCGGTGTCGGTTAACGCGACAATCGTGCCGCGTGCATCCATCTCGTCATTGTGCTTCGAGAGGAATCCGCGCTCGACGAGCCGGTCCACGAGTCGTGAAACAGATGACTGCGTGATCAGCACGTTTGCGTTGAGCTCACGCATCCGAATGCGGTGCTGCGATGACTTGTAGACGATGAACATGACGTCGTATTCATTCATTGTCATGCCCACGTTCGTGAACGCGTTTCGCAGATCGCGCATGATGGATACCTGAGCTCGATACATTGATTCCCAAGCATCACTGGCGGTTGCACTCATTAAATCGACCTCTCCCAGGCCACATTGGCCTCACCGTGTTGTGCGTCGAGGCAGCGGAAAATCGCATCTGACTTTGCGTTAATGACTGCGCGAGGATGCTAGCTCTTCGCCACTTCGACAACGGCAAGATTAGCGGATTGCGTTAGTAAACCGCTTATATGTTAATGAGATCCGCCTGAATGTTGTTAATTTTCGTAATACTCCCAGCTGAGTTGTGTCCACTCACCGGATCACCTCGCGCCTGACGCCTTGTTAGGCGAGATGTGCGAACGAGTGAATGACGCGAACATCGGCGTGTCGATCGAATCGATAGCCCTTGCCGCGCACGGTGCGAACCACGTCCGCGTAGGAGCTCAGGCGGTTGCGAAGACGGCGAACATGTACATCGATAGTGCGCGGATGCGGCTGAGGCTCGGCAGAGTCCTTCCACAGCACTTCGATGATCTCTTCTCGGGAAACAGTGCGCCCCTCGCGCAGTACCAGAGCCTGAAGGAGTTCGAACTCCTTGAAGGTAAAGTCCGCGTTCTTGCCCTCTACGAGCACGCGCTTTCGTGAGGTATCGATGACTACGCGAGCAGAAGTCTCTTGGTTCGCGAGCTGTTTGCGCTTACGGTCGGATGCTTGCTGGCGTCGGTGCACTGCCTTTGGCTCCTGAAGCGCAAGTCGCACCACGTCGAGGTTATTACCCGCAGCTCCGGCCGGCGCGAGCGCAACGGAGGCATAGTGCTCGGCTCCCGGGGCACGTTCCGCTAACACCTGGCGCAACTCTGTAACCAGTTCAGTTAGGGAGATGCCAAACTCCGCTGCGGTTTCTTCATCCAAACCAACGTAGAGGGCGAACCCGCGCACCTCTGTCGGGGTGGGCTGTTGCGATTCGGCGCGGACCGCGGCGTGAGTGTTTCGTGGTTGCGGGTAAGAGCGAGTGCGAGAAAGCGATTGCAGTTGCGAAATAGGTGTCGTGTCGATGTGAGCGGGGTTGCTTGCGCTGGTCATTTGGAAGTCCTTGAGTAATGGTCGCTTGCTGCACATAGGCCGCGATGCCGGAAGCGCAGCGTGGATGGGGAAGTGTTCGAGGTGACGTGTACTGGTTGGTTACCCTCGAGCGGATGCGGTGCACCCGTTACGCGCACCGAGGCCTTAGGGCCGGAATGGAATTAGCGACACATTCGACAGCTGCCGCATGCGGTTTCGCACATGAGATGAGCCGACTCCACCAGTCCAATGGCGTCAATTCGGCGGGCAGCAGCAGTATTCATGCTTCTAATAGTCGCCAGCGGCCCCAGTCCTGTCAAGGGTCAATTGTTACAAACCGGCCATTATCTGGGCGTCTTGGAGAGTGAGAATGGGCTAAAACCCCCGTATCTACACGGGAAGCTGTTGTTACGTTGCTGCGGATCTGCGTGTGCAACAAGTCGTTCACTGCGACGTGTACGCTCGTTCCGTATTTGGTGATGATGCGTGAGCCGCTGCCCACCTAATGCTGTCCAGGAAACCTGGGGACACGCATCCTGATCGAACGAGTTATTCACTGCCTGGGGGATTAATGGCTACAACGGACCGGGACACCGCGACCAGCACGGTGCCAGTCACGTTTGTTCAGGACACTGCCTCGTTTGACCTCGCGGTGCCCATGCACCTGCCGCTCACCGAGATCCTGCCCGCTGTCATTGATGAGATGGGGCTGCTCACTCCGCGCGCGGCATCGGGAGGATTCCGACTGGTGAATTCCCTTGGTGAGTCGGTATCGATGGAACTCACCCCGGCCGAAGCCGGGCTCGCGCCCGGAGATGTCCTCAATATTGAAGGCCTCGGATACGGCGAAGAGGATATGCGCTACGACGATCTTGTCGAAGCCCTCGGAGCCGCCGTTGAGTCCTCCAACACGGGATGGAACGGCCAGGACTCGTTGCGCACCTGCATCGCCGCGGCTTGTGCGTTGTTTGCCGTGACCGCCGGTGTGCTCTGGTTTGAAGGTGGCATGCTCGCCATCACGGCTGGTTTCGGCGCGGCAGTTGCCGCAGTGGTCGCGGCAATTGTCATTCTGCGACTCGGACAGCCCATCGGCGCCGTGATCACCCACGCCACCGCGGCACCGCTGGCAGCGGCCGCGAGCGCCGCAACCGTTGATGGCGGCGGACTCCGACTCCTCATGGCCGGTGTCGCGTTTGCAGCTGTCGGTGGGATCGGTTTCCTGACGCTTCGAGCCGCAGGTGGTGGAAAGCCGCTACCGCAGATTGCCGGTATGTTCGGTCTGATCTATATCGGACTCATGCTGTTGTGGGCGGGAGTCGCGCGTCATTACTTGCTGCAAGAGCCGCACTTCATCGCACTAATCACCGTGACCGTGAGCGCGCTGGTGCTCATTATGGCGCCGTGGATCGCTCTCGCACAGACCCCCATCCGCAGCTACATTCCACGCACTGATGAAGAGCGTGCCCGAGACAACGCCGTGTACACGGATAGCCAGATTCGCGGGTACACGGCGACTGGTCGTGCGCTCGCAGTGACCATCAAGATCGCCGGTGGTCTGGTTGTTCTCTTCGCGGCGCCCTTGCTCGTTACTGACAGTATTCCCTCGCTGGTGCTTGTTGGCTCAGTCGGTGCTTCGCTGGTGCTCGCGACCCGCCAGGTTCGCGACCGCGCTGAAGTGCTGATTGGGGTCCTTACCGGTGCGGGAGTGTTGCTCGAGATCGCCGTGTTCATCATGCTGAACCAGCCGCATATGGCCGCCACGATTGCCTGGATCATCATCGGGATCGCAAGCTTGGTGCTGTTTTTTGGTGCGCTATCTCGAGCGTTCTCGCCGGCAATGAACCGGTGGGCAGACGCGCTGTCAGTACTGTGCCTGCTGGCAATCGTTCCCTCGGCCGCTCTTGCCAGCGGATTGTTCTAGGACTCAGCGATGGCGACCAGCAAAGATATTCTCGATGCCCAGCGCTTTAACAAACAGCGACTGATCTCCGCATTCACCTCGGGAAAGCCCGGCGGCCGTGAAGTCGAGCTCAAGTCACCAATCGGACCGATGATTGTTGGACTTGTGCTGACCATCTTCATCCTGGTTGGTGCGTGGATCTTCGGACGCTTTTCGCCAGCACTGCCCGGAAACTGGCAGAACGGCATGTTCATTACCGACTCGGATTCGGGCGCCCAGTACTTTTCGATTGATGGCACGCTCCATCCCGTGCGCAACTCTACGAGTGCGCAATTGCTGGCCGAGAGCACCAATTTGCCGCGCACTTCGGTTGGCAGCAGCGCGCTTTCAGAAATTCCCCGCGGTCCAGAGATTGGTATCCCGGGGGCTCCGGATGCAGTACCTCCACGCGACAAGCTCAACAACACCGGGTGGGCGGCCTGCCCCGCAGGTGAGGGGGTGCACGTCACGATCGGTGGCGACCCCAACATCAGCGATGCTGTGAATGGCTCGCTGGTGAGTAGCCAGGACCGCACCTACTTGGTTACTGAGGGGCGCCGGTATGAGATTCAGCAACAAGACCTCTCCCGCGTGCGCCTGGCGTTTAATAACTGGGGTAATGCCGATGTCACCCCGGTGAGTGCGAACTGGCTCGACCTATTTGAAGAAGGCGAGCGGGTTTCCCCGTGGTCATACGCGGATGCGAGTGAAGAACCGGTAGGCATGACCGGTGCGCTGTCGGCTGCGAAACCGGGTTCGGTCGTAGAAGTGGTTGATGGCCAAACCAGCCGGTTTTATCTGGTTACGGGCAAGAACAAGCTGGATACGCTCACCGACTTCGAGCTCGGAATGTACAACGTGCGGGTCACTGACCCCTCCGAAGGATCAGGTGCTCCGATCCGCGTATCAATCGCCGATATTTCTGGCCTCGAGGTGAGCCCTGATTCTCCGGGTCCGTCCAGCTGGCCGAAGGAAGTACCCACCCTGACCGAACCGGAAACGGTGCCGTGTGCAGTGTTGGTGAAAGATAACGACAGCGTACGCACGGAAATTGCGCAGGCCGTTGCTCCGGAACAAGCACAGATCGTGATTTCGGGTGGACGCGGAGCGCTTGTGCGAGCTACCGGAGGCGGCGAGATCGGTGCGCTATTTGTCATTACCGACCTCGGTGAGGCCTTCGGTCTGGAGGGCGAGCCACAAGAGATGGTGCAGCGCCTTGGGTACCAGATATCGGATGTGACCGACATCCCGGCACCGTGGATCAAGTTACTCCCGCAGGGGCCGACCCTTTCGAAAGAAGCGGCGTGGGGAAGCGTTCCCGCATCCGACCTCAGCGCCGATGGGGTTATGACGGCCGCGCATCCGCAACCGGCATCTGGCGTGCATCCCGGACCGGTACGCCGGGAAGAAGGCGGTGACACCGAACAGTGTGAACGCGGAAACCCGCAGTATTTGTCGCAGCAACCATCGGCTTACTCGCTACTCGGAATTGACCGGGCCCAGCAGTTATCGCTTGGTGAGAACGTTAAAGTCGCCGTGGTGGACTCCGGTGTCGATGCCCGAAACGAGCATCTGAAGCAGGTGAGGCCTGGGCATGATTTCACCGGTAGCGGCAATGGTCTTACCGATGATGAGGGTCACGGCACTGCTGTCGCGGGAATTATTGCCGCACAACCGGTCGACGGATCCGGGCTGGTTGGTGTTGCGCCGAAGGCAGAGATCCTGCCGGTGCGGGTGTATCAATCGACGCAGGACGACAAGCTCGTCGGGCCGAATATTCCGATGACCGCACAGGGCATTCGCTGGTCAGCTGACCATGGCGCCAAGGTCATCGTCGCGGCCCTGTCTACATCCGTTGACGATCCTCAGCTTGCGGATGCGGTGCGATACGCGCAGGGCAAAGGCGCGCTGGTCGTTGCCAGCGCCGGGAACAGAAACACCGCCGGAGAAGACGACAAGGCGGACGGGGTGCGATACCCGGCCGGGTACGAGGGTGTGCTGAGCGTTACTGCGGTAACCGATAGCGGCCAACCAACGGATGCGGCAATTCACGGTATTCATGTGGGGGTCGCCGCGCCCGGGCAGAACGTCTTAGTTTCTTGGTTCAACGATGGTGACTGCATCATTGCTCCGGACGCACCGTCAACGAGTTTTTCGACCGCATACGTCGCCGGTATCGCTGCGCTTGTCGCATCAGAATTCCCTGACGAGTCGCCGGAAATGTGGAAGTGGCGCCTGGAAGTTTCGGCGCTGCGTGCGGATGTGGCCAACCACAATGAGCTCACCGGATGGGGTGTGGTATCTCCGTTTGACGCACTCACCGTCACCCCCGACGGGGAATATCAGGGGCCGCTAGTTCCCGGCGGTGAACGCCGCCCAGAAGCGGCTGAGGCTGGCCGAACTCCGCCGCTTGAGTCCGAAAAACCGCTGCTGGTACGCAACCAGATGGCGCTCGGCGTTACCGGTGCCGGCGCGTTAGGGGTGGCGATCCTCTGGCTGCTTCGCCGTGGACAGGATTTGCGCGCGCGTCGACGAGCGAAGTAAGTGCAACGGCTCGTGCGCGTTGCTGCGAGCACGGAAAGCACCGCGTGCTCACATCCCTAACCTAGCCAGAGGGTGATGCCATCCCCGAGGTCAATGATGTCTCCGCGCCCGAGCGTAACTGCGTTCATCGGTTGCAGCGGCTCTGGAATCGTGCCACCGCGGGCGATGATCGTGCCGTTTGCGGAGTCGAGATCCCAGACCAGCACGTTGCCGGCCTCGTAGGAGACAACAAGATGCGACCTCGACAGTTCCTGCTGAGCAGAACGCAGTTGCAGCAGTTGGGTACGTGACGGATCCGGAGCACGGTCGGGGTTAGGATCGCGCCCGACAACTACAGTGCTCGAAAGCGAGAGCACATGCCCCTGGTTGCTATTGAGCTGAGGCGCCCAATCCTTTTCGGACGCTGCGTGACGCGGCCCGTTTGCCTGTGGCTCACCGCCCGCGGGTGCTTGGTTTACAACCGGGATTCCTGAATCGGCGTACGGAGCTGATGGCGGCGCGGTCGGTTGGCAGGCCGCGGCCACTTGGTGCGGGGAGGGCGTCTGGCCGTTGGAGCCTTCAGGTATGCCATACGGGTGCGAGGGCGCCGGCGGCATCTGCTCAGCGGATGGTGCCATGGGCTGCTGGTGCGGCGGCGGTGGTGGTGGCGAAGGTGGCGCTGCCTGCCTGCTTACCGGTGCATCGGGGATGGTTTCGTCGTCGGCGGGATCGAAGGGGACCTGCTCCGATGGCTCGTCGGCCCGCGCAACTTCGTGTTGTGGTTCGGTCTTCTCGACGCCATCGGACGGTTGCTCGGTAAATGTGGTGTCTGTACCAACATCGACGAACGAAAACTCGTCAACATCGCCGTACCATGCTTCACTACAGGGAGCGGAGCCGGCGATCAGCGAGAACTTCGTGCGGTCGCCAAGTAACGATGATTCTGTTGATGATTTGACGCGGATGCGCCATCCAGACAGCGAGGTCACCGCACCGCCTCGCCATCCGCGCGAGAGCTCGGGAAACGTTTCTACCGTGCCGCTTGGCGTCTCAATGCGCAGTTCAAACTGATCCCCGCGCAGTACAAATGAGGTGGCTGCCGGTGCCATACCGATCACGGCAACCGAGTGATTGGCGCTGGGGTCGGCAAGATCCGCATCTAACACCGTCATCGGGTTACTACCCTCTTGGAGTGCTTCAAGGATGCGGTCGGCCGCATGTACCAGCGATGGGCCGAGCAGAATGCTCGACCCACCGTGGGTGATCACTGCTGCAATCCCAGTACGGAAATGCAGCGACGAGGGTTCGGTTTCGGTCATTAGCCGCTACGCGACAAGCTTTGGCCAGGCCTGTCCCGGGAAGACGTGGCTTGCGCTTTCCAGGCTCGCCTTCAGCTGCTGGAAGGTGGTCACCTGGTTCTTAATGAAGTCGAAGAGCTGCTTGATGGTGGCGGCGATTGCGACCTCGAGCGGAAGAGCAGTAGCAACCAATTGAATGATTGCTGCCGGGATGCCCACAATTGTTCCGGCCTCAACGGAAGCAAGCAGGAGGTCTGCGATGAGCGCGGCAATCAGTAGCAACAATTCAATGTAGAGCTGCTGACCCTGATGTGCGGCATCGGCGAGTGCGGCAGAGTAGTCGCCAGCCGTTTGGCTGGCAAACTCGGCGGCTTCGACGCTCTCGGCTGCGCGCGCACGGTACTCGTCGGCAGCAACACCGGTCCAGTCGGGGCTTCCCGGAGCTCGCAGTCCGGTGGGGCCAATCGTTTGGGCAACATTAGTCATGTCGTTCGAGATCTGCAGCCACTTGTCTGCGTAGCTTGGCATGATCCAGGGCATGAACACGCCCTTAATTGCCTCGATTGCTTTCTCCGCGACACGGCGAAGTGCATCCATGACCTGGTTCATCTTGTCGAGCGCCTGACGAACTCCGTCGAGTACGCCGCCGATACCCAGTCCGTCGAGCAACTCGAAGCCTTTGCTGACCCAGCCGCTGACCTTGTTGAGAGCTCGCTGAACCTGATCAAGCACGCCCTGACCGAGTGGCTCAACGCGCGGTACCTGACACTGCAACTGTGAGGGGGTTTCCATTGGTCTTCTCTCTCTAGCTTGTCGTATCTAATTAGGGCAGGAACTCGTCAACGAGCTCGCTGGCAACGTCCAAGAGCAGACCGCCCTTACCACGTCGGCCGCCGCTGCGTCCCTTAGAGTCGTTATCTGAATTTGATCGTCCTGATGACGACGAAGAGCCATCGTGACCGTGTCCGCTATTGTGTCCGTCGTTTCCACTAGTGCTGGTGTGGCCACCGTCACTGTTGTCGGAGCCGCCGCGCTTATTGTCAGTAGCGATGTCAACAACGTCGTTCAGACTCGGCGTCTGAACCGTGTCAAAGTTGATGCTCTCGACATCGGCCTTCGCAGAACGGTCTTCGTGCATCGATCCCGAGTAGTCGTAATCGGTGGGAAGATCCTCGTAGCCCTGGAAGCCCGAAGCACGTCCCTCATCGGTCTGCGCAAACTCGAGCGCCGTCTGGACGAGCGCCTCGGCGACCGCCTCAAACTCGTCGACGCCGGTTTCGGTGATCTTCACGAATAGGTCGGCCAACTCATTGTTCGGGCCCAGGAGAGCGAAGAAAATACCCGCTTCCAGCCCGTCCCAGCGGCACTCCTGGGCAATCGCGTTTGAGTTGTTCAGATAGCCGGCCGCGTCTTCCCAAGTGGCAGTTTCTGCCGTGACCTCTTCGGGCGAAAGGTACGTTTCCTTGTTGCCGCTGGTGTCGGGGCCGCTTACCGGAGCGTCACCTGGACCGCCTGACGGGCTTCCGCTTGGGCCGCCGGATGGTCCGCCACTTGGCCCACCTGACGGTCCGCCACTTGGGCCACCGGAGGGGCCACCCGAGGGTCCGCCGGATGGTCCACCTGATGGTCCGCCGGAGGGGTCACCCGAGGGTCCACCTGATGGTCCGCCCGAAGGGCCACCCGAGGGGCCACCAGTCGGTGAGCCAGAAGCATTGGGGTCTGCTGGGGGAGTGGACGGCGTTGCTTCGGGGAGTCCGCCGGGTTCGCCGGCAGGAGCGCCAGACGGGTCGCCGGACGGCGTGCCAGCTGCAGCATTGGGGTCTGCTGGGGGAGTGGCAGGCATTGCCTCGGGAAGTCCGCCGGGCTCACCGACTGGAGAGCCGGGTGCCGGCGCCGCATTCGCTATACCCTCCGGCAAACCGCTTGGGTTACCGCTCGGTGCGCCGCTGGGAACGTTCGCACCGGCCTGGCCTTCGAGATCCGGAAGGCTGTTCTTATTACCTAGGTTGCCGAGAAAATCTTCCAACCCGGGAGGCAGTGTGCCGTCATCACCCAGCATGATGACCGTGTTGTTGTCACCCTCAATGACAACCTGGTCACCGTCGCCCGACTCGTGAATACCACCGTCGGTGTCGGAGCTGGAGTCATTCGAGGCGCTGCTGCTCTCGCCCGCATTCGCCCCGTCATCGTCCTTGCCGCCCATGATGATGACGTTGCCGTCACCCTCCACGATCAGTTGATCACCATCGCCCGACTCAGTGGCGTTGATGCCGTCATCGCTGCCGAACGAACTGGCTGAGTCCGAGCTCTTGTCGGTATTAGCTGCCGGCGTGGAGCTTGAGGTGTCGGCAGTGTCATTAGCTGACGAATCACCGGAAGAGTTCTTATCTGCGTCACTGCTGCTCGGTGCCTTGGCCGCGTTGCTGTCAGCGCCGCCACCCGAAGGTGAGCCGCTACCGCCAACTTCACCGCCGCCGGCGCCGCCACCAGACTCATTGTGGTCTTTCTGGATGGCGCCGGGAACACTGCCATCCACACTCATGGACCCGTCACCGGGTGTGGTCGCAGGTGCTCCATCGGATGCGGCAGCGGTGTCATTTGAGTCGGCTGCCGATTGACGCTCTGCCGTTTCGCGTGCTTCATCGGCGAAGCTAGGGGACTTCTTGTCACTGGCAGGGAACTGTGGGTGATTCACAACCCGGTGCTGAAGATTGTCGTTCATGCTCGATTCGTCCTTAGCTACTTGGGGGCGCGCTACTTGCGGGTGAACGCACTGGGAACAGATTGGGTCTGGGAGCGCAGCGCGTCGGCATAGGCACGGGCCTTTGCGGATACGTTGCGCAGGCGTTCAGCAGTTGAAGACTCATCAGCTTCTTCACCGGAATTAACTCGGCTAATTTCTTCGGCAATTGCAGCATTAATCTGAACAGTTGTTGAACGCTGAATGAAATCAGGGTTGAGGCGAATTCCAATAAGCATTCCGCCCATCGTGAGAATTGACACCGGGCGTTCAAGCTGCGGAGTAGCGACATCTCCGGAACGCAGTTCAGCCGTTGACTCGTATAGCTCGGTGACCTCTTCGCTGATCGCCGCAGCTGTAGCGTCCATCTCGCGAAGGTCATCGGTGCGGCCAGCTACCTGCTGCTTCTGCTGTGCTTCCTGGAAGAGACGCTCGACCTCGGCATCGGAGATGCTGTCAAGGTCCTCCGGGTAGTCGGCAATGTGCTGCTTTGCGCGAGCAACGCGTTCGTCCTCCACAGTGCGCGCTAGCAGGGCGATGGCTTCACCGAGCTCAACCGGGGAATACTCATCCTTCCAATCTGATCGCACGCGGATCTCGTTGGGAGCACCGTGTTCGTCAACCGCCACGAAGATGACCTCTGCTTCATCCCACATCGAGCCTTCACCGCCGAAGAGGCGGTATGCGACAACTTCCCGCATCGAGTTGAACGCCTCTTTGCGGGCGGTTTCGATCTGTTGCTGAAGTTCTGCGAGCTCTTCGGCAAATTGCGCCGAATCGAAAGGGTTGTTCACGCGTCACTCCTTATGACTGCCTGGTCAATTCGCGATCACGATAGGGGATGAAAGCGTCCTGCTTGCTAAATTCAGAAAATCCCGGCGGAAAATCATCCCGAAGTAGAAGATCCCCGTCATTCCTTGCTGATACATTTCCCACTTGCTAGTGCAATTGCAGGAGCTGAAAGGGGAGCGCGTTCTTGAGTCGTCGAATTGAACTGCTGGCGAGCGCGCGTTCCGTTGTCCGATCTGTTATTGCTCGATTACGAAGCCGCACACCGCTTGTTGTCGGCCTCGTACTCCTCCTTGCGATCGGTATTCCCGCCTTCTTGCACCCCGGAGTTCCGGAAGCCCGAACCGACCTCAATGAGGGAGGCGTGTGGGTCACGAACTCTGAGAAGGGCATCGTTGGGCACCTGAACTACCCGGCGCGCACCCTCGAGTCGGGTTTGCAAGTCACCTCGAGCGAGTTTGACATCACCCAATCAGAACGCGATGTTGTGTTTAATGACTCGGGCTCAAACTCCGTGGCCACGGTCAACGTTGCAACAACCGCGCTCAGTGCCGCATCCACCTTCGACTTTGAAGCTGACATCGTTCAGGGCGGCGACCGCGCCGCAATACTGAACCGGCAGGCCGGGTACCTCTGGGTGATGCCGGCGTCTGAAGCGGGCAGTATGCCGCTCACTGCCGATACCGCGCAAACAAACGTGCGACTACCAGGCGGAAAACTGACCGCGAGCGTGAACGGCATCGTGTTTGGTATCGCTCCCGAGTCCGGTCAGCTCGCGACCATCACCCCAGAAGGCGCCGGATACAGTACATCGCTGCGCCAACTCGACGACATCTCGCCGACCGGAAACCTGCAGCTCACGGCGGTTGGCGACCAACCCGTTGTTTTTGACCGCGACACCAATCTGATTCATCTGCCGAACGGGAAAACTGTCGATGCTCCCAACAACGACATCACCCTGCAACAGCCGGGCGAAGACGCGGATGCGGTAGTAGTCGCGGATGCCTCGAACCTGTATCAAATCAACCTCGATGACGGGGAACAGGTGTCCATGGGGCTCAGCGAGGCAACCGCGGGCGTAGCGGCGGCTCCAGTACAGCACGGTGGATGCAGTTACGGTGCCTGGGCGGGCAGCGGCAACTATTTGCGGTGGTGCGCTGACGACTCGCAAACCGAATCGATGAACGTCGAGTCCCTGCAGGAAGCTAAGAGCCCGGTATTTCGCGTCAACCGCGATGTGATCGTGCTGAACGATACCGGTAAGGGCTCCGTGTGGTTGCCCAACGAAAAGATGGTGCTCATCGACAACTGGGATGAGATCGAGTCGGAGATTAAAGCGGACGAAGAGGAAGAAGACTCACCGCAAACCAGCGATGAGGTAGCCGACCCCGATCGCAACGCAGAGAACAAGCCGCCGATCGCGAACGACGATGAATTCGGTGTGCGACCGGGCGCATCGAACCTCCTGCCGGTGCTTATGAACGACTCGGATGCTGATGGGGACCTACTCACGGCCAGCGTCACTGAAAAGCCTCGCGGCATCCGCGTGGATCAATCTCGCGGTGGTGCGGCACTGCAGGCAGAAGTGCCGGAGAACGCAACCGGTGAGAGTACGTTCATCTATCAAGCCGCCGACGGGCGCGGTGGAACCGACACCGCGAAGGTGAAACTCACCGTACATCCCTGGGAACAAAACGCGGCGCCCGAGCAGCGTCGCGTACCCAAAGTGGTTGTCGGGTCGGATGCCACCGTTGAGTACAACGTGATGCCGGACTGGGTAGACCCAGACGGTGACCTGTTCTTCCTTGAGGACGTGAAGGCCCCGGAAGGAATCCAGGTGCGATTCCGTCAAGAGGGAACGCTTTCGATCACCGACCTCGGCTCAAAGCCGGGCGTGCAAGAGATCACCGTGAAGATGTCGGACGGCCGCAAGTCCCGCGACGGCAAGGTCAATCTCGATGTACGCGGGACAGATAATATCCGTCCTAAGGCCAATGGTGACTTTGTCGTCGTGCGCGAGGGCGAATCCGTCACGGTGAATCCGCTCGGCAATGACGTGGACCCCAACGGCGACCGGCTCTCACTCGTGTCAGTTTCATCGGCCCCGCCGGGAACTTCGGTGACACCGGCGCTGGACTCCGGCTCGTTCGATTTTGTCTCCAGCGCAAAGGGCACGTACTACATGACCTATACGGTCACCGACGGCCCGAGTTCCACGAAGGGTATTGTGCGAATCGACGTGCTCGAGCGCGAAAACGATGCGCCCCCGGTAGCGGAGGACGATATTGCCCTATTGCCCAGCGGTGGTGCCACGCTGTCGGCAGTGCTCAACAACGACTTTGACCCCAGTGGGGCGGTGCTGGTGGTGCAGTCGGTGGATGTTCCACCAAACCTTCCCGTACAGGTCTCGCTCGTCGACCACCACCTGCTTCGGGTGACCTCACGACAGAACTTCGATGAGCCGGTCAAGATCGGCTACACGATCTCGAACGGAAAACAATCCGCCGAGGCAGAAGTATTGGTTGTGCCCACGACCGAGGCGGATATTTCGGAACCACCGCAACCGGAACCAGACCGGTTGCGCGTGCGAGCTGGTGATGTTGGCGGTGTCGCGGTCCTCGAGAACGACCGATCGGTCAACGGTCTGCCGATGCGCGTGCAGCCGGATCTTCAGCACTCGATCCCGGAATCTGCCGGTACCGCGTTCGTAACCGGTAACGAAGTCCGCTTCCGCGCCAATGACAAGCCAGGCACCTACCGACTCAGCTATAACGTCGAAGATGATGCCGGCAATCTCGCATCCTCTTCGGTCACGATCGAAGTCGTGGATTCGGCAGAGGGCACCAATAGCGCCCCGCAGCCGGAAGACATCGAAGCGTATGCGGTCGCGGGACAGCAGACCCGCATCCCTGTCCCGCTGACTGGAATCGATCCGGATGGTGACTCGGTCACGCTTGTGGGTGTGCAGAGCGCCACCACGAAGGGTGTGGTTGATACCGGATCTGCGTGGCTGGAATACACGCCCGCCGAGGACGCCTCGGGTACCGACTCCTTTAGCTACATCGTCGAGGACCGATTTGGCAAACAGACCTCTGCGCGCGTGAGGGTCGGCGTGGCGCCACCGAGCACCCTGAACCAGATCCCGAGTACCACTCCGGACACCGTTCGTGTTCGTCCAGATCGAACGGTGACCGTTGATGTGCTCGCGAACGACTCCGATCCCGACGGTGATGCGCTCGCGGTTGAACCCAATAGTTTGCAGGTGGCGGACGGGCAGCGCGACCGAGTGTCCGTTCGGGATAACTTCATTTCCGTCACCACGCCACATGACGAAGGCGCGATTGTGTCTTCCTACGATGTGAGCGATGGTCGTGGCGGCAAAAACTCGAGTCTGCTCACCGTGCACGTCCACAAGGACGCTCCGCTGCGGGCACCGTTGCCCGCTGACGATCTGGTATCGCAAACCCAGGTCGATGAAGAGGGTGGCAAAGTGCGCGTGTCCGTGCTGGACAACGATATTGACCCCGATGGGGACCGCGGCGCGCTCGAAGTGTTCAGCGACGACGAAGGCGTTGAGGTTGACGGCCAGACGCTCATCATTGATGTTGCCAAACAACGCCGCAAGGTCGTGTACGGTGTGCGGGATGTGGACGGTCTGGTCGGTCACGCAGTGGTGTCGGTACCGGGAAGCCAGGTCGAGCGCCCGCGTGTCAACGCATCCCTCGTGCCGATTGCGATGCGCGGTGGGCAGAGCCTGACGCTCGAGCTGAGCCAGTACGTGCTCGTGCGTTCTGGCCGCTCGCCGATCATTACCGACCCGACAACGCTGACTACGGCTCCCGGGCTCAAAGTTGAGCGAGTTGAGGCGAACGCCGACCAGATCAAGATCACAGCCGACTCGGACTTTAACGGTCAATCGTCGGTGTCTTTTAACGTGGCCGATGGCGACCTCGAACACGATCGAAGTGCGCTAAATGCTGCGGTCGTCTTGCCGGTGAACGTCCGCACAGAGACGAATCATCCGCCGCAGTTCCGTCCTTCCCCGCTGACCGTTGCGGTCGCAGAGGAAGCGGTTGAAGCAAACCTGTGTCAGATGGTTAAGGATCCCGACGGAACTCCGGCCGTGAAGCTCAAATATCGAGTGATCAAGAGTCCACCGCAGCTGTCGACTTCATTGAGTGGATGTACGCTATCGGTTTCGCTGAAGGAAGCTACCGATTACGGCGTGCTCGGCAAGATCGAGGTTGGGATCGATGACGGGCACGGTGAAGTCACCGGCAGTATTCCAGTGACCGTACAGGCATCGACGCGACCGCTCATCCAGGTCTCGCCCGCATCCATTCCGAACGTTCAGCGCGGCCAGTCGGTATCCGTCGATATTAATAAGTACGCGATCAACCCCTTCCCCGGTAAGGACATGAAGATCGTTGGTTCACCGAGCATCGATCGAGGACAGGGGACGGTTCACGCGGACGGGCTGACCATCAAGGCAACTCCGAGCAAGGACATGCTCGGAACCTTCACGGTGAGCTACACACTGCAAGACGCCACCGGCGACCCAAACCGGCACGTTCGCGGGACGGTAACGCTCACGGTAAAAGACAAGCCGGCGCCACCGACGAACGTTCGAGCGGTGCCGGTTGGTCCCGGCGCTGCCAAGGTGAGCTTTGAGCCTGGAGATAGTCACGGCGCGCCGGTGACAAAGTTCAATGTCACCACCAATAGCGGAACGAATACCGAGTGCACCGGAACTGAGTGCATGGTGACCGGTTTGCAAAACGGTAGTACGCACGAGTTCCGCGTTACGGCCACCAATGAAATGGGTACCTCGGAAGCATCGGGGTGGTCATCGGGCGTGCTGATCGACGTGCAACCCGAACAGCCCGCGACACCGCAACTTTCCCCGAAGGATCAGGCCGTTGAAGCCACCTTCCTGCCGACCGCCTCGCAGGGCTCTCCGGTAACCCATTACATCGTGACCCTGCATCCGGGAGAACAACAAAAGAAGGTGAGCGCGAGCGATAAGCCGATGAAGGTGACCTTCTCGGGGCTCGAAAACGGTACTGCCTACCGAGTCTCAGTGCAGGCGTTTAATAACGCCAAGAAACCTTCCGAATCTTCATCCCTGAGCACCGAAGCCGTACCATTCGGCAAACCCTTCCCGGTGACGGATGCGCGTATCGCCGAGGGAGGAACAACGGGAGATAACACCAAGGGCAAAGTAGAGGTCAATTGGAAGCCCGGTGACGGTAACGGTCGCCCGGTGAAGCAGTATCAGGTGAAGCTCTCTGACGGTCAGACGAAGACGTTGCCAGCCGACCAAAAGCAGGCAACGTTCGAAGTGGAGCTCGGTCGTGACGTGTCGGCGAAGATCAGCCAGGTTACCGAATGGGGTCCGTCCGACCCGGTTTCGACCGACACCGTTCGTGTGCTCGGTACGCCCAACCCGCCCATCGGGGCAACTGCGCAGGTTACCGGTCCCGGTGAGGTCCACCTGAGCGGCGTCCAACCGAATGGTGGCGGTGGGTTCAAGAACATCGACATCTGGCTCGAGTACTTTGACCCGGCCAAGGGCAGCTGGCAGCGCTACGTGGGACCGGTGACCCTGAGCGGGTTTACACCGGGCGAGCAGGCGCGCGTGGAACTGCGCGCAATGGCGCGAGATCAGGGAGTGTCGCGCGAATCCGATCACGTCACAGTGACGACGCAAGAGACTTACTTTGAGAAACCTGGAACACCGGATGTGTCCTCTCAGGAAATGGTGAACAACTCGGTAAGCGTGACTGTCGATCTGCAATCGGCCGCCCGCGGGAAACCGGTCAGCTACATCGACGTGAAAGGCGATGTAAAACACGACAAGTACGGTCAGAAGAGCTTCGACGTCTCGGCAAAGCCGGGTCAACAGGTGAAGGTTCAGGTTCGAGCTTGTTACGAAGACGGGGTGTGCGGTGAATGGACAGACCATTCCCGTCAGGTTCCGCCGCAGTACACCGCGACGTTCACGCAGGGATGCCCGGCCGGAAGCAAACACCACAAAGATCCGGAGTGTAAAGAGATCACCCTCACTTACGAAGATGAGTCGTTAAAGAACAAACCGATTCAATGCACCTATTCACGATCACCGTACGGCAAGCAGCCAGTCGCGGAAGGAAAGGAAGGCAGAGCCTTCCAGACCAAGTGGATCACCAACGCCACAGATCCAGAAGAGTTTTCGCGAAACATTACGGGACACGGAATTAGCTGCGGGCCGAAGTAGTACCCGTGACTCGCGCGGATCAACGGGGTGTGCGCATCCCCAGTCCGTGAAGAACGAACCACCGAATTACCAACACGATTGAAGGAACCCGAATGGCACTGAGCGAGCAGGAAGCACGCGAATTTGCGAAGACCTTTGCCGCGCTGGTCGACACTGTCGGCGAGGCGCTGCTTGGTAAGTCACACGTTGTTCGACTGGCGTTGACCTGCATGTTTGCGCAGGGGCACCTGCTGCTCGAGGATGCACCGGGTACTGGTAAGACAGCACTCGCGCGCGCAATTGCAGCGGGCGTGAACGCGCCACACTCGCGTATTCAGTTCACCCCGGACATGCTTCCCTCAGACATCACCGGTGTCACGATCTACGACCAAAAAACCGGTGATTGGAACTTCCATCACGGGCCGATCTTCGCGTCAATCGTGCTTGCCGACGAGATCAACCGCGCATCGCCGAAGACCCAGTCAGCGTTGCTTGAGGTGATGGAAGAGTCGCAGGTCACCGTCGATGGACGCACGTACGCAACACCACAGCCGTTCATGGTCGTCGCCACCCAAAACCCCGTTGAGCAGGCAGGTACCTACCGGCTTCCAGAAGCCCAGCTCGACCGATTCCTGATGAAAACTTCAATCGGCTACCCGCCGCACGAGCAGTTCGTCGAAGTGCTTGATGGTGCGGCGCAACCGGACCGTTCGAAACTGCTGCACCCGGTGGTCGATGGCCCGACCGTGATGCAAATGGCCGAGTCGGCCGCTAATACGTATACCGACAGGGCGGTTGCCGGCTACATCGCCAGCCTCGCAGAAGCAACCCGAGACAACAGCCATGTTCGCCTGGGCATCTCGATCCGTGGCGCCATCGGTATGGCTCGTTGTGCCCGTGTGTGGGCCGCCGCACAGGGGCGTGCGTATGTACTTCCCGATGACATCAAGGCGCTCGCGCACCCGGTTTGGGCGCACCGCATCGTGATGGATCCCGACGCCCAGTTCGCCGGCGTCACGGCAGCGAAGGTGCTCGACGAGGCGATCGCCGAGGTCACTCCACCCGCGCAGGGTGAGGCGTGATCCGCGGCCGGTTTACCCCGGAGCTCAACCGTCGCTTTGTTATTCATCCGGCCGGTTGGGCTGCGGTTGCTGCGCTGATCGTCTCGGCGGTCTTGGCGATTGGATGGGGGTGGCAGGGGGCTGCCGGCGCCGCGATCATGATCGTGGTCGCCATTCTGATCGCGATCGTGGTTGTGCTGCGGCCGGTTACATTTACCGTGTCGGTTACGACGCAGGAAAAACGCGTTGTCGTTGGCAAGGTCAGTGTTGCCGAACTTGTGGTCACCGCAGGGCGACGCGGCAGTTCCGCGGCCGTTGTCGAGGTGCCAGTTGGTGACCTGCGGGCAACCTTTCTGGTGCCGCGACTTGCCGCCGGTGAAATCTGGCGCGAACCCTTCCTCATCCCAACCGAAAAACGTCAGGTGCTCACGCTCGGCCCCGCTACGGCGTCTCGAACGGATGCGATTGGGCTGCTCAGTCGGGATACGCGACTATCCGACGAGGAACTCATCTACGTGCATCCGCAAACGCTCGTTCCCGGATACGATGCGACCGGATTGCTCCGCGATATCGAAGGCGTGCAGAGCGAAACGCTTTCGCCTTCGGACGTCGCCTTCCATGCCCTGCGCGACTACCAGCCCGGCGACGATCGGCGTCATGTGCACTGGCCAACAACCGCGAAGCAGCGACGATTGGTCGTTCGGCAGTTCGAAGAAACCCGCCGTTCGGAACACGTCATCATTGTTGACACCCGGATGGACTCCTATGCGGCAGTTAGCGCGACGGCCAAAGCGCGTGCGAACACCGTGCATTTGAGTGAGCTAGCGCTGTCGATAGGCGCTTCGTACGGTATTGAGGGCATCATGCTGGACCGCGAAGTAGCGGTGTGGTGCGGGCCGGAGCAGTTGTCCATGTTCACTCCGACCCGATTTCTCGATGAACTCACGATGGTTACGTGTGTGGAGGATGAGAGCATCCAGCAAGAAGAACGCAGAAGCCTCGACGCACTCGTGCGCGCTGCAACGCGGCAGGCCCCGCAGGCCTCAGCGGTAACCATCATTACCGGCAGCGAGGTGTCCCATGAGGACCTCACCCGCGCCGTTCGTGCCGTGCCGCCATCGGCAACTGCCCTGTGTATCCGTGCTAGCAATGAGGGTCGAGTGAAGCGGACGCAATTGGATGGGGCGCCCCAGTTTGAGCTGAGCAGGCTCGAGCAGCTGCGACAGATTTCGGCGGTGGTGGAAGCGTGAAGCTCTTCGCCCGCAATGAACAAACCTCGCCTCCAGAGCGTCGTCAGCCGAAGGAACGTCGAGCGAAACCCACCGGTTCGATCGGTCAACTGTGGCGTGAGCAGCGCATGCTGCGTGAGCAGCCGCTGCGTTTCTGGTGGTCATTCGCGATCGTACTGGCGCTGCTGATTCCCTCGGTAATTGCGCATGAGCCCGTTTTCGGTCAGGGTGTTGGCCTGCGGGGCGCGGTATTCGGTGTGCTGCTCGGAGCACTCTTGGCACTCGCTGAAGCACTCTTCGCCTGGCGGTGGTGGCTAACGCTCAGCGTTGGCGTTCTTGTGTATTTCTTGCTCGGTGGTGTGATCGCGCTACCGATGACCGTTGGGCCATTTGGCGTGCCGACCGCACAGACTCTGCAGCTGCTCGCCGTGCAGTTGGTGCACGTGTGGAAGGACCTGCTCACGCTCGTACCGCCTGCAGCCACCTTCACCGGTCCGACCGTGCTCCCTTTTCTCATCTCATTCCTGCTGGCGTTCGCGGCGATGGCACTGGCATTCCGTGGGCGCTGGTTATTGGCAACGCTGCCGATTGCGGCGAACGTTATTATTGCGGCGGCATGGTCGGTGCCGTTCGCGCCGCATGCGCTGTGGTGGGGGATGGCCTTTGCGACCACAGTCGCCTGTTGGTGGGTGCTTTCAGCGGCATGGGATCGCCGTAATCGCGGTGAAGAGATCGTCGTCGGTCGCAAGGTTCGGGATGCGATCAAGGAGCAGGCGAGTGACGCCACCGGTGGCGGTATGCTCAGCGTCACCGAGCACACCCTCGAGCGACGGGAACGCGGAAGCCAGCGTGTGGCTGTGTCTTGGGTGCGTCAGCTCGTTGGGGTGGTTGGCACTCTTGGTGTCGGCGCACTGATCGCACTGTTGATCGTGCCCGCGTGGGGTGCCGGACAGCAGCGACACGTTCTGCGTGAGTATGTTTCGCCACCGTTGGACGTGCACGACTTGCCCACACCGCTGGAGTCGTTCCGTCATCTGAGTGCAGACCTTGCTGATACTGAGTTGATGCAGGTCGAGGGGCTGCCCAATGGCGCCCGGGTTCGTTTTGCCACGATGGACCAGTACGACGGAGTGCGGTGGGGAGTTGCTCCGCCCGATAGCGACACCGCCGGGTTCTTCCAAGCTGGCGAAGTCCTCGCCCCGGGCTATAGCGATGTTGATCCCGAGGCCCGCATCCCGTTCGATGTGAACCTCTCCCTGGGGCAGCCAATTAACAGATGGATCCCGACCGTTGGACACCTGGAATCCGTCACGATGGCGTCGGCAGAGGTCGGTGCCGCGCTCTTCTACGACCGTGAGTTGCAGACTGCGCTGACCACCGCATCCGTACCGAGCCCGCTGGAATACAGCATGACCGGTTGGACGGAACCAAAGTGGACCGAGGGTCAGTTGTCCGGAGTTGGACTCGGTGGTTCCCCGGTGGCTAACTATGAGGGCGTCCCGGATGAGATTGGCTCGCTCGCGGCAGATATCACGCTGAATGCGACATCACCACTTGATCGCGCCCGCGCCCTGGAGCGGTATTTCCGGGAGACCGGGTTCTACGCAAACGGAACTCAGGCCCCCTCACGGCCCGGCCACAGTTCGGGTCGGATCAATGAACTGCTCGAGGGTGACCAGATGATCGGTGACGATGAGCAGTACGCCACCGCCATGGCGATGACCGCTACGTCGCTTGGGATGCCTGCCCGCGTCGTCATGGGCGCGTATCCGAAGGAGTATGGCGAGGGTACAAAAACCATTACCGGTGACGATGTGCACGTGTGGGTTGAGATTCAGTTCCGAGGGGCTGGCTGGGTGCCGTTCGACCCCACGCCACCGAAGGATCAAACCCCACAGACCGAGAAGCCGGAGCCAAAATCTGTTCCGCAACCGCAGGTGCTGCAACCGCCGGAACCACCGCGCGAGCCGCCGGAGTTACCGGCACACCACCGTGACCGCGAGCCGGACGATCCCGTCGAGCCGCCGTTTGAGTTCCCGTGGTTAGCCGTTGGTGGGTTTACGGCACTGGGCCTAGTAATTCTGCTACCGCTGTTGGGCGTACCGTTGTATAAATTGTGGCGTCGCCGGCAACGACGTCGCGGCAGCGGTCGCGACGGCATTCGCAGCGCCTGGCTCGAGGCATCGGACTATGCCAATGACACCGGTATGGAACTCGGTAGCAAGACCAGCACTGCATTAGAACGAGCCGAGATCATGGAAGCTCAGCGATCGCTTGACGGCACGGGAATTGCGCTTGCCCGAAAAGTCGGTGCAGCGGAGTTCTCCGGACAGCAGGTCACTGACCAGCAGGTTGCTGAGGCTTGGGACGCAGAACAGGAGTTGCGCGCGGCATTACGGCCGAAGAAGGTTTGGGACCGTTATCGGGCGCGACTATCGTGGCGAACGATTGGTAGACGGTCGCTACGCAAGCGCCCTGCCAAGCGATTCCGTCGCGCGCAACGCCGCCAGCGTCGCGCTGAGACACCGCCCGAGCAGTAGGAGTGCCGTTGAAGCAGCATGCAGATCCCCGCGGTCCGGAGATTCCCGGATACCAGTGGAGTTCCTACATCGGGCGCGGCGGCAGCGCCGATGTACATCGTTACCGGCAGCAATCTCCCGACCGTGAAGTTGCGATCAAGGTGCTGCGACCTCGAGTCGGTTACGAGGCTGAGGCAATGATGCGCCGTGAGGCGAACGTGTTGGCGCAAGTATCGAACCACCCGGGTATCGTCTCCCTATTCGCGACCGGACGTACGCGGGATGGTGCTACGTGGATGGCGCTCGAACTGTGCCAACCGCCGCGATGGCAGCGCGGTGGTGGGGTGCTGCCGATCGCGGAGGTGCTGAGGTCTGGTGTGGTGCTCGCCGGCGCGCTCGCAACGCTGCACGGTGTCGGCATTGTTCACCGCGATGTAAAACCGTCCAATGTCCTTGTTTCTGAGTTCGGGGGACCCGTGCTCACCGACTTCGGCATTGCCGGCGCAGTGGGAATGCCGCTTCGTCACGGGGAAGGTGGCCTATCGATTCCGTGGGCGGCACCAGAAGTGCATATGGCTCAGGCTGAGGTCGGGTCACCCCAGGATGTGTTCTCGTTGGCGGCGACACTGTGGACCTGGCTATCGGGGGCGTCGCCCTTCGAGATCATGAACGGAGATAACTCCCGCGGTGCACTCATTGGCCGTGTGATGGGCGGTCAGCTGCGGAGCATCGGCCGCCGTGATGTGCCGCCGGGACTCGAAGAGGTGCTTCGCCACGGTCTCGCGCGTGAGGCATCACAGCGACCATCCGCCGCGGACTTCGGGCGAATGCTGCAACGCCAGCAGCGAGCGCTGGGATTATCAGAAACTGAACTAGAGATCCGACAGGTTGGCGATAGTGCGACCGCCCGCGCTGCGGTGACCGCATCCGATGATCCGGATGCAACCAGGCTGCGGCCGGTTGCGGTGGTTTCGAGCGATACCACGAGCAGCGGCACCACGCTTCGGCGGTCGTTCGAGTTTTCGGAGCAGGGGTCCCGACACACAACTACGGGCCAGTCGATCAGTCGATGGGATACGACCGGCCAGACCACATCCACACACAGCGGCCGCCGGGGACCGAGCGCCATCGGTATTTTCGTTGCGGTTTTTGCGGGCGTGCTCGTCGCCGGTGCGCTGCTACTCACCCTATTGCTCGGTGGGGGATGGACGATGGCACCAGAAGCTCCCCAAGAAGAGCGACCTCCGGTGGATGCGGTAAGCGAGCAGGTGCCCAGCGTCCGCGAATTGACCGTCCTGATTGAGGGTGATCGTCTCGTCGCGTCGTGGCGGGCCCCGGACAAGTTGCCGGCCACGAACGGTGCGCATTTCGGGTTCACGATCTCTCGTGCGGGTGAGGATGAGCACACGGATGTAACCGATCAGACGAGCGTTTCGTTCCCCGCCGTATCCGGATCGAACTGCATCGAGGTCTGGACACGAGGTGCCGGAGGGGCAATGTCAAAGCCGCAACAAGCTTGTGTTACCAACTAGTTTCCATGTGGTTTCGCGGCTGCTGACTAGTGACGTACAACTCTGGTATGACATCGCTGTGAGGCTAGGTGAACGTTAATAAATAGACGTGCTTTGTTTACCTGGTTTCGTAAGGATTTCGCGTGCATGACTTCAGGCCAGGAGATCACGCCGCTCCTGGTGAGTAACGCTTGAAAGGGGACCAGCGTGAGTGGTAAGCAGACCGAGGTGGTGCAGAGTGGTATCCGCGGTGCGACGACGCGCCTGGATTCCTCGCACGGATACTCCACCAATAGCCACAGCGAAATGCAGACCGTGCGACTTCGCCAGAACACCACAAAGTGGGCGGTAATGGCGGAAACGCAAGAGTCCATGATGAGAAGTCAATCTGTATCCGATGGGCTCAACAACACCATCGACCAGATCATCAAAACGATTGAAGACTTCAAGACTCGGGTAGAGCAGACTCGCGATGAGTTCGCAGACACTGATGAAGCGCGCCGCTCACGGTTCGCCGAACGGATCAGCAGTGTTGGTGGCGAGGGGCTCGATAAGTATGACGACGGTTCATACGACAAGCTCAATGAGTTTGGTCGGCTCATTAATGGAACCGGGTTTCCGCCCCTGCCGTTGGGTGGCCCCACGTTCTTTGATTCGCCGCGAGTCGCGGAGGGTCAGGGTGTGGACTCATCGGGATCGAACGCCGACCCAGCGGCACCGAGCACAGATTCACCTTCCGGCGCGAACACGCCATCGGGCACCCCGAGTGGCGGCGATGCCGACGAGACACAACGAACCCCGAACGGCAACCAATCAGCTGACCTGTAGTGGGCGAGCGTTAAGGCAAAGGAGAGACACATGGGCGTATATGCAACGCGACTGAGTCAAGTGATGCTCGCACAGACCTCGCTGTTCGAGCAGGACAAGCAGGCATTGAACACCGCTGCGGAGCGGCTCGAGGATGCTGCACGCGAGTTTGACCAGTTGAAGGCAATTGAGTCGATGTTCGGTGGCGACACCGATGTCGCCATCCGCGACACCGCAAGCAAGATTACGCGTGTTATTGAGGCGACGCAGCGCGATATCGTCACCATGAAGAACGCTACGGAAGACGGTCGGCTCGGGATCGACGCGGCACGGCAGGCGTATCAGTCGCTACCGTCCGCGCAGCCGAACTTGATCGAACAAGCGCTGGGCACTGCGATGAAGGTATTCGTCCCCGGGCTCGGCATCATTGCCGGTAATGCCTTCTTGCAGTTCGTTACTGCTGCCCGTGAAGCCGAGCGCGAACGTCAAGCTATGCAAGCGCTGATGAAGCTACGTGGAGACATGGCCGACTATCACTGGAAGCTGCCGTTGGCAGACCGAGCTGACCTGTCGATTGGCCGTGATGGGGAACAGGACAACTCCTCGAGCGCCCCGGGCGACGGTTCGGGTAACGGTAGCGGTAGCGGTAACGGTACAGGCAGTGGAAATGGTCCTGGTGCTTTGCCTAGCAGCATCATGAACGGTGTGGCGCGGGCAACCACAAATATGGGTGATGCGGCAGTCAACCGACTCGCGGATGCTGCCGTTAACGGGGAGCTGTCCCCTGCGGAGCGAGTGCGCCAAGCGATTGACAATGGCCTGAACTCGATTGCCTACGATGAAATCGCCGGTGTGGATTCGCAGAACGGTTACCCCGGCATTGTCGCCCCGAAGTCTCCGTTGCCGAGCACCGACCAGTGGCCGTTCGATGTCTACCACCCCGGTGACATCAACCGTGACGGTCCGCTGCAGGGTGGCTACCGAGTAAATCTTGATTCCAGCCAGTTCGAGATGCCACGCGACCCGATGCTGCGCAGCACTATCGAAGAGGGTAAGCACCAGCTCGGAGGGCAGCTTGGCGCACTCGGCGTCTCCGGCGCAGCCCTTGGTGCGGGTGCGCTGGCAGTAGGCGCAGCTCGCGGCGGTGCTATCACCGGTGGTGCGGTGCCTGGCGGGGCGATGGGAGGTTTCGCCGGTGGTGCTCCGGGTGCTGCCGGTGGTGCCGGTGCGGCATCCGGCCGGGGCGCTGGAGCAGTCGGCGGTCGCCCGATGATGATGGGTGGTATGGCCGGTGGTGCTCCGGGCGCTGCTGGTGGTGCGAGCGATAAGAAGGGCCAGAAGTCCGGCGGACGTCTTGGTGCGGGGCGCGGTGGTGCGGCCCGTGCCGGTGGTGGAATCGGAGCCGGTGCCCGTGGTGGTGCGGCTGCTGGCGCACGCGGTGGCATGATGGGCGGTATGGCTGGCGGCGCTCAGGGCGCAGGTGGCGCAAACGATAAGAAGAGCCAGAAGTCTGCAAACCGTCTAGGCGGCGGTGGCGCCCGTGGTGGTGCCGCCGGTGCCCGCGGTGCGGCATCCGGCGCTGGAGCTCGTGGTGGTGCGGCTGCTGGCGCACGAGGCGGCATGATGGGTGCCGGCATGATGGGTGCCGGCCGTGGTTCCGATGAGAAGCGCGAACGCGAGAATCGCTCGTACGGCTCCTCCGGTGTCGAGTTCTTCGATATGTCCGAAGAGCAGCAGCTGGATGCGGCAGGTCGCTCGGGTAAGGCCGGCGGCAAGGTCATTCAGGTCGTTGAGAAAGACGACAGCCGCTGGTAACGCGCGCAAGTAAATTACGCGGATCCTGCCGCTTCCTCGAATGGGGGAGCGGCAGGATCCGTTAACGGGAAGTATTCATCATGTTCCCTATGAACTCACTACTGCGTGCAATCGGATCCCTGGCGGCACCCCTGTTCCTCGGTACCACTCTGGCGGTTACCGGATCTGGTGGGGCTGCGGCAACGGCAGCCTCAACAGACCAACCGAACTGGCATATTGAAGCGTTTGGGTACCAGCAGCTGCACGCTGAGGGGTACACCGGCGAGGGGGTTACCATTGCCATCTCGGAAGCCGGTATTGACCTCAACGCGCCAGATCTGCAGGGTGCGGATATTGAGTATGTGCCACTGCCCGAGCAGTGCGTCGACCCAAACCTGCCAGAGAAATTCGTGAACCACGGCAGTATGGTTGCCGCAACTATCGTCGGTCAGGGCGGCGAAGGAAACGTTCAGGGGATCGCTCCCGACGCAAAGCTGATCGTCTACCAAGCAGGGACAGGTAACGGACCGGGTGCGGATAGCCCCGAATGCAGCCCTACGGCCGCAGACGTTTCGGGACGGGTCTTTCACGCTGCCGAGGCCGGTGCCGATGTCGTTAGCCTGTCGTTTAACTTCCTCGACGACACGGCCGTCGCATATTTGACCATGCGCGATATTCCGGTATTCGAATCCGGCGGTAACTTGAAGGAAACGACATCCTCGTTCGCTCCGGGGTCAATCGCACTTGGTGCGCATGACGCTCAGGGTAAGGTTCCCGAGTGGAGCGCAACGGGAGCGGATGTGTCACTCGTAGCTCCGGGCGTCGACCTGTATATGCGCCCTTCAGGGTCGGATGCTCCGCTCGAGAAGACGGCCGGTACAAGTTTGTCGGCGCCGATTGCAGCAGCAACGCTCGCACTGGGCAAGCAGAAGTATCCGGAGGCAAGTGGACATCAGCTGGCACAGTCGCTGGCGCGTAATACTGTCGCCGGCAATCCCGACTTGCAACGGGTGAGCGATACCGAGGGTTACGGGGCTATTGACGCAATCAAGTTCATGGACGCCGACCCAACCCAGTACCCGGATGAGCCCCCATTTGCGCACAAAGAGGGGTACCAAGGTGCCGACGACTGGCAGGGCGCGGAGGATGTGTTGATGGGCATGCATCCGAACCCCGGTGATGACCTCAACGACTACAAGGAAGGGGCTGGCCCCAATCCCGCCGTCCTCAAGTGGGTGCCCGAAGATAAGAAACAGTTTGTCGGCGCTGCGCCGGATGCTGCTTATTGGAATGAGCACGGCGGAAATTCGGATGAAAGTCAAGGGGATAACAAGCAGAATCATTCCCAAGCATCATCTGAAGCTGGGAATTCAGTTAACGGAATGCAAACGCTCATTATCGGGATTATTGCCGCGGTAGTGCTCGGGGTCATTTTGGTGGCTCTGGCGGTGCTATTGAAGCGGCGTAGATCCGCGTAAACATGCGGAACTGAACGTGCGAGTAATACTTTAGACGGACATATTCAAATATCAGAACGAATCATTCGACAGGTCATCTTCGGTTCGTATACTGCCCGTGTTCTGCTTGAACACTATGACCACCGAACGAATCACTACAACAATTGAGGTGAATCATGTCGCAACAAACCTTTACCGGCGAAGGCGCCATTGAAGCTGGTGCCGCAGCCGCAGACGACGCACGCCAGGACCTTTCGAGCAACGTTTCGCGTCTCCAGAGCGAGATGGAAAGCATCCGCGGTCAGTTCCAGGGTGCTGCCGCCAACGCATTCCAGCAGGCTGTAAGCAGCTGGCGCGATAACGCCGAGAAGATCATCTCGACGCTCGACCAGTTCTCGTCTGACCTCCGCGGTACCCAGACCGACATCAACACCACCGACGAAGACCGTGCTTCGCGCCTGCAGCAGCAGGAGTCGGACGGTTTCGTTAACTTCAGCTACCCGGGCGCCTAAGCCCCTCGTAAGACTCGGAATTAGGAGACGATTACCGTGGACATTCGCCTTAATTACGGCACCGTAAGCAACGCCCAGGACCAGCTCACCCAGGGCAACAACCAGATCGAGTCGACCCTCGACAACCTCGAAGGCCAGCTCAACAACATGGTTTCGCAGTGGGAAGGTTCGGCACAGGGTGCCTACCAGAACGCTCGCGCACAGTGGGACAACGCCATGGAGCAGATGAAGATTGCTCTGGGCAAGATCAACCAGCTGCTCGGCGAGACCGCAGCCGACATGAACGAAACCGACCGCAAGGGTGCAAACCGCTTCGGTGGCTAGTTAGTACAGCAGAGTATGGGGTGGGGCGTTTGCCTCACCCCATATTTTGTGTTTCCGTGATGCGCGGGGAGCACAGCAGCGCTGTCATCTTGAACAACAAGATCGGGCCAGTTTGTTGTTAGCAGTCAGTTGTCAGCTCGCGCCTACTGCAGTTCGAGCTCGAACTTTCCAAGCACGACCACATCGCCGAGGGCCAGCGGAAACTCGCCGCCGGCCATGACCGGATGCTCTTGACCGGCTCGCCGCACTCGGGTGCCATTGGCAGAGTGCAAGTCGATCACGACGGGGCCGTTTGGTCGAGGGGCTATCACCAGATGCGAACGTGAGATTGACCGAGCTTCATCCTCGAGCTCGATCGGGACCTCGCCGTTCTCGGGTCGAGGCTTTCGACCGACCATGAGGGGCTCAACCACCGCGACCCGTTCGCCGTTCGGTAACACCAGCAGCCAGTCCTGCGGAACCGGTGCGGCACCGGCAGCATTCACTTGGTTGGCCAGTGGATGAGGCTGGGGGTGCTGGAACTGCACGATCTGCTGGTTCTGGGGCTCGCTTCCTGAAACCGGCGAGGGTAACAGTGCCGGCGCATCCTGAACGGCAGGACCGGGTACTTGCCCGCCTGCCTGTTGCATAGGCTGGCCGTGCTGCCACTGTTGTGCCGGTTCGGGCATCGGATGAGCGGGCCACGGCTGTGGCGGCAGATCACCTGGCTCATGTGGCGCTGCGGAGTGAATCTGCTGCGGCGGTGCTGTAGCACTTGGAGCCCCGATGGCGGCCTGGGCTGCCGCCGCGGTCCAATCTTCGCCTGGAACCGCATCCGCGAACCCACGATCGCTCACGCGGCGAACCGCGAGTCGAGTTTCATCCTCACTCACCGCAGGTGCGGCGCCGATACCGAACGCCAAACGTGCAATCAAACTGCCCGGAGTCGTGCCGGTAATCCGCCACACGAACAGGTCCAGGATGATGATCTCGAGCGCGATGATCACGATGAGCGGAATGTTCTCGCTCAGCCACCAGGTGACACCTGCGGCAACGCCAACGAGCAGTACATCAACGGCAAGTCCGGCACCGGTCACGGGCTTGCCAACCCTGCTGGCAGTGCGCCCACCCACCGAACGAGTAACCGTTGCATCGTGCACAGCGCCGGTGTCAATCCCGGGTGCATTGGGTTGTGTAACCATCGTGCTGTTATCTCCTCATGACCTCGAAACTGTGCTTGCCGCGCATCCTCACACCATGGCCCGTACTGCGCTAAAAGCGCCGGCGGCGATCAGTGCTAGCGGGATCGACGACATCACCGCAATGTTTTCGAGGATGTCGGCGCCGCGTGTCAGTGCGGGAGCGTACATGCCGTGGTTCAACCAAATCCCGATACCTATGAGAGCAGCGCCGAGAAATAGTGCCGCGCCTACCCACATGGAAACCTCACCAACGGGATGAACGAGCAGGGCTGTGCACAGCAGCGCGATCACGATGAGGCGAGGGACCCAGCGGGTAAACGCATTGCGGGCGTCTCGCGGATACAGCGTGAACGTCAGGATCGCGACCCCGATCAGTGCGAGTGCAGTCCAGCCTTCCAGCGTTTCACGCGCGGCGATAGCAAACACTGCTGGTGCCGATACGAGCGCGAGGATGCCCGAGAGCGAGACCGCAATGATGCGCAGCGTTGACCCCTGGCGCAGCGTATGTCGCACTCGACGGGACGTAATTCGTGCCGGCTCGGGAACATCCGGTGCGTGTACGGAGGGGGCGGTGCTGAGCACAGCCGGCATATTCAATAGCTGCGATTCCGGAACACGCAGCGAGGAAGACGCACTGGTCGTCAACAGCAGCACTGACCCGGCAAGACCGATGGGGCCGGCGATATCTGACGGAACCCGCGCGATGGAAACGGTCGAGATGGCAACTGCCGCTCCCAGCCACATCCGTACGGCCGTGTCCGTGAACTCGTGCTGCTGCACCAACCGAGTAAAGAACGCGGCAATAGCACCACCCCAGAGAAACGTCATGGCGTAACTCCATCCGGCAATGAGTTCTGGATGCAGTACCAGGGCGCCGGCGGCTGCTGCTGCGGGAATCGGCGTGACCAGGCCCGACCACGGCTTCCGCGTAGGGTACTGTTGCCACACCATCAGGCCGAACGCTGCAATCAAGGCGAACGCGAGCCCCAACCGTGGCCAGTAGTCCCCGCTTGAGGGCATGATCAGCGACATGCCGATGCTCAGTCCGGTGAGCAGCAGGATGCTGGCCAACAGATGAATAGACACCTCACGCTGCGATTTCGCAGCTTTAATGTCCTCGGACACCGTCGCCGTTGCATCCGCCTCGTCGTAGCGCGCCGTATAGAGGACGACACCGGAGGGAAGAGATTTGCCGAACGTTTCGGTTTCGCCCAGCGTCCTGCCGAGCTCGTCGCACAGTCGGTAACGCTCATCGCCGCGGTCGAGCTGCTGCAACATCCCACGCACCGTCGTGCCGACTGGAACCGAGAAGTCCAGTGCCTCGTTATTGCGATAGATCGTCGCATTCGTGGTCGCCGTTGGCAACGTGGAGGCACCTCCATTCCGGGCATGAGTTGTTGCCTGAACGGGCTATAGTCTAGGCCAGCAAATCGGCCAGAAAGTGCCGATCCCTGATAGGAAATGCTCGTTTAACGGATTGGATATTCGTGCCTACTCCGCGTTCTGGCTATGTAGAAGCGCCGAAGCTCCCCAGGGGAACCATATCCGTACAGCCGCCACCCGACGTCGTCGAAGCACAGGGTGCGGGAAACATCATTGCCATGGCTGTGCCGATGCTCGGTTCCATGGGAATCATGGTGTTCATGGCCATGTCGAACACCTCGAACCCGCGCATGATTCTGATGGCCGGTGTGATGGTCGTTGCCATGGTGTCGATGGTCGCGTTCACCACGTGGCGTCAAGTCTCTCAGTACCGCAATAAGGTCACGACGCAGCGTCGTGAGTACCTCGCCTATCTCAGTGAGCTGCGTGAGGATGTTCGCCGCGGTGCAGCCGACCAACGTGCGTTCTCGATGTGGAACCTGCCAGAACCATCCGCATTGCCGATGATCGTGCAGCAGCGGGAGCGGCTGTGGGAGCGTACCGACCGCGACCCCGTGACGTTCACCGCTCGTGTTGGCACGAACTCGCAGCCATTGCTCCTGGACCTACAAGAACCAGAACTCTCGCCGCTATCGAACGCCGATCCGGTGTGTCTATCGGCCGTGAGCCGGTTCGTGAAAACATTCGACACCGTTGACGCGCTGCCAACCGGCGTGGTGATCTCGGACTACTCCCGGATTGAGATCACCGGGTATCGCGAGAGCGGCCGCGGCCTTGCGCGCGCAATGTGCTCGTCGCTCACTACGCTGGTCGGTCCCGAACTGCTGCTTATTGCGGTCATTGCCGACGAAGATTCGCTCATTGAGTGGGACTGGGCGAAATGGTTGCCCCATGTGCGGTCCATGGAGTCGGATGCGGTTGGCCAGATGCGCATGATCGGTAGCTCCTTCTCGGAGGTGCTCGACCTCCTCCCTGAGGAGATCCTGCAGCGCCCAACGTTCCGTCCGCGCAGCTCAGCCAGTCCCCTACCACAGCTGATGGTGATTGTTGACGGTGTCGAGCTGTCGCAGGAAGAACGCGCACAGCTTGACCGCGAGGGTGTGTGCACGCTCGAACTGCTCGAAGAGTGGGACAAGATCGAAGACTACGGCACATTGCGATTGCAATTGCAGCCGCGAAGCGACGGCTCCAATGAGCTGACGCTGGTGACCCTAGCTGATGGCAGTATGGCGATGACAGCCGACACGATGTCGATTCCGTTGAGTTTGGCGGCCGCTCGCAAGATGTCTCGGTACGCCGAAAAACCAGCCGAAGAAGGCACGGAACGCAAACGCGGTTTGGCTTCTGACCCGACCCGGCAATCTGATCTACTCGATCTCCTTGGGCTTCCCGACATCCGCGACTTTGAACCGGCACGCGACATCGTCCGGCGTGAGGGTCGTGATCGACTTAACGTTCCGTTCGGCGTTACTCCCGAGGGCATTCCCGTTCGCCTCGACATCAAGGAGAACGCGCAGCAAGGTATGGGCCCGCACGGTCTGCTGATCGGTGCCACCGGTTCGGGTAAATCTGAGGTGTTGCGTACCATCGTGCTCGCGCTCGTGCTCACGCACTCACCCGAACAGCTGAACTTGGTTCTGGTCGACTTCAAGGGTGGTGCGACCTTTGCCGGTATGGCGAATCTGCCGCACGTGTCGGCAACGATTACCAACCTCGAGAGTGAGCTCTCACTGGTTGACCGTATGGAAGAGGCACTGCACGGTGAGATGGTTCGCCGACAGGAGCTCTTGCGTGCCGCCGGTAACTACGCCAACGTGCGTGACTATGAGAAGGCACGCCTGGCCGGTCAACACCAACACCCGCCGATGCCGGCACTGTTCATCATCCTGGATGAGTTCTCTGAGTTGCTTTCGGCAAAACCCGGCTTTATTGACACCTTCGTCGCGATCGGTCGACTCGGGCGTTCGTTGGAGATTCACCTGCTGCTGTCGACCCAGAAGCTGGAGGAATCGAAGCTGCGCGGTTTGGAATCGCACCTGTCGTATCGGGTTGGTCTGCGCACCTTCTCGGCCCAGGACTCGCGTGCGGTTATCGGGACCCCGGACGCCTTCAACCTGCCAGCGGTTCCGGGTGTCGGCTTTTTGAAGACTGCCGGTGAGGGGATGACGCAGTTCCGTGCGTCGTACGTTGCGGCGCCTCCGAAGCCGAGGAAAGCGAAACCACAGCAACAGCCGAAGAAAAAGAACGAAGTGGTTGCCCGCATCCTGCCCTTCACCGCCGCGCCGGTACTGAGCCGCGAACCGGTACAGGAGACTCCCGAAGTAGAAGAGGACGTCACCGTCGAGCTCGCTGGCGATGCGCAGTGGTCGGGGATGGCATTGATGGATATTGCCATCAAGAAGATCGAGCCGATGCAGCCCCGCGCGCACCAGGTATGGTTGCCGCCGCTGGATGCATCCGACACCCTTGACATGCTTTTCGGCGACCTCACCATTTCGCCCGAACTCGGGTTGCACTCACCGTCGTGGCGCCAAAAGGGTGGCCTAGTTGTGCCGATCGGTATTAAAGACGTGCCGCGCGAGCAGCGTCGCGAGAAACTGGTGCTCGACCTGAACGGTGGTGCCGGTCACGTGTCTATCTACGGTGGTACCCAGTCCGGTAAGTCGACTGCGCTGCGAACGCTCATCATGGCGCTTTCGCTGGTGAACACCCCGCGTGAAGCACAGTTCTACATCCTCGATATGGGCGGTGGAACCTTCGCCGGCTTCCGCGAGGGCTTGCATATTGCCGGTATCGGTACGCGTGACCGACCGGATGTGGTTAACCGCATCCTCGCTGAGGTTGCGGCGATTATGGCCGATCGTGAACTGTACTTCGCCAAGCACGGGATTGATTCGATGGTGACGTACCGTCGAGGCCGTGCCGAGGGTAAGTATGACGACGGGTACGGCGACGTCTTCTTGGTTGTGGACGGCTGGAGCAATATGAAGGCCGACTTCCAGGATATGGACCGCACCATCCAGGACCTCGCCGGTCGAGCGCTCGCCCTCGGTGTGCACGTCTTCGTGGCAACTCCCCGGCAAGCCGACGTGCGCCACGCCATGCAGAGTATCTTCGGTACCGTCGTCGAGCTGCGCCTTGGTGAGCCGCGCGACTCGATTCATTCCACCAAGATCGCCCAGGGAGTTCCTGAAGGGGTACCGGGTCGCGGTCTGTCCGCATCCGAACACCACATGCTGATTGGCTTGCCCCGTATCGACGGTGATAGCAACCCGGATAACCTCGCGGATGGTGTTGCGGATGCGTGGCAGCGCATGGGCGCGGCATGGCAGGGACAGCCCGGTCCCAAGCTGCGGATGCTGCCAACAATGCTCGAACTTGAACGCCTGCAGAAGGCGCTGCCGGACTCGCCGGCAACGCTGCTCGGTGTTGATGAGGCTCGACTCGAACCGGTCGAGTTCGATTTCAACGAGCACAACCACCTGTACATCATCGGTGACACCGAGAAGGGTAAGTCGAACGCGCTGCGGTTGATCGCCCGGGACGTCATGCGCGCAAAGGAACCGCAATTTGCGCAGCTCTTCCTGATCGACTTCCGTCGGTCCTTGCTACAGGAAGTGCCGGATGTGTATCTCGCCGGTTACTACGCCTCACACGATATTGCGACGAAGGCGATGAAACAGGTTGCGAAACTGCTACGTGAACGCCTGCCCGGACCGGATATCACCCCGCAGGAGCTGCGTGACCGTTCGTGGTGGAAGGGACCGGAGTTCTACATCCTCGTCGACGACTACGACATGGTGAATAACTCGATGGGTAACCCGTTGCAGCCGCTGATTGAGCTGATGCCGCAGGCGCGCGATATCGGTATGCATTTGGTTGTTACCCGTCGAACCGGTGGTGCCTCCCGCGGTATGTACGATCCGTTGATGCGCGCGATGACGGATAACAACGCCCCGGGTATGTTGCTGCCGGGTAGTCCGGAGGAAGGCCCGCTGATCGGCAAGGTCAAGGCGAAGCCCGGTCCTGCGGGTCGTGCGCAGCTGGTTACCCGCTCGAAGGGGTATCAGCTTATTCAGATGGCGTACGCCAAGCCGTCGGTGGAATAGCCCGCTACCAGCGCGCTCGAGTTCAAGCGGGCGGATGCAGTCAGGTCGCGTCCGCCCGTCCTATTCGGCGATGCCGTAGAGCCGGTCGCCGGCGTCGCCGAGACCGGGAACGATGAAGCCCTGTTCGTTCAGGCCCTCATCCTCAGCGGCGACAATGACCTGCACATTGTCGTTCGGGAAACGCTCCTGCATCAGCCGAATACCTTCGGGAGCAGCGACCAGACAGATTGCCGTGACCTGTCTGGCTCCAGACTCCAGGAGGTAGTCCACCGTTGCAGCCAGCGATCCACCGGTGGCAAGCATCGGGTCGAGCACGAAACATTGCCGATCCGCGAGGTTATCGGGTAGGCGCTTTGCGTAGGTCTCCGGTTGGAGCGTTTCTTCGTTTCGTTGGATGCCGATGAACCCCACCTCGCTGTGGGGCATCAGCTTCAAGAAGCCGTCGAGCATGCCTAGGCCCGCGCGGATGATGGGCACCACCAGTGGCAGGGGGCGAGACACGTGGACGCCGTCGAACGGTGCCACCGGGGTGTGCACCGTGACCTCGTCCACGCGGAGCGTGCGGGTGGCCTCATAGCTGAGGAGGTTGACCAACTCGGCAACGAGCTCTCTGAAGGTGGGGGACTTGGTGTTCCGATCGCGCAGCAGGGTCATTTTGTGATCGATGAGCGGGTGGTTAGCGATGTGCAGCTGCATACCGTTAGCGTAACCAGGAAACAAGGGAGATCGATGCGGGTTCCAGCAGCGTACGAGCGATATATGCAGATCGCGCTCACCGAAGCACAGGTGGCGCTTGAAACCGGCGACCTGCCGATTGGCGCCATTGTGGTGACCGAAGGCGGTGAGATCGTTGCGCGGGCGCACAATCGCCGGCAGGCGGATCATGACCCCACCGGGCACGCCGAGATCATCGCGCTGCGCCGGGCAGCGCAGGCGCTGGATACCTCCCGGCTTGATTCCTGCACCCTGGTCACCACATTGGAACCCTGCGTAATGTGCGCCGGCGCGGCACTAACGGCGCGTGTGCAACGGGTGGTGTTCGGCGCATGGGATGCGAAGGCCGGGGCTGCCGGGTCGGTGTACGACCTCCTGCGTGATCGACGATTGCCGCTGAGCTGCGAGGTGATCGCGGGCGTACTCGAGCGTGAATGTGCGCAACCGCTGCGCGAATTCTTTCGCGCACACAGTGCAGCTGGGGCCGAATGGCTGGGTTGAGTTAGTCCCAGCCGCGGATGACGATGGCCTCGGTTGACAGCGGTTCGGCGCGGCGCTCGGTGAAGTCTGGTTCGAGGAAGATGTCCTTCGCCAGCGGGTGAGTGCGGCGGATGCTCGCTCGCAGTTCTGCCATCAACGGCGGGATCGAGAACACGTCGCGGATATTGCAGACCGAGAAACGAACGGCCACGGTTGAGCCTGACTCGTCGATGGCGATCGTTGCAACGTCACCGACATACGGACTTGCAAGCAGCGCCGCGCGGATCGCGTCGGTGGTTCCGTTTGTAGTCATGGCCTCTCCAATCGTGTACCGCTGGTGGCTACAAAAACACTACTGCTTGCCGGCTGAATTTCGGCACATGCGTTGTGCGAACCGGCCAACAATTTTCACCACAATAGACTCTCTTGCTGTGACTAACTCAACCAGCTCGAACACAGCGGAACCAACAATCGCGATTCTTGGGAGCGGCAATATGGCCGGTGCAGTCCTTGAGGGCGTGCTCGCATCCGAAACAGTGGGATCGCGGCCGATTCTGGTAACTACTCGGTCACAGGCAAGTGCGGATGCGTATGCGGCTGATGAGCGGGTCCGAGCGGTATCGCTCGAGGCAGACCCGAATGCCAATACTGCCGCTGCTGCCGAAGCTGATGTCATTGTGCTCGGTGTGAAACCGCAGATGTTGGTTGCACTGCTCGATGAGATCGCGCCCGCAGTGAAGCCGGGAGCGATCTGCATCTCGGTAGCCGCTGGTATTTCAATCGCAACGATTGAGGCGGCACTACCGGCACATGTGCGAGTCATCCGAGCCATGCCGAATACTCCGGCCGCAATTGGTAGGGGAGCCACCGGTATCGCAGCCGGTACGCGCGCCGACCAGGAAGCGATGAGTATCGCGGAAGCAATGTTTGCGACGGCAGGTACGGTCGTGACCGTCTCCGAAGAACAGATCGCACACGTGGCAGCCATTTCCGGCTCCGGCCCCGCATACGTGTACTACTTCATTGAGGCGCTCACCGATGCCGGTGTCGCACACGGGCTCGATCCGGAAGTTGCCGCCGACCTCGCCCACCAGACCTTCGCTGGCGCCAGCGAGCTTGCATCCCGCCGCCGAGACCTCAGCGCAGCCGAATTGCGTCGTCGAGTCACAAGCCCCAAGGGCACCACCGAACAGGCCATCCGGGTGTTTGACGAAGCCGATGTGCGCGCCATCCTGGAACGAGCCGTGGCCGCGAATATTCGCCGAAGCGAAGAGCTCGCAGCGCAGGCCTAACTGGCACCACTCCAACGACCGAAACGATCTAAGCAGAGGCACCCTTGCGCGACTTCCCCGAAAATCTATACGCAGTGCTGGGCATCGCTCCGGATGCGAGTGAGGATGAGGTGCGTCGCGCCGGTCGGCACCGACAGCGGCAAACGCACCCCGACCTCGGCGGTGACGCGAGCGAGTTCACCCGCGTTCGGTTGGCGCTGGAAGTATTGCTGGATGAGAAGCGTCGAGCTGAGCACGACGCCTGGTTAGCGGCACGCCACGGCATCATCGCGCAACGCCGCGATACTGTCGGCACTCGACTGCGCCAGCAGCAGCGCGCACCACGCCAGTCGCCGCAGGCGCCGTCTCCGCATGCACACAGTACGACGGCAGGTAGCGGCGATGTGCCAGAGTTCGAGCGGATCCCGAAACCGCGAGTGCAGGCATGGCGGATGGGGTGGTATCGCAAACAGTGGCATGCGGTTCCAGATGTGTGGCCGCCGGCTCGTCCGCTGCGGCGCGCGCCGGGCGCACTCGCACTCGTGAGCGCAATCGTGTTGGTATTGGTGCTGGGCGGGATCTGTGTTTGGCAGCTGGTGCCCGGATCGCCGATTGCGGTGGCGTGGTGGCCGGCCCTGATCGTTGTGGCGGTGCTGAGCGCGGTGTGGTTTACGGTGCACTGGCAGGGGGCGACCGGTCGCCGTGTGCGGATGCTCATGTTGGCAACGGTGGCCATCGCGGCACTGGATGCGGCAGCCTCCTTCGTGCTTGCGATGGTCGGGTTCTTTGAGGGGAACTCCGAGCGGATCCCGGGGTACGCCGCGCGCGGTGTCGCGTTATTAGTGGTCGCTGGAGTGCTCGGCTGGAGCTGGTTCGCAACCAACCGGCACGCGCAACGTAACGAGATGGAACGCATCCTGTGCGAAATTGCCAATGAACAGGCGCCACCGGCTGATGATGACCAGCGGATGTGGGGCGAGCCCGGGGCAACCGCACTGCGAAACGCGGCCCCCGGAGTCAACCCGATTCGTCGCCGCTATGCGGAATCAATCATCGGGCCGCAACTGGATGCACTCACCCAGATTCCGGGCGTTCGCATCGTGCACGGCGTGCGGCTGCCGGGAAGCGACCCGACCGTTGCGACGATTTCCCATGCTGTGCTCGCGGGCCGACGCCTAGCGCTGATCGACGATCAACTCTGGCGCCCGGGAAACTATGCGCTCGATCACCGCGGGCAGCTCTTGCGTAATGATTTTGTGTATGCCAACCCTGCGCAGGAGTTCCCGCACCGGGTAGCGCAGTGTGACGAGTACTTTGCCGATGCCGCTCAGGTGCGTGGCTGGGTCGCCGTGGTTGCCGACTCGACTGGACGTCTCGTGATTGATAACGCGCGTACCTGGCCGAACGTTCGGCTCGCGGACGCTGAATCCCTGCTGCGGGAAGTGGGCGAATGGCTTGCCGGTGACGGCGAGCGAGTTGACCGATTGCTTTTGCGTGATGTGCTCGCGCTGCAGGTCGACCCGAGCTAGCGCTTCTGTACTAGCCGCGGTCGAGCGCCGGAAGTTGCTGCAATAGCGTGAGGACGGCGTCACAGCTGTTTTGCGCGGCCCGTTCGATACCGATGCTGAACTCCTGACCGGCGGCGGGGCCACAGAGGTCGCTTACGGAACGCACCGAGGCAAAGCGCTTCGCGAAGGTTGTACACACCTGCGCGATGGCGCAGCTTTCCATATCGGTGGCTATGGCAGCGGGGAAAGCATTGCGGGTATCGGCCACATTGCGTTCGGTTACGAAGGTATCGCCGCTGAGGATGGTGGCCACATGCCAGTTCGCGTTATCCGCGGCAATATCGCGAGCTGCGGTAACCAGAGCTCCGTCAGCGGCGAATTGCACCGGCTGCCCTGGAACCTGGCCGCGCACATAGCCGAACTCGGTCGCATCCGCGGTACCGTAGCTGGTGCTGTCGGACACGGCGATATCACCCACGTTGATGTCGCGTGCCAGGCCGCCGCAACTACCCGCCGAGAGGATCAGCTGCGGAGCAAGCGTGGAAATCGCCCAAGTGGCGGCGCTTGCGGCAGCGACCAAACCGATCCCGGTCGTGATCACGGCTATTCGCTCGCCGTGTAATGACCCGCAGACCACCTGCAGATGTTTCGGGGTATCGGTGAGTGTTGTTGGCTGCTCGAGGCGGTCGAGAAATGGTGCCGCCTCTTCGGGCATGGCGGTCAGGATGCAGACAGTTGCGTGTGCGGTCATTGTTACGGTTACGCGTCCGTCGCGAATACCGTTTCCCACTCAGCGCGAGCGTCGAGGAAAGTCTGTACCGCATCCTTCGCCGCAGATAGGGAATGGTTCTCGCCCCATCCGCACTGCTCTTCGTTGGCAGCGGGGACGGCGTCGGCTGCTAGCAGATCACGGAAGGTGGTTGCTAGCAGCGGGAGGAACTGTTCGGGCTCAACGCCGAGCATGATGGCGTAGAAGCCTGTCTGGCAGCCCATTGGGGAGAAGTCGATGAGCTGATCGGTGTGGTTTCGCATGAGCTCTGCGGTGAGGTGCTCAATTGAGTGGATGGCGGGCATGGTCAGGTAGTCGCGGTTGGGTTGAGCGAACCGCACGTCGTACTTCACGAGCTCATCGCCGCCGGGGAGATGCTTGCGGTCGGCGATGCGGACGTAGGGCGCGACAACGGCGCGGTGATCTAGGTTGAACGACTCGACATTCATGCGCATACGGTCGAGCTTACGGGTAGTGGTGGTCGTTCGGCCAGGTCAGCGCTGTGCGGCGAACCGTTCGACGTCTTCGGGGATGCCGGCGACGATGATGATGTCGTGGTCGGAGATCACCGTTTCGGCCTCGGCGTAGGTGAACTCCTTACCCGGAGCCTTGATTCCCACGATCGTCACCTGGTATTTGCTGCGGATCTGCGATTGGCGCAGCGACTGGCCACGGATTTGCCGGGGCGGGTAGAGCTTCGCCAAGACGAAGTCGTCATCAAACTCGATGAAGTCGAGCATCCGGCCATTCACCAGGTGTGCGGCACGGTGACCTGCCTCGGCCTCCGGGAAGATCACGTGGTGCGCGCCGATGCGGCGCAAGATGCGACCGTGAGTGGCGGACATCGCTTTCGCCCAAATCTGCGGCACTTTTAGGTCGACGAGGTTTGCGGTCACCAGCACACTCGCCTCGATGGAGGTGCCCACGGCAACCACGGCGATGGAAAACTCCTGCGCCCCGATCTGCCGCAGCGCTTCGATATTGCGCGCGTCGACCTGGACTGCGTGCGTCACCCGCTCGGCCCACTTCTGGACCAGGTCGGGATCGGTATCGACCGCCAGCACATCCCGTCCGAGTCGATCAAGTTCTCCGGCGGTGGCGGCGCCGAAACGGCCCAGGCCGATCACCAGCACTGGGGCGCTTGCCGAAATTGGTTCACCCAACAATGATCCTTTCCTCTGGCAGCGTGAATAGCTGCTTCTTATGGCGGGAGGCGAGGGCTGCAGCAAACGTTACCGTGCCCACACGTCCGAGCCACATCGTTGCCGACAGGATGTAGACACCCGCATCCGGCAGTCGTTCCGTCAAACCGGTACTCAACCCAACGGTGCCGAACGCTGATGTCGCGTCGAAGACCGCATCCTGCATCGACGCCCCGCTGACTTGCATGAGCGCAATTGCCGAGATGGCAACGATCGTGCTTCCCCACAGCGCCACCGAGATGGCTAGCCGTAGAACATCCACCGGGATGCGGCGATGGAAGGCCTGGATGTCACGCACACCACGCGCTTCGGCTACGGCGGCTAAGAAGAGGATGGCGAAGGTGGTGACCTTGATACCGCCCGCGGTGGAGGCTGATCCGCCACCCACAAACATGAGCATCGTCATGACGGTGACGGTGGATGCGTTTGCTTCGCCCAGATCGACGGTTGAGAATCCGCCAGAGCGGGTCATGACCGACAAGAACCCGGCAGTGAACGGCTCCATCCCTGGATCGAGTGTGCCGAACGTTGCGTCGTTGCCGAGTTCGAGTAGGTAGATCGCGAGCCAGCCGCCGAGGAACAAGATTGTTGTGGTGACCAGGGTGATCTTGACGTGTAATCCGGGATGTTTGCGGGTGCGCACCCAGCGCACGAGCGAGAAGATGACCGGAAATCCGAGCGATCCGGCAAAGACTGCGACGGCGAGGCAGCCGAGCATCCAAGTGTCGTTCATGAACGGCTCGAGACCGTGAGCGGTCGGTACGAATCCGGTGTTTGTGAACGCGCTGGCCGCGAAGTAATAGGAATCGAGGATGGCTTTCCACACGGAGCCATAGTGCTCGTGGGTGATCAGCGAGATGAAGATGCCGCTGGCGACGATCGTTTCGATGATGGCGAGTGAAGTGACGACCGTAACGAGAACGCCGCCGATCTCGCCGAGTCGAACGGCCTGTGACTCGGAGACGGCGCCGGCGTGGATGCGCAGCGAGTTGCCGTCGGATGCGGCCACCAGTTTTTGGCGGAGGCCAAGTTTTCGGGTCACTACAGCGCCGAGGATGGATGCGAGTGTCAGCACGCCGACTGCGCCGACCTGGATGCCGGTGAAGATGAGGACATTGCCAAAGGCCGACCAGTGAGTTGCCATATCCACGACCGTGAGGCCGGTGACGCAGATGGTGGAGACCGCGGTGAATAGCGCCTCCGCGAACGGGGTGACTTGACCGTTGGCGCTTGAGATCGGCAGCATGAGCAGGAATGCCCATAGGAAGATGATGCAGGTGAAGATGATTACCGCGAAGCGGCTTGGTGACTTCGACTTGAGTCGCTGATACGCCCCACGGATCTGTGAGAGTGGGGTGGGGTGGTGTGAGTTGAGCCCCTGACTCGAAGTTGGCATGACTTTGATGCTACCGGGCTGGATCGGAGTGGAATTCCAACGAGCGATTGAAAATTTGTAAACAATAGCGCCAGAATGTGGCAATTCTGGTAGCGACACTCTAGTGTGGTTCAAGCACTTGTGTTCACAATTGTCACTCTGGTGACGTTAACCGTGGAGGGACCGCGATCTCATGGCAGCTGAATTGTCCGACGTGCGTTTCTTGACGGTCGCCGAAGTTGCTGAACTGATGCGCGTCTCGAAGATGACTGTCTATCGCATGGTTCACGCGGGTGAGCTTCCCGCGGTTAAGTTCGGCCGCTCGTACCGAGTGCCAGAGTCTGCGGTGAATGACGCCATCAACGGTGTCGCACGCGACGGCAAGCAGACTGCCTAAGCGATCCGCAAGCATGTAGAATTGACGGATGTGCCTTCGCGAGGGCGAAGGGTTCGTTGCGCAGTTAACTGAACAGAGGAAACACTATGGGTTCTGTAATCAAGAAGCGCCGCAAGCGTATGTCCAAGAAGAAGCACCGCAAGCTGCTTCGCAAGACTCGCCACCAGCGTCGCAACAAGAAGTAGCTCTCGGCTTTGCTGTCGAGTATGGGCGTCAACCATTCGGTTGGCGCCCAGCTGCGTTTCCGGGTTTGTTCGGGTTTGTTCCCCCTGCATTCCGGGTAACGCGTGTTCGCCGCAGCTTGGCTGCCCTGCTGCCGGGTCCGTTCCGCCTGCGCTTGCCGTCCGTCCGCACTCCCTCACGCGCCCCTGCATTTCGCCTCCCTTGCATCCTCTGTGTGCCTCCACTGCCATCGCACCACACCCCACATCCACCCTGACGCGCCCCTGACTCGCCCCCTGCATTTCGCCTCCCTTGCATCCTCTGTGTGCCTCCCACCTGCATCCGCATCCCCTCAAGCGCCCCCTCATCCGCATCCCCCCCCTCATCCGCATCCCACCTCACATCGCACCCCACCCTCCCCACATTCGACTTCGGGCCCCTTTGCACCTGGTGGCGTTTCTGTGCAGTGGGCTACCTGACGCTGACAGGTTTGGGCCGGTTTACGCGTGACGTTTACTCTCAAATGGGCCAACGCGAGGGTGTGCGAAGTAGGCCCCAACGCGAGCGGGTGTGCAGGGTTTGGGCCGGGTTTGCATAGTTGGGTGGCGGTTTACTGTGCGAAGTGGGCCCCAACGCGGTTCTCGGAGGGACGGGGAAAGCGGCAGCGGATGCGGTGGGTTGCGCCAGTGCGAACTTTGCGCGTGACGCGGCTCGGCACCTAGACTTGCTCACCAGGTGCGCTGGGAAGTCTGGTCAGCAATGACGTAAACGCTGCCCGCCTAACGGCTACCCGACTGAGATTCGAGGAGTGCCCACTTGCCAGCCTTGACCAACCGCCCCGACGACCAGTTTTCGCTCAAAGAGCGGCTGAACTCCCAGAAGTTCGGCGGCACCGTACTGCTGCTCGCCGCGATGTTGGCGATGATTATCGCCAACTCTCCCCTCGCCGAATGGTACGAAAACCTCAAACAGACTGACCTGCCGATCCCCGCGATCGGTATTGAGCACATGTCCGTCGCCCACTGGGCGAGCGACGGCGTGCTTGCATTCTTTTTCTTCGTGGTGGGGCTCGAGCTGAAACGCGAATTTGTCACCGGCCAGCTGCGTGACCCGCGCAAGGCATCACTCCCCATGGCGGCCGCAGTTGGCGGCATGATTGTGCCCGCGGCAATGTTCGCGGCCATCGTCGCCATCGGCGGTCAGGGGGGTTCCGAAGGATGGGCGATCCCGGTAGCCACCGACATCGCGTTCTGTGTTGGTCTGCTCGCAGTGTTCGGTAAGGGGCTGCCTTCGCCATTCCGCGTCTTCCTGCTCACCCTCGCAGTGGTTGATGACCTGCTCGGTATCACCCTGATCGCAATCTTCTACACCGCCGACCTCAATGTGCTCTGGCTCATCGTGTCGCTCGCAGTGGTGGCGGTGTACGGCCTGCTGGTCAATAAGGGTGTCTACAAGTGGTGGCTACTCATCCCGATCGGAGTGCTTGCCTGGTACTTCATGCTCCTGTCCGGCGTGCACGCAACCATCGCCGGCGTACTGCTCGGCCTGACCGTGCCGGCAATTCCGCGCAAGGGCGACGAGATCTCCTTCGCGGAAGACATGGAGCACGACTGGAACCCGGTGTCGCAGGCATTCGCCCTACCGGTGTTTGCGTTCTTCGCTGCTGGTGTGCCGCTAGCGGCAGGTGACGGCAGCTTCCTGGATTCGATCACCCATCCGGTTTTCCTCGCCGCATTCCTCGGACTGCTGGTCGGTAAGCCCCTCGGCATCTTCCTCACCGTGTTTGCGCTACACAAACTGCCAGCATTCGATCTGGACGACAATCTCCGATTGGGCGATATCGGAGCGCTCGGGGGCTTAGCCGGTATCGGCTTCACAGTCTCCCTGCTCATTGGAGAACTCGCGTTCCGCGGTTCCGAAGCCTTCCTCGAGTATGGCCACCTCGGTGTCATCCTCGGCTCGCTGCTCGCGGCCATCATCTCGATCTTCCTGCTCCGGTGGCGCGTGCGCTTCCACGTTGGTGAGAAGCTCGACGACGACGAAGCCGTTATGCCCTAATGGTCGTCGACTTCTACGAACGCGAGGGCTGTCACCTCTGCGAAGAAGCACTCGAAATCGTCATGGCCGAGTGCCAGGCGGCAGGCGCGACACTTCGCCGGCACGACATCACAACCGACGAGGGCTTGCAGCAGCGCTACGGGGAGTTCATCCCGGTAGTAGTAATCGATGACGTGCAGCATTCGACGTGGTTTGTGGATGCGGAACGGTTACGAAACGCTCTCCGGGGCAGCTAGCTGCAGACAGACGCTCGCTACCCCAGCGCTGGCAACGCAACCGAAACCAGCAGCACGACGATGGTGCTGTTAAACGCAAAAGCCAAGATGACGTGTGCGGTGCCCGCACGCCGCAGCTCACGAGAACGCAGCTGTATCTGGCCCGCAGAGTACGAGGTCGATAACTGAGCCGCTAGCCAGATGAAATCACTGAAGGCAATCGGCTCCTCGCCCTGCTCCGTCACTGTCACCGCATCCGCATCGCCCGCCCATGCACGCAGATAGCGCACCGCAAAACTCACCAGAATCATGGTCCAGGCGCCGATGACCGTAGCGAGTGCAGCTACGGTCGGCCCCACGGATGCTTTCAGCGCGGGCGTGAAAAGGACCGTCACCACAATCGCCAGCGCGACAAACGCGTAGCTGAAGGCATTGGTGAACTCGTCGATGCCGAGCCACCGCATCCTGCGCCGTTCTTCGACGGAGGTTGGTGATGTGGCGCGAACGAGCGCAGCCAGATCCTCACCGACCTCACCAGTGAACGCGATGACGGTGAGGATGGCATAGGAAAGCGAAGCGGTCGCGTACAGCACCGACAGCCAGACGGTAGCGTTTACGATCCAGTGTTCGACGGGCTGCGCCCAGCTGAACGGGAATATATCGCTGACGATTCCGACGCCCACCGACACCGCAATCGCAATGACTAGCGCCACTGTTTGGCGAACCTGTTCGCTCGCCAATCTACGACGCAGACGGGACACGGTGCCGGTGCTCGAACTCGACGACTACGGCTGCAGGCGGTTTGGGCCGCGGAACAGGTAGGTCACTTCGCGCAGGTTCGGCTGGTGCAGCATGAGCATCATCATTCGAGCCAGCCCCATACCGAAACCACCGTGCGGGGGAGCGCCGTACCGGAAGAACTCGAGGTAGAAGTCGAGCTCATCCGCATCCATGCCCTTCTCGCCGATCTGTTCGGTGAGCACATCGATACGGTGTTCGCGCTGCGCACCGGTGGAGATTTCAACGCCGTTCCAGATGAGGTCGTAGGACTTCGTGAGCGTCGGGTCGTCCTCGTGCTTCATGTGGTAGAACGGGCGAATCGACATCGGGTAGTCGGTGAGGAAAACGAATTCGCTGCCGTGCTCCTCGAGCGCCCAACGGCCGATTTCACGCTCACCTTCCGGGTCCATATCGAGGTCGTTGCGCTCGAACTTGTGGCCACGCGACTGCACGATGTCGCGTGCTTCGAGCAGCGGGATGCGGGGGAACGGGTTTTCGGGAACGGCGATTTCGACGTCGAAGTGTTCCTTGATCGCTTCGCCGTAGCGTTCCTTCACCGCGGCGAGTGCGGCACGCATTACCGCCTCCTGCATATCCATCACATCGTGGTGGGAGTCGATCCAGGAGATTTCGGCATCGACACCGGTGAATTCAGTGGCGTGACGCGAGGTGAAGGACGGGTCAGCGCGGAATACCGGGCCGATCTCAAAGATCTTGCCGAAGCCGGCGCTCTGCGCCATCTGCTTAAAGAATTGCGGTGACTGCGCGAGGTACGCGGGACGGTCGAAGTAGTCGACCTTGAACAGCTCGGCCTTTGACTCTGATGCCGAAGCCATGAGCTTCGGTGAGAACACCTCGACGTAGTCGCGTTCGTACCAGTACTCGCGCATGGCGTGTACGAAGGTGGTCTGCGCGCGGAACATGCTGTTGTTGCGGGCGGTACGCAGGTCGAGGAAGCGGTAGTCGAGGCGCTTATCGATCGAGCTGTCGTCAGCGATCGGAGTTTCAGGCAGTGCCTCCGACTCAACGCGCAGGTCGCTGATCTTGACTTCCAAGCCGCCGAGCTTGACGCGCTCATCGTGCTTGAGATCTCCCTCGACGGTGAGCATCGTGCCCTGAGCGAGTGTGGAGATCGCATCGCTGATCGCTTCGCGGCCCTCGGTGCGGGGGTTCACCAATTGCAGCGCGCCAGATTCGTCGCGCAGCACGACAAATTGCACCTTCTTCTGGTCGCGGACGGTGTCGACCCATCCCTGGACCTTGACGGGACCGTTGTCGAGATCGGCAAGTTCAGAAATCAGAGTTCGTTGCATCACCCGGTCAGCCTATCGCGAGCGGGATGCGAGTAGCGGTGATTCGGTGCATTTTCTGGCGGTACCCGTAGGCTTGCGGTATGCAGGAGCAGCGCATTCACCTGGTTCGGCACGGAGAGGTCGATAACCCCGAAGGCATTCTGTACGGCCGAATGCCCGGATACGGTTTGAGCGAGCGTGGTCATCGCATGGCGGCGCTCGCGGCTGATGATCTCGCCAAGCGGCAATGCCCAGTTGGGCGAATCGTGGTCTCGCCGCTGCAACGAACGCGCGAATCTGCCGAGCCGATCGTGTCGGCCTTCGGTATTGAACCGATCATTGACGCCAGAATCATCGAACCGTGGAATGTGTTTGAGGGTAAGAAACTCGGCGGTCGGGATGGGGCGTGGAGACGTCCCGCAGAGTGGCCGAAAATGGCTCGCCCATGGCGTCCGAGCTGGGGCGAACCCTTCGTAGAGATCGTCGCCAGAATGCGCGCTGCGCTCATGGAACACGCGAAAGCCGCAGACGGCGCTGATGTTATCGTGGTGACACATCAGCTACCCATCTGGATGGTGCACCGATCGGTAACCGGAAGGCCCCTGCCACACAATCCGGCGAAACGTCGATGCTCGCTCTCGAGCATCACCTCGTTGGAGTACCACCCGGCGACGGGGTTTGTTGAGGCTGACTATCGTGAACCCGCCGCCAGCGAATTGCGCTCGGCGGAAGACAAGGGAGCCGTGTGAACCGACCTGTCCGATACTTCGCGCTTGCCGCGGCAGTGTGCATGCCGCTCGCGCTCACCGCATGTGCTGGTGATGATTTCGCACAGAACTACGCTGCTGGATCCGACCAGGGCTATGTTGCCGGGGATGGGTCGATGCAGGTGTTTGCGAAGGATCAGCGTGGCGAGCGCGTCGAGTTCTCCGGTACTACGGATGCGGGCGATCAGTTGCACAGTGCCGACTTCGGAAACGAAGTGGTCGTCGTGAACTTTTGGTACGCATCCTGCCCGCCCTGCCGAGCGGAAGCTCGGGACTTGCAGGAACTCAACGAAAAGTATTCGGCGAAGGGCGTCAACTTCGTTGGCGTCAATGTGTATGACCAGGCCGCGACGGCGCGCTCGTTCGCCGAGGAGTTCGGAGTCACCTATCCGAGCATTCTTGATGTAGAGGATGCGTCGGTTCGGCTCGCGTTCAGCGATAACGTGCCGCCACAGGCGATCCCTTCGACCCTGGTGTTGGACCGGGAGGGCCGTGTGGCGGCCCTCATCCGCGGGGTTGCTGATCGATCGGTACTCAGCACCATGATCGACGACGTGCTGGCCGAGTGATTTCCACGTGAATCCCGGTGAGATCGTCTACTCGGGGCAGCTGCTGGTAGCGCTGCCCCTGGCGGTATTGGCCGGGTTCGTATCCTTCGCATCCCCCTGCGTGCTACCGGTGATTCCCGGGTATTTGGGACTGCTTGGAGCAGTGTCAGACCAGGCCCCGAGTGCGCAACCGACCGCATCCGCGACCGAACCGCCAAAACGCTCTGGACGAGTTGGCTTAGGTGCGGTGTTATTCGTCCTCGGCTTCTCGGTGATCTATGTGCTCACCGGCGCAGCCTTCGGGCAATTGGGGCTGTGGTTCTTGCGCTACCAGCACGTTATTACGCCGATTCTCGGTGCCGTGGTGATCGCCATGGGCCTCATCTTCATTGGGGTTTCCGGTCCGTGGCAGCGCACGATCAAACTCTCGAAAACACCGACCGGGCTCGTGGGCGCACCGCTACTGGGCGCGATCTTCGCGCTCGGCTGGGCGCCGTGCCTCGGGCCAACACTGGTGGCTATTCAGAGCCTCTCCTTTGACGGTGCTTCGGCGGCACGGGGCGCACTATTGGCGTTTGCGTACTGCCTCGGCCTGGGGCTTCCGTTTGTGCTGGCCGCCGTATTCTGGGATCGTGCCACGCGCTGGATTGGCTGGCTGAAACGGCACCTGCGCACGATTAACCTCATTGGTGGCGGCATGCTCATCGTGATCGGTGTGCTCATGGTTACCGGAGTTTGGCAACACTTTATCTCTATGGTCGGCTCGTGGCTGCCCGGCTATGTGGCTCCGCTGTAGGCAAGGTGAATAATTGAGCTCTTCTCATTCAATTTCCCCCCGTCGTATCCGCAGTGTGGTATCGATGCTGCGCAGCCTGTGGTCGGGGCTCACCAGCATGCGCACGGCGATCATCCTGCTGTTGTTGTTGGCGGTTGCAGCCGTACCCGGTTCGCTCTTCCCGCAGCGGTCCAGTGACCCAAACGGTGTCACGCAGTACTTCGATAAGAACCCGGATGTGGCTCCGATGTTCGACAGCTGGGGCATGTTCGATGTGTACACCTCGTGGTGGTTCTCGGCGATCTACCTGCTGCTGTTCATCTCGCTCATTGGTTGCATCGTGCCGCGTACCGTCAAGCACGCACGAGCGATTCGAGGCAGACCACCGCGTACTCCCGTCCGCCTGGGGCGCTTTGACGACTACGAAACCATTCGACTGGATGAACGTTGGCGTGCTGACGCGCCGCAGATTATCGAGCGCGCACAGCAGTTGCTGAAACAGCGCCGCTATCGGGTGGAGCGCTACGACCGCGAATCGAGCTGGTCGGTATCGGCGGAACGCGGCTATCTGCGAGAAACCGGGAACCTGGTGTTCCACGCGGCGATGCTTGGCATCATCGTCGCTGTCGGTGTGTTCTCGGGATTCAATTGGCACGGCCAGCGCGTGCTCGTCGAAGGGCAAACCTATGTGAACGGGTTGGTGAGCTACTCGTCGTTCACGCCCGGGCGGTTCTTCGCTCCCGATCAGATCCCACCGTTCTCGCTTCGGCTCAATGACCTCGACGTCACCTATGAAACCGAGAATCCCAATGCGGTCGGTATCGCGACCGACTACACCGCGAACGTGACCGTCACGCATCCTGACGGCAACACCCACGAAGACACGGTGCGAGTCAACCACCCGCTGCGCGCCGAAGGGATCGACACCTACCTGCTGGCGAATGGTTATGCCCCCACCGTCACTGTCCGCGATGCTCAGGGGCGCGAGGTGTTCCGTGACCATGTTGTGTTTATCCCGCAGGACCAAAACCTGACGTCCACCGGTGTGATCAAAGTTCCGGATGGGTTAGACAAGCAGGTCGGTCTGCTCGGCTTTTTCTATCCGACAGCACACCGGCTCGATTCTGGCGCGTTGACCTCATCCAACCAATCGCTCAACGACCCGGTGCTCACGCTGAACGTCTATGCGGGAGATCTCGGGCTGGATGCGGGAGTGCCCACCTCCGTGTATCAGCTCGACACCGAACACCTCACACAGCTTGCCGGTCGCGGAACCGATGTGCCGGCGATCGAACTGCGCCCGGGGGAGACGGCCGAATTGCCGAACGGTATGGGCACGATCTCGATGGATGAGGTCGTGCCGCGCTACGCATCGTTTGATGTGCATCGCGACTACACGCGCACCCCGGTAGCGATCTTCGCGGGTTTGATGATTGCTGGTCTCCTTGTCGCCCTATTGGTGCCGCGTCGTCGACTGTGGGTGAAAGTCACCGAACGCGGCGAGGATGGCCTGCTGATTGAAATCGCCGGACTTGCCCGAGGCGAAGACCCGCAACTCCAGCGCGCTGTCGCGGGCCTCACTTCCGCAATCACCAGCGAACTCCTATCCTGGAAGGAATCCTCCGGGTCTCCGGAGCCTTCAACGAATCTGGAACCATGATCGAAACGCTCTCGAACTGGTCGAATACGCTGATGTTCGCCGCCATTGTTGTGTACGCCACGGCCTTCGTGCTGTTTACCTTCGATATTTCGCTTCGCGGCGCATCCCGCACCGCGGCTGCGCAGGTAACCTCGGCGGCCGGAGCGACCGCGCGCAAGCGAGAGCTCGTTGGCGCAGCAGCCGGCGGTGGGGTAGTGGCAGCCGAGCCTGAACACGAATCGGTTGCCGATTTCGGTATCACCAGTTCGATTCAGGGTAGCGATCGCGGGGTGTTTGCCACCCGGCCAAAGGGCGAAGTAGTAGGCAAACCCGCATCCGCAGACCGTCAGCACCGCGATGTACACGCAACGAAACTGCTGCCGTTTGCAATGGCCGCAACGTCCGCCGCATTCGTGCTCCACCTTGCGGCAACAATCCTGCACGGTATTGCTGCCGGCCGCGTGCCGTGGTCGAACATGTACGAATTCTCGATGACGGCAACGCTGATCGTGACCGCGGTGTTCCTCGGCGCTCAGCTGTGGCAGGACCTTCGATTCCTCGGGGCCTTCGTAACCGGACTGGTCACGCTCTCGCTGGGTATCGCATCCCTCGGCTTCTATGTCGAGATTGTGCCGCTGCAGCCGGCTCTGCAATCTTGGTGGCTCGTCGTCCACGTATTCGTTGCCTCGCTCTCGACGGGCCTGCTCGCGCTCGGCTGCGGTCTATCGATCCTGCAATTGCTGCAGCAGCGTCGACAGACCCGGATGCGCGCCGGAGCGGCAAGTGCCGGGCCGTTGACCGCGCTACCGGGCGCCGAGCGGCTCGAAGACCTCGCCTTCCGCATCAACGTGATGGGCTTCATTTTCTGGACCTTCACCCTCGTCGCAGGTTCGATCTGGGCGGAAGCCGCCTGGGGGCGCTACTGGGGCTGGGACACGAAGGAAGTGTGGACGCTCATTATCTGGATCGTCTACGCCGGCTACCTGCACGCACGCGCAACCCACGGCTGGCGCGGATCCCCGTCGGCGTGGCTATCCATCATCGGTTTCGGCACCGTTCTGTTTAACTTCGGTATCGTTAACGTCTTCTTCAAGGGCCTACACGCCTACTCGGGCCTGTGAGTCACTTATGCCCTGAGCCGCGGGCTACCGACAAGGTGCTCGTAGCAGTCGCGAAGGCGATCAAACCACCAGTCGCGACGGTTATCGGATGCGGCAAGCGCACGTAACTTGCCCGCATCCGGTACCGCAGGTGCCAGCGAAATCGACCCGTTCACCGGGCGCCTGGGCGCTGCGCAGACATCATCGGCGAAGAGCGCGAGCGTGCCGAGCCCAGCGGCGAACGGTTCGCCGCGAGTGGCCAGTTCGGCTGCCAACCCCGCGCCGGCCACCAGGCCCACCGACGTCTCGAGTGCGCTCGAAACGGTGGCGGTCATCCCGCTTTCGGCAACCACGCGCAATGCACTACGCACGCCACCGAGCGGTTGGACTTTCACCACAGCGTGATCGGCGGCTCCGGCGCGAGCCACCGCCAGCGGATCGCTCGCCTTGCGGATGGACTCGTCGGCGGCGATATGTATGCCAAGTGGATGCACGCGCGAGCGCAGTTGAGTGAGCTCAGGCAGAGTGCGTACCGGTTGTTCGGCATATTCGAGCTGGATCCCCGCCGCTGTGATCTCACGCAGCGCGGCGTCTGCCTCGGGAACTGTCCAGCCGCCGTTCGCGTCGATACGCACTATCGGTTCATCGAACGCATCCTTCACCGCGAGCAATCGCTCGATGTCCTCGCGCAGGGTTTGGCCTCGCTCGGCGACCTTCACCTTGACCGTGCGGCAACCGCTAAACCGACTCGCCAACTGCGGGACCGCATCCGCATCGACCGCTGGAATCGTGGCATTCACCGCCACTGTGCCCGAAGTGTGGCGGGGGAGCGTGGGGTCAAAGGCGTACTCGAGCGCGCCGGCCAGCCATGCGGCAGACTCGGCGGTTTCGTATTCGAGGAAGGGTGAAAACTCAGACCACGCCTGCGTGCCTTCGATGAGCAGCGCCTCGCGCGTCGACACACCGCGGAATCGTGTGGTCAGCGGAATCGACACCACATGGGCGCGCGCCAACACTTCGGCGCAATCGGGCAGTGGCGCATTCCGGCTGGAGGGCGATTCGCGGGTAGTCATACGCCCATTATCGGTGTGCCGAGTGGCACGGTGCAGGACGAGTCAAGCATCGCATCGAGGTGCGGTGTGGAAGCGCAATCGAATCGTGACTGGTTCGGGCATCTGCCTTGCCGGTATGATTGCAAGTTGCCGATTACGAACTTGCACGTCGTCGGTGTTGAACCACGGAAATGAGGCACCAATGGCACTGCAACAGCAGTTGACGCGACGCAACAACGCGCAGCGTGAGGTACCCCAGTACCGCCACGCGACGGTGGTCCCGCAGCCGTGGGTTGATCAGATGCTGAATCCGTTCGGCTGGCGCGTTGGCCACTGGGCAATGTTTGGTGTCATGCTCACCCTGGCAGCCGACATCATCGCCATGCTGTACCTGTTCAACTTCTTCGGTATTTCGCGGCAGTTCGAATTGCAGATGTGGCTGATCATTGCCGGCATCGTTGGGTTCTGTTCGATTACTGCGGCGCTCTACGCCATCTTCTACCGCTCCGGTCGCGGCACCGGCATTGTTGCGCTCATCCTGGGGCTCGGGATCGCCGGCCCTCCCGCATGGCTGGTGCTGAACACCGTGCTGCAGTTCATCCTCAACGGCGGTACGCTCCCCGACGCCCCGATCGACTGGTAACGCGAGCGAGCGCGGTAGCGTAGAGCCATGGGTGAAAACACGAACACGATCTCCGATGGCTTCGATCCTGACCGCTGGGTAGCGGTACCGGAGTTCGAATTCACCGACATCACCTACCACCTCGACACCACGGGCCGGATCGCGCGTATCGCAATCGATCGCCCCGAAGTGCGCAACGCGTTTCGCCCGCACACGGTCGACGAACTGCTCACCGCATTCGAATCAGTGCGCACGAACTCGGCCGTTGGCGCAGTGCTATTCACCGGTAATGGCCCGAGCCCCAAGGGCGGCGGGCACGCGTTCTGCTCCGGCGGCGACCAGCGAATTCGCGGACGCGACGGCTACCGCTACGCATCCGGAGACAACGCCGAAACCGTCGACAAAGCCCGCGCGGGCAGGCTGCACATCCTCGAACTGCAGCGCCTGATCCGTTTTATGCCCAAGGTCGTAATCGCCACGGTGAACGGCTGGGCAGCCGGCGGTGGCCACTCGCTGTATGTCGTCTGCGACCTGGCGATCGCATCGCGTCAGCACGCAAAGTTCAAGCAGACGGATGCGAATGTCGGCTCGTTCGATGCCGGATACGGGTCTGCGTACTTCGCGAAACAGGTGGGGCAGAAAAATGCCCGAGAAGTGTTCTTCCTCGCCGAGGAGTACGACGCGCAGCGTGCCTATGAAATGGGTGCCATCAACCGCGTCGTTGACCACGACCAGCTCGAAGCAGAAGCGATCAAGATGGCCGAAACCATCCTGACCAAGTCGCCCACGGCCATCCGCATGCTGAAATACGCAATGAATGCCGTCGATGACGGACTCGTCGGCCAGCAAATCTTCGCCGGTGAAGCCACGCGATTGGCGTACATGACCGATGAGGCGGTCGAGGGGCGCGACTCGTTCCTGCAAAAGCGCGACGCTGACTGGTCGTCGTTCCCCTGGTATTTCTAGCCGTCGAGGCACCCCGTGACCGCTCGCACACTCCGCGCCATCGCCGCCCGCGACCTCGAACGAGAACTGCCGGCCGCGCTCGCCGACCGCGGCCCCGCACTGCTGCCGGTGCCGGAGACCGTAACTCCGCATGACCACCCCTGCCACGGGATGACCGTGCCCGAGCGCACTGCACTTGTCATCGAAACGAGCGGTTCGATGGCCAAACCCAAACGGGTGATGCTCAGCGCCGATGCGCTACTCGCTGGCGCGGCAGCAACCGCCGAACACTTCGGCGTCGCAAACGGTGAGCAATGCCAGTGGCTGCTCGCGCTACCGGAACACTACATCGCCGGTGCGCAGGTCACCGTGCGGGCGCTCGCCGCAGGTAGCTCGCCGATCCGATACACCGGCGAGCGGTTCGACGCCGAGGCGTTCTGTCAGGATGCGGGCAGGATGCGCGCAGCGAACCGTTTTGTCTCGCTCGTCCCGGCCCAGCTTGACACCCTACTCACCGCATCCGATACCGACCGGCTTGACGCGGTGATGCGGGCCTTCACCGCGATTCTTGTTGGTGGGCAGGCGATCCCTTCCGCACTGCGTGCCGCCGCTGCGGAACGAAACTGGCCGCTGGTTGCGACCTACGGGGCGAGCGAAACAGCCGGCGGCATCGCCTATGACGCGAAGCCGCTGCCGGGGGTGCGGGTGCGTGCGGTTGATGGGGAGCTGCAGATCGCATCACCGACACTCGCCGACGGGTACCTCGCAGATGCCGTACGCACCGCGGACCGATTCATCACCGAGTGCGGCGTCCGCTGGTACCGCACCGGCGACGCTGGACGGGTCAACCCGGACGGGACGATCTCGGTACACGGCAGACTCGACAACGTCGTAATTTCCGGCGGCGTGAAGGTCAACCTCGATGAGGTTGAACGTGCGGTTGCCGATGCGGCACAGTGCGAAGTCGTTGCGGTTGCTGTGGAGGATGCGCGCTGGGGGCAGCGGGTCGGGATCCTCGCGCGCGTTGCCGCTGATGGCGACTTGCCTCGCCGGGTCGAGACACCACAGCCAGTGCGCATAGCGCTCGCGCCGTTCGGGCCCGCAGCGCTCCCGGTGGTATGGGCGGAACACGACACCATCCCGCGACTGGCCAGCGGAAAACCCGACCGTACCCGCATCCGGAACCTTGTTGCCCGCATCCACAACACCGCCGGAGAGTGTGCGACCGATACCGCGCCGGCCTAGAATCGGGCCGTGTCTTCCTCCAAACAACGCCGCAACCCATCCCAACAACCCAAACGCCATCGTGCCAGCGCACAGCCGCAGCGCACGGCAACGGTTGGTGACTGGGTTGAGGGCGCTCGGCTGCGCACTCTGCCGCTGGCAGTTGTTCCCGTGGTGCTGGGGTTCGCGACCGCAACGACGGTGACGCCGGGCGAATACCACTGGGTGAGGGCCCTCGCCGCGCTCGTGGTCGCACTGTGTCTGCAGATCGGCGTGAACTTCGCGAATGACTATTCGGATGGGGTTCGCGGCACGGACGATGTGCGCGTCGGGCCGGCACGGTTGACCGGGTCGGGACTGGCGAAACCGAGCACCGTGCGCAATGTGGCGTTCGCGTTCTTCGCGCTTGCTGCTGTCGCGGGGCTTTTCCTGGTGGTGCGCTCGGGGCAGTGGTGGCTGCTCGCGGTTGGTGTGGCTTGCATCCTCGCGGCATGGTTTTACACCGGCGGTAATCGTCCGTACGGCTATGCGGGCCTCGGGGAAGTGTTCGTGTTTATCTTCTTCGGGCTGGTGGCGACCGCAGGTACGGCGTACGTCATGCTCGGCTTTGTGCCCGCCGATACCTGGGTGGTCGCCGTGGCATCGGGGCTGTTTGCCTGCGCCGTGCTGATGGTGAATAACATCCGCGATATTGAGCAGGACAAGCTCTCGGGCAAGCGCACCCTCGCGAGCATGATCGGCTATCGCGCCAGCCGCATCCTCTTCGCAATCTTCGCGCTACTTCCGTTTGCGGTGACCTTCCTTTTCCTGCTGCTGTATCCGCTCGCTGGGTTCGCGTTCTTCGCGCTGCTGCTGGTGGTACCGGCGGTCATCATCACCGCCACGAGTATGCGACCGCGCGACCTCATCCTCGCCCTGAAACTCACATCGATTGGATCGCTCGTGTGGGCGCTATTGTTGAGCGCCGCATTGGTGGTGCCGATCATCGTCGCGTTGAATGCGCCGTTGCCGGAGATTCCCGCGCCGTAGTGCGGTGAGGTTAGTTGCGGGGCTCTTCCCACCGCACCTCGCCGTCGACGATCGTGGTCGTCGGTGCTAGGCCGATAGCGAAGGCGATCCGCTTGGATGCGGTGTGCTCGGGATGAATGTGCGCTATCAGGTGGGTCATGCCGTCCGCCCGTAAGTTGTTGGCCAGGCACTGTGCCGCGGCGCGTGCGTAACCTCGGCCTTGCCAAGGGCGTCCGATAACCCAGGCGATCTCGACCGGGCCGCCGGCTAAGGGGACTGTCGCCTGCACATAGCCAACCGGCTCGCCGTCTACCTCGACGATCTGATTGACCCAGCGCTCGGAGCCGTCTGGTGACTGGCCCCGGGCTTGGTTACGGTAGCGCCGTTCCAGCTCGGGCAACGTTGGTGGCTCGCCACCGGTAAAGGTGTAGAGCGCGGGGTCGGCGAGCACGTTAACCATCACGGTGGCGTCCTCGACCGTGAGCGGGCGCAGAGTTAGTTTCGTCACCGTGTCTCAGCTAAGCGGTATGGGAAGGTAGACCTTGAGGTCGCCCTGGCTAGTCGTCGCGACCGGCGCTTGTGTCGCGCTCAGCCGCATCCAATAGCGCGTCCTCTTCGCGGTCGGCGCGCGTGCGGGTGTCTGCTGCGTGCTCGCGGTGCTCCTGAATGGATGCGCCGATCGACAGGCGTGCATTGCGTAGGAAAATCATCGATACCAGCAAACCAACAATGGTCGCCACGATCAGTGCCGCAAGCCATGCCCACTGCCACGGCTGTAACGCGAAGTACAGCGCCGCGAACACCACTGCGAACGCGGCGAGCCGCACGACGGTGTACAACACCCAGGCGCGACCGGTCGGCATCCGCTCTACCGTCGGTGTCTGCTCGGTGGATGTGGTCGTTTCGTCAGCGCGGTCGTTCGCCGCTTCATGCTCGCTGGAGGAAGTCACCTGATCAGTGTAAGCCGGTGGCCCGGTTGTCGGCGGGTGGGGATGCGCTGTCTCGCCGTCAGGGAGCGGTCGGGATGCTCGCGGTTAGAATCGTAGGCATGGCTCGCGGCATCATCCTTGGCATTGTGATCATCGTCATTCTGTCGGTGTTCGCAGTGGTTGATTGCGCGATGACGGATGCGCGTCGGACCAAGGTGATGCAAAAACCGATCTGGCTGGTGGTCATCCTGCTGCTGCCGGTGATCGGGCCGCTGCTGTGGCTCTTGCTCGGGAAAGTTGGGGCTAATCAGACCCAACAGACCGTACCGCAAGCGCATCCCGATAACGTCAGCGACCGCGAATCGAGCCACGATGCACGCATCCGCGAACTCGAAGAAGAGATGCGCAAACTGGACGAGGAGATCGAACAGGCGCGCCTACAGAGCATGGGACAGCATCCTTCGAGTGCAAAGCCGGAAGCTACCGACAGCCCTGCCGTGCGCGACAAGCAAGAGGGTAGTGCAGGGAACACTGACGAAACACCCGACGAAAATACGCCCGAGCAGGGCCCGCGTCCATGAGTGAGTCGCCCTCGCTCGACGCGGCAATCGAGCTGCTGGTCGCCGCGGTATCCGGTGGTGTGCGGGATATTGTGGTGTGCCCCGGTTCGCGATCACAGGCGCTCGCGCTCGTGGCTGCCGAACTCGAGCGGATCGAGGTCGCGCGCGTGCATGTGCGCATCGACGAGCGTTCTGCCGCTTTTTTGGCGCTCGGCCTGGTGCGCGAAACCGGACGTCCGGTGCCGGTGATCACCACATCCGGAACCGCCGTTGCCAACCTGCATCCCGCCATGCTCGAAGCGCATCACAGCGGGCTGCCGCTGATCGCCCTAACCGCAGACCGGCCCGCCGAAGCCGTCGCTGCGGGCGCGAATCAAACCACCGAACAAGTTGGGATCTTCGGGCCGCTTATTCAGACGACTCCCTTGGCGGCGCCCGATGATGACCCGGTGCATTTGATGTGGGCGCGGTCAGCCGGCCAGCGATTGGCGGAGGCGACGCATGCCTGGCATGTGAATGTTGCCTATCGCGAACCGCTGTCCACCACGGTGCCGGATCTACGATCGCGATTTGCGGATGCGGGTAGTGAGCCTGAGGGAGATACGGATGCCGCGGGTGCGTCGCGCCCCGAGACCGACGCGTGGCCCGGAGCGGCCGGTGACCGTCGCATCCATTCGCCACGAAACGATGTGCGCGGCCTCACCCCGGAACTTGCCGAGCTGATTGCCGCCGAGCTCTCGCGCGGTGTCGCGGAGACGACGCTGCCTACGCACGGGCATGACGACGATCAGGGGCGCGTGGTGCTCGAAATTGATCCCATGGACAGTGCTGGCACTGTTGTAGTTGCTGGCAGTGGTGCGGGCCCGGAAGCAGAGCGGACCGCGCGTAAGGGTGGCTGGCCGCTAGTTGCCGAGGTTGCAAGTGGTGCGCGGTTTGGCCGCAACCTGATCGTTGCGTATCGGGATCTGTTGGGTGAGGCGAGTTCGATTCCGGGCCTGCGCGACAATATTGAGCAGGTGATCGTGTACGGTCGGCCGACCCTTAGCCGGGAGGTGACCGCCCTCGTGCAACGGCGGGATTCGCGGATCATTGTCGTCGACGCTCCGGCAGCCGCACCGTTTACGCCGACGCCGGATGCTGAACACGTCGATGTCGTGCGGGTGCGCGCTTTTGGTGCGTCGCACCACGCGGCCAGCGATGAGCTGTTTCAGTTGCGGCGTGAGGCGGAGCGACGGTTGGGGGAGTGGCTGGCGGCATCGCAGGAGCTTGAGCGTGCCCGGACGAGTGAGCCGCAGGCGCCCGATATTGCCGCATCCCGCAGCATCGAATCTCGCGAGCGTGCCGCGTTTGGGCGGCAGGAGCTTGCGGTTTCGCGCGAGGAGTTGACGCGAGAAATGCTGGTCGATGCGGTGTGGCAGCACACCTGGCCGCATGACCGATTGGTGCTGGCGGCTTCGCGCCTGATTCGTGACTTTGATAGTCGCGTTGGCGGTAAGCGCATTACTGTGCACGCGAATCGCGGGTTGGCCGGGATCGATGGCACGATCGCGACTGCGCTCGGAGTGGCCATTGGCAGTCAGTTCGGTGAGGACGCAAAGGCGAGCGCCGGGACCACACGGCTTGTGATCGGTGACATTGCGTTCTTGCACGATGCATCCTCGCTGCTGGTTGAGCAGGGCGGTGAGCGCGCGCCGCGGATGCAGATCATCGTTGGTAACGACGGGGGCGGCAGCATTTTTGACCTGCTTGAAGTGCATGAACATGCCAAGCAGGCGGCGTTTGACCGGGTGCAGTTCACCCCGCACACCGCCGATATCGCTGCGATCTCGCGCCTACGGCTGGGAATATCGCCGGGTTGGGACCCGTGGGGAGCTCGAGCGCGCGCTCACCGAATCCGCGGCGCAGCGCGTGGTGATTGAGGTGCCCCTGGGGCGCTGACCTAGGTGCCGAATTCGCCGCCGCGCCCATCACTCTGATGCCCGCCCACTGCTCCCTGCCCCTCAGCCTCTTGGCCCTCATCCGCCCCGCCACAGCCTCCGCGTCCTCCGCCCTGCTTCCTCCGCGCCTGCTGCCTGGGCCGCCTCACCACAGCCCTCTCCCTGTGCCGAACTGTCTCACTTTTGGGGGTTGTGAGGTGTATTTCTCCTTGAGTCGTCGGAATCTGGGACAATTTGGCGTAGGTGCTTGGTTCTTGTTTCTAGGCCCTCCGGGTCCTTCCTCCCCCCTCGCATTTAGCAGCCCGTCCGCAGTCGCCCTTTCGGCGTCTTGTTCCCCCTCCCAGGTGCTTCTTACTTCTTTCCACCCTTCGTGCCGAAATGTCTCACTTTTGGGGGTTGTGAGGTGTATTTCTCCTTTAGCCCTCGAAAACTGAGACAGTTTGGCGTAGGTGGGGTGCAGATGCGGCGCCGGGGTGGTGGGGCAGTGAGGACGGTCGAAGTAGGCATCGGAAGGGGGTGGGGCGTTGGTGTTTCTGGGGGCAGAGCGCCTCCCCGGTTAATACATGTGCCGAACTGTCTCACTTTTGGGGGTTGTGAGGTGTATTTCTTCTTGAGGCCCCGGAATCTGAGACAGTTTGGCACACAGGCGGGGCGGCGGTTATGCAGATGTGGTGGAGGCAGCGCAGATGTGGCGCAGGCGGTGGCGGTTGCTATGGGAAGAGTAGGCCGACTGTTCGCGCACGGGCTGAGACGTTGCCGAAAGCGTATCCGAGTGCTTAGGTTCAGCCACCGCGCACGTGTTGAGACGCCCCGCAGCACACCACGAGTACGCTCACACCATGGGTATCAATTTCGACTTCAACGAAGCCAAGCAAGCACTTCGCGTCACCGGCCCCGATTTCTCGCTCGCCGATATCGAGCCGAATTCAACGATCGGTATCAGCGGTAACAAGAAAGATGCGAAGGCATGGGCGACCAAGCAGATTGAAACCCCTGATGAAACCCTCGCCGACCTGCAGGAACGCATGTACGCGCAGGCACGCGCAGACAACCCCGACGCTCCAGCCGTACTCCTCGTGTTGCAAGGGATGGACACCGCGGGCAAGGGCGGCGTAGTCCGGCATGTGCTCGGAGCGGTCGACCCGCAGGGCCTGCAGTTGGCATCGTTCAAAGCCCCCACCGAAGAAGAACGCCAACACGACTTCCTCTGGCGAATCGAAAAGAAACTCCCACAGCGCGGACACATCGGCGTATTCGACCGCTCCCACTACGAAGACGTCCTCATCCAGCGAGTGCGCCAATTCGCCCCACCCGAAGAGATCGAACGTCGCTATGGCGCAATCGTTGACTTCGAACAGCGCGTCCAGGCATCCGGCACCAAGCTCATCAAGGTCATGCTGCACATCAGCAGCGACGAGCAGCGCGAGCGCCTTCAAGAACGCCTCGAACGCCCCGACAAACACTGGAAATACAACCCGGGCGATGTCGACGAGCGGATGCTGTGGGCCGAGTACCAGCGCGCGTATGAGATCGCGATCCAACGCACCGCAACGCCCGAGGCACCCTGGTGGGTCATCCCAGCAGACAAGAAGTGGTACGCCCGACTGGTCATCAAGCACCTGCTGTTAGAAACCCTTGAGGGCCTCAACCTCGAATGGCCGCGAGCCGACTTCGATCCCGAGGTCGAGATGGAGCGGCTCGCGAAGAGTTAGCCCGAGGACTCCGGCGAGAATGCCGAGACAATCGGTCGAAACTTCGGCAGGGTCTCGGCAAACTCCGCCTGCGGATCCGAGCTCGCGACGATCCCACCACCGGCCATCGCCACAACGCGGTTGCCCGTGATCTGCGCACCACGCAGCGCAATCACCCACTCGCCGTCGCCGGCGGCCGAACACCAACCCACCGGCCCGGCGTAGCGGCCCCGATCCACACCCTCGAGCTCGCGGATCGCGCGCATGGCAGCATCCCTAGGCGTCCCGCCGACAGCAGCGGTCGGATGCAGGGCGGCAATCAGATCGAACACGGTCGCTCCCGGCGGCAGTTGCCCGCGAATATCACTCGCGAGATGCCACACATTCGGCAATTGCAGCAAGAACGGTTCGGGGGATGCGGTTAGCGCGCGGTCGAGGTCGCTACCGACCGCATCCATACCCTGCATTGCGCCAATCGACTCAAGCGCCGAACGAATCGCATAGTCGTGCTCCTCGAGGTCCTTCGCCGAGTGAGCGAGTGCGGATGCGGCAGCTTCGTCGGCAGCGTCGGTCGCGCCACGGGGGGTGGTTCCGGCAAGCACCCGAGCCGTGACGGCACCGCCAATTACCCGCCCGAGCATCTCGGGGCTCGCCCCCACCAGTCCATCGACGCAGTACGTCCACGTGTCGGGGTATTCGCGGTGCAGCCGCGCGATCACGGAGCGGCGATCCGCGTCATCCGCAAGCTCCCCAACCAGGTCGCGAGCGATTACGACCTTCGCAAGTTCCCCAGCGGTGATCCGTTCGATGGCCGCGGTCACCGCAGCGCGGTGCGCCTGCCGCTCAATAACCCCGGGGGAGAACGCGCACACGGCCGCCTCACCAAACGGTTGCTGGGTTGGAATCGCCGCGGTTACCGGGGCATCACTCTCGTCGATATCGGATGCGGGGGTCACCTCGGTCAGAAAATGCACGTCGCCGACGCGGCCGATCACCAGCGCCGGCACAATCAGCGAGCTCGCACACATCGAGCTGGCATCGAACGCGAAGGCGCCAAAGGCGACCAGGCCAGAACCGGGAATACGCACATCGTCGTCGACCTCAGCCTTGGCAACCAGCTGAGACCACGCTGCCTGTACCTGAGCGAAACGATCGTCACCAACCGCATCCACCCGCCAGCGCTCGCCCTTGGCGACATACCCCCCACCGTCGCGAAGCCACGCGATCGGCTGCTGGGAATCGGCGAACGCAAGCAGCGAACCGGGGTCGGGGATGCGGCGAGTGCGCACCCGCAGGGCGGGAATCATCACCGTGCCAGCGTACCCGGCAACCCCGTGCACCCGCCCGTCGCGCCGCTTGCCCGGGCACCGTAGGATATTGGAGTGACCAAACCCGACCTCGCCAAGCGACCAGCAGACGTCTCGTCGATGTTCGACCGTGTTTCGAGCAAGTACGACCTCACGAACGATGTCCTCTCGGGCGGGTTGGCGCCTTCGTGGCGCGTGCGTACCCGTAAAGCGCTGCGGCCGACGCCTGGGATGCACATCCTCGACGTCGCCTGCGGTACTGGAACGGTCTCGCGCATCCTCGCAGACCACGGAGCCACGGTCACGGGAATCGACTTTTCGCCCGGCATGATCAGCGAGGGCGTTGCCCGACACGGCGAACATCCCGGCATCACCTTCCAGCAGGGCGACGCCACTGAGCTGCCTTTCGGCGACAACACCTTCGACGCCACCACCATCAGCTTCGGTATCCGTAACGTACAAAAACCCAAGCGTGCGCTCGCGGAAATGCTACGGGTGACCAAACCCGGCGGCAGCATCGTCGTGTGCGAGTTCTCGACGCCCACCACCGCACTGCTGCGCGGCGCGTACGACACCTATATGAATGTTGTCATGCCCGGTGTGGTCGGTCTCGTCTCGAGCGACCCGGAGGCATACGACTACCTGTTCCGGTCGATTCAGGCATGGCCCGACCAGCGCACATTCGCCAGCTGGTTGCGCGAAGTCGGTTACGTTCGGGTCGAGTACCGCAACCTCACCGGTGGCATCGTGGCTCTGCACCGGGGTCGGAAGCCCGAACTTTAGCCACTCGTTACAACCCTTTGAACACTGGAGATCGCAAATTGCCTACCGCCAAGTCTGTCCGTCGTCCCGCGCACGGGACGGTCGGCGCTGGTTTCGCGAAGAAACTCTTCAGCCGTCCTGCCGAGCGTCGTCTCAAGCAGTCGCTGGATGAGGGGTTAGCGCGCATTGAAACGGTGCTGCAGGATGAGGTGCGGTTCGCGGATGAGATCGCGGATGTGACCACTACCTACTTGCTGGATGCCGGCGGTAAGCGTATGCGCCCGATGTTGGTGTTGCTCACCGCTCAGCTCGGCGACAATCCGGTGAGTGCAACGCTCGATCGAGCTGCCGCTGCGGTCGAAATCACCCACCTCGCATCGCTGTATCACGATGACGTCATGGACGATGCCACGCTTCGCCGCGGGGTAGAGGCCGCGCACCTGCGGTGGAGTAACTCGACCGCCATCCTCGCGGGCGACCTGCTGTTTGCCCGCGCATCGCAGATTTTTTCGGAATTGGGTGCGGATGCGATCCGGTTGCAGGCAGAGGTGTTCGAACGTCTCGTACTCGGCCAGCTCAACGAGACCATCGGCCCGAAACCGGACGAGGACCGCATCCAGCACTATCTGCGCGTGTTGGCGGATAAAACCGGTTCGTTGATTGCCGCGGCCACCGAGTTCGGCGTCATGCTCTCGGGTGCGCCCAGCGAGTATCGGGATGCGGTGCGTAACTACGGTGAGTCGATCGGCATCGCCTTCCAGATCGCGGACGATGTTATCGACCTGTCCCCAGACCACGAGGCGACCGGAAAGCTCGCCGGTACTGATCTGCGCGCCGGTGTGGAAACACTGCCTGTGTTGTTGCTCGAACAGCGCGCACAGGCAGGGGATGCGGCTGCAAGCGATCTGCTCGACCGCATCCGCACGCGCGTGGCCGATACCAGCGCGGGCTTGCACGACCCGAACCTGCGCCTCCCCGAACCGCAGGTGAAGACCGACCCGGCAGAAATCGAGTCGATCATCGAGCAGCTGCGCGAGCATGAGGTCACCGCACAGACACTGCAGACCGCGCACGAGTACGTTGACCGTGCGGTGGCTTCGTTGGACGTATTACCGGAGGGAGTTGTGAAGGCAGCCCTGCGCGAATTCGCACTCCGCCTGGTCGAACGCAACTACTAATCGGATGCGGGGTGTCGCGAGCAGCGCATCCGCACCCCAGCTGTCTATTTGGGAGGAATCATGTCGCAACTTCGTGTCGCCGTCATCGGCGCCGGTCCTGCCGGTATCTACGCATCGGACATTCTGCTGAAAGAAGCCGAAGGTACCCACGAGGTGACAATCGACCTGTTCGATCGCCTCCCGGCACCCTACGGGCTTGTTCGTTACGGTGTGGCTCCCGACCACCCGCGCATTAAGGGTGTGATTGGTGCGCTGCGCGATGTGCTCGACACCGGCCGCATCCGCATTTTCGGCAATGTGAACTTCGGCACTGACCTCACGATCGATGATCTGCGCCGCCACTACAACGTGGTCATCTTTGCCACCGGAGCGTTCTACGACGCGCCGCTGCAGATCCCCGGTATCGAGGCCACGAACTCGTTCGGTGCTGCCGACTTCGTGAACTGGTACGACGGACACCCGGATGTGGCGCGTACCTGGCCGCTTGATGCATCCTCGGTTGCGGTGATCGGTAACGGTAACGTCGCGCTCGACGTTGCGCGGGTGCTCGCTAAGGACGCTGACGACATGCTCCCCACCGAGATCCCGGCGAATGTGTACGAGGGTTTGCGCGCGTCCAAGGTCACGGATGTGCACGTGTTCGGTCGACGCGGGCCGCTGCAGGTGAAGTTCACGCCGCTGGAGCTGCGCGAGCTCGGTGAGGTGCCCGGTGTGGACATCGTCGTCGCGGATGAAGATTTCGATCGCGATCCAGAAGCCGACGAGGCTGCGAAAACAAACAAGCAGATTCTGGTGATCAGCCGCATCCTGAACAAGTGGCGCCAACAGCAGGACTCGCTCTCGGCGCCTCGCCGCATCCACCTGCACTTTTACGCTCGGCCGGATGAGGTGCTCACCGATGAGCAGGGCAAGGTGCGGGCATTGCGCATTGTGCGCACCGAACCGCTCAGCGACGGGCGGGTGCGCGACACCGAAGAGACCCGCGAAATCGAGATCGGCCAGCTGTACCGAGCGGTTGGCTATTTCGGTTCGCCGCTGACCGATGTGCCGTACGACTCGGCGCGCGGTGTGATCCCGAACGACGCGGGCGCGGTTGTGGATGCAGACGGCGAGCGCGTCGGTGGTATGTACGCGACCGGTTGGATCAAGCGCGGTCCGGTTGGGTTGATCGGTGCGACGAAGTCGGACGCTCGCGAGACCGTAGGCGAGATCCTCGCGGATGAGCAGACCTGGTGGCCGACTGAGGTCACTGATGACGATGCGATCGTTGCGGTGCTTGAGGAGCGCGGTGTGCGCTACACCGACCTCGAGGGCTGGCACCGCTTGGATGCGCATGAGCGCGCGCTCGGCGAGGCTGCCGGCCGTGAGCGCATCAAGGTCGTTGACCGTGAGGAAATGATCCGGATTTCACGCGGCGAATAGCGTCGCTTGGGAAACGCTCGTAGCTGGATGCGGGCCAGTCGCGGGTGCTTGCTGAAGGGCTATTGCACGACGGATGTGAGCCGGCATAGATCGTCGATCCATCGCCGCCAGCGTGGTCGCGACATCCAATCAACCAGCGATAGTTCGGTTGAGTTCTTGCGGTACTCCTGCTCGACGGTGGCCATGCGCGCCGTAAATTCGCGTCCGTAGACGATCAGCATCATCTCGGCGTTGAGCGTGAATGAGCGCATATCCATATTGCTTGAGCCAACGAGCGTGACTTCGCCGTCAACGGTCATGTGCTTGGCATGCAGCACGTACGGTTCGCGGTACAGCCAGATGCGAACGCCCGCCCGCAGGAGCTGTTCATAGTAGGACTGCTGCGCGTGGTGCGTAAAGAACTGGTCGCCCTGTGCCGAGACGTGCAGATCAACCGATACGCCGCGCTGTACCGCCGTGGTGATGGCATAGAGCATCGAGTCGTCGGGCACGAAATAGGGGGATGCGATCACCACCCGATGCTTGGCTTGATAGAGCAGCTGGGTGAAGATGCGCAGGTTGTTTTCGTGCTCGTATCCGGGGCCGGATGGTACGAGCTGGCAGTCGTACAGGTGGGTAAGCGCGCCTTCGTTGGCTTCGTCATTCGGTGGGGTGATCGCGCTATCCAGGTCGGTGTCAAGCAGTTTCGAGTGCAGGCTTTCGCCGTCCTGTGGAATGACGTTCGTCTCGGCGAACCAGTCGCTACGAAAGATCGCATCCACACCGAGCGCAATCGGCCCGTCGAGGCGAACCATGAGGTCCTGCCACTGCTGGTGAATATTTCCGTATCGGGCGCGACCGCGGTGGTAGCCGCGGTCGATGAGGTTCTGTGACCCCATCCACGCCACGCGACTGTCAACAACCAGCAGCTTGCGGTGGTTGCGCAGGTCTGGGCGCTGCCAACCGCCTTGCCACGGCCAAATCGGATAGAGCCGGCGCCATTCGATACCGGAATCGTTCAGCCGGCGCTTCATCTTCCGGTAGCCCGGGTAGCGGCAGGTGCCGATCTGGTCGTACAGCAGCCGCACTTTCACACCGCGGGCGTGGGCGCGTTCGAGCGCGTCGAAGAACTCGCGGGTGGAGTCGTCATATCCCATCGCATAGAACAGCACGTGCGCGTACTGTTCGGCGGTGTCCAGTTCGGCGGCCATCGCATTGAGGGTCGCGTTGTAGTCGGTGTGGATTTGGATGCGGTTCCCTGGCAGGTGCGGAATCGCGGTGAGCGTGCGCGCCAGCTTCGACACCCGCTTGAACCGGCCGGGAACCGGGGCGTACTGACCGACGGTTTCTAGCTCATCCATGACCTCGCGGATGATGCTGTCAAACCGTGCCTGTTTTGCTCGCCTGGACGCGGGCAGTCGGTTGGTGCCAAAGAGCAGGAAGAAACACAGCCCGATGTAGGGGATGAGGGTGATTGCCAGTAGCCACGCCACCGAGGTGGTGGGTCGTCGGTTATGGCCAATAGTGAAGGCCAGAACGATGACGATGATGATGTTGATTGCCGCTAAGGCGAGCAGGATCCATCCCGGACCCTGCCACGAACCCGCCGTAAACGGGCCCAATTGCGGCATCACATCTGGCAACATCAGGGCGGGAGATAACCCTCCCAGGAGCGCTTCGGGCACGGGGCGAGCTAGCGGAAGTTAATGAACTGCAGGTCGAGGTTGACGTCAGCACCTTTGAGGAGCTGGATGGTGGTCTGCAGATCGTCGCGGCTCTTCGATGACACTCGCAGCTCGTCGCCCTGGATCTGCGACTTCACCGACTTGGGTGCTTCGTCGCGGATCAGCTTTGACAGCTTCTTCGCGTTCGGCTGGTCGATGCCCTCTTTCAGTGTTGCTTCCAAGCGGTATTCCTTGCCGGATGCGTACGGTTCGCCGGTCTCGAGCGACTTCAGTGAGATGCCACGCTTGATCAGTTTGCTTTGCAGTACGTCGAGCACGGCCAGGACACGGTCTTCGCTGGTTGCGCTCATCTTGAACGTGCTGCCGGTCAGTTCGAGGGATGCGCCGGTGTCGCGGAAGTCGTACCGTTGCGCGATCTCCTTGGTCGCCTGGTTTGCTGCGTTTGCAGCTTCCATGTGGTCAACTTTGCTTACTACATCGAACGAAGAATCAGCCATGCCGATATCGTAGCTGTGACGGGATGCGCGCGGATGTGTGTGAGGCAACCGACCGCATCCGAAATGCTGAATACTGCGCCGCTGCACCTTGCGGCGCCACACGCGCGAATCGCGCTTAGAAAGATGGTGGTCATGGATCCGTTCTGGCCGGCATTGCTGCTTACCGTGATTGCTGGACTGGCAACGTCGATCGGTGCGGGTATCGGGGTGATGGGTCGCGCGAATTCGCCGCGAACGCTCGCGCTTGGGCTTGGATTCTCGGCCGGTGTGATGCTCTATGTCTCGCTGTTCGAATTGCTCCCGGAGGGGCAAGAAGCGCTCGTTTCGGAGTTCGGTGAGCATAGCGGTGGCTGGGTCATGCTCGGCGCGTTTCTGGGCGGGATCGCCGTCGTTGCGGTGATCGATCGGATGGTGCCTGAGGCGGTGAACCCGCACGAGCCGGCGGCGGGGGATGCGGTCACGCAGGCGCACCGGCATGCGCTGCTGCGAACCGGACTGTTCACGGCGGGTGCGCTCGCGCTGCACAACTTTCCGGAGGGTTTCGCCACGCTGATCGCGGGCTTGCAGCAGCCGGAGATCGCCTTGCCGGTGGCGGTTGCCATTGCGATTCACAATATTCCCGAAGGGCTGGCTGTTGCGGTGCCGATTGTGCAGGCGACTGGCTCGCGTGCGCGTGCGTTCTGGTTGGCCTCGCTATCGGGTGTGGCCGAGCCGGTCGGTGCGGTCGTTGGGTATCTGTTGTTACGGCCGTACTTGTCGGATGCGTTGATGGGGTCGATGTTCGCCGCAATCGCCGGGGTGATGGTGTTTGTCTCGTTGGATGAGCTGTTGCCGACCGCAGAGAAGTATGGTGAGCATCACCTTGCGATCTACGGCCTTGTTGGCGGTATGGGCGTGATGGGTGCGAGTCTCGTGCTCATGGGGTAGTGCTCGCGTTGCTTGGCTGTGACGGATTACGGGGTGTGTGCGCCGGGCGCCCGTGAAAGTTTGTTGCGTGTGCGGGGGTTTGTTGCGTATATGGCAACGAAGGGTCCCCTACGCAACAAATTTCCAGGCCGGTTGCGGTTGCAATCGGTAGGGGAGCGGCGCGGTCCGCGTTACCGCAGATCCCTACGGTGGAACACGAGCGTTCCCATAAGGACCAATGCGGCCGCGAGGATGAGTTCGACGCCAATGCCCCAGCCATTCGGCGCTTCCATGGGCACGTTACCGACCGCGCCAAACAGACCGAGTTCGAGCAACCAATCCGGAAGATTCAGCATCGACCCGACGAAGGCAAATACTGCGCCCACCCCGAACGCAATCCAGGCCGGCCACGGTGTCTGCGCGAACATGCCGACCCACGCCACTGCCACGGCGGTGATGAGTAGCGCCGGCACCGCGAACACGAGGGTGGTAGTTGCGACATCCGGGATGGAGAGTGCATCCGCATCCACCCCGTCGCCGAGCGCTACCCGACCCGATACTGCGTACACAACGCCGGACAAAGGCATTAGCATCACCGTTGTGGTCAACGCTTGACCCGCCGCCGCGCCCCAATATCGGAGTCGCTGCACCGGGCCGGCTAACACCAGATCGACACGTTCCTGGCGTTCCTCGCGCAGGAATCCCTGCAGCTGCGTGATCCCGGCGGCGGCCGCGAGCAAAGCACAGCACAGCAGCGACATATTGGTAATGGTGCTCGCATCCGCCTCTCGATTAAGTAGCTGCAGTATCGCTTCGGATTCCTTCAGTGCCCCAACCCAGGCTGGCAGTTGCGAACCCATCAGGAGCGCAAACGCAAGAATGCCCACAGTCCACGCAACCGTCATGCCGCGGATTAGTTTCCAGTTCAGTGCGGCCGGTGAACGAAGCCAAGCGGATGCAGACACGCGTCCCGGTGGGGCACGCAGGACCCCGGCGTACATATCGCGATTGCATCGCAGTGCGTACGCAAGACACGCGCCGGCGACGCCAACCCCCGCCAGCGCGATCATCGGCAACCAGCGCATCTGCGCAAACGGGGCAATCGCGTCGTACCATCCGAATGGGGTCAGCCAGCTCAGGCCAATCGAATCGTCCGGTCTCGTGATGCCTTCGCCTCCGGCGTTGATCGCGATGCGCACGAAGAAGAACGCCGTGACCATCAGCATCCCGACCCGCTTCGCATCACGCGCATGCTCAGTAACCTCAGCGAGGACGAAACCGATGCCGGCAAAGCAAGCGGTGTAAGCAAAAAGCTGTAACCCAAACGCGAGAGCGCCGCCATCGCTAGGACCTGCGGTGTTCGCTTCCGCTCCGACTAGCGGCACGCCGTTTGCCACGAGGGCGAGGGTGGCAAGCGTTCCGAGCGTGAGCAGTGAGCACAGCACGGTGAGGATCCCAGCGGTGAGGGGTACGGTGCGTGCAACGGGGTGAGCCATCAGCAGCTCGGTGCGCCCCGCATCCTCTTCAGCGCGAGTGCTCGAAATCGACAACATAATGCCGGCGATTGCGAGTCCCGGGAGTAGCAAGATCGCGAGTTCGTTGGCGATGATGCCGCCGAGCTGGTCGAGGCCACCCGAAGCACCACCGAGCGAGGTCAGGACGCTAGCGGCTTCGAGCGCGGCGGCGTAGGCGCCGCGGGTGGCAGGATCGCCGTAGAAATCATGGATTGAGACGCTGATGCCGTAGGTGAGCACGGCCGTAATCGCTGGCCACAGGGCAAGGCGGATACGGCCAGAGCGGCACAGCAGTCGTACGTAGGATGCGAGGCCGGTCATCGCTTGCTCTCCGCATAGTGTTCAAGGAAGAGCTCGTCGAGTGATGGCGGGCGAACCACGAGCGACTGCGGTGAAGCGGACGCAACTTCCGCCGTCACGGGGGCGACGTGGGCGCGATCCGCACGGGCGGTGACATGGACGCCTTGCGAGTCAGTGCTGACGTCCGCTTCCGCACCCAGCTGCGCCAATACTCGCTCGAGCGATTCGGTAGGGGAGCCAATTGCAAACGTCGCACTAATCGTAGTCGTGGTGTGTTGGCGAAGTGCTTCAAACGGTCCGGACGAGATCGTCTTACCTGCCCGCAAGATCGTGACGTGTGAGCACAATGCCTCTACCTCGTCGAGGATGTGGCTCGATAGCAGCACGGTCGCGCCGCGGCCGCTAAGCGCGCGCACCTCGCGTTGGAATGTCGCCTCCATGAGTGGATCTAGGCCGGTGGTGGGTTCATCAAAGATGTAGAGCTCGACGTCGAGCGCCAGCGCGGCAATCAGCGCCACCTTCTGACGGTTTCCTTTCGAGTAGGTGCGGCTTTTCTTCGAAGGATCGAGATTGAACTTCTCGATGAGATGATCTCGGCGTTCGCGGTTCTGGTGACCGTGCATCCGACCGAGTAGATCGAGACACTCGCCGCCGCTGAGCGCTGGCCAAAGCGAAACATCGCCGGGTACATACGCCAATCGACGGTGGATGGGTACGGCATCGGATTGCGGATGCATCCCAAACACCTCCAGAGTGCCGCTAGTAAGCGCGAGATGACCGAGGATCGCCCGGATTGCCGTTGACTTCCCGGCCCCGTTCGGCCCAAGAAACCCGTGCACTTGGCCCGCCTCGACGGTGAGATTTGCGCCATCGAGCGCGGCAACGCTGCCGTAGCGCTTGGTGATGTTCTCGGCGTTAATGATGGGATCGGAGTTCATGATGTGGCTCTCGGGGGTTCGGGGCGGATGAGCTGGACTGGTCGGCCGGAACCGAAGGGGATGGTGACGGCGATTCCGGCCGAGTGAGTAGGTCGTCGAAAATTTCGCGAACGAGTTTGGCCTGGGCAGGGTGATCGGCGACAAGAAGGATGAATCCGAACAGCAACCGTCGGCCTAAGCCAGTGCGAGACCAGTTCGGCAGCAGCGCGAGGGTGCTCTCGGTGAGTCCGGGATTCTCCGCCGCCCACGTGTTCACCAGGTCCCGCAGCTCCGCGCTTACCGCCGCAGCTTCGGAGGCGTCAAGACGCGGGATGCGGGCATAGCGGGTGTAGAAGTACACGATGCGGTCGACGTCATAGTCAGAGAGAGCGTCAAAGAGCGGAACGACGGCATCCGGAGTTGTGACAAGACCGCGCTGGGCAAACATCTCCGCGATGCGCTGTTCTTTACGCAGGGCGTCGATTGCGTCCGGGTCGTCGAGACGTTCCGCAACACGGTCGTAAAACTGTCCGAGTACATCCGGCATGGGTGAGAAACTGCGTCCTGCCTCGGCCATCGTGATGAGCGCACCGATGCGCTTGCGTTGTTCGCTGAGGGTTTCGATACGGTCGTCGATCGCGTCGGCCGTGGCGCGGAGTTCTCGAAGCGCCTGAGCATTGGGATGCGTGTCGGCAAGTGGGCGCTGATCAATGTCGGTGTGCGTGAGGAGCTCAGCGATGGCGTCAAGGCTGAGGCCCGCCTCGGCGAGCCATCGGATGCGCAAGATGCGGCTGACGTGTTCGAGACGGTAGTCGCGTCGGCCGTGGCGAGTTTCGGGCACTGGTAATAACCCGACCTGGTGGTAGTACCGAATCGTGCGCACGGTGGTGCCGGTGAGTTCGGCGCAGTGTGAAATCCGCATGCCTTCAGTAGAGCATGTGACGTTACGTCACACGCAAGCGGTTCAATTTTTCGTAGTTGCCCGGGGCGATCGGGAGTCGGCGAAAGTTTGTTGCGTGTGCGGGGGTTTGTTGCGTATATGGCAACGAAGGGTCTCCTACGCAACAAATTTCTGCCGGGGCGGCGGGGATAGGGATGAGGAAGCATTCGCGGCGACCCGAGCCGCGGCCGGCAGGGGCCCATGGGGGTTCTCATCCCGCATTGCTGTCTATAAACGACTAACGGGCCCCAGCTTCGCTGAGACCCGTTACTCGTTCAGTGGCAAGTGAGGGATTCGAACCCCCGAAGGCAGAGCCGTCTGATTTACAGTCAGATCCCTTTGGCCGCTCGGGCAACTTGCCAGATTCCTTCGATTGCTCGAAGTGCACCGGCCAAGCTTACATGAACACCAGCACGTTACGCCACTTGTTTCCCTGCCTTGCTAGGTTCGCGACTGTGACTACAGCAAATGAGCCCACCATCCAGCCCAACTCGCAGAAGCCCAATGTCACCCTCGCTGACGACCTGCTCGATGAGCTCGTCGCCATTGCCCAGCGCGTCGGTGCGGATGCTGCGGCCATGGCATCGCAGCTGCGTCGCGAAGGCGTTGACGTAGCGGCAACAAAGACGAGCGCCGTCGATGTCGTCACCGAAGCCGATCGAGTCGTTGAGTTCTACATCCGTGAAGAACTCGCGCGCCTGCGACCGCAGGACGGTTTCTTCGGCGAGGAATCCGACGCGAGCGAGTCGGAATCTGGTCTTACCTGGGTGGTCGACCCAATCGATGGCACAGTCAACTATCTGTACGGCATCCCGAACTACGCCGTATCCATTGCCGCGGTAACGGGTGACCCTGCGGCAAGTCCGACGGCCTTTGTCGCCCACGTTGGTGTTGTGGTGGCCCCCGACCTCGGTGAAACCTTCGTGGCCGTGCGTGGCCGCGGAGCATGGCGCAATGACGAGCCGCTGTCGTTCGGTGAAGGGCCGGTGAGTCTCGAGCAAACATTGGTCGCCACCGGATTCTCCTACCAGGCCGATCGACGAAAGCTGCAGGCGCAAACCTATCTGGCGATGGCGGACCGTGTGCGTGACCTTCGGCGCATGGGTGCGGCATCCCTTGACCTGTGCGCCGCTGCTGCTGGACGCATCGACGCCTACTACGAGTTTGGTCTCAAGCCGTGGGACTGGGCTGCGGGTGCCCTAGTGGCGCGCGAGGCCGGTGCCAAGGTGTCCGGGATGCGGTCAGCGGCACCCGAAGGACGCGCTATTCTTGTGTGTGCACATCCCACGATCGCTGCAGATTTCCTCGAATTGTTACATTTATCCACACCCGCGGATCTGCTCTGATCAGGGACTTTTATTAATTTGTGATCAAGCCTTGTCATTGTCGTGACCTTTTCGTTACTCTTGACGGGTCGCTACAACGCAAGGAGTTCTAATCGCATGGTCACTAACGCCGAAACGTCGCTGCCGCAGCAGCCGTTGACGCGCCGTGAACTGCGCGAGCGCGAGCGCGCAGCGGAGCGTGAGGCGCAGCTGAATGCGCTGCGCGAGAAGGCAGCAGCCTCTGTCGCGGAAAACGTCAAATCTGAGACGGCCTCCGCAGCAGAGCCACAATTCTTGACGCGTCGCGAACGCCGCGAGGCAGAGCGCCGCGAAGAAGCCGCCCTGCGTGAGGAAGCCGCTATTGCGGCGCGCGCTGCGTTCGAGTCTAACGCTACGAATGCGGATCAGCAGCAGGGTGAGGTGGTCGTTCCCGAGCAGCTCGGCGAACAGATTGTTGACACGCTGGACCCGACTACTGCTCCGATCGCGATCGCTCCGGTCATTTCACTTGATGAAGTCCGTGCTGCACGCGATACGGCAGAGGTTGAGGGTTCGGAAGCTGTTGCAGACGACCTCGGTCTAGAGGCTGCTCCCGCAGACGAGGCCGAGATTCACCACGCATTCCTGCGTCGTCCGAACGAGCCAGCATCGAAGAGCGTTGCCGAGATCCTGCGCCTGCGCACCGATGAAGACCGTAACACCGGTCGTCACGCTGGGCGCTTCGGTGGTTCCATGGTGGCAATGAGCCTGTTGGCGGGAACGGTTGCACTCGGCGCTGGTTCTGCTACAGCAATCAGTGCCTTAAACAGTGCAAGCGGTGACGAAGCGCTTCGTGCGGAAGCAGAAGCCAATGCTCAGTCGCTGTCGGTTGACGGCGGCGCCACTCCTGTGGCCGAGGCTCAGACGCAGCGTGGCGGCGATATCACGGTGGTGCAGTCGATTGGCTCTGCAGCATCCGCCAACATCGCAACCGGTGTCAAACTTCCGGATAAGGCTGCGTACACCAACGACCTGACGGCCAATGTGCAGTACCCATTCCCTATGGGCGTGAAGATCACCGACGGGTATGGGCTTCGTGACGCGCCTGCAGGTGCTTCTGCCTACCACGGTGGTGTGGATTTCACCCCGGGTGAAGGCACGCCGATTGGTGTCCTTGCCGATGGTGTTGTGACGAAGGTTGATGAGAGTCAGGGTTCGTCGTTTGGTGTGTTTGTTGAAGTGCAGCACGAGATCAACGGCGAACGAATCACGACGCTCTACGCCCACATCAAGCCAGGCACCGTCGCCGTAGCTGAGGGTGATGAGCTAACCGTCGGTGACGAGATTGGCAAGGTGGGCAACACGGGTATTTCCACCGGCCCTCACCTGCACCTAGAGGTGCACATCGGCGACAAGTACGTCGACCCGATGTACTTCCTCAAGAAAATGAACGTCGAGGGTGTTCGCGTCGGTGTGCCGACAGACATTGCTCCGGCAGCATCCGATGGAACTCACGAAAAGCTCAGTCACGAAGCCAGCAGCGCGCTCGTGGACGAACTTGCAGCAAAAAACGGAGAGTAATTTCGGTTTCGAGTTGCAGAACCCCACCCGGAGGGTGGTAAGCTCTCCTGGTGCCCAACGCAAGCCGCGTTGGAAACCTGCCCCGATAGCTCAGTGGTAGAGCACTTCCATGGTAAGGAAGGGGTCGCCAGTTCAATCCTGGCTCGGGGCTCGATCAGTTGCTCGACCGGTAACTGAACCCTGGCAGGGTAGCTCAGTTGGTGAGAGCGCACGACTCATAATCGTGAGGTCGCGGGTTCGAGCCCCGCTCCTGCTACTCCACTGAGATTACGAGGGCCGCCAATGCGATGGCGGCCCTCGATTCGTTTCCGTACGTTGGTGTCAACCTCACTGTGGTCAGTGCTGATTATTTGCTGTTTCGCAAGTGCCGTGTTTTGAAATACGAACACAGCATGATTTTCGCTGTGATCGCAGCTCAGCGCCCAAGAATTCACCGAGGTAGATAATTCACATTGCTACTTTGTTGAACTACTGCGCGCAGCTCGCCTTGGGGTTCAGGTTGCCGCAGGCTGCGGCCGATACGCGCGCGCAGAACAGAGGTCGTTGGCGAAGGTGCCTAAGCACCTGCAACTGGAAGCGAGACACGCACGTGAATACGGACGTTAACGAAGGCGATTTGGCAACACTCGCCGGTGACAGTGAAGCTATCTCATCGGCAGTGAGTAGCCGAGGCAAGGTGGGCGACAACTCATCCGCGGCATCGACGGCGATGCCAGGCGGCACCTCGGGTGCTGCGCTAGAGGCAGCATGTACAGAAATCGATAACGCCGTCGATGCACTGGCACGCGCACTAGAAAAGACAGCGGATGCGGCCACGGCTACGCAGAGCGACTTCAACACGGTTGATAACGGCCGAGCTGGTGGATTCGACCATCTTGGTTCTGTGATCGGTGGACACGGCTACCAGGGCTACGGGGGCTAAGCGATGGTTACTTGGAGCGATATCAAACGGTGGGACTCGGCCGAGTTGGAAACCGCATACGACGCATTCGAACAGAGTGAGGTCGCAGTACAGAGCGCCGGTGATTCACTCTGGGATGCAGCGAATAGCTTCGGCAATGCCGGAGTACACGCGGAGTCGGCCCGCACGAACCTTGGTCGTCGTCGTGCAGAAGCAGACAAGCTAGAAGCGCTGCTCTCGGATCTGATGAGTTGTACTCGCGTGGCAGCGACGAACGTTTCAAACGTTAAGAAGGGCGTGCTCGAGGCCGAGGGGTACGCATCCCGGGAACGCCTGACGATTGACGGAAGCGGCGGCGTCAGCATCAACCCGGAAGTGCGCGCCGAAGCCGAACAAGACGCGCTCATCATGAACGCGCAGTTTAAGACTACCGTCTTCACGTACGACATGATGGACGTTTGGAAACGTGCGGTGGCAGCGAAGGCGGAACTCGAACGGTTCATTCAAGAGGTCGTCGACAACGCGACAACCGCTGACAATGACTATGCCGGCGCCCTCAACACCATCCAGGAAGGGAAGGCTACTGCTGAGTCAACGGCAGCATCGGCGGGTAGCTCGACCGGCGATATCAACTCGCAAGCGCTGCTTGACCTGCTGAACAAGGAGGGTAGCGTCTCGGACAAGCGTGCCGCATGGGACGCGCTCAGTGAGGAACAGCAGCAAGCCCTCATCGACAAGCACTACGTTGACATTGGCGCCATGAACGGTGTTCCGTTTGAAGACCGAGTCAAAGCCAACGATAAGAACATCGATCGCGAGATCGGTGAGCTCGACAACCAGATTGCCGACCTTCGTCAGCAGCTTAGAACCGGCGAATTTGACGACAACAAGTGGACGTTCTGGAAGAACGAAGGCGAAGACGAGCGCAAGAAGATTGAGGAGCGCATTGCGGAGCTCGAGGGGCGACGCAATTACTTTGACTCACTCAAAAGCGGTGACGGTAACGGTGCCGTGCTCTTCGACCCCGACAACAACCGCGTTGTCGAAATGATTGGCGATCCAAGTCAGCAGGGTATTGCTGAGGTCGTCACCATGGTCTCTGGTACTAACACCACTATTGACTCGGTTGGCAACTATTCGGAGCTACCGAAGTATCTTGTCGAACAGGGAACGCAGCAGGGTAAACCGGCTGTGGCCTTCAACTTCTACGACGGGCGCTTCCAAGGCGAAGATGAATGGATTTCCTGGTCCGGTGATCACTCGAATCGGAATGAGCCGCACCTCCAGCAGCTCGGCGCCAACCTGGCCGAATTCCAAGAGGCCTTGGCTGTTGAAGACATGTCTCGTGGTGCCGACAACAATGTCATCGGTCACAGTGCGGGACACTCTGTCGTCACTGCTTCTGAAGTGGCGTCCCAATACCGTGAGGGTGTGCCAAACGCTACCTACGACAATCTGCATTCCCTATCAGGTTCATACGCACCTAGTGGTTGGTCCGCGCAGGGCGGCACCGAGTACGATCACTACGCGTACAACGGAGAGCCGATCAGCGTCGTTGGACTTGCGAAAGAAAACACCCCGCACTCGCATGAGGCGTACGAGCAGCACTGGAGCGACTTCGATGAGATTCCGAAGGAACACCGTGAGTGGTACGACCGTTTCAATCCGCTCGACATTCACACCCGATCCTCGGATGGCGGGTCAAAGAATCTTCCACTTCTCCAGGACCTCACTCATGAAATTTACAAGGACTAACGTTTGCGCATTCGCTTGAAGCTGGCGCTGGCAGTGCTGGCGACCGTAACGCTCGCCGGCTGCCAGCACACGCCCGCCGGCGAACCCGAGCCCGGTGCATCCACGCAACAACAGCAATCACAGGAGAACAACGTGTCACTCACGATCGAGGCCGCGAAGGCCGAGTCAGTTCGCATCCAGAACGAACTCATTGCGCTGATCCCCGACGCCGACCGTGCGCCAGAGGAACTGCCAGCACCTGGCTCGATCGCGCGCACCCCGATGTCGTGCGACGCCGAGGGGCAGTACCGCTACCCGGGCGGAACAGCGGTCCGCCTGGCAAGCGAGTCGACCGATGCGGAGGGTATCGCCGATTCGCTTCGTCAGCACCTGCGTCAGCAAGGCTGGTCGGGTCAGGACCTACCGACCGCATCGCAGCCCAACCGTGTGATGTTCACCAACACCGAAGGCTACGAAGCGATTATCGCCACGCTCAACCGCGACGATGACCTGCCCACCGTCAGGATCGACGTGTGGAGCCCCTGCGCCACCATCCCCGAAGACGCGAATCCCTACGCGTTCAAGATCTAGCGTCGAGCGCAGCGAATACCTCCAACATTCAACGGGCTGCGCAGTAGTTCGCCGGACACAAAACCACGGATGGGGCCGCGCTCACTTGCGCGACCCCATCCTGTCAGCCTCGACTAGCCAAGCGAGTCAAAGCCACTGTGGCATCTTGACTTAGGAAACGCCGTCCTGGTCAACGTCAATGTGCTCCTTCGAGACTTCGCCGCTGACGGTCTGGTTCTCGGTTACGGTTTCCTTGTTCAGTGAGACACGCTCAGTTTCAACGGTCTCCTTGCTCACTACCGGACGCTCTTCACGGGTAGTGACCTCAATAACCTCATCTTCAGCGTTCGGGTTGATCTCACCGTCAACCACACGACCGCCCTCGATCGGCTCACGCTCGATGCGAACCTTTTCCTTGGTTACGGGTACCTCAACCTGCTGCTGCTCGGTGGTGGTGTACTTGCGCAGGCGAACGCGACCGGTCTCTTCGGTGGTGGTGCCCACGTTGAGGCGCTCTTCGCGAGCAACAACGTCGTCGGTTGCTGCGTCGCGGGTTGCGTTGGCGTCCACGTTGCGGTCACCAGCTGCGTCGCGGGTTGCGTTGGCGTCTACATTGCGGTCACCAGCTGCGGTGCGGTCTGCGTCGGCGTCTACATTGCGGTCACCAGCTGCGGTGCGGTCTGCGTCAACGCCACCGGCGAGCGGCTGCTCGCTGTGGTTGTTCAGGTTCTCGTCGTGACGGCCGTCAACGTCCCGGTCTACGCCAGCGGTAGTGCGGTCGGTGTCCTGTGCAGCGCCGGTTGCTGCGTTGCCCGCGTAGTAGTCGAACAGGCGAGCCTGCTCGTCAGCCTCGAGGTGGCCATCAGCGTCGATGTTGGGAGCGTCCTTAACGACATCCTTTTCGTAGGCAAGTACGAGGTCCTCGCCCTTCCACTGGTAGCCGCGCAGCGGTACGAGGCTCTCGTTTGCACCGAACAGACCCGTGTTCACCGTAACGAAGGTGGGCTCGCCGGACTGGTCGTCAAGGTAAAGCTGACCGATCTTGCCGAGCTTGTCACCCGAAGCAGTGAATGCGGTTGCGTTGAGAATGCGGTCGAAGTCTGCGTTGTTCGTAGTCATGGGCTGTTCCCCCTAATTAAGTGTTCGGTTGTCGTAAGGGATGGACTGTGTCCTCGCATCTGCCGGTGCGGCGAGCGGCGCTGGTGGCGACCCTCCACATGTCAACTCGGTCAAGCGTTGCTGTTGAGCGACGCAGTGCGAGACAGCAATGTGAACCTAACAACCCGTAAAACTCCGACTCTGGACGCCGTGAAGACGTTCGTGGCGCTAGCTGAAAGTCGCCTCCGCATCCCCTTCGCAAGCCGTCAAATTGTGGGTTTGTTCACGGTGGTGGCGTTAATAATTCGCCCAGCGTGTTCGCTCATGAGGCGCGATCGTCGGCACGCGTTCTGGCGCATTAGAAAAACCGCAAGTCAGGATGCAATTCCTCGCACAGGTGCGGCGGCCGCATAACGTTTTGGTCACAGAATGAGCGGATTTCGTAACGAACCGTGCGCTGCACTCAGCAAGGTGCGGGTCGACCCTGTTGATGCATCCAAACCCAACCAAGTCGAAGCGCTGTGCCGGACCCGCAGCACGGCCGGTTCGTGAGGTAGCCGTACGGGCTTGGACGAACCCACAAAACCCAGCTGTTACAACGCTTCCGGGCGTAGAATAAAGGCGATTGCGGCCAACGAACTGCAGTCCTCGACATCGCGAATATCTGTAGGGAGCGATCCGCGCATGACCCAGTTGCAAGAGCACCCCGTTCACACTGAAGCCCGTGACCCGTGGCGTAATTTTCAGTCGGGTGACTGGAAAGAATCGGTCGACGTACGCGACTTCATCCAGCGCAACTATCAGCCCTACGACGGCGATGCGTCCTTCCTCGCCGGCCCCACCGAGAAAACCCAGAAGGTGTGGGAAACGCTGCAGCGCGACTACCTCAAGGTGGAGCGCGAACGCCGGGTGTATGACGTTGACCTCGACACTCCCGCAGATATCGATGCATTCCCCGCTGGGTACATCTGCGAGGAAGACGATGTCATCGTCGGCTTGCAAACCGACGTTCCGCTGAAGCGCGCGATGATGCCCTTCGGTGGCTGGCGGATGGTTCGTACCGCAATTAAAGAGGCGGGCAAAGAACCCAATCCTGATATCGAGCGGATTTTCACGCGCTACCGCAAGACCCACAATGACGCGGTCTTCGACATCTACACCCCGCGCATCCGTGCCGCTCGCTCATCACACATCATCACCGGTCTGCCCGACGCCTACGGTCGCGGGCGAATCATCGGTGACTATCGCCGCGTAGCCCTCTACGGCATCGACAAACTCATTGAAGACAAGACCCGAGCAAAGGATGCGGTTGCTGACCAGCCGTTCTCGGAGCACTGGGCGCGCTTCCGCGAGGAACACGCAGAACAGATCAAGGCGCTCAAGAAACTCAAGCACCTCGGTGAACTGTACGGACTCGACCTCGGTCGCCCCGCGGAAACCGCGCAAGAAGCCGTGCAGTGGACCTATATGGCCTACCTCGGCGCGGTGAAAAGCCAGGACGGTGCCGCCATGTCGATCGGACGCTTGTCGGCATTCTTCGACATCTACTTCGAGCGCGATTTTGCCGAAGGCACCATCACCGAGTCTGACGCTCAAGAGATGATCGACGCGCTCGTGCTGAAACTTCGCATCGTACGGTTCCTGCGCACGATCGACTATGACCAGATTTTCTCGGGTGACCCGTACTGGGCGACCTGGACGGATGCGGGATTCGCGCAGGACGGTCGCCCGCAGGTCACGAAGACCTCGTTCCGACTGCTGCAGACCCTGCGTAACCTCGGGCCAGCGCCCGAGCCGAACATCACCATCTTCTGGGACCCCGACCTCCCCGAAGGGTACAAAGCATTCTGCTCCGCGATCTCGATCGAAACCTCATCCATCCAGTACGAGTCCGACAAGCAGATTCGCGAGCGTTGGGGCGACGACGCCGCGATTGCCTGCTGTGTTTCGCCGATGAAGATCGGTCGCCAGATGCAGTTCTTCGGTGCGCGCGTGAACGCCGCCAAGTCACTGCTGTACGCGATGAACGGTGGCCGCGACGAAATGTCGGGCAAACAGGTCGTCGAAGGGTTCGCGCCGATTGAAGGCGACGGACCGCTCGATTTCGACGAGGTCTGGCAAAAGTACGAAGAGATGCTTGATTGGGTCATTGGTACCTACGTGGAAGCGCTCAACATCATCCACTACTGCCACGACAAATACGCCTACGAGGCAATCGAAATGGCCCTGCACGACAGCGATATCGTCCGCACGATGGGCTGCGGTATCGCCGGGCTATCGATTGTTGCCGACTCGCTCGCGGCGATTAAGTACGCGAAGGTCACCCCGGTTCGCGACGAAACCGGCCTCATCGTCGACTACATCACCGAAGGCGAATTCCCCGTCTACGGCAACGACGACGACCGCGCCGACGACATCGCTGCGACCGTCGTGCACACCATCATGAGCAAGATCAAGGCGATCCCGATGTACCGGGATGCGATCCCTACCCAGTCGGTGCTGACGATCACTTCGAACGTGGTGTACGGCAAGGCAACGGGTAACTTCCCGTCGGGCCACCGTGCCGGCACCCCGTTCTCGCCGGGCGCAAACCCCGAGAATGGAATGGACACTCACGGCATGGTCGCCTCGATGCTCTCGGTCGGAAAACTCGACTACAACGACGCGCTCGATGGTATCTCGCTCACTAACACCATCACCCCGCAGGGACTCGGACGGACCGAAGAAGAACGGGTGCAGAACCTCATGGGCGTCCTCGACGCCGGCTTCATTATGGAATCCGAATAACCCGCATCCCACCCACATCAACATTCAGGAGAACACCATGGCAACCAAAACGTTTGACGAACGCCTCGCCGATATGAAGGCCAACCGCGCCGAGAACAACATGGAGAGCGGTCTGTACCACGCCAACATCAACGTGCTGAACAAAGACACATTGCAGGACGCGATGGACAACCCCGAGAACTACCCGAACCTCACCGTTCGCGTCTCGGGATACGCGGTGAACTTCGTGAAGCTCACCCGCGAACAGCAGCTTGACGTACTCAACCGCACCTTCCACCAGAACGCGTAACCGACCGCATCCGCGCGGCCTCGGAACACCCGGGGCCGCGACGGCCATCTTGGAGCGAATGTGTCAGTAACGAACCTCACCGACTTGCAGCTTGCGCCCCGGCGAACCGGCGCCGGTACCCAGGGGCTCGACGAGGCCCACGACCTGGCGCACAGTGAGCGACTCGACGGAATCCGTCGTGGCGAGCTCGCCACCATCCACTCGTGGGAACTGGTCACCGCCGTCGACGGTCCAGGCACCCGCCTCACCATCTTCTTCTCCGGCTGCCCGCTGCGCTGCCTGTACTGCCACAACCCCGACACGATGCTTGCTCGCGACGGCCAAGACGTCGAGCTTGATACGCTGCTCGCGCGCATCAAGCGTTACCGCACCGTATTCAAGGCCAGCGGCGGCGGCATTACCCTCTCCGGTGGTGAAGTGCTCCAACAACCCCAGTTCGCCGCGAGGTTGCTGCACGAAACGAAACGGATGGGGATCCACACCACGATCGACACTTCCGGGTTCCTCGGGCGAAACGTCACCGACGAGATGCTGGAAGATATCGACCTGGTACTGCTCGATGTGAAGAGCGGTAATGAGGAGACCTACAACAAAGTGACCGGGCGCACGCTCGCTCCGACCATCGAATTCGGGGACCGGCTCGCTGCGAATGGCACCGAAATCTGGGGGCGTTTCGTGCTCGTTCCTGGGCTTACCGATGCCTACGAGAACGTAGAACAGGTGGCCGACATTATGGCGCGCTGGTCGAGCCTCAGCCGCGTCGAAGTGCTGCCCTTCCACCAGATGGGCGCTGACAAGTGGGAAGCTCTCGGTCGAACCTACGAACTCGCCGACACCAAACCTCCGTCACTGGAGTTACTCGAACGCGCCCGCAACCAGTTCCGATCGCGCGGGCTCACCGTTTACTGAATCCGGCGCATCCTGGATGGAGGGCGCGCGGCGCTGCGAATGGCACAGCCCGCCCGCGTACTAGCTCGCTGGTGTACTGATCGGGGACGTTGGTCAATCGTGAGAACGGCGGCTGGTTGCCGCAGGCCGTGTGGGGTCGGTGCTGGTTGTAGTAGTGCAGCCAGCAATCGAGCTCGCCGCGTCGTTCGGCCTCGCAGGTGTAGCAGCGGGCGTAGGCCCACCCATCGGCCAGGGTCCGATGGAATCTCTCGATCTTGCCGTTGGTCTGCGGCCGATACGGTCGCGTGCGCTTGTGCTTGATGCCGAGCTCGTGACAGGTATCCCGCCACAGGTGCGAGCGGTAGGCGCCGCCGTTGTCGGACAGCACCCGCTCGACGGTCACACCTTGCCGGTTGAACCACTCGACGGCCCGCACCAGCACGGCCGAGGCTGTCACGGCGGTTTCGTCGTCGTGGATCTCGGCGTAGGCGACGCGGGAGTGGTCGTCGATGACGGTGTGGACGTAGGCCTTGCCCATCAACGGGTCGTAGTGCTTGTTCCTGGGCTTGCCAGGTGTGGCCGCCCGGTTCTTCTCTCCTTGTCGGCGGCCGACGTAGCGCCAGCCTCCGCCGTCGGGGATGTTGCCGAGCTTCTTCACGTCGACGTGGAGCATCGCGCCGGGATGGTCGTGCTCAAAGCGTCGGACGGGTTCGCCCGTGGCGCGGTCGACGTGCGAGAGCCGGTTCAGGTGTGCGTCGGTCAAGATCCGGTGAACTGTCGACGGAGCGATCCCCAGCCTGCACGCGAGCTGCACGGGTCCTTCCCGCAGTCGGAGACGTAGCTGGATGCAGCGCTTCGTCGTCGCTGGACTGCTCTTGTTGGGCGAGTGGTGCGGACGGGAGGAGCGGTCCTGTATCGACTCGCCGGCGCGGTACCGGTCGCCCAGCGCTTCACGGTCGGCCACGAGACCTGGAATCGAGCGGCGACCTCGCTGATCGGCCAGCCCTCGTCAACGACGAGACGGGCGACGATCGGGCGGTGGCGTGGGGCGAGCGCGGCGTTGGCATGCGACATGGCATTCCCTTCGGGTGCGGCCACCATCCCGAAGGGCGCTGATCAGAGGTTTTGGGCGTAGTGGCGCAATGCATGGGCGGCAAAGTCTGCGGCTGCGGCTCCGCCGAACGCGGGGTGGAAGTCTGGGTTGGTGGCGTAGAGGTTGGCCATGCCGGTGAGCATGGCGCGGGTCTTGTTGAGGTCACCGGCGTTCTGTGGTGTGCCCGGGATCTGGGCGAACCACGAGGCATGGGTGGCTGCGTGTTGTTGGGCCTGGTCGCTGGACGGGGAGACACCGGATTGGTGGAGCTCGCCCCAGCCGGCCAGCAGTTGTTCAGCATCGGCTTGGAATTGGCGTTGCTGGGTGAGGTTCTTGGCGTGCCACCACCGATTGGATTGCTCGAACACGTCGCGGCCCCACTGCTCGGTGACCTCGGCCTCGTACCGGTCATTGAAGCCTTCGAGTATCATGTCCATCCGCGGCTGTAGGCCTTCGCGTCGCATCTGGAGCGTGTGTTCGACCGAGACGATGCGCCGCTCCAAGGCGTCTCGCTCGTGCTCGAGGTGTGCCAGGTGCTCCTCGAGTGCGGTGATCTCGTCGGCTGGGTTCGCGTCGGTCGACAGTGCCTCGCTGATGGCAGCCAAGCTCAGCCCCGCTTCACGCAGGAGCAGGATCCGTTGCAGGCGTGCCACCGCGGTGGGGCCGTAGTAGCGGTAGCCGTTCGCGCCGATCCGATCCGGAGTCAGCAGCTCGATCTGGTGGTAATGCCGCAGCGTCCGGCCACTCACACCAGCACGGTCAGCGAGTTCCTGGACAGTCCACTCCACGCGCACGGCCCTCCTGTCAGCGAGTTGGCATTTCCAGACCCAACTGTGGCAGGGCCACCGCCAAGATCTCGGCGGCCGGCGTGGCCACCGCCGAGGCTGCCGACTGCCCAGTGACATCCAGGTAGGCCGTGGCGATCCGGCCTCCCGCTGCGTAACCAGCCCCGGTGGGAACTCCGACTGGTGTCGCGCCGAACAGGCGAGCGCTCGCGTCGCCCAACACCCACGCCGCGAAGTCCTGCATTCCGGTCACGTCGAGCCCCTCACTGACGCGGCGCAGCACGGCGTCGCTGGTGCGGGTCTCCTGGCTGACGAAGTGTGTGAAGCCCTGCTGGCCCACAACGTCCACCGCGAAGAGGTCCGCGAGGCCTTCGGCGACCACATGTTCGCCGACGGTGACCGTCTGTGGATTCCAGACCACACCGCCGGGCGAGTAGCGCACGTTGTGGTGCAGCTCGTGCAGGGCAATGCCTTCCAGACGATCCAGCACCTCGTCGGTCGGCCAGATCGTGATGGCGATGTAGCCGCTGATCCCGCCGAAGGCCGACAGGCCGCGGATCTCGTTCGTGAAGTACTTGTTCGTGGGGTCGCCGAGCACGAGCAGCACGGTAAGATCGGGCAGCGTCAGTGTCGGATTCTCCGAGCCCAGATTCCGTAGCCCCGTGTCGAGCGCTAGCTCGATACGGCCCCACGCATCGGCTCGCTCCAAGGTGTCGATTGCACCCAGGATCGCTTCCTTCGCGGCATCGGGTCCGAACCCGAAGTTCTGGGCGTGGACTTCGGCCAAGTCCGGCCCACCGGGGATGAAGAAGTACATCCCAGCCATCGGCTGCCAGAGTCTGCGAGCTGCATTCTGCCAGTCCTCCGGAGCACTGTTCACCATCGCCCGCATCCGGGCTGCACTGTCGATCATCGTCACCGTCATGCCAGCGATACTAAACATTGACGTTGCGTCAAGGTCAACCCCGACGGTCAATCAACGTCCCCGGTCAGTACAGCTAGGAGGATGCGCGCTCGGCCAGTGTGAACCGGCGCGAGGTTGCGACCAGAAAAGCGATTAACAACAGAATCAGTGCGCCGTCGGCTGCGATGTATAGCAGGTGCAGAGAACTGCCACCCTCGCTGGTTCCGGCGATGACCGCATCCGTTGTCGCCTGCATGATCGGGCGAATCACAAGCGCTTTGGCGGCGAGCGTGGCAACAATGCCCGCTGCTAGCCACTGCTGCCCGCGAGTGCGGCCACCAACGATCAGCGAAATAACGAGAACAAGCGCGATCACCGCTTCGGCAATGTTCATCGCACCGAACACGAGTCGCCCAATGCCAAGACCGAGCGGAATCGTGATCCCGGGCGCTTGAAACTTCAGCGGCGCCTCGATCAACGAGATGCCGAGGATCAGCCCGAGCCACAGGCTCGGGAGCACGAATTGCAGAATACGAGAGTTCATTTCAGCCGGTTTCGCTTGAGCGTGCGCCACACCATAGCGCCGAATAGTGCTGCGACCAGCACTGCGCCGATTACGACTACGGCGGGATGCATTCCCGAAGCCGCGTCAGCGGTTTCGGTCAGGATGCGGGTCAGGGCTGGACTTGTCACGCGCCTATTCTCCCACGCATCGCGGCCCGCTACCGCATGTTCGCGAAGAGCGCTCGCATCTAGCAACCAGCCACATCCACCGCGGAAACCATAGACTGGCCGGGTGACCGAACAACACGAACCCACTACACCAGCTGGGGTGACGCAAGCAATCGTTGGCCGCACCTTCACGCTGCCACACAGCTATCTCGTCGGACGCGAGCACGTACGCGACTTTGCGCACGCCGTGTTCGCAACCAACCCCATCCACACCGACCTCGACGCTGCCCGTGCCGCAGGCTATGTCGACCTCGTCGCGCCCACCACCTACCTTGCCGTGCTGCAGCACCGAGTATTGGACGAACTACTGCGCGACCCACAGTTCAACGTCGAGCTGAAGAACATCGTGCACGGTGACCAGCGATTCACCTTTACCCGGCCCGTCGTCGCCGGTGACGAACTCACCGCCGAACTTGCAGTCAGCAAGGTGCGCGCGCTCGGCAGCAACGCCATGGTGCAGGCAACCACGACCTTCACCGACGCTGCCGGTGACACCGTCGCAACCACGAACGCCACGCTTGTCGTCGGGGGAGGGAACTAACTGTGACTACGACCTCTACACCTCTGGACCTCATCGGCGCCGAGACCGGCACCCCGGTCGCATCCACCACCCTGCACTTCGCGCGCGAATCGTTGGTTCGCTACGCGGGTGCATCCGGCGACTACAACCCCATCCACTACCGCGACGATATTGCTGAAGAAGTTGGCCTGCCCGGTGTTCTGGCACACGGCATGCTCACCATGGGAGCAGCAATTCAGCCGGTTATTGAGGCGCTCGGTGACCCCGGTCGCGTCGTCGACTACCAGGTGCGGTTCACTAGGCCGGTGCTTGTTGACCCGAACCGCGGCGCGGACGTCCACGTTGAAGCTGTGGTGGGCGCGGCCGCGGGCGACGATGGCATCGGACGTATCGACCTCACCGTAGCCTTTGACGAACGCACCGTGTTAGCTAAGGCACAGGTACGAGCACGGTTCGCAGTATGACCACGTTCGCCGAGCTCACCACCACCGCAGTGTCCGCTGCGCCGGCAGAGTTGATCGCGCCCACCTCCCGCGCGCAGCTCGCCGACGCCTACTTTCGGCTGGTAGAGGAGGAGCAGTCGTTCCTGGTCATCGCCGGCGGCTCGAACACCATCGTCAGTGATGACGGTTTCGATGGGCCGGTACTCCACGTGGTTACCCGCGGCGTTGAATGGGACAACGCCGGTGAACGGGTACTGGTTCGCGCGGATGCGGGGGAGTCGTGGAGTGCGCTCGTGGATGATAGCGTCTCCCGCGGGTATTCCGGTATCGAAGCGCTCGCGGGTATCCCGGGCTCCGTTGGTGCCGCCCCCGTGCAGAATATTGGCGCTTACGGGCAGGAACTGGCCGATGTGCTCGTGCGGATCGAGCTCGCGAATGGTGACACTGGCGAGATCGAGTGGCTCGACGCATCCGAACTCGGTCTCGGGTACCGCACCTCAACGCTGAAACGAGGTGAACACCGTGGGCTCGTGCTGCGAGTTGAGCTTGCTCTACAGCCCGGTGGTGACGGGGCGCAGGTGCGTTATGAGCAGCTCGCGCGGGCATTGCAGGTTCCGCTCGGGGAGGCTGTGTCTGCGCAGAAACAGCGCGAGGCCGTGCTGTCGCTGCGTGCATCCAAGGGGATGGTGCTGGATGCGAACGACCCCGATACGCGTTCCAGCGGTTCGTTTTTTATGAACCCGATCGTGCCGGCAGAAAGCGTTGCCGATAGTATTCCTGCCGATGCGCCCCGATTTGCTGCGGGTGTTGATGAGAACGGGCGGGAGCTCGTGAAGCTATCGGCAGCGTGGCTGATCGATCATGCCGGAGTCCACAAGGGGTTTTCGTTACCGGGAAGCCGGGCCGCCGTATCGTCAAAGCACACGCTCGCGCTGACTAACCGCGGTGGCGCCAGCGCCGAAGAGATTGCTGCGCTTGCGCGCTATGTGCAGGTACGCGTGCAACAGGAATTCGGGGTGGCGCTCGTACCGGAACCGAACCTTATTGGAATCGAACTGTAGGGACTGTTGTGACTGCATCCTCGCGCCGCTTTGATCCGCCAGCCCCGGTGTACGGCTTTGATGGTACGCGTCTAGATCGTCGAGGTGCGGATGCGGGTGGCAGCGTCGAGGACGTCGAGGTCGTGCCGGCTCGGTCGCGCGCCGGCACGCTCTGGCTCTTTGGGCTCGCGGCGTTGGTCGTTGTGGGACTCATTGCCGCGGTTGTGATTACCAGTGGTGTGCAGGTGGAACCTGTGGCGGGTGAACGTGCGCCGGCGCCGGCTACCAGCGCAGATCCCGAGGGGTCCGGGCAATTATTCGATGTGCCCACCTCAACGAATTCGCCGATGACCGTAAAGCCGGGGGATACGGTGCCGATCACCGTTGACGCCGTGTTCTCACAGGGGCTAACGCTCGTGCCGCCCAAGTTAGGGGACTGGCAGGAGGTGACGGCATCGAACCGGCCAGACCAGTTTTCAGCCCGCAAGAACGGTATGCAGATCGTAGTTTGGCAGACCAGCGTCTTCGATTCGGGGCAGAGCGATGAGGCCCTTTCGGTCGCGCAGCTCAATCGGCTGGCAGACGAATGCGGTGGCGATGTCGGCGGGGTATCGGATCCGGAGCCGTACATGCTGAAGGGTAAGGACGGGACGAATCTCGAGCTATTGCGTGTGCGCGCCGATGATTGCGAGGGGGCCTCGATCTGGCTGCTAACCCGCGCTATGCCGAAGACCGGCACGCGCATTTATATTCTGCTGGGTTCCTACAAAAACATTGAGCAGGCCGATGAACTCCAGGCGAAGCTGCGCGAGGTGACGTTCACTTCGCCGTAGCTGTCGGTTTTTGCCTGCACGCTACCTGCTGCGATGCGGTCTCGCATGCCCCCGCGCCTCTGTGAGCAACCGCATGCGACCGGGCACGGACCCTAGGGTTTGATGAGGTGGACGTCGACTTCATAGAGCTGGAATTGTTGGCTGGTTGTTGTTGCGGTGATGTCGCCGGTGACGGGGATGGTGTTGCCGTTGGCGTGGACTGTTGCTTGGTAGTGCACGGTTGCGGATGCGGTGATTTGGGTTTTTGTGGTGTAGCGGTGGCTGGTGTGGGTGTCGGTGAGTTCTGGTAGGCCGAGGTCGTGCCAGGATCCGCCGGGTTCGTGTGCGGTTTGGGTGGTGCCGTCGCCGTAGTGGTAGTCCGTGGTGGTTGGGGTGAAGGTGACGGTGACTTGGTGGCCGAGGACGGTTGCGTTGATGGTGTGTTCTTGGGCGGTGGTCCAGAAGTTTGTTGGTCGGCCGATGATTGCCCAGCCGTTTGGTTCCATGTGCAGGGTGGCGGGTTGTGGGGTGATGTTGGCGAGGGCGCTGCGTTGGATGCGGTCGGGTAGTGGGGGTGGGTTGTGTTCGTTGGGTGCTGGTGCGGGTCGGTGGATTCTGCCGAGGCAGCGTTGGATGTTGTTGCCGATGAGTGCTTCGCAGTGGGAGTTCGGGTTTGCGGGGTTTGCGTCGGTGGTGTCGGTGTTGTTGTTGGTGTAGGTGTCGGGGTCGGGGGATGTGTTGTCGGTGTCGGATTCTTCGGTGACTTCGACTTCAACCGACCCACCGGAATTGGAAGCACACGCTCCGAAGAGGAGACCGCCGGTTTCACATTCACTTGCAGACGATGACCGGTAATCGAGTGGAGGTAGAGCTAAGGACGTCAGAGTGAGGAGCAGAGCGAGGGGTCTTCCCACTTTGATTTCCTATCTACTCGCCAACTGCCTTCCGAGTCCCTAAGTACTTTGATTTCCAGGGACGCAACCTTGTCTTCGCGATCTCCGCCTACAACCTTGCCGTTCTTATCGGTTACGTACCCCTTACTCAGGTCGACACATCCGTAGAACGCGATTTCCTCTGAAGTGACTTTCTGTAATTGCGCATTCACGAGGTTTAGCGCGCCATGGGCGGTGTAGCCGTTTAATGAGTGTTGGTAGACACTCTCCCGGTACTCGGCCATGTTCTCTGTGATGAGCGCGTCGAGCTGGTCGATGGACTCACCCTTTGTGCGGACAAGTTCAAACTCCGCGGCAAGGAGTTTGTCGAAGGTCTCCACTCCGGTTTGTAGCGCTTCTTCGTCACTCATTACCGTCGGCGTCGGCGTTGCCGGTGCGGTCGAGGCAGCGTGACCACCCTCGGAACCCGAACTCGCAGAACCGTCAGCTGTGGTGCATCCGACTAACACCACCGCGGTGAACACGGCCGCCGCGATACTGGTCACTACTCGTTGCATACGCCCTCCTGCTGCGTGATGGCGGCAACATACCGAACTCGCATTGCCGCATCCGCGAGTTATCCACAACCCGCCGGGCAACAGGCAACAACGGCCCAGGAAAACGCAAGTGGGCCCCACCGCAACGGATGGAGCCCACCGGCAAGCACGCGGTTACAGCTGCACGTCAGCGAACAGCTTTTGGATGCGCTGTACACCCTCAACGAGCTGGTCGTCGCCGAGGGCGTAGCTCAGCCGTACGTAACCGGAAGGTCCGAATGCTTCACCGGGAACAATGGCAACTTCGGCCTTGTCGAGGATGTAGTCAGCAAGCTCCAGCGAGGTGTTGATGACCCTGCCGTCGAACTCCTTGCCGAGCAGCGCCGTTACATCTGCGTAGACGTAGAACGCACCGGTCGGGGTCGGCACCTCGAAGCCGGGAACCTTGCTCAGCTCTTCAACCATTAGCTTGCGGCGACGGTCGAAGGCCTGGCGGAACTCTTCGATCGGCTCAGTCGGACCGGTGAGCGCTGCCAGGGCGGCGCGCTGGGCAATGTTGTTGACGTTGCTGGTCAGGTGCGACTGCATGTTTGCAGCGCCGGCAATGACATCTTCAGGGCCGACCATCCAGCCCAGGCGCCAACCAGTCATGGCGTACGACTTTGCAACACCGTTCACCAGAATCGTCTTGTCGTCGAGCGTTGGAACTGCTTCGACAATCGACGTCGCCTTGACGCCGTCGTAGGTGAGGTTCTGGTAGATCTCGTCGGCGATCACGAAAATGCCGCGCTTTTCGATCCACTCACCGATAGCGCGAGTTTCTTCGGGGGTGTACACGGCGCCGGTCGGGTTCGAGGGCGAAACGAAGATGATCGCCTTCGTGTTCGGGGTGAATGCTTCCTCGAGCTGTTCCGGGGTGACCTTGTAGTTCTGGTCGGCACCGGCGAACACCTCAACGGTGTTACCGCCGGCGATCTTGATTACCTCGGTGTACGAGGTCCAGGCCGGGGTCGGCAGCAGTACATCGTCACCTTCGCCAACGACCGCGTTGATCGCCTGGAATACGGCCTGCTTGCCGCCGTTGGTGACCAGCACGCGGGATGCGGGGATGTCCAGCCCCGAGTCGCGGCGCGTCTTTGCGGCGATCGCATCGCGAAGTTCTGGCAGACCTACGTTTGCGGTGTACTTGTGGTTCTTTGGATCCTTTACTGCTTCCAGTGCAGCTTCGACTACGTGAGCCGGTGTGGCGAAGTCGGGCTCGCCGGCGGCGTACGAGATTACGGGGCGGCCTTCGGCCTTGAGAGCCTTGGCCTTGTTGTCAACCTTGAGGGTGGCCGAAGGGGCAATTGCAGCGACGCGGGGTGAGAGGCGCGATTCAGTCATATCGCAAGCATAGCTAGTGAAGCTAAGCGATCTCGAGACGAGGATGCATAACGGAGGGTTTGAGGCCGATGGCGCCTCCAGTAGGTTGCGTACTTGGTGAAGCCACCAAGATGACGTACCCTAGTTAGGTTGCCAGTATCGGTAACCTGATTGTGCGGAGTCGTACTGGCTCAGCACGGCTTAGGGCGGTAGCTCAATTGGCAGAGCAGCGGTCTCCAAAACCGCAGGTTGCAGGTTCGATTCCTGTCCGCCCTGCAAATACGCCACGCGATCGCGTGGCGTTCTTTGTTTATCTGCGCGCGAACGCAAACCGGGTCGTGCTCGACAATCGGCACCCGCATCCCGTACCCTAAACAAGTTGCCAAAAGGCATACTGTGGCGTGCCCAAAAACAGGTTTGGTGCGCCGACGGCTCGGTTGAAAGGGAACAAGTGGCGACTGGCAAGTCTGGCGAGGACCGCGACGGCATTGAATCGCGTGTCGACGACGCGACTGCGAGCACTGAATCAACCGGCGACGGTGGCGAGTCGACCTCCGGTGGCTCCACCAGCACAGACGAGGCGGTAGTTCGCGACACGGATGCGGTTGACGAGTCGGCAGCGGATGCCGACGAAACTGACGCGGACGGCGACACCACCGCATCCGCAGCGAAGGTCAAGAAGAAGTCCGAGCGCAAGCGCGACGCCAAGTCGGCGAAGTCCAAGACCGCGAAGAAGGGGAAGAAGACCCCGAAGCGTAACGAAGCCGAGACACTCGCCGCCTCGCGCGAGAGTAAGGGAATCGGCGCATTCTTCGGCCAGGTTGTCGAAGAGCTGAAGAAGGTCGTCACCCCGACCGGTAAAGAGCTGTGGCGTTATGTCGCCGTGGTGCTTTCCTTCCTGCTGCTGATGATGCTGCTGGTCATGGTGTTGGACTGGGCGTTCGGCTTTATCTCCTCGTGGGTATTCGGTGAGGGAACCCACCTCTTCCCGCAGGAACCACCGGCACCGCCGACCCCGGCGCCCACCCCTGACGCGCCCGTACCCACCCCGTAACTTTCCCGCGCAACTTGCGTTGCGCATCCGTACCAAACCTCGCAGCCGAACCGGACTGCGAAACGACGAAGTGAGACAGAACCGTGGCAGAAGAAACGAACAACGAAGAGGCGACCGAGCAGGTCGACGTATCGCAAGATGCGCCAGTAAGTGAAGAAAACGCCGAGGCTGCAGCTGAGACCCCTGCCGAAGCAACGGAAGCTACCGAAGCAGCTGAAGAAGAGGCGGTAGACCCGTACGCGGCGTTTAAGGCAGAGCTTCGCGCCAAGCCAGGTAAGTGGTACGTCATTCACACCTACGCCGGTTTTGAGCGCAAGGTGCGCGACAACCTCACCCAGCGTGCCCAGACCATGGACGTTGCTGACGAGATCTTCGAGATCCAGGTCCCCATGGAAGACGTCGTTGAGATCAAGAACGGCCAGCGCAAGATGGTGACCCGAGTGCGCATCCCGGGCTACGTGATGGTGCGGATGCGCTTGAACGAAGACACCTGGTCGGTCGTGCGCCACACTCCGGGTGTGACCGGATTCGTCGGTAACGCTCACAACCCGACCCCGCTGCGCTTCAAGGAAGCCTTCGACATGCTCAAGAGCCTGGTCGAGGTCGCGGATGCACCGGCAGCGGCAGGTGCGGCTCCCTCGAAGGGTGCGCAGGCGGCACAGCCGGTTGCCGAGATTGACTACGAGATTGGCGAGACCATCACGATCAAGGAAGGCTCCTTCGAGGGTCTTACCGGTTCGATCAGCGAAATTAATCCGGTCAGCGGCAAGCTCACCGCGTTGGTATCGCTGTTCGGTCGCGAGACTCCCGTCGAGTTGGCCTTCGATCAGGTGGCCAAGCTCTAGACAGCTTGTTGTTGCGGATGCGGGTCGTGGCGCGGTTGCGCTGCGGCCCGCTCGCGTTTCCCTGAGTTCTGTTGGCGTTCGCTGGCATTCGCTGGTGGGTGGGATGCCGGGATCCGTGCCGCGCGCCATACGGGGATCCGTGCCGCCCACCAAACCGGGTAGTGACGAACCGCGCTGAATTCGGTACGATTGTTTGGTTGTGTGCTCGCGGTTGACGCGGCGCATGATGTACCGCTCATCAGAAACGCTGATGCTGCGGGAGAGGGATGTTCGCATCCACTCGAGTGAAAGGGAAGAACATGGCACCTAAGAAGAAGGTTGCAGGTCTGATCAAGCTGCAGATTCAGGCCGGCGCCGCTAACCCTGCACCGCCGGTTGGTCCGGCGCTGGGTCAGCACGGCGTCAACATTATGGAGTTCTGCAAGGCGTACAACGCCGCGACAGAACAGCAGCGCGGCAACATCGTTCCGGTTGAAATCACCGTTTACGAAGACCGCTCGTTCACGTTCGTGCTCAAGACTCCTCCGGCTGCACAGCTCATCAAGAAGGCTGCCGGCGTGAAGAAGGGCTCGGGTGTGCCCCACACGAACAAGGTCGGCAAGATGACCATGGATCAGGCGCGTGAAATTGCCGAGATCAAGAAGGTCGACCTCAACGCGAACGACATCGAAGCTGGCGCAAAGATCATCGCCGGTACCGCTCGTTCGATGGGCATCGAGGTTACGGGCAACTAGTCCCGAGCCACCCTGCCTCCGCTACTCGCCGCATCCCTGCGGCGAAACCGGGGCACCACTCAGCACTGCGGAAGAGCCCGCCAGCTCGCCAGAACCGCACACTCTCGAAGGAGCACAACATGGCACAGAAGTCCAAGGCGTACCGCGCCGCGGCAGAGAAGATCGAGGCCGGCAAGGTCTACTCGATCGACGAGGCAGCCGCCCTCGCAAAAGAAACTTCGTCGACCAAGTTCGACAGCACGGTTGAGGTCGCAATGGTCCTCGCCGTTGACCCGCGCAAGGCAGACCAGATGGTTCGCGGTACCGTAAGCCTCCCGCACGGTACCGGTAAGACCGCCCGCGTTATCGTCTTCGCACAGGGCCCGGCAGCCGAGGCTGCACTGGCAGCAGGCGCAGACGAGGTCGGCACCGACGAGCTCATCGCCAAGGTTGCCGACGGCTGGACCGACTTCGACTCGGCCGTCGCCACCCCGGACATGATGGGTAAGGTCGGTCGTCTCGGTAAGGTTCTCGGTCCCCGCGGCCTCATGCCGAACCCGAAGACCGGCACCGTAACCCCGGATGCGGCCAAGGCCGTAACCGAAATTAAGGGTGGAAAGATCGAGTTCCGCGTGGACAAGCACGCCAACCTCCACTTCATTGCGGGTAAGGCATCGTTCACGCCGGAGCAGATCGCCGATAACCTGCGCGTTGCGATCGACGAGGTTATCCGTCTTCGTCCGTCGTCCGCGAAGGGCCGCTACGTACAGAAGGCAGTGGTTTCGACCACCTTCGGTCCGGGCATCCCGCTCGACGTCGCCGCATTCGGCTAAGCGTTATTGCTCACTGAGAGAACCCCACTTCGGTGGGGTTCTTCTCGTTATAAGAGGGAGTGCTGTGCGAGTGCGTCATTGCAACGCGTCGAGCACGATCTTCCCGCGCGTGTGGCCCCGCATGAGCTGCTCATGAGCCGCCGCCGCCTCGCGAAGCGGGAAGACCGCATCCACATGCGTACGCAGATCACCCTGATCGATCAACTGCGCAATGGTGCGCAGCGCGACCGGGTCCGTTGCCAGTTTCAGTGAGGATGCGCGCAGCTCGCGTCCCGCACGCTCGACGTCCTCGTGCATCGTCGGCCACGAGCCGGTTGGCACGTTAATGATCAATCCACCGTCGCGCAGCACCGAAAGTGATCGTGACGAGACCGCATCCCTGTCATTGCCGACCAAATCAAGCACCACATCCACGGGCTCGGTCAGCGCATCCTCGAACCGTTCGCTGCCGTAATCGATGACCTGATCCGCGCCGAGTTCGCGCAACCATGCGTGATTTCGGGTGGATGCAGTGGTTGCGACCCAGGCGCCATAGAACTTCGCAAGCTGCACCGCGATATGTCCGACCCCGCCCGCACCAGCGTGAATCAACATCCGCTGCTGGGTGTGAACACGCGCGAGCTCGACCACACCCGCCCACGCGGTGAGAGCGGTAAGGGGGATACCTGAGGCTTCATGCATCGACAGCGATGTCGGCTTGTGTACCAATGCTGTGGACGGGACCGAGACGAACTCGGCGTAGGTTCCGGGGTAGCGGGCGATTGGCGTTACGCCGAAGACCTCGTCGCCGGGCTGGAATGGGGAGAGCTCGTAGGGAGCGCGCTCGACGATGCCCGCGAAATCACCGCCGAGAATCCACGGCAGGGACGGAATCGCCGCGGACATACCGCCGCCAGCGCGGGTTTTCGCGTCGATCGGGTTCACGCCAGCGGCGTGCACTCGCACCAGCACCTCGTCACGAACCTGCACCGGCATGGGGGCATCGTCGCGAAGCCGCAAGACCTCCGGGCCCCCGAACTGGTCGATCATCACAGCGCGCATCTGTTCAGCCATGCTTCCACCCTGCCACGTTCACGCGCGGGCCGCGCTGGAACCGGCCGGTCGCATCCGGTAAGCCTTCGCATCCGGTAACCCTTCGCATCCGCCGAGAACCTGACCGGATGCACCGGGGCGCGTAACCGCAAAACGTTACGCTGAGTGCAGCAACCGAAGGAGTCTTCATGGCCGCAGTAGTTTCGCTCACGCCCGCCCCGGTAATTGACCGCACGTACTTTGTCGAGAATTTCGATGCCGGCAAAGTGAACCGCGCAAGTGAGATCCAGGAGTTCCTGTCGGGTAAGGGCATCAACGTGTCGCGTACGCTGCGCGTGGCTGGTGTGACGACATCCGCGGTGCTGCCGATCGGGCGCGAAGACGAGCACCTGCTGTTCCGCACTCCGCATCCGCAGATTCTTCGCATCCTACCGATCCCTGGCCGGATGCGCGTGAACACCGCCGTGCTCGAATCGAACGGGCGCACGACGAACGTCAACCAGAAAGCCGTGCCGATTCCGCAGCGTGACTGGGATGCGGTCGTTGATATGACCCTGCACGAGATTCGCTCGCTGCGAGCCGACTGGCTTGTTGTGTCGGGGTCGGTGCCGCGCCACCCGGAAAACGGCGAGAAGGTGGATTTCACAAAGCTGTTTGAGGAAGCGAAGCGCCTTGGAACGCGCGTTGCGTTCGACTCCTCCGGAACCTCGCTCGAGTACTGGACGAAGTCCGGGCTCGTCGATTTGATTAAGCCGAACGCCGACGAGATTGCGACGCTGGTGCGGCGACACATGCACACCGTTGGTGACGTGCTCGAGGCCGGACAGCAGGTTCTTGAGGAAACGGATCTTGAAGTCGCGCTGGTGTCGATGGGTGGCGACGGTGCGCTCGCGATTACCCGTGATGATGCGTGGTGGGGGCTCGCACAGGCTCGCGATGTTGTGAACACTACCGGTGCGGGGGATGCGTCGCTTGCCGGGTTTGTTGGACACTCGATTCAGGGCCCCGGTCAGGGCGGTGGTCGCCCGGACTTTGGTCACCTGCCGAAGCTCGCGGTGAAGTCTGGTTTGACGAAGGCCGTGCAGTACGGTGCACTGGCCGTTGAGGTGCCGACGACGATTATCGAGTCGATTGAGGATGCGCCGGAGCCGGTGATCGAGCGTCCGGATCCGTCGCGTGAACTGTCGGAGCCAACGAAGTTCTTTGAGACGCCCTCGGCCTAGGGGGTTCGCTGGCGCTCGCACTGACGTTCGCTGCGGCGGCGTGGGTGCCAGCCGACGTGCGAGCTTGGCGCGCGAGGCGCATTAGGCGTACATCCCGTACTCGGAGCCCGAGCCAGACGGTAATGCTGCTGAGGACGACGGTTGCCGGCGAATAGGCGATCGCAACCCTTGCCGTGACGAACCCTTTCCAAGCGCCGGGCGGTTCCGTGGCGTAAATGATCATGAGCGCCAGGCCGGCGCCGACGAGCGTGCCCACGAACGCGGCCCCATGGCTCGCCACGCGTCGCTCGGGTGGGTGATGCGGGTGTCGGCGAGCGGATAGCTCGGCAACAGCACCGCGATCGCCAGCGAGCAAGCGACCACGGCGAATTGCAGCCACCACACTCCCCCGGGGTAGCGGAAGTAGTTGCTACGGTCGATGCCCCCAGGTGAAGGTAATGAGGATGACGACCGTCACGGCAGCGGCAACACCGCCCACCGTTCTCCACAGGCGCGCACGATTGGTGGGCGCAGCTGCTTCGACCGCCGTCGTGGGCGCGAGCGCATCGATCGCGCGATAGACCGGTTTCGTGGTTCCCGGCGTTGTCGGCGCTTCGTGTGCGCTGGCGAGACGAAGTGCGAGCACCACGGCCAGGCTCAGCGCGGTGAGCACGGCCAGGGGCAGGCCTTCGGAGGCGACGAGCCAAACAGCGTCGCTTCCGGCGTCAATTGCTGCCGCCAACAGGCCCAGGTTTGCCAAAAATTGCGCCGCCGATGGTCCCAAATAAGCCGGGAATGAGGCCAAGCCGTATCGGGCGCCACCGGCCACCTAGCGCAAATACATTATTGGCCCGTATTACCTTGGCGAGCAGACCGCCCGAAGCGGCCGCGATGACGAGGAGCGCGACCCACAGCACCAGGGTTATGAGGTGCTGATCGACGAACGGATCCATTCGCAATGCGGTAACCACGGGCAGGGGCAAAACCGGTGCGAGCCAGCTGGTTGCGAGGAACGCAAACCAGAACGCCCAGACGGCGAATCGGCGGACAGATGGATTCATGATCGCGCCTGGCGTTGCGGGATGCTCGTCCTCAGCAGCCTCGCAACGTTTGGCGGGGAAGTCACGATTCCCGGAACGATTTCATCCGTGGGATGTGGCCGCAGTCCACCGACCGTAGCGGTCGGTTCCATCGGTGGTCGCCATTGATGTGCGCGTGCATCCGGTTGAGTCGTTACCCGGTGGCACAATGGAGCAATGGTTGTTTTCCGCCCGGTGTCTGATGATGCCCTTGCGCACGCGGAAAACGAAGCGCCCCGGGGCCACTCGGCAATCACATCCCGCGCCGCGCCCGGCGACTACGCACCCCTCGCCCTGGCCTTTGAGCCCACGCTACGGGCGCTGGGCGATGCCGCCGCAGCAGCGGAGCAAGCCGCAACAATGGAACCGGTGGAGCGCGCCACGTTCACGTTCGCGCAGACTCGTGCCGCCCGCATCCCGGTTACGCCCGCGATCGGCACCGTGTGGCGGGCGGGGATGCTCGACCCGCGCGATCCGTTCGAGGTGATTGAGGGTGCGCTGCGTGAGCGCGTGCTGTGTGCCGACCACGAGCGCGAGTCGTGGCTGAGCTATCGACGCACCGGCATTACCGCGACCGACGCGGCACGCTTGGCGTCCGTGACGTCGGTGCGCGCCGTGGTGAACGACAAGCTCTATGGCGGATCGTTCCAGGGGAATGCGTATACGGAGTTTGGTCGGCAGCGCGAGCCCGAGATCGCCGCGTGGGTGCGGCGCGAGCACGGCATTGAACCGTGCGGGCTACTGATTCACGCTGCCGAGAATAAGCGGCATCTGGCCACACCCGACGGCCTGGTGCACCGCGACGGCGAGGTGGTGCTCGCCGAAATCAAAACGACGAACAAACCGTGGAAACGCATCCCCCGCAACTATCTGCGGCAGGTGTGGTGGCAGCAGTATGTGACGGGTGCATCCCGAACCCTGTTTGTGTGGGAACGGCACGAGAACTTTGTGGTGCAGGATGCCGTGCCGCAGTTCGTGTGGATCGAGCGCGACGAGGCTGAGATCGCCAAGCTCGTGCAGCTGGCCGATGAGGTGCTTAAGAACCTCGCGCTGACCAGCTAAACCGTAACGGCGGGCGTGACCCCGAGAAGCTGCTGCGCAGCACCGATCGGTTCGAGCCACACTTTGCCGGCGAGTTTCGCGCCTTCGCCCTGCAGGCAACCGGCCTTAATGCCAATGAACGTCACGGTGAGGTCAGCCGGGATAACCGCTTGGGGTTCGGCAACTTCGCCGCTGTCGGGGTCGATTCCTGAAGGGAGGTCGACCGCGATGACGAGTGGATGCGGGTTTTCGGCGAGTGCTTGACGGACCGCAATCGCCCACTCGCGTGCCGTTCCGCGCAGCGCGGGGGAGCCGCCGGCTGCGGTGCCACCGGCACCGAGACCGAGGATGCCGTCGATGATGACGTCGGCGTTCGCCAGGAGTCCGGCAGTCTGTGGGGGAGTAGCGTCGGTGAGCACAGTGACGCCGGATGCGGTGGCGGCGGCTTCCGGTTCTGGGGAGAGCTGACCCATGACTGGCACGATATCGGCGTGCACGCCCGCCGTCGTGAGCATGGATGCGGCCCAGCACGCATCCCCGCCGTTATCCCCGGCACCGGCGAGCACGAGCACGCGCGAGGTGCGCGGGTCTGGCAGCAGACTCGTGACGTGATCGGCGAGAGCCTGTGCGGCGCGCATCATCAGCGGCACGTCGCGTTCGAGCAGGGGCGCTTCGGCGGCGCGGATCTGAGCGGCGGTGTATCCGAGTTCGGGCATGGATGCAGTCTGCCACGGTGGGTTGCCAAGCGGCACGATCGGGCAACGATGTGTGCTGCGCATTGAGATTCTGAGCGTGTGATCGATACGTTTGAGGTGAGCAACGATTGGGAGTTGGGGAGTATGCGTGGTGCATTGAGGAGCCTGTTGCCGGTACTGGTCTCGGCAGCGGTATTAGTCGGGTGCGTGGATGCGCACAACGCCGATGTCGCCGCGGTGCCGGTAACATCGTCTGCCCCAGGCGGTCCATCGCAGGCGCAGATTGATGAGTGCGTGCGCTTGAGCATCGAACGACTCGCAAGGGATACACATACGACGTTTGACGAGGCGAACGAATCGTATCGGCGTGACCGAAACCCGGATGCGATTACAAGCGAACCAATCGACGGTGGTTGGCTACTCACGATTCCATCGCGACCGATGACCGACAGAGTACATCCCGCTTTCTGCGAGGTGATCGCGGGGGAGGTCACCGCGATCACCCCGTATGAAATGGAAAGGCGTGGAAAGCCCGTTAGCTGACAAGCCGACCGCGGAAATCGTTCCACGTCACGTTGGTGTTTGTGAATAGCGACGACCACGGTTCGTAGGCATGAATGGATGCGGTGTAACGCCAGTTATAGGCGTACGTAATAACTCCAATTACCGTGTTCTTGCCCACGGCTCCGTCAATTGGGCCGGTATAACCAGCGCGGGCTTGAATGGTTCGCTGGATACCTTTGATGGTCTCGGGGCCCCAAGCGCCGTCTACTGGTCCTGAATACCGCCCCAAGGCCTTTAGGGCGGCCTGAATTGCAAAGCGAATGTTTTGCGGAGGTTCGGCCCATTTGTAGTTCCAGCCGTATTGGCCACTTCCCTGTGCGGAGGGTTCGACCACGTATGCGAATGACATTATTATTCCTTTCGGTAGTAGGTGCGAGCCGGGAATCCGCCTCATACCTACTGCCGCAACGCAACTGTGTGTTAACCAGGCAATGCGACCGACGCCTCCCTGTCGCTTCATGGTGTAGTGATCACGAAGCTAATATTTTCTGCGCTGCCGATGTAATCTTGTCTCGAAGTGTCGGGATCACGAGTTGCTATCGAATCCGCAATTTGCAAATTTCGCATGCAGCCGAATCCTATGCTGGTAGGTATGGTTCGGAAAGCGTGGATAGTCGGCGCAGTGTGTACGCCCTTGCTTGCGGGTTGTGTTCAGCAGGCGAATGAGCCGGAACAGTTACACCTGAGTGATGATCAGCGCGCTCAAATACTTGATGACTGTCGCGAAGCGACACTGCACGACGTCCTCGGAGCCATATCTGAAGAGCACGCGGTGGCACACCTGGAAAGGGAATACACGTTTGATGAAGCTGTGATCAGTCGAGATGGCGATGAATATCTCGTTGTGGTGCAGTCGAACACTCAGCGGGCGGATGGGCCGTGGACGCTGTACTGCGAGCACAATGGCCGGTCTGCCGTTGTGGAGACCGGCCATCGGCCTTTCCCTTAGAGCCCGTAGCCGTTCACGACTGCCTTGTAGAACTGGGTCCAGAAGAGGTCGGGGCTGGTTACCAGCCCGCTCGCCGGTAGATCTGAGCCTCCGAGCTTGAAGGAGGGATGATAACCGGACGAGGCCCATGCATATCGCATGACGCCCCATCGTGTGTTTGGTCCAACGGCACCATCGATCGGTCCGGTGTATTGTCCTGCGCGGCTGATAGCGCTCTGGATGCCGCGAATCGTGTGCGGGCCCCATGCTCCATCTACCGGCCCGGCGTATAGCCGCCGTGCTTGAAGTGCGGCCTGGACGCGTGCGCGTAGGTTAGCAGTGGTTGGTTCGCGCCACTGCGAATTACTTTCGATTTCGTAACTTGCCAACTGATTTCCAATTTTTCACGCCACTTCGCGTTATCAGAGTGACCATTGCGGTAATGAACTGATGAGGGAATGATCCCTCATCAGTACTGCCACGGGAGATCAAGTTGTTAACCGTTCCAGAGCTGGAATGCGAAATCATTCAGGGATCAGGCTAGAGGTCTTGGGGATCAATTTTTCAAGGATTGTGGATGTGAGCTTGTCGCGGAGTGCTGCTAGGGCCTTGTGATGAGTTTTCGAGACGGCGGCCCGTGAGATGTTGAGTTTTCGCGCGGTCTCCGCCTGAGTGAGGTGATGCTCGTACATGAGAGTGATCACTTCTTGCTGCCGACTGGTGAGTGTTTTGCGAGCTTCGACAAGGTATTGGACGAGTTTTGATTTTGCTTCGGCATCGAGCTTTCGTGTCACAATTGCCTCAGGCGATTCTGTGCGGGTGGCAAATTGCAGACCCGATTCGGCGAGCTGCTCGTAAGAAGTGTTGGAGACCCATTTTCGGTCCGTTCGGTAAAAGCGATGTGCGTTCGCTTCTTCGATTCGCCAAAGCTCCGTCAAGATTTCTTGGGCGTCTCTGGCGGGCGCGAGCGTGCCGTGAGTCCGAGCGCGCAGTTGGCGATCACGATCGATCATTCTCGCCAACTCGTGTTTGGTGACTCGATAGAGGTGTGTCTCTGAAGTGTTCCCACCTCGCGCCGCTTCGTTCGCGAACGCGAGAACAACTTCAGCGTCGGGGATTGAGTCCATGATTCCTCAATTCCGGTGGCCGTGGCGCCATCGGCGGAAATGACGGAATGGCGCCTGATTCGATCAAGTGCTGCCCTGCCCGTCGAGCGGTTCTATGGACGTATATTTGTGTGAAAGGAGTGCTATTTCTGGTTCGGAGCTTCGACGTCGATCGTGGTGTTGGTGACCGTCATGGTGCCGTCACCGTGAAACCTCACGAGTGTTCGACAACCGCGTCGAATGATTTCGACTTCCTGAGTTAGCTCGTCAACTCGGCACACGGTCTTCCCATGTGCATTCTTGATGGTTTTCATCTCACTCCATTCGCGTGTTAGCAATGATGCGTACGCCTAGTGGAAAATTTTTTCGCGCCTCCTCTACTTCGCTGTCAGCCCCAGACGGTGAATGCGCCACTTTGTGGCCTCTCTCGATACTCGAAAGGCGTCGGCAAGTTCAGCGAATTTCGTTTGGCGCTCCTGGGTGTTCATCTCGCACCACTTCCTGGCGATGTGCGCGTTGAAGTAGCTCGTGAACGTTGGGCGAGGCATGAGCAGGCATGCGCCCAAGTGGTTTGCTTGGAGCTCCAGCCGATTTTGCAGGCCGTCTGCAGACTGGGAGGCTGTGTTCGTTTCGCATCGGGCCACTTTGGTCACTGTTTCCTGCTGCTGTTGTTGCAAGAAATACTCTTCGTGCAGGATGAGGTGTGCGCACTCGTGAGCAACGGTGAATCGATGGCGTGTTTCTGGTTGGGTCATATGCGCATTGGTATCGAGAACAATCGTTCGGGGTGGAAACGTGAGGTCGACCGTCGGGTTCTTATCACCTACCGAAAGTGAAGTGGTCTCGAATGTCGTGAGACCCAAGATGCTTTGGTCGCTGGAGAGGTGAGCGAAGTCCAAGCTCGCGCCCCGAGTGCAAACTCTGCGAAGTGCTCAATATCGGTCGGCTGTGGGTTTTCGAGAAGGTATCCGTCGCGGTACGTAGCCAGTAGCTGCTCCGCGATGTTCTCGAGTTCCGTGAACTTCATGAAACGTGGCAAGACGCCCACAATTACTTCCAATCGCCCTCGATGATTTTGACAATTTCCTCCCACTGCTCGTCGGTGAGGGCTCGTTCCTTGGCTCGGCGGAGCGCCACCCTCGCTCCACCGGTGTCCATGATGTAGTCGGTGAGATCTACGGAGACCTGATGGTCTCGAGTGCGAGCAGCCAAATCAAACATCTCTTCTCGCTCGACCTGCGTCAGCTCCAGCGCTACGGCAATCGCCTCAAGCTTTGAATCAGGGGCCGCTCGGCGTCCCTTCTCAATGTCGCTCAGATACGGGGCCGTCACGCCAATGCGATCTGCGAACTCACGCATAGTGAGTTCGGCTTGTTTTCGTCGCGAAGCGATGAACTCGCCAAACGTAGCAGGGGTGTCCATGAGCATCCTTTCTATGTACGCAGACATGCTAACAAGCAGTATCGCGCTCGGCAAGTGGAGGCCGCAGCGGGCTGACCAGTTGTCGCGAGTTAACAGTTCATGCCTCCGCGGCAGTAGAGGTGACGGGCACCACCTGGGTGTCGCGTCCTCTATCGAAAGGATGATCATGGCTGATGAAATGGTTCTCGAAACTCAAGTGTGGCTCAACACCACCTACAAGGGTCGCCCTGGCTGGCGCGGTGTGCCTGAGGATGGTTTGACGGGTTGGGACACAATCTACGGACTGCTCCACGCACTGCAGATTGAGCTGGGCATCGAAGAAACAGCGGATAATTTTGGGCCCGGTACCGAGGCGCGTTTCAAGGCGCGATGGCCTCACGGCATCGTTGAACAGTCTGAGAAAGATTCGTCGCAGGATAACGTGTACGCAATTATCCAGGGTGCCCTTTGGTGCAAGGGGTATTCCACGGGTGGGCACATCACGCGAAATTTCTATGACGGTACCGGGGGAGCGATCCGAAAATTAAAGTCCGACATGGGTATTGATGGGGATTCAACGGTAACCCTTGAAATCATGAAAGCGCTCTTATCGATGAACCAGTTCGTGTTGCTTGAGCGATATGGTGCCAATCCGGTCCTCCGTGACATGCAACAAGAGATTAACCGGAGTTACCAAGATTATACGGGAATCGTTCCGACCGATGGCTTGTACGGACGGGAGATGAACGTGGCGCTAATTCAGGTATTGCAGGCGCTGGAGGGATTCACCCCCGAGGAGGCAACCGGAAATTTTGGGAAAGGGACTACCGCTCGTCTTATAACGATCAACCGCGGCAATGCCGAGAGATACCCAGAATGGCTCTGGCTTGGTCGGGTTATGCTCATCGCAAACGGCTTTCTTGGCTACCCCGCGGGGGAATGGGATGGATTCCTAGAGGAGAGTATTCGCGAGTTCCAGCAAAAGTATAAGCTTCCAGGCACGGGTGAGCTTGACCGTGCGACGTGGATGAGTCTGTTTATCTCCCACGGTGACCCAGACCGTCCCGCAGTGGCCTGCGATACCCGCTTTGAGATCACCGCTGAACGTCTGAAAATTCTCAAAGCGGATGGATATGAAATCGTAGGGCGGTACTTGTCGGAAGATGGACAAGAAGACCTCGCACCGTCGGAGTACTGGAAAGCCATCCGCCCGGGGGAGCTCGAGCGAATCACGGAGGGCGGCATGAAGTTCTTCCCAATCTTCCAACATGATGCACGCGAATTGGTTGATTTCTCGAGTGCAACGGGCGCAGCTCATGCGCATCTCGCACGCGAAGCCGCCGAGCGCCTCGGTATTCCTCCAACGTACATCTATTTTGCCGTAGACTTTGACGTGCTTGACCACGAAATTGAGCCCCGAATTGTGGAGTACTTCCGGGCTGTAAACAACAATATCCAGGGTGGGTACAATGTTGGTATCTATGGGTCGCGTAATGTCTGTGCAAAAATTATCGGGCAGGAACTGGCGGGATCTGCATTTGTTGCCGACCTGTCGTACGGGTTCTCCGGTAATCTCGGGTTCCTGATTCCCGATATGTGGAATTATGATCAATTCGCGGAACTGGACAACTATCGGGGAGGTGGCTGGGATCTGGATCGCGTTGCGTATTCTGGACAGATTCCGCCTGTGAGCTACGTCGCCTCGAGAAAAGCAGGTGGTAAGGCGGTGGTGCAAGAAGCGACTGACTACACCAAATTGGCTCCCATAGATCTCATTTGGCATCTTGAAAAACGATTCGAAGAGCTCCGTGCCGCAGGTAAATTTTCTAGTAAAAGCGGTGCAATCTGGCGCGGGGTGATCAACTATCTTGCGAAAGACTATCTCCGTGATGGGGGCAACATCAGTGCACTCCAGTGGGAGATTGCGGCTGAACCATTTGCAAGAGGAAATTCTATTGTCCTAGAGAACGATCCAGTGGCGTCAAAGATCATCGCTGTACTGGATCGGTATATCAGCGGACGACGACAATCCATGATTGATGTCGACGGCGAGAGTGTGGATCTTTCTCACCTGAATGCAACTATTCTTGGTTACTTGACGGGTTTTGTGGTTCCGGATCAATGGACTGGGTGGGCAGGTGACTTGGCTACGGCTATGGCGCAGATTCAAAAGGTAGTGAAATGGAATCCGGGTGTAGATGTTCAAGTTGTTGCTGATGCGCTTATCGGGGCGAGGGAGCGTTTCCGAAGCCAAGGGGCGCTCCAGGGCTTGATCCTTGAGGATCCACAAGGTTCTGGGGGCGTTATTGAGAACTCGTGTAACCGTGACGATCTCTGCTGTGATGGGGATGCTATTGCGCTGCTTCGGGCCTTGCGAGACGGAGATGGATGGGATGTTCATCATTTGTCTAATACGCTGCGTGCTTACTACACTGACTCGTCTCGGCTTTCTAGTCGATTTAAGGAGATTGGTTGGAGTGTGGGTGCCAGTGATTTCGATTCTGCTCGATCAGCGTTCTATTCTGGTGTTACAGGACCCGGAGATGAAGCCCTTCGGAGCGGCTTGGCCGGAACTGTCGATGATGATGTCATAGTGGCTGCGTGTGAAGCCCTTGCTCGTTTTGTATTTAATTAGTTGAGCGAGTGTTCGTGGGGCGGCGATTTTCAAAGAAAAACAGCCGCCCCACCCAAAAGACGAGTGCAGATAGTCCCCAGATTCCGAAAGGTTGATCCAAGTCGTCGAGTGGTTTGAAGAATTCGGCGTAGAGTTTGGCGAAATCAATTGGTGGGAAAATGATTGTGGTGCTGAGAACCCCGGCTGCGTAGAGGGAAATGGGCATGACAAAATAGCGGAAGAGGGGGCGTGTCTTGGGGACTTTATATGTTGCTATCAGCGACAGGGCTGGCACCAGTACGACACCTGATCGGGCAAAAAATGCCAGCAGCCAGCCTAGCGGTGCCTGCCCCAGTAACGCGAGCCAAGTGAACTGAAAAAGCCCAAACGTTCCTACCAATGTGAGGGTGTCGAGTAGTGACTTGAGGTTAGAGGTGTAGTTGACTGGGTGATTCATGAAGATCCAATTCCTTGTGAAGACGTCAAATGTCCAAGCGTCGGTTTTGTGTGGCTATTCGAGGGGTTGGTTTCGGCGGATCAATCTGTCAGGGTACGGTGCGAATGAGGTCCTCTGCGGGCAAGTAGTAGGCCTATCGGGCTGAGGAGTGTGCCGGTAGTATAGCGCCAACATCGGTGGCTAACACTGTGCCCTATCGTGTGGGGTGACGCTCCAACTCGAAGGGTCGTGAGTGCAGAATATGAGACGTTTGCGAGATTCATATTTGCTTAATATTAGAATCCTGGATAGGGCGACCCCTCTTGAAGAAGAGGAGTCGCCCTAGCCATATAAGCAATGCTGACAGTCCCCAATGTCCATACACGTCATTAATCAGGTTGAAAGGGCTGAGTAGGTGCCTGCAAAGCCATTCCAAATGGAGGCGTGTAACGAGCGGTAGTGTGCTCAAGGTGCCAGTAATATAAAGCGAGACTGGCGAGACTAATAGTGCGTAGATTCTCGGCATCGGGAGAATGTCATCGGGAGAATGTTTCGGGTAATAAGTAATGTGACAATCGCTATAAATGGGGGTTCCAGTGGCTGGAAGGCGACCAGAAGCCAGCCCAATGGTGTTCCGATGCTGATGAACGAATAAAGCGCTTGGATTGCGCCAAATGTGATGGCGATAATGATGACGTCAATAAGAGGGTGTTTGCTTCGAGGCTGCGGTTTTAGTGGCTCCATGGCTAGTCTTGTACCTGATTGAAATGGTCTGACTATCGTGTTTGTAGGTAAGCGTAAGTGCATAAAGGTCCCTTGGCAGGGATGCCCGGAAAATGAAATGTGAATGTTGCCATGTTGCTCAAATATCAGCACACTTGAGGTGAATGTGGTCATCTGCCCATTGAACGAGGCCGAGTTCTGGACTGCCTCGCGAGTTTGAATGCGGTCGTTGCCCCGGCCAAGAGTCCATTGGTCGGGTACAGCACGTGGAGTGATCTTTGCGACCGCTCTCCCGGCTGCCTCTGCCTACATTGTTGGAGATTGAGCAGACGAGTGTGGGTTACAGGCGGCACTGTTGTTGGGATTACTGGAAGTGAGATCCACGCGGCAGGAGCTCATATCTAGCCTAGTAACGCGAGCCGTGCGCCGGGTCGCCCAGCGATGCATGACACGTGTGGAGGAAACGGGCTTATTAGTGGCAAAGGTGCCAATCTGTTCGGGTGACCGTATTGGTTTGACGTCGTCGTTGCCACCACCGTGGGCCGCTGACCACCTGTCAAGAATCAATCGCGACTGCTGCGATTTTCGAGCCCATAGGTGCAGGGCGCCATAAGATTTCGAAAACCCATTCGGTTCGGAAACTCGCTGGGAATGACCATCGAACCCTGGTCTGCGTGCGGATCTGCATATTGCACATGGTTGCCATGTTCGAGACCATGTCTGGAAAACAAACATCGCCCGCGTGTGGGCGAGAGAGTTAGATGGATCTATGCGACGAATCACGTATTGGGCCCTTGCTCTGGCGACGGTTGGTGTGCTGGCAGGCTGCACCGGTGCGGCACAGCCCGACAGCACGCCCACCGAGAGCACTACTCCGACCCCGCTCCCCACAGGTCAGGCGCTCGAAGACTGCAAGGAAGCAATTAAGAACCAGGTGATCGGTGCGCGGCTCTCGGCCGAGGATCGCGAACAGCAATTCAGCAGTAACTACGACTTTGAACATGTGACATTCGGGCCAGTAGACGGTGGTCTCGCCATCACTTTTGAAGGAATCGGGGAGTTCGATGGCAAGGCTGTGTCCATCGAATGTGTCTGGACACCGGATCACACAACTGCGCAGGTAATTAACTGACTACAGGCGCAGCCCTCGCACAAAGTCTGCCCAGGTCTTGTTCGGATCGTGCGACATCGCGTAGTTGTACGACTTCAGCTCGTACCAGCTATCCCATCCGCTTCCCCGGTGGGCATACTTGGCCACACCGATGACCGTGTTCGCCCCCACAGCCCCGTCGATTGGCCCTGAGTAGTAATCCCGGAGGGTGATTGACGTCTGGATGCCCTTGATCGTGTTCGGGCCCCAAGCCCCATCCACAGGGCCCGAATACCGCCCCTTCTCCTTGAGCGCAGCCTGCACCATCAAGCGGATGTTGTGCGTCGGTTCCAGCCATTTGTTGTACAGACCAGAAGTGCGTGAGCCCTGCGCCGACGGTTCGACGGTGTATGCGTATGCCATGGTGTTCTCTCCTACAACTAATCGGTAGCTCGTTTTGGGTGAGGACCACGCGGTCGTGGCCCTCGCTTTGACTGCCGCGGGGGAGCGGTTTGTCAACCACATGGAGAGTCAGTATCGGGATGCAGACGTTACGTCCGAACGACAAATACTCGTGGCCGTCATCGCGAACAATGGCGGCCACGAACGGGTGAGTGCACGAAGGGACTGCGTCAGCAGTGCGGCTACAGGTTGTCAACGGCGTACTGGGCGGCCTCCGGCGAGAACTGTTCAAACTGAGATGTGAGCTGGTCGTAGATACCGAGCTTGCTCATAGGCATCGTCTTCGAGTAGCTCTCTGCCTTCTTGAGTGCAGACGTAAACTCTGCTGGTACTTCCTCCTGGGGTGCAGCCTGCTGTTCAGGCGACTGCCCCTGACCAGGTGCGTCAGTCTCGCTCGGCGGGGCCGCGTTGGAACCTTCGGCGACGGCGGCCGGTTTCGCGCCATCGCTCTCATCCTGCTTGTTGCTGTTCATCCCGTCACCGACGGCGCCGATCAGTACCAGCGCACCAATGACAGTTAGCACCTCGTGGCGGGCAAACCAACACCGAGATCGCGCAGCAACCGTATATGTCGCCGCACACTGTGAAGCCCCACATCGCCGAGATCAGCAACAAACTCGGGGTTCATGGACGCGTGCAGATTGCGGTGGTGATGACCGCATCCGGCTATGAACCAAATACTTGGGAGTAACCGGGGCGAAATGCTTGCGCCTGACGCGGCGGCCGGGGTACGCTAATGGGCAGCCTTAGACCGCTGGTGGTTGGCGTGTGCAAACACGGCAAACGAAAGTTCCAACAGGACGGCCCGCGCAGGTGAACGAGCACAGCTATTGACGGCATTTTTGCTGTGGGTTATTCACGCTCCGACATCCTGCGTCGGAGCGTTTTTTGTTGGGGTAGGCGGTGGAACTGAAACGCCCGTTTCAGTTTCGCGACAAGACGAGAGGAGACCCATGGCGACCAAGGAAGCAACCGTCGCTGAGCTCACCGACAAGTTCGAGAGCTCAAACGCCGTCGTGCTGACTGAGTACCGCGGTCTCACCGTGGCGCAGCTGAAGACGCTGCGTCGTTCGCTCGGTGAGAGCGCAAGCTACGCCGTGGCAAAGAACACCCTCGCCAAGATTGCAGCTAACAAGGCTGGAATCACCGGCCTCGACGACCTCTTCGCTGGACCGACCGCTATCGCGTTCGTTGAAGGTGAAGTTGTTGACGCTGCCAAGGCGCTGCGTGACTTTGCCAAGGACAACCCTCTCCTGGTGATCAAGGGTGGCTACTTCGATGGCAAGCCACTCACCACGGAAGAGGTCAACAAGCTCGCCGACCTCGAGAACCGCGAAACGCTGCTTGGCAAGCTTGCCGGCGCATTCAAGGCCTCGCTGTTCGGTGCCGCGTACATGTTCACTGCGCCTGCGTCCAAGGCGGTTCGTACCGTCGACGCGCTGCGCGAAAAGCAGGAGACCGCGGAGTAGTCCACCCCGGACCACGCGGCAAATTCATTATCTAAGGAGAAAACCCCATGGCTAAGCTCACCGCTGAAGAGCTCATCGAGGCATTCAAGGAACTGACCCTCATCGAGCTGAGCGACTTCGTTAAGCTGTTCGAAGAGACCTTCGACGTAACCGCTGCTGCTCCGGTTGCAGTTGCTGCCGCAGGCGGCGCTGCTGCTGGTGGCGACGCTCCGGCTGCTGAGGAGAAGGACGAGTTCGACGTTATCCTCGAGGCTGCTGGCGACAAGAAGATCCAGGTTATTAAGGAAGTTCGTGGCCTGACCTCGCTCGGCCTCGGCGACGCCAAGGCACTCGTTGACGGTGCTCCGAAGCCGGTTCTCGAAGGCGTTAGCAAGGAAGACGCCGAGAAGGCCAAGGAAGCGCTCGAGGGTGCTGGTGCAACCGTAACCCTCAAGTAGTTCCGCACGCAGATCACTGCGTTAACTACTCGAGCGGGTCAGAACTCTGGTTCTGGCCCGCTTTGGGTTTTCCGCGCACTCGTCATACCTCGCGACAGGATGCGGTTTCCGGCAGCATTGCTACCTATGGAGGATTCTTAGCCAAGTCTCGATATGGCAACAATTTGGCATTAGTATCGATACGACGTATTAGGGGTCATAGCAAACGGAGTCGGAATGGTAGTTGCGCTGAAACTGCGCCAGACGCTGCTCATTGCAGCAGCGTTGCCGACCCTCCTGCTGTCGGTGTCTGCTGTCGCCGCACCAGCACTTGCTGAAACGTCTACGCCGACCGCTGAGCCGACTCCGGAGAACACGGCCGAGACGGCGGATGCGGCCACGAAGGTGCTGTTGCGTGTCCCCACAGCAACAAACCGGCCCGAGACTACAGCTCCCCCTGCAAACGACTCGAGCTCATCGTCGACCGAGTCTCCCGTAGAGACCAGTTACCCGATAGGCCCGGTCGAGCCAACGGGGGGACCCCGGCCCACTGAAGCCGAACCGTCACCATCGGATCCGAATGTGGTGCCGGTCGAACCTGGTGACGACGTCACCGCTGAACCGACTTCGGAACCGGAGCGTCCAGATACCGAGGAACCACAGCATCCAACCCCGCAACCGGAGGCACCGGACAATGACGACGATGCCGACGATACTGACGACGAGGACGGTTACATCGTATGGACACCCGACGCGGAGCAGCCACAGCCATCGCAAAAGGACGGTGGAGATAACGACGGCAAGAATGGTCGGAACGATCAGCAAGGCGGCTCGGGCGTCGGTAACGAGCAAGGCGAGGGTGCCAAGCCGGCACCGTCGTCAACACCGAAACCGAAGCTGTCTGACTCGGGTGCTGAAGGCTTCGTGGTCGGTGGTGCCGCTGCGGCAACCATGGTTGGAGCAGGAGCGCTCCTGATGCTGGCCCGCCGCATCCGCTCGCACCACGCACGCTAATTCGGTAGCCAGTAGCGGATGCGACCGCTCAGTTCGCATCCGACGGTCGCTTGCGGCTATGCTTGATCGTTGTGCCGCTTCTGTGGCCCTGGAGGATTCGCCTAGTGGCCTATGGCGCACGGTTGGAAACCGTGTTGGGTTAACGCCCTCAGGGGTTCGAATCCCCTATCCTCCGCAGATCCAGTGCCCCGCGTCGTGCGGGGCACTGCGGGTTTGCGGATGCAGTCGGTTACACGCTCAGCGCAAGCGGTCACTGGGATGCGGTACCTTGCCGCAGTACCGGGGACCGTCACCATCCGAATCGTTGCAGATTACGAATTGGCGACGATTTAGGCTCCGACCAGGTATTCCAGCGCTCCGTTGCGCGAAGCGGTGCGTAACGTGGACTAATGTATAATTATCGAGCTCTGTCGTTTGTAGAGAATCCAAGCTGGTCGCTGGTTTGGGTAACGACGCTTATCCAACTCGTAAGCGCGGCCAGTCTTGAAAGGTAGCTTCATCAACCATGCTCGACCCGGACTCCATCCTGTTTTCAACTCGTGGCCTGCAAAAGCGCCACGGATCCAAGAATGCGCTCGCCGACATCAGCCTCGACATCGGTCGCGGTGAGATCATCGGGCTGGTCGGGCAAAACGGTGCGGGTAAGTCGACGCTGCTCAATGTCATCGGCGGTGCCTACCGTCCCGATGCGGGCACCATGACTCTCGCAGGCGAGCCGTACAACCCCGACTCGCGTGAGGAAGCTCTGGCAGCTGGAGTCAGCTCGATTCCGCAGGACTTCACGGTTGACCCGAACCTGACGGTCGCCGACGAGATTTTCGCGACGTCCTTCCAGGCGACTACACCCTACGAAGATCGCGTACAACTGTCCCAAGAACTGCTGCGGGCCGACGGGGTCAACATTGACGCGACCGCTCGGCTGGGGGATCTCGCACGGGCCGAACAGGTTTGCGTACGGCTCCTGCGTCTCTCGTTTGAAGAGTCACACCTGCTGCTCCTGGATGAGATCACGGCGGTTTCGAACGACCTCGAGATCTCGGTGCTGCACACGATCAGCAACCGGCTCACGAAACAGGGCCGTTCGATCATCTACATTTCGCACCGTCTCGACGAGGTGCAGTCCCTCAGCGACCGCATTGTCATCATGCGCGAAGGTCGAATCTTCGGCGAGCTGGAACCGAGCGAATCCGGCGGTGCATCGGGAATCGCCTACGCCATGTTCATGCGCGAGTTCGCCCCGGCAGAGCGTCCCACGCAGATCGAAAACCCGCAGCCACTGCTCGAGATTGAAAACTTCGGTGCCAATGGCGTGAACCCCGTATCGCTCACACTCCACCGCGGCGAGGTCCTCGGCATCACCGGGATGCGCCGCTCCGGCCACTCAGAACTCGGCGCCGCGATCGGCGGTCTCAACGTGGCCAACTCGGGAACGTTGCGCCTCAACGGGCAGGAAATCAGCATCCGCTCACCACAGGATGCAACGGCCAACGGTATCGCCTACCTGCACGACGAGGACAGTGCTCGAGGCATCACCAAGGACGACACCATGGCGAGCGCCACGATGGAACCCATGGAAGGCGCGTCGTTCGTCGAAGAAGCGAAGCGGTTCCGCGAAGTCGTGGCGACGATGCAGCGCATGGACATTAGCGCGATCGGGCCGCACGAATCGATTAGTAACCTCTCCGGTGGTGACCAGCAAAAGGTTGCCCTCGCCAAGTGGCTGCAGAGTAACGCCGAGGTTGTCGTATTGAACCACCCCACCCGCGGAGTCGATGTCGCCTCGCGCGAAGTGGTCTACGAAATGATCGGCGAAATCACCGCGCGCGGCGGTGCCGTCATCCTCATCTCAAGCGACATGACCGAGGTGCTGGACCACTCGAACCGGGTCGCGGTGATGCGCGACGGTGACCTGGTCGACGTGTACCCCAACACCGGTCTTACCGAAGACATGCTGGTGATGATCGCACTCGGTAGCCAATGGAAGTCCGGAACGACCGGTCGACGTGCCGCAGGTCCGAGCGGCGGCGACATCTAGGCGTGAACGATGGCTGGACTTTTTAACTGGTTCAAACGCGACGAGGAACCGAATCGTCAGGATCCCGCAATGCAGCACGCATTTGCGGAACAGGAGGCGTTTGCTCAATCGCCCGTGTATCCGGTAAACGCGTTCGAGCAGGCCGGCACTCACGATCCGCACGCGCAGGTACACCACGACACGTACGAGCAGGCGCGACCGTTTGACGACGCTGAGCAGCAACCGATGTCGCCGGAACCCGCGGCATCCGAGCCGGTTGAACCGGTTGAGCCGGTTGAGTTTGCTGCGTCGTTCGACGAAACGCAGCCGTCGGTACCGCAGCCGGAACCGATTGCCGCCGTGAATCCGCGGCCGCGTGACCGGTCGCGCGACACGGCTCGCCACGTTGGCGGAGCGTTCGTCGACGAGTTACCGATTGGCGAGTCGGGCCGCCGGCCCGAGCTCCGCGACCCGGACGACGACACGGCGAGCCACGACGAACCACGCGGTGAAGACACTGCCGTAGCCGCGGCGTTCGACGACACGGCGTACGACGACGGGCCGAGCAGCGAAGATGCCGCATTCGCCGCAGCGTTCGACGACGCCGCAGTCGCCGCCGCGTACGAAGACTCGGCGGAGTCGCAGCACGCCGCCTCACCAAGCCCCGCTTCCGAACACCCGGACGCGGAAACTCCGAGCACCGAACCAAACATCGGTGCCGATCCAGCAACAGAAGGGACCTCGCCAATGGCACAACTTGACCAGACCGTGAATGAACTGCTTTCCATCGACGGCGCCACTGGTGCGGCAATCGTGGACATCGACTCGGGCATGGCGCTCGCATTCGGTGGTGCACCGGGCTTCGACCTCAGCGTTGCCGCAGCTGGTAACTCGAACGTAGTTCGCGCAAAGATGACCACCATGCGCGACATTGGCCTCACCGGCGAAATCGAAGACATCATGATTACGCTGAACGCGCAGTACCACCTCATCAACATTCTGGCGTCGGAGGGTACCGCAGGTCTGTTCATCTACCTCACCCTCGACCGCGCCAAGGCAAACCTGGCCCTGGCGCGCCACAAGCTCAAGCAGGTCGCCAAGCAGGTTTCGGTCTAGTCCCGAACCTATCCCCAAACTGCCTCGCCCGCGATCGGGCGGGGCAGTTTCGTTGTCTGAGGCGCTTGCCGCGCGGGGTAGCCTTGACGAGTGAACGCTGTACTCTGCGCTGTGGTCGTGATGCTGGCGCTTGCCGTCGCCCGATTGCACGTTGTGCTCGCCCTATTTCTCGGCGCGCTCGTTGGTGGCTTGATCGGCGGACTCGGACTTGACGGCACCCTGCTCGCCTTCCAAGACGGACTCACCGGCGGCGCCAGGCTCGCGCTGAACTACGCCATGCTCGGCGCGTTCGCAGTTGCGGTTGCCAGTGCCGGGCTGCCGAAACTGCTCGCCAGTTGGTTCGTGACCCGTATTGACGATGCGGATGCGGCAACCGCGAAACGCGCCGAAACCGTCGCCCGCTGGTCGCTCATCCTCGGAATCGTCGCGATGTCGGTAATGAGCCAGAACGTCATCCCCGTGCACATCGCGTTCATCCCGCTGCTGATTCCGCCGCTGGTGCCGATCATTTCGCGCTTGCAGCTCGACCGTCGACTCGTCGCCTGCTGCCTCACCTTCGGGCTTGTGACAACGTACATGTTCCTGCCGGTGGGTTTCGGCGCGATCTTCTTGAACGACATTCTGCTGGGCAACATTGCACAAGCCGGCTTGGATATCTCGGGGATCAACGTGATGCAGGCGATGGCCATTCCGGCGCTCGGGATGTTCGCCGGGTTGTTGGTGGCAATCTTCGTGAGCTATCGCGCCCCGCGACGCGACGAGCTGGCTCCGGTGCTTGCCGCATCCGCGGGGAGCGGGGCACCGACCTCTTCCGCATCCGGGCCCGGCAGTACGGTTGAGCATCCCGATGCCGACGACGCCCCGGTATCGAAGTTCAACATCATCGTCTCGGTCGTGGCACTCCTGGCCTGCTTTGGGGTGCAGTTGGCGTTTAGCTGGAGCGGGATGGAAGCCGACGGTTTGCTGCTCGGCTCCCTCGCGGGGCTTGCAGTATTCCTCGTCACCGGTGTCGTGAAGTGGTCGGATTCGGAAGACGTGTTCAGCAACGGGATGCGGATGATGGCGCTGATCGGCTTCATCATGATCACTGCCCAGGGGTTCGCTGCGGTCATGGTCGCCACCGGACACATCGAGCCACTGGTCAACGCGACCGCGGATGTGTTCGCCGGGAATAAAGCCATCGCTGCGTTGGCGATGCTCGTCGGGGGGCTGCTGGTCACGATGGGAATCGGCTCGTCGTTCTCGACGCTGCCGATCATTGCGGCCATTTACGTGCCGCTGTGCGCAGCGCTCGGATTTTCGCCGCTCGCGACGGTGTCGCTCATCGGCACCGCCGGAGCGCTCGGCGATGCCGGCTCGCCCGCATCCGATTCGACCCTCGGCCCAACGATGGGACTCAACGTCGACGGCCAACACGACCACATCCGCGACTCGGTGATTCCAACGTTCTTGCACTTCAACCTGCCACTGCTCGCGGCGGGATGGCTTGCCGCGATGGTGCTCTAGCGGGGTCGACGCGGGCTGACGGCTCGACCTATAAAAAAGGACCCCTCGCGCACCCGCCAGAGCCCGGTTACCCTTGCTTCGTTTCCGACCTGGGGGAGTTGGCCTGGATGGCGCCACGCGAGGAGCCGCACACAGTTTACCGAAGATTCACTCACACACCTAACCAATGAGCCCCTCGCAGCGAGTGCAACGAGGGGCTCAGTAGCAAGGCGGATGCGCTACCTACTTTGATTGCGCAGCGTCGCGTTCAATCGCGTCCTCGTCGATCACCTTGTTGAAGCCGGTGACCGGTTGATTCTCATCAAAGCCCTGGGTCTTCTCGCGGAAGCCCTTGGTGATAACTGCCAGATAGATCAGACCGACCGCAAGCCAGATCAGACCACCGATCAGCGCATCCACATGCAGGTTTGCCCACAGCACGCCGGTCATGATGAATCCGATAGCGGGCATCACAATGTATTTGAAGATTTCGGATGCACTGCGGTGGTAGCCCTTGCGGATCGCGAAGTGTGCAATCACCGAGAGGTTGACGAATGAGAATGCGATCAACGCACCGAAGTTAATGAACGCCATGATCAGCTCGAGTGAGAACTCCACGGCCAGGAGCGAAACAACACCGACGAGCACCACGTTGAGTACCGGGGTGCCGGTCTTTTCGCTCACACGACCGAAGACGCGCCGTGGCAGTACATTGTTGCGTCCCATCACCAGCAGCATGCGCGATACCGATGCGTGCGATGCCAAGCCCGAGGCAACCGTTGCCGTGAACCCGGCAGCGACGAAGATGACCTGGAATGTCGGGCCACCAACGAGCCAGCCGATCTGCGGCAGCGGGTCATCAACGAACTCTCCGAATGGTGCGTTGTCCGGGAATCGAAGCTGTGCGAAGTATCCGGCGATGAGGAACACCAGACCGCCGAGCATCACCGTCAGCAGGATTGCCCGCGGCATCGTCTTGGTGTCTTTGGCTTCTTCGGTGTACATCGTGATCGCGTCGAAGCCGATGAAGGAGAAACACACCACGGTGGCTGCGGTCAGCACGGCGCCGAACTCCATCCCGTCATGCACAAACGGACGCGAGCTCACGACGGTTCCCGCACCCTCGCCGGCCAGCAGCTGTGCGATGACCATCACGACAAATACGACGATGATGGTCACCGTGAATGCCAGCAGCAGGCTATTGACGCTCGAGGTACCGCGCATTGATACGGCCACAGTTGTGGTCACGGCGGCGACGTACACAATTACCCAAATCCAGCCGGGTACGTCCGGGAACATTTGCTCCATATACAGGCGGATGATCAGCGCGTTCACCATCGGCAGCAGCAAATAGTCGAGCAGCGACGTCCAGCCGACAATAAACCCGACGTTGGGGTGCATCGATTCGCGCACATAGGTGAATGCCGAACCCGCACTCGGGTACGCGCGCACCATCTTGCCGTAGCTGATGGCGGTGAAACTCATCACGACCAACGCAACCAGGTACGCCATTGGCGCAGCACCGTCGGTTTCGGCCGATACAATTCCGAACGAATCGAAGACGACGGTTGGGGTCATATACCCGAGGCCCAGGCCGACAACGGCCCATAGCCCGAGGTTGCGGCGGAGTTTACCGCCGATATCAGGGTGGTTTGATCCAGTAGTAGTGGACATAGGTGCTCCTCGGGCAACGTTGCCAGTCGGATGGTTATTGGGGTTGTGAGCGACAGTGCTCTACACCATTCAAAATAATGAATGGAATACACATCGTACGATGCACACGCCCGTTGGGGAACCTTCGAAAATAATTTGAGGGTGAATCCACGTTCGCGCCTTAGCATGTTGACCGTGACTGCAAGCATTTACATCACATCGTCAGAGAGCTACTCGGGCAAGCAGGCCGTCGCGCTGGGAGTGCTCGAGGCCTTGAGCGCGCACGCGTCGAAGGTCGGCGTGTTTCGGCCCGTTGTTCAGGCAAGCGGTGAGGATGCGGTGCTCGCGAATATGGTCCGTCGCGTCGATCCTGCAATCGGCCTCACAGCAGCAGAGTGCACCGGCGTGACCTTTGACGAAGTACACGCCGACCCGAGCGGTGCAATGGCTCGGATCATGCAGCGCTACGATGCCGTCGCGGCGAAATGCGATGCCGTGGTCGTCATCGGCAGTGATTTCACCGACATCGGAAACCCCGCCGAGCTAAGCTTCAATGCTCGCGTGGCCGCGAACCTCGGTGCTCCCGTACTGCTTGTGCTTTCCGGTCGCACCAGCGACGGTCAAGGGTCGCGCAGCGCAGAAGAAATGGCGCAGGTCGCAGCGCTCACCGTCCCCGAGCTCGAGCAAGGGCACGCGAGCCTCCTTGGCGTAGTCGTAAACCGTGCCGATGCATCCCACCTCGACCAGATTCGGGATGCGGTCAGCGAAGGACTCGATGAGGTCCGTGCGGATGCAGCCCCTTCCGTTCCCGTGTGGGGGCTCCCGGAGAACCCGCTGCTTGGCGCTCCGACGGTTGCCGAACTACTCGAAGCAGTCGAAGGAACCGTCTACTCCGGAGACGAAGCGCTCCTCGAGCGAGAAGTGCTCGGCGTCACGCTCGCGGGTATGTCGATGGAAAACGTGCTCGAGCGCACGTTCGAATCCGGTGTTGTCGTGGTCGCCGGTGACCGTACCGAAACGCTGGTGGCGCTCCTGCTTGCGCAGCAGGCAGATAACCTGCCGTCACTCGCGGCCATCGTCGTTAACGGACCGTTCGAGTTCTCACCCGTCATTGCATCCCTCATCCGTGGTGTTGCATTGCACTTGCCAATCATCCGCACCCGCTTTGGCACCTTTGACACCGCACAGCGGATCATTAACACTCGCGGTGAGTTTGAGGTGCTCAACTCTCGCAAGGTCGATGCTGCACTCGCGGACTTCAGCGTCAATATCGACACAGATGAGCTGCTCAACGCGCTCAAACTGCCCGAAGTGACCGCGGTCACCCCGCTGATGTTTGAGAACCGGTTGCTCAGCCGCGCCCGCGCTGAACGCAAACACATCGTCCTCCCAGAGGGCGACGACGACCGCATCCTGCAGGCGGCATCGACCCTGCTTAAACGCGAAGTTGTTGACCTCACGATTCTTGGTGAGCCGACAAGCATCCGTCAGCGCGCCTCTGAACTCGGCCTCGATCTCAGCAAAGCATCGCTGCGCTCAACACAGGATCCCGAACTGATTGAACAGTTCGCGGCCGAGTACGCTCGCCTGCGCGCACACAAGGGGGTCACCCTGGACGATGCTCGCGACCGAGTCCAGGATGTGTCGTACTTCGGCACCATGATGGTCCACCTCGGTCTCGCAGACGGAATGGTCTCGGGCGCCGCACACACCACGGCGCACACGATTAAACCCTCGTTTGAAGTGGTGAAAACCAAACCAAATGTGTCGATCGTCTCCAGCGTGTTCCTGATGGCGCTCGCGGACCGCGTGCTCGTGTACGGCGATTGCGCGGTGAACCCAGAGCCGTCGGCCGCCCAGCTTGCCGATATCGCGATCTCCTCGGCGGAAACTGCGCAGATGTTTGGTATCGAACCGCGCGTCGCGATGCTCAGCTACTCCACGGGCGACTCCGGCTCGGGAGCGGATGTGGATAAGGTACGCGAAGCCACGGCGCTCGTCCGTGAGCGTGCCCCGCAACTGCTGGTCGAGGGCCCGCTGCAATATGACGCGGCAACCGATATGGCAGTCGCCCGCAAGAAACTCCCCGGCAGCGAGGTGGCGGGCCGCGCAACCGTCTTCATCTTCCCCGACCTGAACACCGGAAACAACACCTATAAAGCGGTGCAGCGCTCGGCCGGTGCGCTCGCGATCGGACCGGTGCTGCAGGGCCTCAACAAGCCAATTAACGACCTCTCGCGTGGTGCGCTCGTGGGCGACATCGTCAATACTGTCGCCATTACCGCCATCCAGGCGCAGGGGGGCGCAACCACCCGCATCCGAATAGCCACATAGTTCACCTCGGATGCGCGTGAACGGTTATGCATGCAGCATCTGCGTGGGGCAACTCGGCTAACGTGAGAGCAGAGGTTAGGAGCGAAATGTCTATCGTGCTGGTCGTAAACTCCGGTTCGTCGTCGCTGAAGTACCAACTCATCGACATGACCAGCGAGACCAAACTCGCCTCGGGACTCATCGAACGGATCGGTTCCGGTATGGGGATTTCCACCCATAAACGCGACGGCAACCGCGACCGGCGAGAGCTACCGATCGCATCCCACGATGAAGCATTCCGGCTGATGCTCGACAACTTCGAGGACTACGGTCCGAGCCTGCGGGAAGCACCGCCGCAGGCGGTCGGACACCGCGTGGTGCAGGGCGGTCGCCGCTTCTTTGGCCCAGCCATCGTCGACGAACGGGTTGAGCAAGATATTGAGGAACTCATCCCGCTCGCTCCGCTACACAATGCCGCCAATCTTGCCGGTGTGCGCGCCGCGCGGGCGGTGTTTACCGAGATCCCGCACGTGACTGTGTTCGACACCGCGTTTCACACCACCATCCCCGACGCGGCTAGCCGATATGCGGTCGACCGTGATGTGGCCGAAAAGTACCGCATCCGTAAGTACGGGGCGCACGGCACCAGCCACAAGTTCGTCGCCGAGGCGACCGCCGAATTTCTGAACAAACCGCTGGCGGAGACGAAGACGATTGTGATGCACATCGGCAATGGTGCGTCGATGTGCGCGGTCGACGGCGGCATCTCGATTGAGACATCGATGGGGATGACTCCGCTTGAGGGGTTGGTGATGGGTACCCGATCCGGTGACCTCGACCCGGCCGTGCTCTTTCACCTCCACCGCAAGGCTGGCTACACGGTCGATGCGCTTGACGATCTACTGAACCGTCGATCGGGTCTATTCGGTATGACCGGCACGAACGATATGCGCGATGTCACCGAACGCGCCGAACGCGGCGATACTGATGCGGAGCAGGGACTTGCGGTCTACATCCACCGGATGCGTCACTACCTCGGTGCCTACATGATGGCGCTGCACGGGGATGTAGACGCGATCGCCTGGACTGCCGGGGTCGGCGAACACTCGGCGATTGTGCGCCGGCGCACCCTCGAGGGTCTGGAGTGGGCCGGTATCGAACTCGACGATGATCTCAACGAGCAGCACGTCGAGGGGCCGCGTGAGATCTCCACGCCCGGCTCACGCGTGAAAGTACTGGTTGTGCCGACGAACGAAGAACTCGAGATTGCCAGGCAGACACTCGAGATCACGCATATCGCGCCATAGGGCACGAGCCCTCATATGGTTGCGTTCGCGGGCGGATGTGCGCTGGCAGCAAACCCGGTCGATGGCCAACTACGATGGTCCACATGGTTGCTGCCCTGTACCGACGCTATCGGCCAGAGTCGTTCGCTGAGATGATCGGCCAACGCCAGGTGACCGATCCGCTTGCGACGGCGATTCGGTCGGGGAGGATCAATCACGCCTACCTGTTCTCGGGACCGCGAGGCTGCGGAAAAACGACCTCGGCGCGCATCCTCGCCCGCTGCCTGAACTGTGCGCAAGGCCCGACTCCGGAACCGTGCGGCGAGTGTGATTCGTGCCGCGAACTCGGTCGTGACGGCGGCGGTTCGCTCGATGTGCTCGAGATCGACGCCGCCAGCCACGGTGGTGTTGAGGATGCGCGTGAGTTGCGTGAGCGCGCGGTGATGGCGCCGAGCCGTGACCGGTACCGCATCTTCATCATTGACGAAGCGCATATGGTTACGGGCGCGGGCTTCAACGCACTGCTCAAGGTGGTTGAGGAGCCACCGGAGGACGTGCTGTTCATTTTTGCCACCACCGAGCCGGAAAAAGTCATTGGCACCATTCGGTCGCGCACGCACCACTACCCGTTTCGGCTGATTCCGCCGGCGCCGATGCTTGAGTACGTAGAGCAGATCTGTCGTGAAGAGAACGTCACCGCCCAACCCGGTGTGCTGCCGCTTGTTGTGCGTGCAGGTGGTGGCTCGGCAAGAGACACGATGTCTCTGCTCGACCAGCTGATTGCCGGTACCGACGGTAACGAGATTCAGTACGATCGCGCCACGCAGTTGCTCGGGTTTACAGCACAGCAATTGCTCGATGACACCGTGCTCGCGTTCGCTGAGGGGGATGCGGATGGGGCCTACCGCGCTATCGACGCGGTGATCCAGTCCGGTCAGGATCCGCGCCGGTTCGTTGAAGATCTCTTGGAGCGGGTGCGCGATCTCATCGTTGCCAAGGCCGTTGGTGAAGGCACCGAGGCGGTGCTCCGCGGTCGAAGCCAGGATGAGCTCGAGCGGCTGATTGATACTGCTGCTCGCTTCTCGGGTGTGGCACTCAGCGGCATTGCAGATGCGGCCAACACCACGCTCACCGAGATGACCGGTGTGACCGCTCCGAAACTGCAGCTTGAACTCATGGTGGCCCGCATCCTGGTGGCGCTGAAGTCGGCGTTCGCCGGCGGTGTTTCGGATGCTGGTGGTCGCGCTGGTGCTGATGGTGCTGTGGGCGCGGGTGGCAGGCCCGGCGCTAACGCTGCGGAAGCCGCAACCCACGCGGCGCAACCGGATTCGCCTGCGCAACCGGCCGCGCCTGCGCGACCGGCCGCATCCAAGCCTGCTGCCGCTGCTGCGCAAGCTGCCGCTGCCACATCACCCGAAACTGCGCCCGCCAGCGGTGGGCGCGCTGTTGGTGGTTCGAAGGCAACGCCTGCGTCACCAGATGCGGTCAGTATCGGACAGATTCGGGATGCGTGGCCGAGCGTGCTCGAGCGCGTCCTCGCGGACGGTGGCCGCGCCGCCTGGGCAGTGGTGAACCAATTGCAGCCGCTGGAATATGCCGGTGATGTGCTGCGCGTGGACGTACCGAACCACGCTGTTTCGCAGCAACTCCGACACAGCCAGAATGGCCGCCCGCCGGCCGGACAGCTCTTGAAAACGGCGCTGCAGCACACGTTTAACGTGGCAATGCGCGTACAGCCGCGAGTGCGTCGCGATGGAGAGCCGCAGGCCGGTGCCCCCGCGGACGATGACCGCCACCGAGCTCCGCGTGGGCCATCGAGCGCGCCACAAGCGCAGGGCGCGCACCAGCGCCAGCAACCGGCGCATCCGAGCAAGCGCGCGCCGGAACCCGCCCGCAACACCGGTAAGCCCGAGGTGAGCTGGACCGTCGCGGCAATACCCGGTGAGCCGCAGCCAGCCGATGACGGACCCGGATCAGCGTGGGACGAATACGCCAGTGGACCCGATCCGTATTCCGACGGGCCGGGTGCGCAAGCACAGACAGCAGCCCCGGCTGCGGAAGAGATCGCCGCGCGCGAAGCCTCCGACCTCGAAGCCGCAACAACACCGGAACCGGTCGAGCTTCCCGCGCAGGCAGCCACAACGAGCGAGTCAGCATCGACGGATTCGTCGGTCGGAGACCAGCCTCGAGAACAGTTAGCCGCGGGGGAGGACGTGCCGGCGCCGGCTGGAACGCAGCCCGCCGCCGATGCTCAGGGCATGAGCGCAACCACCACGAATCCGGATGCTGCGGCCGAGACCGAGCCCGATGCATCCGGCTGGAACGTCGCAGCGCTACCCGATGACCAACCCGAGTCGCAGCCCGAGCCAGAACCAGAAGAAGAACCTGAACCTGTACGTCGTCACCCGGCGCTGGTCTCCGGTGCGCAGCGGTACGGGGAATCGGTGGTGCGTGAGCGGCTCGGCGCGCGGTTCGTGGGGGAAGAGCCGATTGTGGCCGCGGCGGTCGGTGCCGACGATATGGTGCCGCCCGATGATGTTGAAGCGCCGCCCGAGGAGTACTAGCGGATGTACGAAGGTATTGTTCAAGACCTGATCGACGAGTTTGCGCGGCTGCCCGGAGTGGGGCCGAAATCGGCGCAGCGCATTGCGTTTCACATTGTGCAGACGCAGAATTTCGATGTGTCGCGGTTGGCACGGCTGCTCGGGGAAGTGCACGACAAAGTGAAGTTCTGCCGGTACTGCGGGAACGTTGCCCAGGCCGAGGTGTGCAATATCTGTGGTGACCCGGAGCGCGACCAAACGCTCATCTGCGTGGTTGAGGAACCGAAGGATGTGGCCGCGATTGAACGCACCCGTGAGTACGAGGGGCTCTATCACGTGCTCGGCGGGGCAATCTCGCCGATTGACGGCATTGGCCCGGACCAGCTCAATATCCGCGGGCTCATGCCGCGTCTAGAGGACGGCACGGTAACCGAGGTGATCCTGGCGACTGACCCGAACCTTGAGGGGGATGCGACCGCCTCGTATCTCTCGCGGCTATTGCGTTCGATGGGGGTTTCGGTATCGCGGCTGGCTTCGGGCTTGCCGGTTGGCGGTGACCTTGAATATGCCGACGAGGTGACGCTCGGGCGGGCGTTTGCCGGTCGCCGCGTGATCACGGAGTAGCCGGGTCTCGCGCGTTCGCACTCTTCGCTCTATCGTTGTTTCGTTTCTCTAATCTCTCTTGTCTGGTGCGTCCCGCTGTGTGGCCAGCCGCCCGGACAAAGCTGTGCGGATAAATGGCGAAAATAACGTCCACCGTCCGCATATAGGGGATGCAGGTGCCTATTTTCGCCATTTGTCCGAGGTAAGTGATCTTGCTCGCCAGGACAGCGGTGGCACATCACGCAGGTGAGCGCCACGACGAATGAGTGTCAAGATTTGTTGGCCGGGCCCGTTTTCCAGATTCATGACCTGTCGATATGTGAGCCGTACCACTGCGTATCCCATCGTCTGTAACTTCAGATCTCGCAAGCGGTCATTCTCGTAGGCTGCTAACGAAGTGTGGTGCTCGACACTGTCACACTCGACAACCAAACTCTTACCGATCAGAAAATCCACTCGCTCGAAGTCGCCAAATGGCACTTGGCTTGATAGCTGAATGTTGTGCTTCCGAGCCCATAGACGAAACAGGGTTTCGGTGCCTGACTCAGCGAGTGGATCGAGCCGGTGCAGCACCGCCTCACCTCGACGCCCGAGGCCCTGGGCGATTTGTGCGAACTCTTCCAGGGAAAGCAGTCGGCGGTTCACGATGGAGTCAGCGACAACGACTGCGTCCTGTCGAGGACAATCGCGGAGCAAGACTTGAACACTGACGTCGACCGGGTCAACTGCTGAGTTAAACGGTGGACTCGGCTTCAGCACATGCGCGACCACGTCCCGACCCGTGATGTCATAGCGGTGGTGTCCGCGAACATGCACGGCCCTGGGTGATAGCTGCCACGCTCCGTGAAGGGCGAGTGCAGTCGGTCCCGTAAGCACACCACCTGCGCGAACGGCGGTTGCTACTAGAGGGTTGGCCCCAGGTTGAGCAAACCAGCCACGGCGTAGTCGTGCAATGGAGCCGTGACGCAGATGGCGCTCAACTTCATGTTTGGTATGTCCGGCGGCTAGGAGTTGTCGGTGGGAAGCGACCCCGAAGCTAAGTACGTCTAAAGATTTCATGCTCTAAAGGAACCGCAAAATCGCATCGGTGAGGGCGGCAGCTTCTTCGCCTATGGATAACTCATTTTCCACAGGCGCCGCGGTACAGCCCGCCGCGCGGATAAATGGCGAAAATAACGTCCACCGTCCGCATATAGGGGATGCTGGTGCTTATTTTCGCCATTTGTCCGCAGTGGAGAGTGTGCGGCAGCTCGTGGGAGAGGAAAACGGTGTGAACTGTTACGTCGCTGTGCGTGAAGAAAAACGAGCCCAGTAGGCTAACTGCAGAGCGCAATGAAGAAGTGAAGGTGGCTGGATGAGTCTCATCGTGCAGAAATACGGCGGATCCTCGGTAGCGGATGCCGAGAGCATTCGCCGTGTGGCAAAGCGCATTGTGGATCTGCAGCGCCAGGGTCACGAAGTCGTGGTCACTGTCTCGGCAATGGGCGACAGCACTGACGACCTTATCGACCTCGCTCACGAGATCACCCCCATCCCAGACCCACGCGAGTTCGACATGCTCATCACCACCGGTGAACGCATTTCGATGGCGCTATTGGCGATGGCCATCAAATCGATGGGGTACGACGCGCGCTCATACACCGGCAGCCAAGCGGGTATGATCACGGATGCGAAACACGGGGATGCGCGGATCGTCGACGTTACGCCGGTGCGCGTCCGCGAAGCCCTCGACGAGGGCGCCATCGCGATCGTTGCTGGATTCCAGGGGTTCAACCGCGACACCCGCGATATCACTACGCTCGGGCGCGGCGGATCCGATACGACCGCGGTCGCCCTCGCGGCCGCTCTCGGCGCGGAGCGATGCGAAATCTACACCGATGTTGACGGCGTCTTCACCTCAGACCCGCGCATGGTACCCAAAGCGCACAAGATCGCCCACATCTCCAGTGAGGAGATGCTTGAGCTCGCTGGTAGCGGCGCAAAGGTTCTACACATTCGCGCCGTTGAGTACGCCCGCCGTCAGAATGTGACCCTGGTGGTGCGTTCATCATTCTCGGACGACCCCGGCACCATCGTGTATCACCCGGACTACGCAAAGGAGCACAACGTGGAAGAACCAACGATTGCGGGCGTAGCCCACGACCTCAGCCAGGCAAAAATTACCGTCGTCGGCGTGCCGGATGTGCCCGGCTCGGCAGCAGCGATCTTCAACCTGGTTGCCCAGCAGGGTGCCAATATCGACATGATCGTGCAGAACGTACAGACTCAGAACGATGGCGTCACCGATATTTCGTTTACGCTGCCGAAGGTCTCCGCTGACAACGTGCTGCGTGCGCTCGAGAATGCACACGATGAGCTCGGCTACGAATCGCTACGTTTCGATGACCAGATCTGCAAGGTTTCGCTCGTTGGCGCAGGTATGCGCACCAACATCGGGATCTCAGCCACCCTGTTCGAGGCACTCAGCGAGGCCGGTATTAACGTCGACATGATCTCCACCTCAGAGATCCGCATCTCGGTACTCACCGCGGCCACGCTCGCATCCCGCGCAACCCAGGTCATCCACGAAGCGTTTGGCCTCGACGGCGACTCGGAAGCCGTTGTCTACGCCGGGACCGGGCGCTAAGCGCATCCCTTTAGAGTACGTGTGCCATACCCGGTTACGGCGGTACACTCGAGTAACCGATTTTCGCCACCGCTGACCCGTAGAAGGGTGGCCTAAAGGAGCGCGCTATGTCTAGGAAATTTACCGTTGCCGTTGTCGGCGCAACCGGCCAAGTTGGTGCTGTGATGCGTCGCCTGCTTGACGAACGCAACTTCCCGATTGACCGCATCCGCTTCTTCGCCTCGGAGCGCTCGGCTGGCACCGTGCTCGAGTTTCGTGGTGAGCACATCACAGTCGAGGATGTGGCCAAAGCCGATCTTTCGGGGATCGACATTGCGCTGTTTTCTGCCGGTGGATCGACCTCGAAGGCGCAGGCTGAACGCTTTGCTGCTGCCGGTGCGGTCGTTGTCGACAATTCATCGGCATGGCGGCGCGATCCCGAGGTGCCGCTGGTGGTCTCGGAAGTAAACCCGGACGATATCGCAGACCGCCCCAAGGGCATCATCGCGAACCCGAACTGCACCACTATGGCCGCGATGCCGGTGCTGAAGGTGCTCAGCGATGAAGCCGGGCTTGTTCGGCTGATGGTGACCACCTACCAGGCGGTTTCCGGTTCCGGTCTTGCCGGTGCCCGTGAGCTTTCCTCGCAGGCGATGGCTGCGGCTGAGCGGGGCGAGGATGCGCTGCTTGGGCTCGTGCATGACGGTTCGGCAATCGACTTCCCGTCCCCACAGAAATACGTTCACCCGGTGGCGTTCAACGTGGTTGCGCAGGCGGGTGACTTCGTCGACGACGGTTCGGGCGAGACCGACGAAGAACAGAAGCTGCGCAACGAATCGCGCAAGATCCTGCACCTGCCTGAGCTGCTCGTGTCCGGAACCTGCGTTCGCGTACCAGTGTTTACTGGGCACTCGCTGGCCGTGCACGCCGAGTTTGAACGCGACATCACGCCTGAGCGCGCGCGTGAGCTGCTCGCAGCTGCGCCGGGTGTCGAGCTTATGGATGTCCCGAGCCCGCAGCACGCTGTCGGTCGCGATGCCAGCTTTGTTGGCCGCATCCGTACCGACCAATCCGCGCCGGTAGGCAAGGGCCTGGTGCTGTTTATCTCGAACGACAACCTGCGCAAGGGTGCGGCGCTGAACACGGTACAGATCGCAGAGCTGCTCGCGGACGAACTCTCGAAGTAGTTCGCTGCCGCTGCGTCGCTAGGCGGGTAGCGCGGGATGCTGTGCTGGTCGCGCGGGATGCTGCGCGGGCGACTCGCAGTCGCCGGTTCGGTGGATGTGGCGCCTTCAGATACGGTGCGTCCGCTCAGGTATCGGGGCGTAGAATAGAGAGCGTGACGAACCCGAAGATTTACGACGCAGTCCTCATTGGTGGCGGAGTGATGTCAGCGACCCTGGCAACGCTCCTGCAAGAACTCGAGCCCGATTGGTCGATCAAGATCATCGAGCGACTCGATGACGTTGCCCAGGAGTCTTCAGGCCCCTGGAACAACGCTGGTACCGGTCACTCGGCGCTGTGTGAGCTCAACTACACCCCCGAAAAGGACGGTGTAATTGACATCACCAAGGCGATCAAGATCAACGAGCAGTTCCAGGTGTCCCGTCAGTTCTGGGCATCGCTCGTTTCGCGAGGCGACCTGCCTGAGCCTACGAAGTTCTTGAACCCGGTCCCGCACATGACTTTCGTGACCGGCGAGGAGAACGTTGACTACCTCCGTCGTCGCTACGAGCTGCTGAAGGAACAGCCGCTGTTCTCGACCATTGAGTTCTCGGACGACCCCAAGCAGATCGCCAAGTGGGCGCCTGCGCTTATGGTTGGTCGCGACGAAAACGAAAAGGTCGCCGCGACCTATGTCGAGCAGGGTACCGACGTTGATTTCGGTTCGCTGACACGCCACCTGATCCAGAACGCGATCGACAAGGGCGCAGTGGTTCGCCTCGGCACCGAAGTGATCAACCTTCGCCAGCGTCCGGATGGTGTCTGGCAGGTCGCGACGAAGGTGCTGTCCGGTGCCGAAAAGGGCCGTAAGAACGTAACCCACGCGCGCTTCGTGTTCGTTGGTGCCGGTGGTGGCGCACTGCCGCTGCTGCAGAAGTCGGGTATCGACGAGGTCAAGGGCTACGGTGGCTTCCCGATCTCCGGTGAGTTCTTCCGTACCGACAACCCCGAGGTCGTCGAGAAGCACCAGGCAAAGGTGTACGCGATGCCTCCCGTTGGCGCCCCGCCGATGTCGGTGCCGCACCTCGACACCCGCGTTGTTGACGGCAAGAAGTCGCTGATGTTCGGTCCCTACGCGGGATTCAACACCCGCTACCTCAAGCAGGGATCGCTTGCCGACATGTTCCTATCGCTGCGACCCGGCAACATCCCCACCTACCTCGGTGTTGGTGTGACCAACTTCGATTTGGTGTCGTACCTTGTCGGCCAGCTGGCCGCATCCCCGAAGAAGAAGTTCGAGGCTCTCGCCGACTTCTTCCCCGAGGCTGAGATGGAAGACTGGCGACTCATCACTGCCGGCCAGCGCGTGCAGGTAATGAAGAAGAACCCCGATGGCGGCATGCCGCTGCTCGTGATGGGTACCGAGGTCGTGTCGAAGGCCGACGGCTCGATCGCCGGTCTGCTCGGTGCCTCACCCGGTGCATCCGTTGCCACCCAGGTCATGGTGTCGCTGCTTGAGAAGTGCTTCCCCGAGAAGCAGGCGCAGTGGGCCGACAAGATTAAGTCGCTCATCCCCGCGTACGGCGAGCAACTGAACTCGAACCCTGAGCTGGCCGAACGCATCCAGAACGAGACCGCGAAGGTTCTCGGTATCGCACCCGTCAGCTAGGACACGTGACTACCCCGCTGGTCGTAGGAATCGCCGGTGGATCGGGGTCGGGTAAGACTGTGCTCGCACGCGCACTTGCCGCCCGGTTCGCCGGCGAATCTGCGTTGATTTTTCACGACAACTACTACTGCAGGCAGGACCACCTCAGCTACGAGGAACGTTGTCTCACCAACTACGACGCGCCTGAAGCATTCGACAGCGAACTCTTGCTCGAGCATCTCGACGCGCTCATCCGCGGCGAAAGCGTCGAATCGCCGGTGTACGATTTCGCGAACCACAACCGGTCGGATGCGGTCGAGGTTATTGATTCTGCGCCGATCATTTTCGTCGAGGGAGTGCTGGTGCTTGCCGATGCGCGGTTGCGGGAACGGATGGCGCTGAAACTGTTCGTAGACACCGACGCGGACGAACGCATCCTGCGACGGATAAAACGCGATGTGCTCGAGCGTGGCCGCACGATCGAGTCGGTGGAGGCGCAGTATCTTGCCACTGTGAAGCCGATGCACGAGCGGTACGTCGCCCCATCCAAACATTGGGCAGACGTGATTGTGCCCGAGGGCGGACGAAACCATGAGGCGCTAGAAACGCTCGCCGGCGGCATTGCCGCGCGTGTGGCGGGGCTTGCGCGTAGGGCAGGAGCGCTGGACTAGGAATGGCCAAACTGTATTTTCGCTACGGCGCGATGAACTCGGGTAAGTCGACGGCGCTGCTGCAGGCGGCGTTCAACTATGAAGAGCGTGATCACCGGGTGCTATTGGCGAAGCCGTTGATCGACACCAAGGGTGCGGATGCGGTGTCTTCGCGGCTGGGAATGTCGCGTCGCGTAGACATCCTGATTGACGAGGGTGAAGACTCGCGAGCGCTGTTTCATGCTGCTGTGGAGCGTGCCGGTGGGAAGATCGCGTGTCTACTTGTGGATGAGGCGCAGTTTTTGAGCGCAGACCAGATTGACGGTCTGTTCAAGATTGCGGTGCTCGATGATATTCCCGTGATCAGCTACGGAATCCGCACGGATTTTCAGACGGCTGCGTTTCCCGGGTCGCGGCGGCTCTTGGAGATTGCGCATGCGGTTGAGGAGCTGAAGACGATTTGCCGATGCGGTCGGAAGGCGATTTTTAACGGTCGGCGCGTGGGGGAGCGGTTTGTGTTTGACGGCGACCAGGTTGCGATCGACGGTGATCGGGTTACCTACGAGTCGCTGTGTGGCCAGTGTTACCTGCGCGAATCTGAAGGGCGCCTCGCGAGCGACGTGGCTCCGGTCTAGCGGCCCTGCCCGCGCATCCACCCCACCTACTGGCTACCTGCTCACCTGCCCACCTGCTCGCGCCGTCTGCGTGCCTGCTGGTGCCGCCTGCCCGCCTGCCCGCGCCGCCTACCCGCACATCCACCCCCGCCCCTATTCCGCGTTGAGGCCCACTTTGCATACTTGGGTGGGCGTGAAGTGTGCAGAGTGGGCCCGAACGCTGTTGGGGCGGTGGTTTTGGGGCCGAGTTTGCATACTTCCGTCCCGACATTCGTCTATGTTGCCTTCCGACTTACAGCACTGCCAGCCTTGCATGAAGCTGCTCGCTTGCGGTCGCACCGGCACCGCACCCAGACTGCACACACCGCCCTCGCGCATCCGCGCTTCCACCCCTCCCCATCCGCGCTTCCACCCTCCCCATATCCGCGTTGAGGCCCACTTTGCATACTTGGGCGGGCGTGAAGTGTGCAGAGTAGGCCCCAACGCTGTTGGGTCGGTGGTTTTGGGGCCGAGTTTGCATAGTTGGGTGGGTTTTATGTGTGCGATGTGGGCCCGAACGCGGTAGGCGGGGTAGGTGGTTTCGGGATGGAGTGGGATGAGGCGAGGTGTGCAGAGTGGGCCTCAACGTTGTTGGGGCGGTGGTTTTGGGGCCGAGTTTGCATAGTTGGGTGGGTTTTATGTGTGCGAAGTGGGCCCCAACGGTGTTGGTGGTGGGGGTGGGTGGGTTTTATGTGTGCGATGTGGGCCCCAACGCGATAGTGCGGGGCGGGAAGTCACGGAGCGGGAGGGTTCTTCGGGCGAGCACGCCGGAGGGACCGCGGCGGAGGGAGCACGGCAGGGTCGCGGCGGAGGGAGCACGGAGCGGGAGGGTTCTTCGGGCGACGCGGGTAGCGACGTACGGCGGACCCCGGAAAACGCGTTTGGCCCCGCCGGAGCAGGGGCCAAACACAGCGTCGGGATGACAGGATTTGAACCTGCGACCTCTTCGTCCCGAACGAAGCGCGCTACCAAGCTGCGCCACATCCCGATGTGTAAACCGCGCAAATCGCACGATCGACAACTTGAATATGATAGCGCAAACGGCACTTGCTCGCGACCCTGAAAGTGGTGCCTTCAAAACGCACCGGCCATGCGCACACGCGCGTCGGCCACGCGCGTCGGCCACACGCTCAGTCCTGCGCCGAGGCTAACTACTCCCCAGCAGGCCGCGGCACCAGCGTAATCAGCGTGGCCTCCGGCGGACAGAACGTACGAACCGGCGCATAAATCGACGTGCCGAGCCCCCGCGAAACGTGCAGGGGCACCGCGCCGCGATCATCCGCATCCCGCCACGACAGGCCACCAGCGTGCTCCGGCGGCAAATCGCAATTCGAAACGATCGCCCGCCCGCCCGGCAGACAAACCTGCCCACCGTGCGTATGCCCGGCAAAGATCACATCCGCGCCAACATCCCCCACATAGGCGTCCAGAATCCGCTGGTACGGCGCATGCACCAGCCCGAGCGTCAAATCCCAATCGCTACCGCTTGAACAACGCGACAGCGCCGAACGCGCCTCGGGGTATGCATCCTTCTCGATGTGCGGATCATCCACGCCGATCGCGCGCACGCGCAAGCCTTGTACATCTACGACCGCAGCAGTATTCGTGAGGTCAATCCAGCCGAGATCGTCAAAAAGCAGGGCGCGTAATGCCTGTTCGTCCAGGTCTCGTGGCCGGGGCGGATGCGGTTTGCGCGGCAGCAGGTACGTCATCGGGTTCTTGAGCACCGGTCCGAAATAGTCGTTCGAGCCAAAGACGCTCAACGCGGGCACTCCACGGAACGGCTCAAGCATTTCGGCCAGCGGCGCAAGAGCGTCTCGATGCCCGAGATTGTCACCGGTGGCGACGATGAGATCTGGCTGCAATTGCGCGAGTGACTGCACGAACCGGATCTTCTTGCGCTGTCCCGGAGCCAAATGCGCGTCAGCAAGATGCAGCACCCGAACCGGCACAGCGTCGTGCGGGAGCACTGCTAGCTCAACTCGGCGCAATTGAAACCGGCGACGCTCAACGCCCACCGCCCAGCTAACGAAACCGAGGCCGGCAGCAACAAGTGCCGCGGCTCCGGTTCCGATCGTTCGTAGAACGTTCATACCGTTGCGTTGTCCAGGGGCCTATTCGGCCTGGATCTTGATCTCGGTATTCGGCGGCACGGTCGATCCCGCAGCCGGGTCGGTGCTCTTCACCTTGCCGTCACGCGGGCCGTGCCAGGAGAAGGTGTTATTCGAGTTGCCGAGCCCCGCATCCGCAAGGGTGTTAATCGCCTCTTCGTAGGACATGCCGGACAGCGAAGGCATCACGTTACCTTCCTGCTGCTGTTTCTTGTCTTTGTTGTCCTGGCCGTTTGACGGGTGGATGGTGATGGTCGAGCCCTTAGGAGTGCGTGTGTTCGCAGACGGGTTGGTTTTCGCCACTGAACCAGCAGGCACATCCGAGCTCACCTGGTCACCCACCGAAGCTTTGAAACCGGCTCCTTCGATCGCGGCCGTTGCAGCATCGATGGACATTCCCTTGACATCGGGAACGGTCGAATTATCGACCTTCACGGCGTCGCCAGATGGCTCCGGAATGTCTTTCGCCCCGTATTGCGGAATCGCGGCAGCAAAGATTGAATGCCCGATGGAGTGTCGAACTTCGGCGAGACCGGCATCACGCAGCGAGACCTTGTAACCGTTCCCCTCTGAGTCAACGAATGCCTGCACATTACCGACCCAGATCGCTCCGGCAACACCGGTCGTGGATGCGACCATCCAGGTGTCGTAGGAGTCATCGGTCGTACCGGTTTTTCCGATAATGGTGCCCAAACCCGGGTTGGTCGCGCTACCGCCACCACGCGTCATTACCTGCCCCATCGCGACCGCCATCGCACGAGCGACGTTAGGGTCAAGAACCTGCTTGCAATCGCTCTTCGGCGGGTCAAGCTTGGTACCGTCACGCAGCGAGATTGACTTAATGGCGATCGGCGAGCAGGCCTTACCGTCGTTTGCAATACCGGCGAAGGCTACCGCCATCTGCATAGGAGCAATTTCGTTTGTTCCCAGTACTGCCGAGGGGTAGGACTCATTGGTTTTACCGTCGGCACGGTGCGCACCCAAACCTGTAGCGATATCGCGCGTGGTGCACTGGTCGAGTTGCTCGGCCATGGCGACAAATGAGGTGTTAATCGACTGGACCGTTGCTTCCACGGCATTGACGGACCCGAACTTGGCGTTGAAGTCGTTCTGTGGACTCCAGCTACCGCCGTATCCGCCTTCGCAAGAGTTCTGGAAATTGGCCAAGTCGAAACTTCGAGTCTGAGAGTTGATTGATTCGTAAAGTGAGTGGCCGGATTGCAGCCAGTTTGCGAGGGTAAACACCTTGTAGGTCGATCCGACCTGGAATCCAGTTGAGTTTCCGTACGCATAGTCAGTGTTGTAGTTCACCGACGTTTTGGATCTGTCTTTTTGTGCGTCGGCAGTCTCGTCAAAGGTCTTGTTTTGCTGCATCGCGAGCACGTGGCCCGTGCCCGGCTGCACCATCGAAACCGCTGCGCCCAGCTCCATGTAATCAACCGAGCTCGGTACGTTTGAGCGGATGGCTTCGGTCACTTGAGCTTGCAGGTCGAGATCGAGGGTGGTGTCGATCTGGTATCCCTTGGTCTGGAAATTAAAGAGACGTTCTTCGTAGGTCGCACCGAATGCAGGGTCTTTCAGAATGACCTTGCGCACGTAGTCACAGAAGTACTGCGAGTTTTCTTCCGCGTTCATACAGCCGTGCTCGGCCGGAGTGATCTTCGGCTCAATCTTGGTGGCAACCGCTTCGTCATACTCCTGCTGAGTGATGGCCTTTTCTTCCATCATCCGGCGAAGTACGTAGTTGCGACGCTGAGTGCTTCCCTCGAGGTTCTCCGGGTCGTCGATGCGGTACGCGTTTGGGTTCTGCACGATGCCGACCAGCGTTGCCGCTTCGGGTAGGGTCAGGTCGGCCGCGGCTTTTCCGAAGTAGTACTGTGCCGCCGATTCAATGCCGTAGACCTGGCCACCGAATAGCGCAATGTTGAGGTAACCGCGAAGGATCTCATCCTTGCTGTACTGCTGTTCCACGCCGATGGCGAGGCGCATCTCCTGCAGTTTGCGGCCGATGGAGACCTCGGTCGCTTCCTTAAATGCCCTGTCGTGTTCCTCGGGGTCGAGGATTGCCTCGGCGGCCTGAACACGCTGGTTACGCACGTACTGCATGGTGATCGTCGACGCACCACCGCCGTCGTCGCCTACGAGACCGACGACCATGGCGCGAGCGGCGGACAGCACGTCCACACCGCCGTGTTCATAGAACCGGGGGTCCTCAGTGGAGACTGCCGCCTTCTCGGCGTAGTCCGAGATCTGGTCAAGATCCACCTCGACGCGGTTCTGCGAGTAGAACTCCGCGATCTTTTCCCGCTTACCGTCCCGCTCGCCGTACAGTTCGGTTTTCTGCTGCAGCGGCTGGATCTCGAGGTAGTCGGGCAGGGTCTCAAACAGAGTGATGCCGGAATTTGCTGCAACGCCGGCCACCGCGATGACAGGGGTGATGAGTGCTGCGATGAGCACACCGGCGATACCGCTCATTCCGAGTAGGCCGAGAAGGGATGCAACGATGTTGCGTTTCGGCGCAGTTGAGTTCGTAGGCATACCGTCTAGGGTAAGGGCAAACGAGCGTAACGAATAGAGTTTCGTGCTGCGATCCCCCTTAGGAATGAACGAAACCCGCCAGCGACCAGCCCGCATCCGCCGCCAAAACCCATCAATTTTCCGCCATCAACCGAAAGAGAAACCATGACGAAGTGGGAATATTTCATCACTCCCTTGCCGCTGCACACACCCGGCGCGATCCTGAACAATTGGGGTAAGCAGGGCTGGGAGCTCGTGCAGATCATCGTGAACGAACAGGGTGGCACGGTCGCATACATGAAGCGGCCATTGACTGACAACGAGGCAGGAGAGTAACCATGAGCGTTCGTGAACGACTCGACCAGCTCGGCATGGTGATCCCGCCGGTTGCTGCGCCGGCAGGGTCCTATGTGCCTGCGATTACCCACGGTGGTGTTGTGTACACCTCCGGACAGTTGCCGTTCCAGGATGGCAAGTTGGCTCAGACCGGTCAGGTTGGCGCGCAGGTTTCACTGGACCAGGCGCAGGAGCTCGCGCGGACCGCGGCGCTGAACTGTCTGGCCGCAGTGAAACAGCAGCTGGGCTCCCTCGACCGTGTTACGCGCATCCTCAAGGTGACCGTGTTCGTGAACTCGGCGCACGATTTCACCCAGCAGCCGCAGGTCGCCAACGGTGCCTCGGACTTCCTCGGGTCGATTTTTGGGGATGCGGGCCGGCACGTACGCTCGGCCGTGGGCGTGTCGTCGCTGCCGCTGGGTTCCCCGGTCGAAATTGAACTCGCGGTGGCCTACGAGTAGCGACCAGTACCGCATCCGTGCCGACCGCATCCGCAGCGAACACAGCTAGCAACCACAAACGCCCGTCCGGTACGACGATCACCGGGCGGGCGTTTGCTCGTTAGGCGGATGCGGAGCGCTAGTTTGCGTTCAGCTCGCGCAGCCGTTCGCTCACCTTCTCGGCGATGGCTTCCATCACCGCGGCGTCGGTCAGGGTACTGGTGTCGCCCACGGGTTTGCCTTCGGAGACGTCCTTGAGCAGGCGGCGCATGATCTTGCCAGAGCGGGTCTTGGGGAGCTCGTCGACCGCAAAGAGCATCTTCGGTCGGGCGATGGCACCGATTACCGATGCCACATGCTTACGGAGCAGCGCCTCGACGTCGTCTTCGGCGGCGATCGCTTCGCGCTGGGAGTGCTTCAACACGACGAACGCAACAACGGCTTGGCCGGTTGTTTCGTCTTCTGCGCCGACCACCGCCGACTCGGCGACGAAGGGATGCTCAACCAGGGTCGATTCGATCTCTGCGGTTGACAGGCGGTGGCCGGAGACATTCATGACATCGTCAACGCGGCCGAGTAGCCACAGGTCACCGTCGAGGTCAACACCGGCGCCGTCGCCCGCGAAATAGCGTCCGGGGAATTGCGACCAGTACGTTTCGATGAACCGTTCCTTATCGCCCCAGATACCTCGCGCCATGGACGGCCACGGTTCGGTGATGGTGAGCAGCCCCATCTCGCCAGGGTTGACGCGTTCGCCCTGTTCGTTGACGACCTCGACCACCACGCCCGGGACGGGCTTCTGTGCGGAACCGGGCTTCAGCGCATCCTGCGAGACGATCGGTGCGATCATGTGCGCACCAGTTTCGGTCTGCCACCAGGTGTCCGCGATCGGTGCCTTGCCAGAGCCGATGACCTCGTGGAACCACTCCCATGCTTCGGGGTTGATCGGCTCGCCGACGGAGCCGAGAACACGCAGGCTAGAGAGGTCGTGGCGCAGCGGGATCTCGCGCCCGGTTTTCATGAATCCGCGGATGGCGGTGGGCGCGGTGTAGAACACCGTCACGCCATAGCGTTCGATGATCTCGAACCAGCGATCGAGGCTCGGGAAGTCGTGCGCACCCTCGTACATCACCTGCGTAGCACCGTTGGCGAGCGGCCCGTAAACGATATAGCTGTGGCCGGTCACCCAACCCACATCGGCGGAGCACCAGAAGACATCGTTATCACGCAGGTCGAATGAGGTGCGGTGCGTGTATGCAGCCTGGGTGAGGTAGCCGCCGGATGCGTGGAAGAGGCCCTTGGGCTGGCCTGTGGTTCCTGAGGTGTACAGGATGAACAGGGGATGCTCGGCCTCGAAGGCCTCGGCTTCGTGCGTGTCAGCGGCGTCCTCGATGCGGTCGTGCCACCACACATCGCGGCCCTCAAGCATCGCGATGTCGTGGTCTGGGCGCTTGACCACCAGGACGTGTTCGACCGTGTGTCCCGGAGCTTGCAGCGCTTCGTCAACGGTTTCCTTTAGTGGAAAGACGCGACCCTTTCGGATCGAACCGTTGGCGGTGATCACGAGCTTCGCATCCGCTGAGTCGACTCGCGCGCGGATCGCATCCGCTGAGAACCCACCGAAAATAACGGAGTGGATGGCGCCGATGCGCGCGCAGGCAAGCATCGCGAATACGGTTTCGGGGATCATCGGCATGTAGATTGCGACCACATCCCCCTTGCCGATGCCGAATGATTCGAGCATGCTTGCGGTGCGCTGCACTTCGCGGTGCAGGTCGCTGTAGGTGATTGTGCGGGTGTCGCCGGGTTCGCCTTCCCAGTGGATGGCGACGCGGTCACCGTTGCCGGCGTCGACGTGGCGGTCAACGCAGTTGACGGCGACATTGAGTTTGCCGTCGTGGAACCATCGCGCAAACGGTGGGTTTGACCAGTCCAGGACTTCGGTGAACGGGGTCTCCCATCTCAGTTCGCGTGCCTGGTCTGCCCAGAAACCGAGTCGGTCTGCTTCGGCGCGAGCACGGATGTCAGTGGGTACGCGGGTGCCGTCGCTAAAACCCTCCGGTGCCGGGATCGACTCAATCGGGTTGATGAGCTTCTGGATCTTGTCGTCAGTAGCGTTCACGGTGCCTCCACCTCGTTGTCGAATGCGTTGCAAGGAGTCTAAACGCACCCGCCTCGCGCAAGCCGAGCGTGCGTAACAAATGCACCGCGTGCGTTGTGGATAGTGGTGTTATCCACAGGATGCATCGGGTCGCCACGTGCGGGTCGCGTTGCGTTCTAGCGTGTGCGGCATGAATCAGGTGAGTAGCAACGCATCGTATGTCTCTTCCGGCGAGTTTGCGCAGCGGTCGGTAGAACCGTTCCGTTTGCAGCGCGCCAGCGACCGACCCGCATCCGTACCGTTAGTGCCGGTGAGAGGCACGCATGATGATGCTCGGTCTCGTCGAGAGCTTACGCGCGGGCAGGCAGAAGCATTTGGGCCGCTTGCCGGGTATATCGCCGATGGCGAAGTGACCGACCTATTCGTTAACGGTATGTCGGGGTTGTGGGTTGATCGCGGGCGTGGGGCGGTGCTGGATCGTTCGTGGCGGGCTCCGAGTGAGCAGGCGCTGCGCGAGCTGGCGGTTCGAATCATTGCCGCCGGAGGGCGGCACCTGGATGATGCGACGCCGTGCGTGGATGTGCGCATCGGGGATGGTATTCGGGTGCATGCGGTGCTGCCGCCGGTGTCGGTCGCGGGTACGGTCATCTCAATTCGCGCACCGAGAGCCACGCAGATCTCCTTCGACGACCTCGTGCAGGCCGGGTTCTTCTTCGACGGTGGGGCGGATATCGTGCGTGCCGCACTCGCGAGCCGATCGAACTTGCTGATTAGCGGTGCCGGCGGCTCCGGCAAGACGACCCTTCTCGGCGCCCTCCTCGGACAGGCCGACCCCGCCGATCGCCTGGTGGTCATTGAAGACGTATCCGAACTGCGTATTGCTCACCCGCACGTCGTACAGCTCGAAACGAGGCAGGCAAATATTGAGGGTGCGGGGCAGGTGACACTCGCCCAGCTCGTGCGTGAATCGCTGCGGATGCGGCCCGATCGGCTCGTGCTCGGCGAGTGTCGCGGAGCGGAGTTGCGCGAGCTGCTCTCTGCTCTCAACACCGGTCACGATGGCGGCGCAGGCACGCTCCACGCCAACTCCTTGGCTGATGTACCGGCGAGGTTGGAAGCCCTCGGCGCGCTCGCGGGGATGTCTGCGGAGGCTGTCGCACGCCAGACCGTCTCGGCAATCGATCTGGTGATGCACGTTGAACGCGACCGGGGCGTGCGTGCGCTCGTTGATATGGGCGAATTCGGTGTTGATCAGCACGGGCAGCTGCAGATCACAAGCGTGCGCACCGGGCAGCGGGTTGAGCGGAGCGCGGCATGAGTAAGCAGCACCCCGCAGATCACGCGGCCGCCGTAGTAGAGCGACTGGCGTCGCTACTGGTGCACGGGGTAACTCCCAACGCAGCTTGGGAATATGTGGCCAGGTCGGCGCAGATCGCTGCCGAGCGCGAGTCAGGCGGCGTGTGCAATCGAACTGGCGGCGGCGGCAAATTTCAATCTGCGGTACAACGGTTGCAGAACGGAATGAAGCTGGGTCGCAGACGTTCCCGGGCGCAGCAGCCGGAGATCGAATCACAGATCGTGGTGCAGTTACGCAGCGGGGGCGAACCCGCAAGTGTCCTCGTGAACCAGCCGCACGCCTCGTGGCGGGCATTGGGCGCAGTATGGCTGTTGGCAATGCGTACCGGTGCGCCGCTTGGTTCGGTGCTTCAGCCACTGAGCGTTGCTTTTCGAGAACTCGGGCAGACCGAACGTGACGTGCGCGTCGCCTTGGCAGGGCCCACATCCGCTTCCCGAATCGTGCTCGCGCTGCCGCTGCTGGGTATCTTGCTGGGGTCCGTGCTCGGCTTCGACACCATCGGAGTGTTCACCGGCAGCACGATCGGTTTGGCACTGCTTGGTGTGGGGCTGTTGCTGGTCGTGGCGGGATGGTGGTGGAACCGTTCGCTTGTTCGTCGCGCCACGCGCCACCCGCAGACGCCCGGACTGGGGCTCGATTTGGTCGCCATGGGGATGAACTCGGGCCGTAGCGCTGCGGATATCTGCGCCGAAGTGCGGCGGGTCATCCGCGAATGCAATCTCGGCGAGAGCGACTACGGGCGCGCTGAGCCGATCCTGGCGATGGCATCTCAAGCCGGTGTTCCTGCCGCATCCCTATTGCAGGCCGAAGCCACACTGGCCCGAAACCGCGCCCGAGCGAACGCCGCCAGCGCTGCGGCGCGCCTCGGCGTCACCCTCATGCTGCCGCTCGGGGCATGCATCCTGCCCGCATTCCTCGTACTTGGCGTCGCCCCGCTCGTTATCGCCGTGTTGGAACGGGCGATGTTCTGAGCGCCAACCGACTCGTGCCGTGCCACCGCAACCACAGCAGAAAGGACACCGATGAACACTCTCTTGAATACCGCTCGTGAACGACTGCTCCGACGCTTCTGGCAAGAAGAAGACGGAGCTGAAACCGCCGAATACGCCATCGTGATCATGGCCGCAGTTGCGCTTGCTGGCGTACTCGTCGCCGTCGTGCAATCGGATGCGGTCCGGCAAGTAATCGAAGATCTCGTAACCGACGCCTTCCAGTCATGACGATCAGCGGGATTGCGCGGCGTGCACTTCGCGTATCGATCGACGCCCTGCGCCGGGCGCGGCGCAGCCGTGGTTCGATTGCGGTGGAATTCGCGGTCGCCATTCCCGCTGTGATTGCCGTGTGTGCGCTCGCGGTCAGCGCCGTTGTGGCCGCGAGCGCACACACGCTCGCACAGGACATCGCCGGAGAAGCGGCGCGGCTGGCGGCACGCGGCGATAGCCCTGAGTCGGCAGTCACTGCTACTGGACACAGTGCGCAGCTTTCAGTGCACGATCAGGGCAAATTTCGTTGTGCGACAGTCACGATCCCCATCCACCTACTTGGTGTTGAGACCGCGGCCCGCGCAAGGGCGAGCTCCTGCGCGCTGCGAGACATCGACCAGGGGGTGGTGAGTAGTGGGCACTAGTGCGTTTGTCGACGGAGTCGGGTTTGACCGGGTTCCGAGGGTGGTGAGGCGAAGGGGTGTGCGCGCGTGGGCTGTGGATGCGCGCGGTAGCGGGACGGTGATTGCCGTCGGAATCATCGGTGCGATTCTTGCGCTTACGGCCGGGCTGCTGGCTGCCTTGGTGATGGTGGCGGCACACACCAGTGCCTCGGTGGCCGCCGATGCTGCGGCGCTTGCCGCAGCAAATACGGCAAGTGGGCGCGTGGCCGGCGACCCCTGCCGCGCAGCCGAAGAAGCGGCCGCCCTGCATGACGCCATGCTCATTACGTGCGAGTCATCGCTGCGCGAGAGCACGGTGCGGGTCGCAATTACCGCAGGTGCGATCCACGCCGAAGCTACTGCGAGAGCTGGCCAACCAAAGTTGGTGGTGCATAAAGAATAAAGAACTGACTCGTCAAACTTAAACTGTTAGAAATTACTGACATGAACCTATTTAGATCTCGAAAAGTCAAGCGAGTGGGCCAGCTTGCGGCCGGTCTGGTTGTGGCCCTATCGGCGAGCTTCGCTCTCAACGGATGCAGTGCTGCCGAGAAGGATGACGATGCGTTGACCATCGTCGCCACGACGGGGTACCTCGCAGACGCAGCCAAAGAACTGGTGCCGGACGCGAATATCGTCACACTCGTGGGTCCGGGAGGAGATCCGCACACCTATGAACTGACCACGCGCGATGTGGAAGCTATGCAATCGGCGGACCTGACCGTATGGAACGGGCTGCACCTTGAAGCGCACATGGTTGAACAGCTGGAAGGCCTCGGAGATAGACAGTTCTCCGCGGATACCGTGCTCGCAGAAGAGAACCTGCTCGCGTGGGACGACGAGGACGATCCATCGGCAACGTTCGATCCGCACGTGTGGAACTCTCCCGAGAACTGGCAACAGGTGGTGTCTGGTATGAGCGAAAAACTCGCCACCATCGCGCCGGACCAAGCCGACCGCATCCGTGACAATGCGAAGCGCTACAACGATGAAATCGCGGCAGCTGATCAGGAAATCTCGGCCATGATGGACACCATTCCCGAGCATCAACGACTGCTCGTCACCGGTCACGACGCATTCCAATACTTTGGTGAAAGCTACGACCTGGAGGTGCGCGCAACCGACCTGGTCTCCACCGAAGCCGAGCTGAGCGCCGCCGAGATTAACGAGCTCGCGACAATGCTCGCAAAACGACGGGTGCCAATGATCTTCCAGGACAACCAAAAGAATCCCCAGGCAATCGCGAGCCTAAAGGAATCAGTCCGCGCAAAGGGATGGGACGTGACGGTGTCCGACGCGGAGCTTTACGCCGACTCGCTCGGAGCCGATGAAGACGTCGACACGTACCTTGAAGTGCTGCGACACAACGCCACTGTTGTCGTAGAGGGGCTCGGCGGCAAGGTGTCATCCCAGACGGAAAAACCGTGACACCAGCTGCTCCAGCGTTCGAAGTCCGAGAACTCACGGTCAACTTGGGCGGGCAAACCGTACTCGATTCTGTTTCGTTCAACGGGCAACAAGGCGAAGTACTCGGCATCGTCGGGCCGAACGGTGCCGGAAAGACGACGCTGCTGCGTGCCGTACTCGGGCTGATTCCACATCGTGAAGGAACCGTGGAGTTGCTTGGCCATCCGCTGGCAGCCGTGCGCGAACAGGTCGGTTATATGCCGCAGGCAAAAACGCTTAATTTCGACCTCCCGATGCGGGTGCGCGATCTCGTGCGGATGGGAACGTTTGCAGCGGTCCCTGGCGCTCGTTGGCGAACCGTTCTCAAACCGGCACGATGGCGCGAACAGCGCGAACGTCAGGAAGGGGACGTACGGGATGCGCTCGAACTGGTCGGTATGGAAGACCTCGCTGCACGGCGAATCGGACAGCTCTCTGGCGGCCAGCAGCAGCGTGTGTTGCTCGCTCGTACCATCGCGCAACAGCCAAGATTCATCGCGCTCGATGAGCCGTTCGCCGGGGTGGATGCTCGCAGCGAGCACATCATTCTCGCCGCGCTGCGACAGCTGTGCGCGCAGGGGGCGAGTATCGTCCTCGTGCACCACGACCTCTCGAGCGTGCGCACATTCTGCGACCGGGCGCTCCTGCTCAACCGCCGCGTGATCGCGCACGGTCCGGTCGGTGAGGTGCTGACTGCAGAGCGCGTTGGCGCCGCATATGGCGGCGCCGCCGAAGCAGTGGCGCACTCCGTGAGGACAGCTTGATATGGACCCAATCCACTACCTGTCTGATCACACGTATCGGACCATCACCATCAGCGTGGTGCTCATCGCAATAGTTGCCGGCAGCGTGGGAACGATGACCTACCTGAGGGGCAAGATCCTCCTGAGCGATGTGATTGCACATTCTTCGCTCGCGGGGGTGTATGGCGCCTTCATTATTGGCTCGATCCTTGCCCCAGCTGCAGCGCGAGACATGAGCATCCTCATCCCCGGCGCGTTGATTGGCGGGATCGCCGCGACCCTGATGTGCCAATTCCTCGACCGATACTCACCGCTCACGTCCAGCACGGGCCTTGCCGTAACGATCGCCACCCTGTTCGGTACGGCACTGCTCTTGCTGCACCACATCAACCTCGCCCCGTACCCACAAAAGGGCGGGATGAGCAGCTACCTCCTCGGCAACGTGGCACACCTCACACAGCGCGATCTGCAGCAAATCCTCGTGGTCACCTGCGCAGTAACGGCGGCCCTCGCAATCGGATTTCGTCACTGTAGTTGGGTGATCGTTGACCCTGAGCACGCAGCAGTGCGAGGCGTTCCGGTGCGACTCGTGCAGTCGGTGCTCAACGGATGCTTGGTCGCGGGAACCGTTGTGGGGATCACCGCCATGGGGATTGTGCTCATGGTGTCAATGCTCGCGATGCCCGCGGTCGGGATGCGACCATGGGTCCGGTCCATCCGCGCGCTGGTGTTCAGCGCCTGCGCGATGGCGGCAGCGACTGCGTGTATCGGCAGTTTCGTCTCCATCGTGTATTCGCTGCCAACCGGCCCGGTGATCACACTCACCCTCGCCGCAACGGCGGGAGTATCGTTGTTGGCCGCAAGCATCCGAGAACGGTTAGCAAGCCGCAGTCACGCGCATCCGCCCGCATATGTCTGCGCCACCGATGCAAAATCAGACAATCCGCACACGAGCGAGCGTGGTGCCCGGTGACACTCGCACTTATGGGGGCACTGGCATCCGTGCTCACCGCCACAGCCTGCGCCATCCCTGGTATGCACCTCGTGGTGCGAGATCGCAGCATGATGGTGGACGCAATCGGTCACGCAATCTTGCCTGGTATAGCCATCGGGTATCTCATTGCCGGTGACGCGGCCTCACCGCTATTGTTACTCGGAGGCTGCGCCGCGGCACTCATTGCAACACTGCTGGTGGAGCGCGCCAGCCGCATCCAACACCTGTATTCGGATGCGGCACTCGGGCTGGTCTACCCGACCCTGTTCGCTGCCGGTGCAATCATCATCTCGATGTCTCGCGGTGCGCGGCTCGACCCCGAAACGGTATTGGCTGGCAATGTGAACCTCGCCGTGCTGCCGCAATTGGTCATAGGTGATCACACGCTCGGATCGCGATACCTGTGGGTAATGGGCTCGATCCTGGTGGTGCTATTGCTGCTGGCATGGTGGCATTGGCAAACCGTGCTATTAGTGTCATTCGATGCTAACTACGCGCGCGTGCGCCTCGCGCGGGCAGTGCGGACCGAACGCATGATTTTGGCGCTGAGTAGCTGCGTCGTTACGGCAGCGTTCCAGGGAACAGGCGTGATGCTCACACTCGCCTTCGTCGTAGCGCCGCCAGCGATAGCACACTGTGTAAGTTCGAGTGTTCGAGGGTTCTTTGCGGTGACTTTGCTCGCTGCCGCCGGCGGCGCGTTCGGTGGGTTCTGGCTTGCCTATGCGCTGAACGCCCCTACTTCAGCGACAATCAGTGTGGTCTTCGGGGTCGGCGTGCTGCTGGCTGCCGGGTGGCGACAGCTTCGCGCGAGCTGATGGCCCCGCTACGTTCGTACCGGGGTAACCCACAGCGAGCGTCGAGCGGGGACCCCGAGCATTACCGGCTCGCCGCCCCTATCAACCTCGACCCGGATGGTGTCGGCAAGCGAATCAGCATCGAGCACCGTGAGCTCGCTGCCTACGCTGATGCCTCGACGCGTGAACTCGCGCAGCAGCTCGGGATAGTCGTCGTCGACCCGCTCTACTTTGACGTGGCTCCCAAGCGGCACGTCGTAAAGCATGACCGCGGAGTCGAGCGCACTCAGTTTGCCGGTGCTGCTTGGGATGGGGTCTCCGTGTGGGTCGCGGGATGGAAAGCCGAGGTGCTCATCCATGCGCTCCACTAATCGGTCGGAGACTGCGTGCTCTAGCTGTTCGGCCTCGTCGTGGATTTCGTCCCAGGTGTACCCGAGCGCATCCACCAAGAAGGTTTCGATGATGCGGTGACGTCGCACCATCGCCAGCGCGTACTGTTCGCCTTCGGATGTGAGCGTCACCGCACCGTAGCGTTCGTGCACGCATAATCCCTGCTTAGCGAGCTTGCCGAGGGTGATCGACACGGTGGACGTCGTCACGCCGATACGTTCGGCAATGCGTGAGGGCGTCACTGGGTCGGTCGACCATTCACTGAGTGCCCAGATCGCTTTGAGGTAATCCTGGGTGCTGGGTGAGAGTTGGGACACCGACACGCGTGCAGTGTATCAGCGGGATCGGCAACATCGCCGGGCTCCCTATGGTGTTTGTCACGCCGCGGCCACGAACCGAGCGTCGACTAACCCGCATCCACCGCCCGGAGCACGTGTTCGTCGGCTGCTGCATCAAACCGATCGCGGGCGTCGAGCACGTCTTCGACGTGTGCCTCGGCCCACTCCTGGAGGGCTGACAGGGGTGCCTCAAGGGTTCGCCCGAGGTCGGTAAGCACGTACACCGGATGCGCTCCGGTCGCTTCGCGAGTTACCAGTCCGTCGCGCTCAAGGGCTCGCAGGGTGTCGCGCAACACCTTCTTCGAGATTCCCTCAATGTGGCGATGTAGTTCTCCAAACCGGTGCGCCCGTTCAGAAAGCAGGATCACAATCATCGCCGTCCACTTGTTCGCGATTCTGGCGAGGGATTGTCGGGACGGGCAAGTGGCAGAGAATACGTTCCAGTCACCCCGCGGCGCCATTTAGCTTCCCTCCCCGGTTACGTTGAAGTAACCGCCACCGTGTTGGCAACGTGACGACAGCAGGATACCCCGCACGAAACGAAGGAGAACCCCCCATGTCTGTCACGGAAACAGTTCAGCAATACGGTGCCGCTCTAGCGGCCGGCGATATGGCCGCACTCGAGCAACTTCTCGACGACAACATCGTGTGGCACCAACCCGGAAATCACCCCCTGGCCGGCGAACACGTCGGCAAACAGGCCGTCATGCGGCACCTCGCCAACTTTGCCGAGTTGAGCGGGGGTACGTTCGCGCTCACGCCTGAACCAACGCACGAACACGGCCCGTTTGTCGCGATGCCGGTGCGGTTCACGGCGCAGCGTTCCGACCGCCAACCGCTCGACCAGCTCGGTCTGGATATCTTCCGTGTCGTTGAGGGACGGATTGTCGAAGTGTGGCTGATGAGTGAAGATCAGCGCGCGGAAGACGCGTTCTGGAGCTAGACGCCGAACGCTGTTCGTTACTCACCACCGCTGTCGCTTGGTGCAGGCCAGTGGTCGGCGAACGCGATTGACGAGGGCCATTCCTCAACCAGCGGCTCGGTGCGCGCAGTCGCCTCGGCGACCAAGCCGTGGAGAAGCTCCGCGCATCGAGCCCCCATCGCCATCGGGTTCGCGAAGATCGCGGTGATCGTGGGTGCTGCCACCTCGGTGAACGGATCGCCCGCGCAGGAAGCGATCCAGGGAACCGCAGAATCCGGAGTGCCAAGCTGCAGGTTGGATGCCGCGTATCCGGCGAGGTTCTGCCCGGCAAACACAATGCAATTCGGGGCAGTGGCGGATGCAAGCAGCTCACGGACCAGCGCCGTAAGCTCCTCCGAAGTACCGAAGATCGGGAAGCGCGCGGTCGTCACCGGCAGCCCAAGGCGCGAACCGATCGCCTCGCAGGACGAGATCACATCGATCGTCCACCGGGACAGGAGCGACTCATCCGGTGCCACCACCGCCACGCGGGATGCGCCACCGGCGTGCGCTGAACGCAACACGCGTTCGAGCTGCCCGCGGTAATCGACCTGCAAGATCGCGGCCGGATCTGGTGCTCCGGGCGGCGCGCCATCGGCGGCAACAACCGGCACCTGCGCTCGAACGAGTTCCTCGACGCCGTTGTGTCCAGACTCCCAGTCCGCGACCGCCGCACCATCCACGCGGAACGCCTCGCCGCGACCGGCGGCGTTGGACGCTGCCAACACCACATCCACATCCTGCGCTGCCGCCGTATCCGCAAAGCCAATCGCGAACTGCATGTAGTAGCTCAGCGTGCGCGCAGCCTGGGGCACGTGAAGCGCGAAGGTTGTTGGCCGACCCCGGCGCAGGCCGCGCGCTGCGGTGTTGAAACGGAACCCGCGGCGGCGCGCCAAATCGAGCACGCGCTCACGGGTGGCGGTGGCAACTGACGGCTTGCCGTTCAGCGCGCCAGATACCGTCCCCACGGAAAGCCCGAGCTCGGCTGCGAGTTCCGGAATCGTCACGCGGTTGGATGGCGACATGGTGGCAGTCTATGCGTTCGCAGACAACAACCCGAACTCGCAAAACCCGCGCAACATGCCCTCGTCTGGGGTGAGCGGTTGCGCTGTGGCACAAACTCGGTACGCTCTATTTGAAACGTTTCACGATGACCAATCGAACACGTTTAGCACACCGGCGCACCACACCAACCAGCTGTGGCAGCGTCCGGTAACCGAACAACTGCCCCACCGCTGAGGCAGCATCCGCGACAACGAAGTACGCCCCAGGAGCACAAGTGACCGAGACCACTCTCATCTGCGCATCCCACGTTGTAACCGAGCACGGCGACGGCGACACCATTGCAATTCAACAGGGTGCCATCGCCGCAATCGGCTCGTTCGAATCGCTGAACGAGCAGTTTCCACAAGCCGTCGTCGAACAGTTTTCGGATGCGGTGATCACCGCCGGCTTGATCGACGGCCACGCGCACCCGGTTTGGGGACTAGAGATGTCTCGCGGCGCCGACCTGAGCGATTGCGAAACTCGCGCGGACATCATTCGTGCGCTCCAAGCGGAGGCCGAAACGCTCGCGGATGACGAATGGGTGATGGCCTGGGGCCTCATCCCAACCGCACTCGAAACAGAGGAAGTCACCAACGACATCATCACCGAGGCACTCGGTGCCGAACGCCTGGTGTACATCACCCTGTTCGACGCCCACTCGGCACTCGTCTCTCAGCCGGTGCTTGATCTCGCCGGTATCACCGAACCGCGCTCAACCGTGGACGGCGGCGGCATTGTCGCCCGCCGCGACGGCAACGGGCTCAGCGGCCACGTGCTCGAGTTCTCGGCCATCGACCTCATCGTGCCGGTTGTGCCTCGTCCCACCGTCGCTTCACAGGCACAACGACTCACCGAGTTGCTGGATGGTATGGCTCGCGCTGGTCTCACCGAAGCCTATGTTCCAGACGCTCGACCGCGCGACGTGTTTGCCATCCTCGAACACATTGAACAGCACGGCGAACTGCCGATCCGGCTGCGCATCTCGCCATGGTGCACCCCCGATATGGACACCAACGATGTACTCCAGCTCGTGCACCAGCAGGGCAAGGGCGGACGCCGCTGGACCGTCGAAGGCGTCAAGCTGTTCATCGACGGCACGATCGACGGCGGTACCGCATGGCTGGAAGAACCCGACACCCAGGGTGAATGCCTCGGCAGTTTCTGGCACGAACCACGCAAATACGCGGAACACGTAGCCCTGCTCCACGAGCATCGCATCCCCACCATCACCCACGCCATTGGCGACCAGGGAGTGCGCTTCGTCGCCGAAACCCTGGCTGCGCTTCCCGATAACGGCACCCATCACCGCATCGACCACCTCGAGATCGTCGCCGAGGACGTCATCAAGTTCATCGGTGAACAGCAGCTGGCGATCTGCGTCCAACCCTCGCACTGCACGCTGTTCACCCACCCGGAGGGCGCCGACACCTGGTCGAAGCGCTTGGGTCACCCGCGTAATCAACAGGGATGGAAAACCCACAGCTTCCTCGAGGCTGGTATCGTCGAGGCGCTCGGCTCGGACTGGCCGGTCGCTGACTACGATCCGCGCGGCATCATCGCCGATGCGCAGCTGCGCCACCCGCACGACCGCGATACTAAGCCAATCCACCCCGAGCAGGCGCTGAGCGCATCCGAAGCTCTGCGTGGATACACCGGATACGTGCCGAAATCCGTGGGGCGAACCGGATCCACCCTCGCTGTTGGCGAACCCGCCGACATCACGGTTTGGGCCGCAGACCCGCGCGATACCGAACCGGCTGCGCTGCCCGACGTCGAAATCCTCGCCACCCTCATCGGCGGCGAATTCGTATTCAACCAACAGGGCAGCTAACGAGCAGCCGAGCCACACCACCCTGAACAAAGGAGTTCGACCAATGTCAACCGAACCCGCAACGCCCGCTGCAGCACCAACGCTGCGGCGCACGATGAACCTACCCACGCTCGTATTCTTCGGACTGGCCTATATGGTGCCGATGACCATTTTCAGCACCTACGGGCTGGTTACCGAAACCACCGAGGGGCACCTACCGGCCGCTTACATCCTCACTACCGGTGCCATGCTGTTCACCGCGTTCAGTTACGCGTGTATCGTACGGCGGATGCCCACAGCGGGTAGTGCCTACGGCTACGCTCGCAGCGCATTCGGTCCCGGCCCCGGATTCTTGACTGGCTGGGCAATCATGATCGACTACATGCTGCTGCCGTTGGCAAACTACCTGCTGCTCGGAATCTACCTCAACGCACAGTTCCCGGCACTACCGGCATGGGTGCCGATCATCATTGCGATTGTGTTGGTGACCACCCTGAACGTGCTCGGTATCGACGTGGTCAAGAACATCAACGTTCTGCTCGTTGTCGTGCAGCTCATCTTCATGGTCCTGTTCGTCGTGCTTGCCGCCGGCAAACTCGACCCGAACATCTCGCCACTGGCACCGTTCTGGGATGCGAATGCTTCGTTAGGCTCGATCGCTGCCGGCGCATCGGTGCTTGCGCTGTCGTTTCTTGGTTTCGACGCGGTCTCCACCCTGGCAGAAGAAGCGAAGGATCCACGCCGGAACGTACCGCGCGCAGTGATCCTGACCGTGGTCTGCGGCGGTGTGCTGTTCATGGTGATCTCGTGGTTCGGTCAGATGGTCTGGCCCGACTACACCACCTTCGAGGCGCTCGACACGGCACCGCTTGAACTCGTCGGACACCTCGGCGGCGCGGCCATGCAGGCGTTCTTCCTCACCGCCTACCTAATCGGCTGCTTCGCCAGCGCGACCGCATCCCAAGCAAGTACCTCACGCGTGCTGTACTCCATGGGTCGCGACCGGGTGCTGCCACAACGAATCTTCGGTGTACTTCACCCTCGCTTCCAGACCCCGGTATTCGCGATCCTCGTAATCGGTGTGATCTCGTTGCTGGCGATCGTGCTTACCGCCGATTTCGTGTTCTCGATCATTAGCTTCGGTGCGCTCGCGGCGTTTTCGATCGTGAACCTCGCGGTCATCAAGTTCTTCATCATTGACCGCAAGGAACGCGGCGTCGCGGCAATTCTGAAGTACGCCGTCGTTCCCCTCATCGGCTTCGCGCTCACGGTGTACTTGTGGTTCTCGCTGGATGCGACGGCGCTGATCACCGGATTGGTCTGGGTTGGTATCGGCGTGGTCTACCTCGCGTTCCTCTCCAAGGGATTCCGGCAGATGCCCACCTCGAGCTTCGAAGAATCGGGGCTGTATGACGAGGATGCAGCGAAGGCCAACTCGTAACGGAACCGGAACGCGTTCTGCCCGCATCCGCTAATAGATAGGCGTCGGATATACAGCGGATGAACACTGCATCGGGGCGCTGCTGATACTCTGCCAACAACTGTGCGTGTATCACGCAGCGTCGCGGTGCGATTATGTGCCAGCACCGTAGGCAACGAATCAACGATTCTCACCACAAGGAAACGCATCGTGTCGAACAAGCTCGTCATTGTCGAGTCCCCTACCAAGGTCAAGAGCATCTCGAAGTACCTGGGGGATGAGTACACGGTGATGGCCTCGGTCGGCCACATCCGTGATCTCATCGAACCCAAGAATCTTCCGGCCGAGCAAAAGCACGGATCGCTCGGCAAGTTCTCGGTCGATGTCGACAACGGGTTCGAGCCGTATTACGTCGTTTCGGACGCGAAGAAAAAGACGGTCACCGAGCTTAAGCGTGCGCTAAAGGAAGCTGACGAACTCATCCTCGCAACCGATGAGGACCGCGAGGGAGAGGCGATTGCCTGGCACCTATTGGAGGTGCTTAAACCCAAGGTGCCCGTGCGGCGTATGGTTTTCCACGAGATCACCCGCGAGGCGATTGAACGGGCCAAGGATGAGACCCGTCAGATCGACGACCACCTGGTCGACGCGCAGGAAACCCGCCGCATCCTTGACCGCCTGTACGGCTACGAAGTATCGCCGGTGTTGTGGCGCAAGGTCGGGCCTGGGCTTTCGGCAGGTCGCGTGCAGTCGGCGGCGACGCGCCTGATTGTGGATCGGGAACGCGAGCGGCTCGCGTTCGTATCCGCCACCTATTGGGGAGTTTCGGCACAGCTTGCCGCGAATAACCAGCCCTTTGAAGTGCGTCTCACCAAGCTCGATGGCAGCCGCATCGCCACCGGGCGTGATTTCGATGACCGCGGTGCACTGAAATCGGATGCACTCGTGCTCACTGAGCCAACCGCAACGGCGCTCGCGGATGCGCTTCGAGCGGGGGACGTTTCGGTGACCGTTTCGGCGATTGAATCGAAGCCGTATACGCGTCGCCCGGCGGCACCGTTCACTACCTCGACCCTGCAGCAGGAAGCCTCGCGCAAACTGCACTTCTCGGCACGCCAGACAATGTCGGTGGCGCAATCGCTGTACGAAAACGGGCACATTACGTATATGCGTACTGACTCGCCGAACCTGTCGGCGCAGGCGCTGCAGGCCGCGCGAACGCAGGCAGCAACGCTGTACGGCAAAGAATCGGTACCGCAGTCGCCGCGCTACTACGGCAATAAGTCGAAGAACGCGCAGGAGGCGCACGAAGCGATTCGTCCTGCCGGAAGCGAGTTTGTGCGCCCGAGCGCGCTGACCGGAGTGTCCGACCAAGAGCGCAAACTCTATGACCTCATCTGGAAACGCACGGTGGCATCGCAGATGGCCGACGCGAAGGGCCAAACCGCGACCGTCACGCTCGCAGGCTCGGGCGTGGAACTGCCGGACGCATCCGGAACCGTAACCTCGATGGCCAGCGAATACCAGGTTTCCGGAACGGTGATCACCTTCCGCGGATTCCTCGCCGCCTATGAAGAGGGCCGCGATGACAGCAGCGAAGAAAAGCAGTCGACCACCGATGCAAAGCTGCCCGAACTCAAGGAAGGGGATGCGGTTTCGGTCCGCGATTGCGAAGCCAAATCGCACGAGACCACCCCGCCACCGCGCTACACCGAAGCGAGCCTGGTCAAGGTGTTGGACGAGCTCGGCATTGGCCGGCCATCCACGTACGCATCGATTATCGCGACCATCCAAGACCGTGGATATGCGGTCCGCCGTGGCAGCGCCCTGGTACCAAGCTGGACCGCGTTCTCGGTGGTGCGCCTGCTCGAAGAACACTTCAACGAGCTGGTGGAATACGATTTCACCGCTCAGATGGAGGCGGACCTGGATGCGATCGCTGCAGGAAACCAGGATCGCGTCGCGTGGCTCGGCAATTTCTACTTCGGTTCCGATGATCACCCGGGTCTGCGCCGCGTCATCGACAACCTCGGCGAGATTGACGCGCGGGCATTGAACTCCACGGCACTCACCGACACTGCCACGCTGCGCATCGGTCGGTACGGCCCCTATATCGAAGTTGCTGCGGACGATGGTGGCGACCCGCGCCGCATCAATGTGCCCGAAGATCTCGCTCCGGATGAGCTCACTGCGCAAAAAGTGCAGGAACTCATTGATGCGCCTGTTGCCGGAGACCGGGTGCTCGGTCAGGATCCCGAGACCGGTCACGACATTGTGGTGAAGGACGGTCGGTTCGGCCCCTATGTATCCGAGGTACTGCCCGAGCCCGAAGCTCCCGAGCCGGGTAAACGCAAGAAGGCCGCGCCCAAGCCCCGCACCGCGTCCCTGTTCAAGTCGATGTCGCCGGACACGGTCACCTTTGACCAGGCGATGCAGCTGCTCTCACTGCCGCGCGTGGTCGGTGTGGATGAAGAGTCGGGTACTGAAGTCACCGCGCAGAACGGGCGTTTTGGTCCGTATCTGAAGAAGGGCACGGATACCCGCTCGCTGCCAACCGAGGATTCAATCTTCACGATCGATCTCGCCGGTGCACAGGAATTGTTCGCACAACCGAAGTACGCCAACCGGCAGTCGAAGACCGTAATCCTCGACTTCGGCGAACCGGACCCGGTTTCGGGGAAGACGGTGAAGGTGAAGGACGGTCGGTTCGGGCCGTATGTCACCGACGGTGAGACGAATGTGACGGTGCCGCGCGGCGCCGACCCCACCACGATTACCTTTGCGCGTGCGGTTGAGATGATCGCCGAGAAGCGTGCAAAGGGGCCGGCGAAGCGTCGCAGCACGGCGAAGAAAACCACGGCCAAAAAGACTGCGGCCAAAAAGACCACCGCGAAGAAGTCCACGACCCGTAAGTCCACGACCACGAAGAAAGACAGCGAGTAGTTATGCGCGGCCTGTTCATCACCGTTGAGGGCGGTGACGGCGCGGGGAAGTCCACACACGCGGGCAAACTCGAAGCATTCTTGGTCGCACAGGGCCGGGATGTGGTGCGCACGCGTGAACCGGGCGGTACCGATCTGGGGCAGCAATTGCGACAGATCCTCCTGCACCACCCCGGCGAGTTGCACCCGCGTGCCGAGGCATTGATTTTTGCCGCAGACCGCGCCCACCACATCGCAACGCTGGTGCGACCGGCGCTGGCGGCAGGCAAGGTGGTGTTGCAGGATCGCTATATCGACTCATCAGTGGCCTACCAGGGGTCGGGGCGCGCACTCGGGGCCGATGAGATTCGGAAGCTATCGGAGTGGGCGACTGAAGGGCTCACCCCGGACCTCACCATCCTGCTCGACATTGATCCGCGTGAGGCCCGAGCGCGGATGCTCGGGGAGCGTGCGGCACTCGATCGCTTGGAGTCGCTGGATTTGAGCTTCCACGAGCAGGTGCGCGCACAGTACCTGGCGCAGGCCGCCGCTGCACCGCAGCGCTATCTCGTCGTCGATGTGTCTGAGCCTGTGGACGTTGTGGCAGAACGCATCCGGAACCGGACTGCCGAGCTACTCGCGGAGCACGCGTGAGCGTGTGGGATGAGGTTGCCAGTCAACCGCATGCTGTCGAGACGTTGCAGCGTGCGGTGTCGGGCTCCCGCCCCGGTAGCGTCGACGCGCAGGCATTCACGAACTCATGGTTGATCACCGGACCAGCGGGTTCGGGGCGATCAACCTGCGCCTACGCATTTGCGGCGGCGTTGCTGTGTCCTCAGGGCGGATGCGGTGAGTGCCAGTCGTGCGTACAGGTGCGGGCACGCTCCCATCCAGACCTGGATGCGGTAGTTACGGATACGGTCATCCTCAGTATCGACACGGCACGTGAGCTCGTTGGCCGCGCCTCGCGCTCACCAACTCACGCGAACTATCGTGTCATCGTCGTTGAAGATGCGGACCGGATGATTGAGCGCACCTCGAACGCGTTGTTGAAGGCGATTGAGGAGCCGGTGGATTCAACCGTGTGGGTGCTGTGCGCGCCAAGCGTTGCCGACCTGCTGCCCACCATCCGTTCACGAGTGCGCGTGGTGCCCTTGGGAACACCAAAGGTTGAGGATGTGGCCGAGCTGCTGGTGCGCCGTCACAACGTCGACCGTGCCGTTGCGTTGCGCGCAGCAAGAGAGTCTCAATCGCATGTGGGAATGGCATCGCGATTGGTGACCAGTCCCGAGGCATGGCAGCGACGCGAGGAATCGCTCGCGGGGGTGCTTGCGCTTCGCAGTACCGGACAGGCAGTTCGGAAGGCTGCCGAGCTGGTGGCGCTCGCGGAAGCCGATGGCAAAGCCGCGGCTGAAGCAAAGCAGCAGCAGGAGCGTGCGCAAACGTATCGCAGCCTTGGGCTGTCTGAGGATGAGGCGATCCCGCGGCAGCTACGCAGCGTATTCCGAGAGCTTGAGGATCAGCAAAAGCGGCGGGCGAAGCGGGCGACGCTTGACGGTGTTGACCGCATCCTTACCGATTTCCAATCGTTATGGCGAGACGTGCTCATGCTCCAGGTGGATGCACCCGTCGAGCTGGTGAACGAAGCTGTACGAAGCGAGATCGTTGCCGCCGCAGCGCGGATGGCTCCTGAACACGCCGTAGCATGTTTGGAGGCCATTGAGCGGGCGCGGGAGCGGCTGATGGCGAATGTGCCGCCGGCGTTGGCGCTGGAGGCGCTGCTATTAGATTTCATCTCGGAGTTTGAGTAAACCGCTTACGCTCGGTAGGCATTGAGACCACGAAACGAGAGTGATGGACGGATGAGTAGGGCTACACGTCGCACACGTCGCCTACTGGGGGCGATTTCGCTGACGGCAGTATCGACACTGCTATTGAGCGGATGCGTGCTGATCCAGGAGCTACAGGGCACCACAAAGCAGCAACACAGTCCGGAAGAGCTCATCGATGCCGATCTTGATCCGTCGCTGCGAGAGTTCTACGAGCAAGACCTCGAGTGGGGCGCCTGCCCGGAAGAGTATGCGGTTGACGACAAGTTTGAGTGTGCGACTGCGAAAGCGCCCATGGTGTGGGACGACCCGGAAGCGCACGATCCGATCGAACTGGCGCTGATCAAGCTGCCGGCAAAGGGTGACTCGCAGGGCGCGCTGTTTAGCAACCCCGGTGGTCCCGGCGGCAGCGGTATTGACTTTGTTGCGCAGACTCCGGGGTTCTTCTCTACTAAGCTGCGCGAGAACTTCGACCTCGTGAGCTGGGATCCGCGAGGAGTTGGTGCCTCGAGCGCCGTCAAGTGCTATGACGATGCCGGCACCGACGAATATTTCTACGGTGTCCCCGAGAACGCTGCCGAGATGTCGGTCGAAGAGCTGGTGGAGTACCAGCGCAATAAGGAAATCCAATATGGCGCCGCATGCTTGAAGAACACCGGCCCGCTGCTCGAATATGTGGACACGCAGTCGACCGTGCGTGACCTCGACCTGCTACGCGCCCTCGTTGGCGATCCGAAACTCAACTACTTCGGTCTCTCCTACGGAAGCGATATTGGTGCCCACTACATCGACACCTTCCCCGAGCGCGTGGGTCGCATCACCCTTGACGGCGCAGTAGACCCGACGGTGCAGGGCCACGAGGTGGCAATCGACCAGCAGAAGGGATTCGCGGAGTCAACGCGCGCCTATCTGAAGGATTGTTTGAGTAGCGAGCAGTGTCCTTTCGAAGGAGTGGGTGGTGTTGATGGTGCTGTGCTACAGATCCAGAAGCTCATGAACGATGTGGATGCGACGCTGCCGAAACACACGGACGGTCGAGTCCTCACCTCCGGTGTGATGCAACAGGCGATTATTACCGCCATGTATGACGAGTCGAGCTGGTCGATTCTTTCGCAGGCGTTCACGCAGTGGAAACAGAACAAGGATGCGTCGACGTTCTTCCTTCTCTCGGATGTGTACTACGGGCGCGACACCGAAGGCCATTACGGATCCAACATGTTTGATGCCTTCACTGCGATTAACTGCTTGGACACGATGCCCGAGACTGATCCGCAGAAAATCCGTGAACAGAACAAGCAATTGCTTGATGTGATGCTGTTCAAGAATGAGCAGCTCGTGGCGGCGATGGAGGAGTCTTCCGAGGCATCCTGCGCTAATTGGCCGGTGAAATCGCGTGTGGAATCGATGGATCCGGTGAGCGGCGCCGGTGCCGATCCGGTGCTCGTTGTGGCAACCTCGAACGACCCGGCGACGCCGCTGGTTTGGGCAGAAGCCCTCGCCGAGCAGCTGGAGTCGGCAACGCTCGTCGTTTACGAGGGTGAGGGCCACATCGCCTATGACGAGGACGACCAGTGCACGGTGGACACGATCGATAGCTACTTTGTCGACGGTACGGTGCCGGATGAAGAACGGGTGACCTGCGGCGGCTCCTAGAGCCGATCGCTAGGTCCCTCGGGTTGGCCGATGCTCACGAAGTGCGATACTATGACTTGTCGCTCTTCGTGAGCGCTCGCCTCCTTAGCTCAGTCGGTAGAGCGATTCACTCGTAATGAATAGGTCGCCGGTTCGATTCCGGCAGGAGGCTCCACTTAACCCCGTCACCGTGTGGTGGCGGGGCTTTTGGCTGTCTGTAGGATGCATTGCTCCTTGCGGCGCGGGCTCCCCGGTCGGTAAACCGCGGCGCGGAAGGCGTTAGAGGCGGGTGAACTGCTCGGCGAATCGGCGCACGATCTGCGCCGGCCACTGCTCAACACCACCGGCGCGTACCCGTGTGGCAACCGCATCGAACTCATCCGCCGGGAAATAGCCAGTGTGCCGGTACAAGCGCATCCGATCGACCGTCTGCTCAGCGTTGAGCTCGGCGTGGAACTGTGTTGCATAGCATGCCTCGCCCACACGGATCGCCTGTACCGGGCAGTGATCGCCGCGCAGCAGCACCGCTGTATCCGCAGGAAGCTCAGCACACGCCTCTTTGTGACCGGTGCACACGGTGAAACGATCCGGTAGCTGTGCGAACACCGGATCCTCGCGACCGGCGTCGGTGAGCGTTACCGGTACCGCGCTTGTCGACTCACCGAATGTCGTATCCATTCGACCGCCCCGATGCTGCACTGCAACGCCGATGCCGTAACACAGCCCCAGTAGCGGCAGGGCGCCGCTAGCCGCCTGGTCTACAAACCAGCCGAGATCGCGTTCGGCCTGAACTTGTGTGGGTGACTTGTGCGCATCCGAGGTGTTGAACGAGCTCCCGCCAATAAACACACCCGAATAGTCCTGCGGGTCGATCTGCTGCATGGGGCCCGCATCCACCCGCACGTGCACGAGCTGATCGGCGAGCAACCCGGACGCTTGCAGGATCGCGGCATACTCGTCGGCTGCGGCCGCATCGAGATCGCGCGTCGCCAAGTGCAAGAACGGCTTCATTCAGCCCGCCTTTCGAGTGTCGATTGCTGTGCGGATCGTTATAGATCTCCGCGGGTTTGCCGGATGAGGTCGTCAACGACCGCGCGCAGGTCACCATCGGTGCGTGCTGCAGTTTGTCGTTGACGGTCGGCGCTCGCCCCCTGACGCAGGATCTGTTCGGTGAACGCAAACTCATCCGCGCAGCCAAGCCGCTCGGCAAGCGGCGCGTACCGAGTGAGTGCATCCTTGGCCATCGTGCGCAGCGGCACCACACCATCGGGGGTGATGACATCGGCGTCGAGCCCGTACCGTGCCGCCCGCCACTTGTTCTCGGCGACAATCCATCGAGGCAGTGTCGGGGTCGTAAGTCCCGAGTTCAACCGCCCGATGAGGTCTGCACCGATGCACTGCGTCCAGGCCGCAATGCAGCCGAGCTCATCAAGCGTGGTGGTGCTATCGGCCGCCCGAAGCTCAACGGTGCCGAAGGCAGGTGCGGGCCGGACGTCCCAGCGAAGGTCAGATGGTGTCTCGGACATCCCCACGCGCTGCATCTGCGCGGCTCGCTCCTCAAACTCTTCCCAGGAGTGCAAGAACGGCGGGAGCCCGTTGGTGGCCAGCTGCTGAAACAGCATGGTGCGCTGCGACGCAAACCCGGTATCAGCGCCCTCGAAGTAGGGGCTGGATGCGGCAAGTGCGATCAACAGGGGAGAGGTTTCGGCGAGGCGTCGCACGAGTGCGATTGCGTGTTCACGATCGGCCACACCGAGGTGGATATGCGTGCCGCAGATCGTCATCCGTTGGCCCCACCAGGCATTGCGGTCACGAACCACGTCATACACATGAGAGCTTGCGATTGGTACATCCACACTATTGGTGAACGGATGCGTGCCCGAACCGATTACGGCGCAGTCAACATCCGCTGCGACCTCGCACAATCGTGCCAGCAGCTCACGAATCTCGCCGATCGCATCCGGAACCGAAGTGTGTACACCAGTTACCAGCTCCACAATCGAGGAGAGATACTCGCCGCGCAACGGCCCGTCCTTCGTTGCCTGGAGTCGTTCGAGCACCTCGGGCGCACGGCTAGCAAGCTCGCGCGTGGTGGTATCGACGAGAGAAACCTCCCACTCGATACCGAGCGTGCCATCGGTAGATTGAGTGAATTCGATCGACACGGGACTCCTTAGGGATGGGCCCGAACGCGGGCGCACCGATGCTCGCTAGGCTGCGAAGCAACTCATTGAATTAGTTGACCAGACAACGGCCTCCCTCGCCACTGCAACCGACCAAGAGCGTCACATTGATCTGCGCGGGAGCAAACACCACAACCACGACAAGGAACCCGGATGGCTGACGCAACGACACCGATCTCAATGCCCGCAGACGACCGCGACTTCCTGCGTGAGATTGCCGCCGGGTGTTACCGGCTAGGCGTGCCGGTCACCGAAACGGAGGTACACAAGCTCTGCGAAAAACACGGCATTAGCGATGCCGAGTTCGAGGCCGAACTCCTTCGTATCGGCCGCGGTGGTACTACCTGTACTGACCGGAGACGTTGATCGAGCCCCAGCTAGGGTTTCAAGCCAGGAGGGGCCGCCAAGTTGCGGCTTTGCCAGCGAGCACTTAGCATGATCGGGTCTACAAGGAGGTGACTGCTTACATGGCGACGGAGTCGAGGACGCGAACGCTCCTGCGAACGCGTGACGTCATGGACCGCCACTTCAACGAGCCCCTCGACGTCGCTGAGCTCGCCGCGATCGCACATCTGTCACCAAGCCACTTCCTGCGCCAGTTCAAACTCACCTTCGGGGAGACGCCGCACCAGTACCTGTACCGCCGACGCATCGAGCGCGCTGGCACACTCTTGCGCTCCACTTCACGATCGGTCACCGACATTGCGCACGAGGTCGGGTACGAGTCGCTGGGCACCTTCACCCGAACCTTCACCAAGCTGATGGGACATTCCCCACTTCAACACCGCGCTCTCGGCCCACTGCCGCTGGCGCCGGGCTGTTGGATCATGGCCAATGGCCGTCCCACGCAAGTGAACCTGTACGGGGGCACCACGGAAGCGCAGTGATTTTGGAGAAGCCAGATGCCAGCGCGGCCACCTAGCATGAGCCACATGATTACTGACATCGCCATCACGCCCCTGTTTGTCAACGATCAGGATGTCGCGCTGGACTACTACACCCGCGTGCTCGGGTTCGAGGTCCATACAGACGCGGACCTAGGACCGATGCGCTGGCTTACCGTGTGCCTGCCGGGCCGCCCCGAGCGCGAACTGATGCTCCAAAAGCCCGGTCCGCCTCCGATCGATGTAGAAACTGCACGCTCGGTGACTCACATCACGGAAAAAGGTGCCCACTGGATCATCCTTCACACTGATGACATCCAGGCCGATTTCGAGAGGTTGAAGGCGGCAGGCGCAGAGATCACCCAAGAGCCGGCAGAGCAGCCCTACGGCGTCGACATGGCCATCCGTGACCCGTTCGGCAACCAGATTCGGCTGACCCAGCCCGCCAGTGCGCCTCAGTCGCACTGATTCAGATCGCACATGCCTACCACTGGGGCCCGGCCGTATGGCCGGGCCCCAGTGCGACGTTCGGAGAAACCATGTCCCATGCGAATGCAGCATTGACCCCGCGCCACAGACGGATCGTCGCGCGTCTGGTCGTAGACGAGGGCTGGCCGGTCAGTGAGGTTGCTGCCCGCTTCCAAGTCTCGTGGCCGACCGTGAAACGCTGGGCCGACCGCTACCGGGTCGGCCAGTCCATGCAGGACCGGTCCTCACGCCCGCACCGGTCCCCGAACAAGACCAGCCAGACGACCACCAGGCGCTGTATTCAGCTTCGCCTGCGTCTGCGCGAAGGACGCGTGCAGCTGTCTTGCCGGCTCGGCATCGCTCCGTCCACGGTCCACCGGATCCTGACCGACGCGCGCCTGAACCGGCTCTCCCACGTCGACCGCGCCACCAGGGAGCCAGTCCGCCGCTACGAACACGACTACCCGGCGCCATGCTGCACGTCGACGTGAAGAGGCTCGGCAACATCCCCGACGGCGGGGGCTGGCGCTACGTCGGTCGGCAACAAGGCGCGCGCAACCGCGCCGCCACACCCGACAAGCCCCGCAACAAGTACCGGGATCCGCTCATGGGCAAGGCCTATGTCCACACCGTCATCGACGACCACTCCCGCGTCGCCTACGCCGAAGTGCACGACGACGAAACCGCCCTCACCGCCACCGCGGTCCTCGTCCGGGCGGTCGAGTGGTTCAACGCCCGCGGTGTCACGGTCGAGGGCGTCCTGTCCGACAACGGCGGCGCCTACCGCTCACACCTGTGGCGCGACACCTGCGCCGAACTGGGCATCCGGCACAAGCGGACCAGGCCGTATCGGCCGCAGACCAACGGGAAGATCGAACGCTTCCACCGCACCCTGGCCGACGGCTGGGCTTACGCCCGCTGCTACACCTCCGAGGCGGAGCGCCGCGGTGAGCTCGATGGCTGGTTGCACCACTACAACCACCACCGACCCCACACGGCTTGCGGGAACCAGCCGCCGTTCTCACGATTGACCAACGTCTCCGGTCAGTACAACTCCGCGGCACCCTGATCGCTGCCAGCGGGTTAGCGGCGGGATGCGATTGGGGCGCGCATTACGTGATGGTCACCCTTCTCGGTGCGGAAGACCGTTCCCTCGTCGACCACGAATCCGTTCTTCTCGTAGGCGCGCTTTCCCGCCGGGTTATCAACGTGCACTGCCAGCACCAGTGATTCTTGCTGCGGGTAGCGTTCTGCTGCTGCGGCAAGGACGAGCTCGGTCGTTCGGCTGCCGACTCCTCGGCCTTGCCATGCGGGATCGATCACCAGTCCTCGGTACAGCAGCGTTCCAGGAGGCCACAAACCGTCGGCGCCCTCGAGATGCAGCGACCCTACGCCGATCACCTGCTCGCCCTGCGCCGTACCGGCGATGATCGCGAACGTATCGCGTGCTGGTTGCTCGCGGAATGCCTGGATCTGCTCCGGAGGCGGGCCGACGAATGGCAGCTGTTGCTCGTCAAACGCGAGGGCAGCGATCTGTGCCAGACGTGCTTCTCGTTCGGGCTCGGCAAGGTCTCGTAGGAATTCAAGTCGGATCTGTTCGGATGCGGACAAGGGCATTCCTTCCGGCAAACGTAACTGTGGCGCTCGAGCCTAGCGGCAGCAGGTTCGCAAAGGCTGCGATCTTGGTCTGAGCATCACCGTGCGGGCTGGCAAAACAAAGTGGGGCCGGCGTAACACCGACCCCACTCCCCAATAACCGCGTTGGTAATGTCCTACTTCACCACGCGGAACTGCGATGACTTCGGGTCGACAGCGCCGCGGACATAGCCGACCTTCGTGGCTGCGGTGGCCTGCAGGTAGTCGACGATTTCCTCGGTGATCTGCTCCCCCGGAGTCAAGTTCGGAACGCCCGGCGGGTAGGCCGCGAGCGAGTCGCTGGAGATGCGGCCAATCGCATCCTTTGCCGATACGACCTCGCTCGGTGCGAAGAAGGCTTCGCGCAGGGACATGACGCGTGGGCCCGGTTCGAGCAGTTTCGCGTCGACTGCTTCGCTCGGGTTCTCTGGCAGTTCGTGGAGTGCGTCGAGGAAGCGTTCGACATCCATATCAACCGCCGCACCAAGCACGAACACGATCGATCCGTCGGTTGCCAGCTCGGGCACAACACGGTGCTCGTAGGCGAGACGCTCGTACATCTCGAAGCCGCCGATACCGCCGCTGCGAGCGTCGATGGTGACCTTCATCGGGTCGACCGCAAACACATCCTCGTACGACATGAGACGGTCGTAGGTCTCGGTGAAGCGTCCGCGTTCGGCGATGCCTTCACGCACGCGGCGAGCCGACTCGATACCGCGGGTGAACTCGCGCGGTGCCTTGGTCGCAAGGAAGCGACGGGTTTCGTCGAGCGAAGCCATGAGCAGTGCGCTCGAGCTCGTCGAAGTCACCGTGCGCGATACGCGGTCAACAGCCTGGCCGATCTCCTCGGCGTACGGTCCGTCGCCTAGCAGCAGCATCGCCGACTGGGTGAGGGAGCCCGCGAGCTTGTGGGTGCTGGAGATAACGAGATCGGCGCCAAGGCGGATGGCGTTCGTTGGCAGGTCCTCGTGGAACCCGAAGTGCGATCCCCACGACTCATCGATAATCAGCGGCTTGCCGGCTTCGTGTACCACCTTGGCGATGGCTTCAACATCGGCAACCGCACCCGAGTAGCTGGGGCTCACGAGGAACACGGCGTACGCATCCGGGGCATCCTGCAGGGCCTGGCGGACCTGGTCCACCGAAATGCCCTGCGCAAGGCCGAGACGGGCGTCAATGGAGGGAGCGAGGAAGTGCGGCTCGATGTTCGCGAGCATCATGCCGTCGATCGTGGACGAGTGTGCGCTGCGCTGCACGATCAGCTTCTTACCGAGGGTGCCCAGGGCAAGCAGTGAAATCTGGTTTGCCGAAGAAGCACCGTTCGTCAGGAACCACGCCTGCTTGGCGCCCCACGCATCGGCAGCGAGCTTGAGTGCGCGCTGCAGCGTGTCGGGGGTGTTGCCCAGTGGCAGGTGCGGGTTGGTGAGGCTGAACTCCGTCATGATCATGGGGAAGTCCAGCTCGAGCACGCGCTTACCGAAGAGGCGCTCGAGGTGCTTACTTTGGGCGCCGTGGCCCGGAACAAAGAGGCGTTGCAGGTCAAGGTTTGCCAGCGCCTGTAGCTGCTCTGCGTACGGGGCGGCGAACTGCGTATCCTTCAGCTCGAAGTCGTTGAGGTCACTCATACCGTTGAGCCAAGCGATATACGCCTTGTCGCACAACCCTGCATTCTTCGCTACCCCTCAATATGGCGTATGGATGCAGGTAGGCTTGGGTCATGCTTGATCTCCGACAGTTTGCGGTGCTGGATGCGATCGCCCGCACGGGTTCGCTCGCCGCGGCAGCAAGAGATCTGCACTACGGGCAGCCCACGGTCAGCCATCACTTGCGTGCCCTGGAGCGCTACCTCAACATCAAGCTCGTCGACCGCTCAGCATCCGGAACTGAACTCACCGCGGCCGGAGAGGTTTTCTTAACGCACACCCGCGCGGTAACCGAACGCCTCCGGGTGGCCGAGCGCGATATCGCCGAACTTCGCGATCACGGCCATCGAGTGCTACGAATCGGCACCTTCGAATCCGCCGGGTCGCGGCTGCTACCCGGTGCACTGGCAAAACTCGGCGCCGGATCATCGGTTCGCGTTGAGCTAGTTGAAGGCGATCCGCTGGCGCTCGAGCAACAACTTATTGATGGTGCCCTGCACTGCGCGCTGCTGTACGACTACGACGGCGACACTGCCCTGAGTGATGCCGCCCTTCGTCAGCGCACCTTGGAGATCGAGCCGTTTCGCGTGCTGCTTGCGAACGACCATCCGCTCGCCGATGCCGAGCGGGTGGATCTTGCAGAGCTCGCAGAGATGCCGTGGGTTCGCTCGCGTAGCCCGCTGGAAGCCAGCGAACGGGCGCTCGTATCGGCAACGGGTGCGGCCGGGTTCGAGCCAAAAACACTGCTGTACAGCGAAGACTACTCGCTGATTCACGCCTTTGTTTCCGCCGGGATCGGCGCAGCGCTCGTGGTGCCTTCGGTGGTCGACGGTCGGCGGGCAGTGGTCGCTAAACCAACGGTGCAAGACCTCGGGATGCGGCGGGTACGGTTCGTTTCGGCCGTGCGAGACGACGCCCTGCACGATCTGGTTGAGCACCTGGAAGGGCTGCTCATGAAAGCCGCAGGGGTGCTGTAGGCGCGATCGGTTCGGTACGGATGAGCTGCGCACCCGCGCGATCGGATGCATCCGGTCACCTCGAGTCCGTACCATGCTGACATCCGGTCACTCGGCACTCGCCGATGCAAGAGCCCTGCATCGGTGCCGCCTCACCCACGCGAAAGCTATCTCGAATGAACATGCCACGCCGCATCCGCCTCTTGGCGCGTGTTGCGGTGTGGATGGTCGCACTCGCGGGAGGGCTTGGGGCAGGCGCTTGGCTTGCAGGAGCCGGTGTGGGGGCCTCCTGGTTTGAGGCGCAACCACAACCCGACCAAACTGAACCTGTCGTGGCGCTACCGACCGCATCCATGCCACCATCCTCGCCGCGTACCTGCAGTATTGCGGAGGCAGCCGGTGCCCCACAGGCGCTCGAGATGCACGGGCTGGTGGAAAATGCCGACACCGGCGAGGTGCTGTTCGATCACGCCGCTGAGCGCGCAACTCCGACCGCATCCGTGATGAAACTCATCACCGCAACCACTGCGATGCATGTCCTCGGCCCCGACACTCGCTTCGAAACCCGCGTGTTTCCTGGTGAAACCCCCGGTAGCTATGTGCTCGTCGGCGGCGGTGACCCGACGCTGCGAAGCGGCGGACCAAGCGTGTACTCGTCGGCGGCATCGCTGGACGATCTTGCCGGTCAACTACGCGCGCACGACCCGAACGTGCAAACCATCGGTGTTGACGAGTCGCTCTTTGCTGGCGATCAGTGGCATCCGAGTTGGCGCGAATCCGACCGAGACGATGTCATCGGTGCGATCTCGGCACTCATGGTGGATGCGGGGCGTGCCGATGCGGCATCGCTGTACTCGCCGCGCAGTATGCATCCGGCGCAGGATGCGCAGACGGCGTTTGCGGCGCGCGTTGGAGCCAGCGCGGCCGGAGCGATGCGGCCGAAACCGGGTAGCGAGCCGGTAGCGCGAGTGCAGTCGCCGCCCGTGCGAGTGTTGGTGCACGAACTGCTGCTGCACAGCGACAATGTCATCGGCGAGGTACTTGCCCGCCAGGTGGCAATCAAACTCGGTACGGGGCATGATTTTGCGTCGATTGACGCCGCACAACGGCAGGCGCTGGCAGACCTCGACATTCCTATCGAAGGCTTTCACGCAGCCGACGGTTCGGGACTCTCCAGTGAGAACCGCGCTACCGCCCACACGGTGATGGGAGTCATCGAACACATCCAGGCGAACGAAAAGGGCCTTGGGGAACTCGAGCAGTTTTTGCCGCGCAACGGTCATCCCGGAACGCTCGACCACCGATTGGAATCTCTACCGCATGGGGCGATTGCGGCGAAGACTGGGTGGACGGACGAGGTGTTCGGCCTGGCAGGGTTCATGACGCTCGCGGACGGCTCCAGACTGCGGTTTGTGGTGTTCGTGGCGGTGCCAGAAGGGTCGAGCGAGGCGACCACACGAGCCAACCGTGACGCCCTGGACGCGATCATCGCTAACGTGTACGCCTGCGGCGGCCAATTGAACGGACAGGGCCCAGCCGGTTGACCCGCTGAGTGCGGAATGCACCCGGTCATCAGCATGGCGCGCTACGGTTAGCAGTTCGACCCTGTCGGAAAGGAGCCGACCGTGCGCAATGAGTTTCGTGCCGCTGTCATCACGGTCTCCGACCGCTCAGCAGCAGGCGAGCGTGAAGACGCTTCCGGCCCGGAAATGGTCGCGGTGCTTACCGATGCCGGGATCGCGATCGCCCACAGGCAGGTTGTGGCGGATGCGGTCCCGCAGATTCGTGCGGCCGTAACGCAGGCGCTCCACGCCGGTGCAACCCTCGTGCTGCTCACCGGCGGCACCGGGATTTCCGAGCGCGATGTTACCGGCGTCGCTCTCGTAGGCATTCTCGATGAACGCATCCCCGGTATCGAAGAAGAACTGCGCAGGCTCGGCATCGCAGCCGGTGCCCCCGGCGCGCTGCTGAGTCGACCGGTGGCGGGATTGATCCGTTCGGCACAGGCCCTGTGCATTGCCGGACCGGGTTCGCGAGGCGGCGCGCGAGACACCGCATCCCTCGCAGTAGGCATCGCGCCGCACGCCCTGGCACAATTGCGAGGCGACACGAACGCCGGACACACGAACGTGCTCGAGTCTCCCGCCACATCCGCTCACGAACCACAGACCTCCACAGGAACCGCCGTATGACCGTAGCTATTGCCGCAATCAGCGCCGAGCCGCTGGCGCTCGCACCGCATCTGCAGGCGGTCGAGCATGCTGCCGCCGGCGCGATCGCAACATTTGTGGGTACGGTGCGCGACCACGATCCGGGCGCGAATGGCGAAGTGACGCTATTGGAATATTCCTGCCACCCGGATGCGGAGGCGACGCTTAGAGCGATCGCGAGCGATCTCGACCGCGAGGGTGCCCGCATCGCGGTGACGCATCGCACCGGCACGCTGGATGTCGGCGAGATCGCGGTTGTGGCGTGTGTGGCAACTGCGCACCGTGCGGAAGCGTTCGATATCTGTCGAGAACTCGTGGAGCGCATCAAACACGAAGTGCCGATCTGGAAGCGGCAGCACGCCGCGGATGGTACGACGAACTGGCAGGGGATTTCGTGAACGCCGTCAATATCGGAATGCCTCGCATTCGGCGTGCCGAACCCGATCCGGATTCGGTGCCGACCGACGGCCCGCTGGTCGATAGCTTTGGTCGCATCCACCGCGACCTGCGCATCTCGCTCACCGACCGGTGTTCGCTGCGCTGTACCTACTGCATGCCCGCGGAGGGTGTGCCGTGGTTAGCGAAAGACACGTTGCTGACCACGCCGGAGATCGTTCGAGTGGCTCGTGTTGCCGCGTCGGTCGGTGTGGTTGAGGCGCGGCTGACCGGTGGTGAACCGCTGCTTCGGCCAGACATTGTGGATGTGGTGCGCCAGCTTTCGACGATTGAAACTGAGGCCGGTCCGATGCGGATTTCGTTGACGACCAACGGGCTTGCGCTACCGAAGATGATGGACGATCTGGTGGCGGCCGGTCTTGAGCGGGTGAACGTGTCGATCGACACAATTCGCCGCGACCGGTATGCCGAACTCACTCGGCGCGACCGCTTGGATGACGCCATTGCGGGTATTCGTGCGGCCCGTGATTCAGGATTGCGGCCGTTGAAGCTGAACGCGGTGGCGATGCGCGGAGTCAACGATGACGAGCTGTGTGATCTAGTGGCATTTGCAGTAGAGCATGAAGCCGAGATGCGGTTTATTGAGCAAATGCCGTTGGATGCGGGACACACGTGGAAACGTGAGGAGATGGTGACCGGTGAGGAGATCCTGACCGCGTTGCGTAGCCGATTCCGACTGGATGCGGTGGGGGAGCGCGGTGCCTCTCCGGCCGAAGAGTTCTTGGTCGACGGCGGGCCCCACACAGTTGGGGTGATCGCCTCGGTCACGGCGCCGTTCTGTGGCGCCTGCGATCGGGTGCGGTTGACTGCGGACGGGCAGATCCGTAACTGTCTGTTTGCCCGCGGTGAGTCGGATGTGCGGCGGGTGCTGCGTGATGAGTCGATGTCGCAAGCGCAACAGGATGCGGCGGTCGAGCGCATCCTGCGTGCCTCGATTGCCGGTAAATTGCCGGGCCACGGCATTGACGACCCCGGCTTCCTGCAGCCCGACCGGCCGATGTCCGCAATCGGCGGTTAGCGCCTGCGGTTTCCGTTTATCCCGTGTTTAGTGGGATGATGGGCAGTATGGCTATTGCACTGCTCGTTGTTGACGTTCAACAGGATTTCACGGAGGGTGGCGCCCTCGGTGTTGCCGGTGGTGCTGATGTGGCACAGAAGATCACCGACTATCTGCGCGCGAACCCGAACCGCTACGACCTGGTGGTCGCATCCCGTGACTGGCATGACGGTAAGACCGACAATGGCGGGCACTTCAGCGCCGAACCCGACTATGTCGACACCTGGCCGGTGCACTGTGTGGCGGACTCGGAGGGCGCGAAGTTTCATCCCGCGTTCGACCACAAGCTGTGTGACTACGAGGTTCGTAAGGGCTTCGGTAAGCCGGACTATTCGGCGTTCCAGGGCGAAACCGAAGAGGGAATGTCGCTACTGGATGTGCTGCGCACCCAAGAGATCGATGATGTCGACATCGTTGGTATCGCAACCGATCACTGCGTCAAGGCGAGTGCGCTGAGCGCACGCAGCCTGGGCTTGCGTACGCGAGTGATTCTGCCGCTGACCGCAGCAGTATCGCCAGAGACGGTGGATGAGGCGCTCGCGGAGGTTGAGGACGCCGGCGGAGAGATTCTTCGCGAGATTCCTGCCGCATAGTCTGGCGGGTTCGGCTACATCTTCCGGCCTAGATTTGCTCGGATCGCTACCGGGCGCTGGTAGTGTTCGTGTTGAACGACAGTCTTCAAGGGGGAGGGCGCGATGGCCGAGTTATTTATTCGTGAGGGTGATCTCGAAACAGTCAGTCGTGCGATCAGTGAGGTAGCTGCTGAGCTAGGGAATCGCTCGCTTAGTGACATCCCTACGGCTGAAGAGCAGGCGATGCGCGGGATAGCGGAGTCTGGTTTACCGGGGTTGGCGAACGACATCACTGAGTTCTTGACAACTCTCGCGGCGAGGATAGACGAAGCGAGCGGTGATTGTTTGGCAGCGGCAGCGGATTTCACTAATGTCGACGAATCGTTTGAGCGTGCGTTCGAAGTAACGATCGAGGCCGAACCATGACGAGCTGGGCTGATCTTCGTGCATGGACTGAGGAACCGTTTGTTCGAGCGTATGGGGAGGCAAAGCATCTACAAGAGATCGTTCAGCAGTGCGGTGACGATGTTCGTTCGACAAGATTGGGTGTCGAGAGTGTCGGTGAGGTGGCTGAACGACTGCGCCTGATCTTGGCCGGCTTTGAGGCCGAAACGGATGTTGTGGAGTCGGCTCTGACGCTCGCCATGCGCGCGCTGAACGAGGCAGAGGAGTCGGTCGAGCAGATCCGGATGGAAGTCGAGGCCTCTGAGGGACGTGCGGGTTCCTGCTACCTCGAGATCAGTGATTACGGCGTCGTGTCGATCACTCAGGCCGCGGAAAATGCCAAGGATGAATACTATGACGAGCATCCCGGTGGTGTTTACGAAACAGGCGGCGTCAAATACTTGCCGAACAACCACCCATATATGTTGGCGCAGGAGTACCTGCCGCATTTGCAAACAACGGTGGACCGCATCTTGGAGGATGCGAAGGCAGCGCGTTCCGCGCTGGCGCAGGGAATTGCAGAAGCTCAAGTCTGTCTCATGTTCGAGAACACCATTGACGAGGCGGTTGGTTCCTCTGCCGCGCCCATATCGGAGTTTGATGTTTCGGGGTGGAGTGCGATGACACCGGCCGCGGTACGAGCGAATTGGGACGCCCTCTCGGAGCAACAGCAACAACAGGTCCTGCGCGACCATCCTGAGCTGATCGGGAATCTTGCCGGTATTCCGTTTGCTATCCGTCAGTTGGCGAACGATAAGAACATGCAGGCATATATCGACAAAGTGAACCGCGATCACCCCGACCTCGAAGGTGAAATTGAGAAGTACAAAGAAGAGATAACCAAACCAAGACATGCGCGCGAGCAGCAGTACGGCTACAGGATGCCGACACCTAAGGAACGACAACATCTTGAAGAGCTCGAGTATTTGCTTGAATCTAAGCGTGCAGCCGAGGCATTGCTGAGCGGAGATGGGGCGGTTAAGTTCGATCCTGAAGGCGATAGTGTCATCGCGGTGAACGGCGACCTCACAGCGGACCCTGACAAAGTGGTCACTTACGCGCCAGGGACAGATACGACTATGTCGAGCTTCGCTGGAGGTGTCACGGATTTGCCGGGAGATGTGGTTTCGCGTCTGGAGAAGGGCGGCGCGTCTGCGGCGGCCTTTACTGTTAAAGATGGGCCGTGGTCTACATGGAGGGGAGAGGGGGCCAATAGCGATCCGAATGAGATGAAGGAGCGTGGTGAAAAGGTGGCCGAGTTTCAAGGACTCGTGCAGCTCGAAGACTACAAAAACGCCGAAACGGTATCAATTGGGCACTCAGCCGGTATGACGAAGATTTCCGCCGCGGAGATGGCGGGGATGCTAACTGATGAGTCGATCTCAATCGGGGGGTCCTACTTGTACGATGAGTGGAGGGCTGCACCAGGCACGGAATATAGTCACATCCAGTACAAGAATGACGCTATCAACCTTCTTGACCCAATCGGAAAAGTAACGCCACACAATCAGCCTGTATTTGAAAAAACTTACGTTGAGCCAAATGTAAACAATGACGGATTTGCCGGCCACGTCCGCATCGCTGAAGGTGTAAATAGTAACGAGTTGGGTGTAGAGGCTATAGCCGATGAGATTGAGGACTGATTCGCTTTTCGTGCGATTTGGACTGGGAGGCCAGATGTCGTCAAATTGGGGTGCATTGCCTAGGTTTGCAACGCTTACGTTGCTAATGTCTCTATTAGCGGGGTGTGTTTCGGGCGGGCAGGCTGGTGATCCTATGCCAACTATGCGCCCAGAGGATGCGAAATCGCGGTCTATCGCGCTACAGCGCGAGATTATCGAGATGATCCCAGAAGACGTGCGTGAGGAGAACTTCCTTCCCGGAGTTTCCGAAGAGCCGCAACGACTCTATTTTTGTGAGTCCATGCTCGCTGAAAGGAAGTATGAGGACGCAAATGCCGAAGATCAGGGCCTACAGTATCCGGGGCGCGTTTTCGTGGCGCTCGATCCGGGTGTAACTGCCAGAGACATCGTTCTCGATATTAACGACCGTCTCAGGAGCCAAGAGGGATGGACTGGGAGTGACGTTGAAACGATGGATCCGGAAAATCCACCGTATGTCTACTCTCCTGACGGATTCATGATCGCAGTTAGAGCGGAACGGGTCCCTGATTCGGATATTGAGTCTGTGCAGATTGTGGTCTGGAGCCCTTGTTTCATTCCCGAGGGTGGGACGCTTCCGCCCGGTCGGAAGACCTAGCGTCAGTGCTAGTGCGTGTTTGACAAGGCGCATGTTGATAATGATGGGTTCGATGGGCATGTGCGCATTGCCGAGGGCGATGAAGCAAACGGGCCTGGCGTTTACAGGGTTGTGCAGGAAATCATCGACTGAGCAGGGTGTTTAACGGTAATGCTGCCTAAAGAGATGAAGTTGAAGTATTGGCTCGCGGCACTGTATGCGTTGCTCTTGCCATTGGTTCTGGCTAGCTGTGCAGATCTTCCTGATTCCTCAGAGGGCGTAAGTGGTAACATCGATCACAGCAAAGATGAGTACGCAACCCTGCATCCGGAGGATGTTAAGTCTCGTTCAGTTGAATTACAGCATCAGGTCCTTGACTTAATGCCGCGGCAAGACTTCGAGGGGAATAATTTCCCAGATATCGATGCTGATATAAAGCACGGACTGATGAAATGTGCACCGATTTTATCGGAAGAGTACTATCAAGAGGAAGTAGAAGCCGTCCAATATCCGGGCGTGTTCGTGGTGCGGCTGGACGAGGATGCCTCCAAAGAAGAGGTCGCAAAGAAGACGTATCGATCGGTCGTAGCAGAGCTCGGTATGGCCGATGCAGACGTAGATGCTTCTCCTGATGATTACGGATCATATCCCCGAGTCGCTACTGAGGACGGCTACTTGATCACCATTTCGTTTACACATTCCGAAGATACCCCCGCGGGTGAAGTTTGGGTTGATGTGTGGAGTCCGTGTTTTATTCCTGAGGGTGGGACGCTTCCGCCCGGTCGGAAGATCTAGCGTCGGTGTTCGCGCGTGTTTGATAAGACGTACGTTGATCCACATGTTGATAATGATGGATTCGATGGTCACGTGCGCATTGCCGAGGGTGAAGAGAATAACTGGCACGGAGTCGGTGTGATAGAAAACGAAGTTTTGGGCTGAGTGAGGGGTATCGGCGTGTTAGATGAGACTAAATGCTCGACCTGGAAGGTGATATCGAGAAGTGTACTTGCTGGGCTGTTCGTTGTCGCGGCGGGGTGCAGCCAGGTGAGACCGGAATCCTCAAAGGAATATCCTACCCTCCAGCCCGAGGTCGCGAAAGCTCGTTCAATAGAGATTCAACACGAAGTGATGTCATTAATCCCCGAAGAGTATTTAACTGGAAATGACTTGCCTAGTATTGACGCGGATATAAAACATGTTCTGTACAAATGCTCGCCCATTCTGAGTGAAGATTACTCAAGAGATGAAACGGTGCTAGTCCAGTATCCTGGTATGTTTGCCGTAAGTTTAGATGTTGGGGCGCCATTAGAAGAAGTTGCTGAAGTTACATATAAATCGACTGCGCGTGAGCTGGGTGTACCAGAAACGGATGTTGATGCAGAGTTAAGTGGTTTCTATTATCCCCCAATTGAGACAGAGGATGGTTATTCGATTATTATCTCGCTAGCTGAAGTGGATAATTCCCCCAAAGATCAACTAGCCGTCGATGTGTGGAGCCCGTGCTTTATTCCCGAGGGTGGGACGCTTCCACCCGGTCGGAAGATCTAGCGTCGGTGTTCGCGCGTGTTTGATAAGACGTACGTTGATCCACATGTTGATAATGATGGATTCGATGGTCACGTGCGCATTGCCGAGGGGGGAGGAGCGAAATTCATCTGGTGTGGGGGTCGTGCAGGCAGAAATCGCGGACTAAGGAGAGATGAAGTGGTTCGTAAGAGTTTCGTGCTTGTCCTTGTTGGAGTGCTGGCCTTGTCAGTGTTTGCCGGGTGTACTCACCGAGTGCAGGGCGCTCAAGATATCCCCGTGATGAATGTGTTTGATGCGAAACGGCGATCGCTTGAGATTCAGAGAAAGATTGAGACATTTGTTGGTCATGACGTTGCGAGTGAAAATGACTTCCAATCACCCGATGAGGAATATGAGTTTACCCTGTTGAACTGTGCTCCAATTCTGTCAGAGCAATATTCGAAGGCTGATGGCAATGCGGTTCAATACCCAGGCATGTTCGCGATTAAACTTGACCGGGGTGTCGTTGGAACGGATGTTATCAAGGATGTCTATAAGCAGGTGGTTAGGGAATATGGCCAGGAAAGTGTTACGCAGGTTGCGCTTGAGGATGATGGTAGTGCGCCTATTATCTACACGCGGGACGGATTCCAGGTTCGACTTGCTTTATTCTGGGATAATGATGCGGCTGCTCATATTTTAACTGTTGATGTGTGGAGCCCGTGTTTTATTCCCGAGGGTGGGACGCTTCCGCCTGGTCGAAAGATTTAGCTGTCGACAGTGGGGTCGCTATATCTTGATCGTGATCCGATTTGCATCTCAGAGGTGCATAACTGCTGAAATTGGTTTGCCACGAATGCGTCGCTTGGGACGATGTATTCAGCTGATGAGTGAGGGTTGGAGGTGCGACGACGAGTGGAAGAGTCTGCTGATGTTGGTGGTCAACCGTTGGTGGCGGTGACTATTGGTATGAAGAGGGTGCTGCATTCAAGTCCGTGGACACAACTTGCAAGTCGAAACATGTTGCGAGCGCTCTCAGCACTAGCGTTGACTGCTGTTCCTACGGCGTTGGTCGGATGCGCTGAAAGCCAGGGGCAAGATGCTCCTACGGTAACAATGCGGCCCGCAGAGGCGCGGGACCGTTCTTTGGCTCTGCAGCGTGAAATTATCGAGATGATTCCTGCAGAGGACCGGGAGGATAACTTCTTGCCCGGCGTTGACGGTAAGCCTCGCAAGCTGTACTTCTGCAAGCCCATCCTGTCTGAAGAGTATTACCAAGACTCAGGAACGGATGTAGAAGCGGTGCAGTACCCGGGGCGAGTTTTTGTCGCGGTAGATCGGGATGCGTCAGTGGACACGATCGTTCTTAATATTAATGAGCGGCTGAGTCAGCGTGATGGCTGGACCAGTGAACGTCGCGGCACGATAGACCCGGAGGATCCACCGTACATTTACTCTCCGGATGGTTATCAAATTGCCGTGCGTTCGGATCCGGTACCCGATACTGATAGTGATTCTGTCCAGATTGTGGTCTGGAGCCCTTGTTTCATTCCTGAGGGTGGGACGCTTCCGCCCGGCCGGAAGATCTAGCGTCGGTGGCGGGTAAAGTACTGTCAAATACGCCGCTTCGGCCAGTGATGCAATGTGCAACGGTTGCTATTGGTCATAGTGCTGGAATGTCTAAGCATTCTGCATCTGAGCTGTCTGCCATGGTGGCTGACGAGGTCACGAATCAGTGACCCGAAGAGGAGCCTGAAATGTCAGTTTCGGGCCGCGTTCGGCCCTTCAGAGCGCTGCAATATTCCCTGGTAGCTTCAGCACTGCTCTTGGCCGGATGCACGACCGGGGAGGACGAGCTCTCACCCGACGATCTGCCCAGCCCAGAGAGCGCAAAAGCTCGTTTGATTGAGCTGCAGCACTCGCGACTGTATTCCGTACGTCTGGAAGCAGGTGCGCCGTTACAGCAAGCGGCTGAGGCTACGTATACATCGGCTGCGCGCGAATTTGGTATCCCAGGGACAGATATCGATGCAAAGCAAACTGACTCCTATTACCCGCCAATCATGGCCTCGGACGGGTATCTAATCAACGTCGGTGTTATCGGCCCAGTAGATGCACCCGAAGGGAACCTCATCATCGATGTGTGGAGTCCGTGCTTCGTCGAGGACGAGTCAACGCGCCCTACCTGGATGGAAGAATAACTGCCCGCATCCGCTCACTAACCACCGGCAAACGGCGGCAGGACATCAACCTGCGCATCCGCTGCGAGCCCTATCGACTCATCCTCGCCCGCATTGCACGGCGGTACACGCGACCCGGAAACAAGCAGCGAACACTGCGCCAACACCCGCGAAAACTCGTCACCGAACTGCACGCGCAGGGCATCACACAATTCACCGGTGGTAGCAGCCGCGACCGTCAGTGAATCAGTACCGGCCGCATCCGCCGCCGCCGCAAACAATCGCACATTAGCCATTGGCTTCCCCGTGCGTTTCAACAAACTCGCGCACAATCGCATCTGCCTCGGCGTAGCTCGATACCGTGCCTCGGCCAAGCGCCAGCCCCACAATGAACGAGGTCACCGGCGCAGCCGGGCGTACGACACCGTGCGCCACCACTCCGGTCAGACCCAACAGGTCAGCCGTCGGCACCTCGTCGGCACGCAAACCAAGCGCGGGACTGATCTGCGCAACCCACTCTGGAAGTCCCTCGGGCAGGGTGCGGTTACCGGAATCGCTCATGATGTCTCCTTCGAACACGAGTCAAGCAACTATTCGGCATCGCCCGGGCCAAACCCGTCTCGGTACCACGCACCAGACTTACCGCCCGTCTTGGCAATTAGCTCAATGCGCTCAACGGCCACCGACTTATCGAGCCCCTTGACCATATCGACCACGTTCAACGCGGCGATCGATACTGCCGTGAGCGCCTCCATCTCAACGCCGGTGCGATCGGCAGTGCGCACCGTCGCCTCAATCGCAACGCCGTCCTCGGCCAACGCCACCTCAACACTCGCGCCGTGCACACCGATGATATGTGCCAGCGGTAACAGTTCCGCGCACTTCTTCGCGCCAGCGATACCGGCGACGCGAGCCAGCGCGAACACGTCCCCCTTCGGTACCGTCTGGTCGCGCAGGGCCTGCATCACCGCATCCGAACAGCGCACGAACCCGCGCGCCGTCGCCGAACGAATCGTCGGCTGCTTCTCGGCCACATCGACCATGTGTACCCGACCGGAACCGTCCAAGTGTGTAAACGAACTCATGCCAAAATCTCCCAAACCTCCAAGCGGTCACCTGCTCGCACCGCGGCGCGATCCGGCGGCACCACCGCCAACCCCTCGGCGAGTGCAATCCGACCAACCATATGCGAACCGGAACCACCCGAGTGTGCTGGCACCACCGTATCGGCACCCACCCAGCGAATCGGCATCAGCTGCATCCGCCCCTGCGGCGAACTCCACGCTTCCCCGGCAACAGCCTCCCGAGACTCGCGCAACGGTCCAACCTCGCCGCGCAGTCGCCGCAACGCCGGCCGCACAAACGCCTCAAACGACACCAGCGCGCTCACCGGATTGCCCGGCAAACAAAACACCAGCGCACCATCCACACGGCCAAAGCCCTGCGGCTTACCCGGCTGCATCGCCACCTTCGTGAACCGCACACCGCGCTCAGCAAGGTGCAGGCGCACCACATCGAACGCCCCCACGCTCACACCGCCGGTGGTAATCACCACATCCGCGTTCGCGCAAGCGCTGGTAATCACCCGCAGCAAGCTCTCGCCAGAATCATCCGCCCGGAAGGTACCCACCACCTCGGCGCCCGCTTCGGCCGCAAGCAGCGACACCATCGGCGTATTCGAATCAAAGAGCCGACCGCGAGGTGGGGTAGCGGATGCGTCCCCCCGGACTTCGGCGTCGGCTGCGGTTTCTGACGCGATCGCAGCCGCGGACGGATCAATCAACTCACTACCGGTGGCAATCACCGCCACGCGCGGCCGCGCAGTGACCGCGACCTCGCTAACGCCTGCAGCAGCGACCGTTGCCAGCGCGCGCGCCGTCAACGTGACACCGGCTGGCAACAATTGCGTACCCGCACGCATATCTTCACCGGCACAGCGGATGTGCGCACCACGGGTACCCGGTCGGGTGACCTCCACAATCTTCGGCGGAGTCTCGGCCACCGCAGTGCCCAGCGTTGTCGATTCAAACGGCACGATGGTATCTGCGCTCGAGGGCACCGGTGCGCCGGTCATGATCCGCGCACACGTACCCGGGGAAAGCACCGGATCATCACCGCAACCGGCCGGAATATCGGCAACCACCCGAAGCGACACCGGTGCATCCGTGCTGGCTGCCGCCACATCATCAAAGCGAACCGCGTACCCATCCATTGCCGAATTATCAAAACCGGGCAAGTCAACGCGCGCGCTCACCGACTCGGCCAGAATGCATCCGTGCGCATCCTGCAACGACACGCGCCGCGGCGGTAGGGGATCGGATGCGGTCAGGACCGCCTCGAGGTGTTCGTCAACGGGAATCACTGCAATCGGCTCCTTCGCATCACTACTGCCACCACGCTATCGAGCAACACTGTCTAACGCCCGCACACCACCATCGAGTGTGGTGACCCGGTCATAACCGGCATCCCGCAGTAGCGCAGCCGCCGCCCGCGCTCGCGGACCGAGCGCGCAGACCACCGCGATCGGCGCATCCGGCAACACCAGCGCGCCGGAGATCAGCGCGGACTCGAGCTGCTCGAGTGCGATGTGAGCGTAGGGGCGGTTGAGCGTCAAATCGGGGTGCGCGGCCGGGCGAACATCGAGGATGAACGCATCGTCGGCGAGCGTCACTGTGGGTCGCTGTTGTTGGAGTGCTGTGTGTGCCTGCTGGGCGGGCCGAGTGTCGGCCGGCTGCCGCTCGTGCTGCGGATCCGTTTCTCGAGCCGCTGCCAAGGGAATCTCGCGCACCCGCCCGTGCCGTGCATCCCACGACCGAACCACACCGGATAGCGGCGGTCCTGAGTCGGTCACCAGTCGCAGGGCTTCCCCCGCCATCGCGCCACCGATCTCGGCGGTCAACGGTGAAAACACTCCCGCGCTCGCACAGTTCGGTGTGTCCGTAGCGTCCAACAGCGCCTTTCGATCCACCAGGTCATCAAGTTGCGCACCACCGGCGGTAAACACGGTCAGTAAGCCATCCCAGCCGAGCGCTGAACCCCACACCAGCGGTATGCCCAGGTGCCGTGCCGCATCGGCAATTGCGAACCGAGTCGGCCACTGGTCGGTGGTGTCGAGCACCACATCCGCGCCTGCCAAAAGTGCACGCGCGTTTGGGTCGGTTAGCCGGATGCGGTGAGTTGCGATGCGCGTGCCCATACCGGCGAGCGCTTCGGTCGCCGCCTCGACCTTGGCGCGGCCGATGTCCTCGCGTCGGTACAGCGTCTGGCGTGCAAGATTACTGGCCTCCACCACATCGTCATCAATGATGGTGATTCGACCGACACCACTTGCCGCAAGCGACAGTAGTGCCGGGCAGCCGAGCCCGCCCGCGCCGACGACCGCTACGTGTGCATCCGCAGCCCGGCGAACGGCCCGTTCGCCGTACCCGAGCAGACTGCGGTGCCGGGCCTGCACCTGCTGCACAACGGCGGCGTCACCTTCAGCAGGGTTGGTTGCGGCGGGCATGGTCATACCTCAAATCTAGCCTGCTCGTATCGTCTCCGCCCTTCGTGACGGTCCGCCGAACGTGTCGTTAGGATGAGAATCATTCTGCTGGTTCGCCGTTGATCAGGAAGCGTCTCACAACTATGCGTATCGCTCATCGAGTTCAGGCGGCCGCTGCGGCCGCGATCGCCCTCAGCTGCGCCCTCACTGGCTGCGGTTCCGCCAATAACGACGCCAACGCGGGTGGTCACGACGGCGTTCACGACGCCGAGGGTGGTCCTATCCGAGTGTTTGCTGCGGCGTCGCTGGAGAAGGCATTCACTGAAATCCAGGAGGCCTTCAAAGAAGAACACCCGGAAGTTGAGTTTGAGCTGGTTACCGGGGGCTCGCAGGAACTCGTCACCCAGCTCAAGGAGGGCGCCGATGCGGATGTGGTGGCGCTCGCCAGCGAGAAGGCAGCGCAACCGCTGAACGAGTCCGGTGCCGTCAACCCGGAACAGTGGGACATCTTCGCGGAAAACACCCTCGTGATTGCCGTGCAGGAGGGCAACCCCAAGGGGATCACCGATATTACTGACCTCGCGAACCGAGACGATATTCGAGTCGCTGCCTGCGCTCCGGAAGTTCCCTGCGGATCGGCAACCGAGAAACTGCTCGACATCGAGGGTGTTTCGCTCAAGGGTGAGACCCGCGAGAACAACGTGTCGGCCACCCTGGCCAAAGCAGAAATTGGCGAAGTCGATGCCGCCATTGTGTACGCATCCGATGTCGCCACCAGCGAAGCACCGATCGAAGCGATCGTGCCCAAGCACGCAGACAAGGTGGTGAACCGCTACCCGATCGTGGCGTATAACGGCAGCTACCAGGGCGTATTGTTCAGTGAATTCGTACGGGGCGAGCAGGGGCGTAAGATCCTTGTCGAGTACGGGCTGACCATTCCCGAGGACGCCCCGCTGCCGACTCGAACTGCCCCGTAACGTGCCCGCAATGCGGCTACGGTAGAGGCAATGACCGCTAGCACCTCCTCACCTTCCGCAGCCCGGCGGCACACGCCTCGGGGGTTGCGGCCAGCTGCGGGGACGGCACGTGCAAGAACACCACTGCTCGTGATCGTCGTCGCGATGTTCACCTTGCTCACCATCGCGGCAACACTGGTGGCGCTCTTTGTGCGGGTGCAGTGGACGGAACTGCCGACCCTGCTTGGTAGCGGCCGAATCGCATCCGCGCTGATGATCTCATTCGGTACCGCCCTCACATCGACGGTGCTGTGCATCGTGTTTGGTGTGCCGTTGGGGATGTGGCTTGCTCGCGCCCCGCGCACGCTCGGTAACTGGGCGCGCGCGGTCGTGCTCGTGCCGATGCTGATGCCGCCGCTGGTTGGTGGTCTGGCGCTATTGGCGTTCCTCGGGCGACGAGGTCTTTTGGGGGATCTGCTCGCAAGCGTCGGTATCACCCTGCCCTTCACCCCTGCCGCAGTGGTGATCGCCCAGGTGTTTGTTGCGATGCCGTTTCTCGTCATCGCGGTGGAGCAGGCACATCGCGCAAACGATCCACGGTTCGAACACGTTGCGCGCACGCTCGGAGCAAGCGCCACGGATGCATTCTGGCGCGTGACCCTGCCCATGCTTCGGCCGGCGATTGTGGCCGGCGCCACGATGAGCTTCGCTCGCGCGCTCGCGGAGTTCGGTGCGACCGCGCTTTTTGCCGGAAACGTCGAGGGCGTGACCCGCACGATGCCGATGGCAATCTACGCATCCTTTGCCGGAACGGCAGGTGGCGTCGAATCGGCGTATGCCCTTGCCGCCGTGATGCTGGTCGCCGCGATCGCTGTGCTGATCGGCTTGCGCGGTTGGCAACCAGCCAGCGGGGCACACGATGATATCCAGCCGACGGGAACAGCGAAATGCCCGAGCAGCGTGTAGTTCCGGGCGTATCGGTAGCCCGGGCCGCAGCAGACGCATCAGCCCGGCATGCAGATGCCTTCCATGGGCGAGTGCACGTGCGGCGCGGCGAGTTCACCCTTGATGTGCAGCTGCGGATTCGCCAGGGGGAGCGGATCGCAATTATCGGACCCAATGGTGCCGGAAAAACCACCCTGATTGGTGCCATCGCCGGCACGATGCCAATCACCGATCAGACGACCGTTCGCCTCGGAGGCGAACCAATGCCCGAACCGGAACATCGAGGTATCGGTTATATGGGGCAGGACCCACTGCTTTTCCCGCACTTGAATGTGGTGGACAATGTGGCCTTTGCGCCCCGCCGGCGCGGTGTCAACAAGCGTGAGGCACGTCAACAGGCACGCGAAGCGCTCGCACAAGTTGGCGTGGAACATCTCGCACACCGTCGTGTTGCGGGCCTGTCCGGCGGCGAGCGGCAGCGCGTTGCATTTGCGCGCGTGCTCGCGGCACAGCCACGGCTCCTGCTGCTCGATGAGCCGTTTGCCGGCCTCGACGTCAACGCAGCCGCAACGCTGCGCACCCTCATCCGCGAAACCGTTGAGGAACGCCGGCTAACGCTGCTGCTGATCTCACACGATCTTGTCGACGTGGTGGCGCTGTGCGAGGGCGTAATCGAGTTGAGCGCGGGGCGGATTGCCGAAGAATGTAGCGTCCACGAGCTCCGTCACCGACCAGCCACCACCTTCGGCGCCTCCTTCGCCGGGCTCGCACGCATCCCCGGCGACTACCGCAACGGCGAGTTCCGCACCGAACGCGGCTTGGTATTCCCGACCGACACCTTCGAAGTGTTCGCCGACGAAGGCCCCGCCATTTTGTGCTGTGGCCCGAACGAAGTGGATGCATTCCCAGCGGTCGACGTGCACAAACCGGCAGACCGTTCGGTCGCGATGGTCGGCTCGGGGACGAGCATCGTGACGCAATTAGCCAGTGGGCTGACCACATCCGAGGCAGTACCACCCGGAATGGCCGTACAGCTAAGCGTCCGCAGCGCCCGCATCCTGCCGGAAAACAAGGATGCGGGGTGCGCCCGCTCGGACACACCCCGCAATCGGTAAGGCTAGGACAGCGTCTCCTTGTGGTGCGGTTCGAACCGCACCGCAATGTTCTTGAACCCTGGAGTGTTCGACTCGCGAGCAACGTTCTCGCGGTGTACCAGTCCGTTCGCCTCCGGGAAGTACGCGGCGCAGCAGCCACGCGAGGTCGGGTAGGAGATGAGGCGGAACTTGTTCGCGCGACGTTCTTCGCCCTTGAACACGCTCACCACATCCACGAGATCACGGTCGCGGAAACCGAGCTCGCGCAGGTCATCCGGGTGGATCAGCACGACGCGGCGACCGTCCTTGATGCCACGGTATCGGTCATCGAGACCGTAGAACGTGGTGTTGTACTGGTCGTGACTGCGCATGGTTTGCATGATCAGGTGACCTTCGGGAGCCTCGAGATACTCGAGCGGGCTCACCGTGAACTGCGCGCGCTTCGACGGAGTTGCGAACTGACGCGAGTCACGCGGCGGGCTCGGCAGCTGGAAGCCATTGCGTTCGCGAACACGCTCGTTGAAGCGCTCGAAGCCGGGCAGTGTGCGCGAGATGCGGTCACGGATGATGTCGTAATCCTCGGCCATTTCGCGCCAGTTGATGACGTGGTCGGGGCCGAATACGGCCTCGGCGAGGCGGCAAATAATGACCGGCTCAGCAAGCAGGTGGTCGGAGACCGGCTGCAAGCGACCCTGGGTCGAGTGCACCATCGACATCGAGTCTTCAACCGACAGGAACTGTGCTCCGCCGGGGTGCTTGTCGTCGATATCGGTGCGGCCGAGTGTCGGCAGGATGATCGAGGTCTTGCCGTGGACAACGTGCGAGCGGTTCGGCTTAGTGGACACGTGCACCGTCAACCCGGTCCGCTGCATGCCCGCCTCGAGTCGTTCCGTCTCGGAGTTTGCAAGGGCGAAGTTACCTCCCATGCTCATGAACACGTCGACCTTGTCTTCTTCGAACGCCTCGAGGGTTTCGGTCGAGTCGTAACCGTGCTCGCGCGGTGAGGTGATGCCGAACTCCTTGTCGATTGCATCCACCAACCACGGTGCCGGCTTCTCCCAAATACCCATCGTGCGGTCACCCTGTACGTTCGAGTGGCCGCGAACGGGGCAAGCGCCGGCTCCGGGCTTTCCGAAGTTGCCCTGCATCAGCAGGATGTTGACGAATTCCTTGAGCGTGTCAACCGAGTGCGGCTGCTGGGTAACGCCCAGCGCCCAGCAGATGATGGTCGCGTCGGAGTCGGCGAGCATCCGCGCCACCTTGGCGATCTCGTTGCGGCTGAGACCGGTTGCGCGCTCGGTTTCTTCCCAATCGATGTGCGAGCGGGCCTCGCGGTATTCCTCGAAGCCTTCGGTGCGCGATTCGATGAAGTCCTTGTCGATCACCGTGCCCGGTGCGGCCTCCTCCATCTTCAGCAGCATGTGGCCGAATGCCTGGAACAGCGCGAGGTCGCCACCGACCTTGATCTGTAGGAACTCATCCGAAATCCGTGCTGCACGGCCGAGCATTCCCGACGGGGTCTGCGGGTCCTTGAAGCCGAGCAGACCGGCCTCCGGGAGCGGGTTGACAGCAACGACCTTGCCGCCGTTCTTGCGGCACTCATCGAGCGCCGAGAGCATACGCGGGTGGTTAGTGCCGGGGTTCTGGCCAACAACGAAGATCAGCTTTGCCTTGTGCAGGTCGTCCAGGTGGACGGTTCCCTTACCAATACCGATGGTGGGGTTCAGTGCGCTACCCGACGACTCGTGGCACATGTTCGAGCAGTCGGGCAGGTTGTTCGTGCCGAGCGAGCGGGCGAAGAGCTGGTACAGGAATGCCGTTTCGTTGGCGGTGCGGCCCGAAGTGTAGAACACGCAGCGGTCGGGCGTGGTTGCCTTGATGTGTTCAGCGATGAGATCGAATGCATCCTGCCAAGCGATCGGGGAGTAGTGGGTCTCACCCTCGCGGATAATCATCGGCTCGGTGATGCGGCCCTGCTGGCCGAGCCAGTATTCGGTCTTGGTGGATAGGTCCTTGATGGAGTTCTGCGCCCAGAACTCGCGGTCAGCCACGCGCGTCGTGTTCTCTTCGGCGAATGCCTTAGCGCCGTTCTCACAGAACTCTGCGGGGCTGCGACGCCCCTGCGGTTCCGGCCACGCACAACCGGGGCAGTCGAATCCTTCGTTCTGGTTGATGCGGAACATCGAGCGGATGGTGCGCGCCGGTCCCCCCTGTTCGACACCTCGCTTGAACGCAACAGCGACAGCCTCCAAACCGGCCGCAGCCTTGCGCGGCTTCGAAACCTTCAGCTTTGACTCGTCGATATCGGATACGGGGGACTTACGCGTGGTAGACATGCGTTCACTCCTTTGTCGTTGGCGAGCGTCATCCAAGATGTGTTGTGCGGGCGCTACGCATATGAGACCAGCTTCCCACTTTTCGGATGGGAAAGGCTAGTCATCTCCGCGAGATCGGGTGTTTTCGGAGCCAGTCGTGTGATTGGGGGTGGATGCGGCCGGGTCTTCGGCCGTTTCGGTAGCGGTGTCGACTCGTTTGCTGTGCGTGTACACCGTGATCCGATCGCCGCGGCTAAACCCGGCAAGGGTCATCCCCACCTCATCGGCAAGGTCAACCGCCAGCGAAGAAGGCGCACTCACGGCGGACATGATCGGTATCCCCGCGAGGGAGCTCTTCTGCACAAGCTCGAACGAAGCCCTCCCCGAAACCTGGAGCGTGCATCCGCGCAACGGCAGCATTCCCTTGAGGTACGCCCAGCCGATGACCTTGTCGACGGCATTGTGGCGCCCCACATCCTCACGGGCAACGAGCAGGGAACCCGAGGCGTCGAAGAGGGCGGCAGCATGTAAACCGCCGGTGGAGTCAAACAGCGCCTGTGCTTCGCGTAGTCGGTCGGGTAGGGCAAGGAGTTGCTGTGCTGGGATGCGGGTGGTGTCGTCGCGCAGCTCGTAGCGCGATTGCCGGCGCACCTGTTCGATGGAGGTCGTGCCGCACACACCGCAGGCGCTGGTGGTGACCACACGCCGGGTACCGATGGATTCCGCGGTCAAACCGAGCACTGTGGCATCGACCACGTTGTAGGTGTTCTCTTCCGCCTCGGCGGAGCAGTAGCGCATGTTGATCAGCGCATCGGGGCCGTGCAGCAGCCCCTCGGAGACCAGGTTGCCAGCGACGAGCTCGAAATCATCACCGGGGGTGCGCATCGTGACCGCGAGCTGCGTACCGTTCACACGAATCTCGAGCGGCTCTTCGCCGGCGAGCGTTTCGCGGCGGTACCGCACACCATCCGTTCGCACGACCATTGCTCGAGTCCGTGAGGTCACTCGCGCCATTGCAACTCTCCTTCCGTGACGCAGGACACTGTACTCGGTGTGCCGGGTTGCACTGCGAGCTACGCCAGCAGCTGATGCTCGGCAAGGCGTCGGTACACCGGCACCGTTTCGAGCAGGGATTCGTGGGTGCCGACCCCGACGACTCGGCCGTGCTCCAGAACGACGATCTGGTCCGCATCCACCACCGTCGCCAAGCGGTGCGCAATCATCAGCATGGAACGACCCTGGGCGACGCGGTCGAACGCGGTACGCATGAGCGCCTCGTTCTCGCCGTCGAGCGCCGCGGTGGATTCGTCCAGTAGCAAAATCGGCGGCGCAGCCAAGAGTGTGCGCGCAATCGCCAGCCGCTGCTGTTCACCGCCGGAGAGTCGAATACCCGATTCGCCCACCTGCGCGTCGAGGCCAGCTGGCGAGCGGTCGACGATATTGCCGAGGTTCACTTCGCGCAGCACCGCCACACACTCGTCATCGGATGCGCCGGGGTTGCCAAGCAGGAGATTGTCGCGGATGGTGCCTGCGAGCGTTGGTGAGTTCTGCTGCACGTAGCCCAGCTGTGCGCGGAGGTCTCGGCGATCGATTGCGGTCAAGGGCACCCCGCCCAGGCGGATCTCACCCGCATCCGGATCGTAGAAACGCTCAATGAGCGCCAGCGCAGTGGACTTACCCGCCCCGGAAGGTCCGACCAGCGCAACCCGTGCCCCGCGGGGGACCTGGAAGCTCACCTCGTCGAGCACCAGCGGCGACTCGACGGCTGCCGCCTCATCGATCGACAGCAGGCGATCCGCATCTTTCGCTGCCGCGCGACCGCTTGCCGCAACAAACCGATCAAAGCGGTCGGATGCATCCTGTTTCGCCAACTGTGCCCGCACGACCTCGGCGGGGTAGCGGAATGACACCTGTGAGAACTCGATTGCCGGTGCGTGCGGTGCGGCATCGGCATTCGCCGGTCCGCGGAGCGATTCGGTTACGACGTCGGCTGCGGTTTCGTCCGGGATCGCATTGATCTCTTCGATGCGCCCGAGCGCGCCCAGCGCCGAGAATACGGCAGAGATCGCACCGAAGAACTGGGTCAGCGGCGCGACCATCAAGAAGAGGAACATGACGAAGGAAATCAGCGAGGAGATCGCCAGTGTGCCCGCGGCCACGCGCACACCACCGATACCGAATACGGCGACTAGAGCGAGCTGCAGGGCAAGAAACGACATCGGCAGCATGAATGCCGAGACGCGAGCGATATCTAACCCGCGCGCATACGCGCCCTCAGCCTCACGCAGTACCGCATCCTCTTCGCGCTCGATCGCGCCGGTCGCGCGCAGCGTACGCATCGCGGAAATTGCCCGCTCGATCGCCGAGGTGAGCGAACCAACCTGTTCCTGAGCGGCAGCGGATGCGGCCATCACCCGGCGGCCTAACAACAGCACCACCACGAGGGCCACCAGCACACTGCCAGCAGTGACCGCAAAGAGCACCGGGTCGAGTAATAGCATCGCGATAATCGCACCGATGAACGTCAGCAGCCCACCGATTGCTTCGATGAGACCCTGCGTGAGTACCGCCCGCAGTAGCGTGGTATCGCTGCCCACGCGCGCAACCAAATCACCGGTACGTCGCGCATCAAACTCCGAGATCGGCAACCGCAGGAGTTTACGCACGAGATTGCGGCGGGCGTGCAACACAATCTTCTCGCCCGTGCGCTGCAACAGGTAGTGCTGCAACCCCGACAGCAGCGCGCCGACCGCGATCACAGCCACCAACACCCAAACGAGCGAGGTGTCCAAGCGCTGCTGCTCAACCTGTTGCACCAGCGTGCCCATGAGCACGGGCTGCGCCAAACTGAACGCGGAATCAAGAATCGAGATGCCGATGATGACGAACATCATCGGCTTGTCGGCAAAGAGATACGGCCAGAGCTGACCGAATGAAGCACGCGGCGAATCGCTCTGATTGCGCGTGCGTCGTCGCGCTACCAAAGCACTGCGATGCAGATATTGGCGACCGTCAGTGCGCCAATAGTGCCCATGATCGGAGCCGTAACGCGTTCCTTGTCACGGTTCGCCATCAGCAGCGCCATGATTACGACGAGCACGACCACTTTGACGCCGATCTTGATGCGCGATTCCATCGTTGCGATATCGAGCGCTTCGTGCAGACCGAACATCATCACACCGGTCGCGGCCATCAGCCAGCCGGAGTGCACCATCCCCGCAGGGATCGAAGCTGCGTTCTTGGCAATGTCTTTAATTTGCAGAAATACACCGCCAAGCAATCCGGCGAGACCGATCAGGTGCAGAATGAGCAGAATCTTGAGCGCAACTTCCATGTGACCAGCTTAGCCGTCGACAGCCGAAGCATCCCCGCCCGACGGCGGCAGCGCATCCTGCTCATCGACGTGCAGGAAGTGCCCCATGCGCTCAGCTTTCGTGCGCAGATAGTCACGGTTCACCGTGTTGAATCCCACCTCAAGCGGTACGCGCTCGGCAACGGTGATTCCGAAATCGGTTAGTGCCTGCGCCTTGAGCGGGTTATTGGTCAGCAATCGCACAGCAGAAATCCCGAGATCCTGCAGGATCGCCGCAGCACCCTCATAGCTGCGGGCATCGGCGGGCAGGCCCAACTCGAGATTCGCGTCAAGCGTGTCCCGGCCCTGTTCCTGTAACCGGTACGCACGCAGCTTATTGACCAGGCCAATCCCGCGACCCTCGTGACCACGCAGATACAGCACCACACCACCCTGCAGCGCCACCGCATCCATCGCCGCCTGCAATTGCGGGCCACACTCGCACTTGAGTGACCCGAACGCCTCGCCGGTGAGGCACTCAGAATGTAGCCGAACCAGCGGTGGCAACGCCTGCGACGCCGGGTCGCCAACAATCAACGCCAGATGCTCACTGCCGTGCTCGAGATCGGTGTACGCCCGCACTCGAAAACTGCCGTGTGCGGTTGGAATCGTGGTCTCGACTTCGAAACGGATGCGCGGGTCAGGTTCGCACGCCGATTCGGGATGCGTGTTCGTCACTGTCGCGTGACCAGGTACTTCAGCCCGCGAGCTCGGTAGCCGATACCCCATGCGGCTACGCGCCACAGGGCCTCGAGGATGATGTTGCCGGACATCTTCGAAGCACCGTGGACACGCTCCACGAAGGTGATCGGCACCTCGACAACCGGCAGGCCCTGGCGCTCATACATCCACGCCATCTCGATCTGAAAGCAGTAGCCGGCAGCGCCGATACGGCTCAGGTCAAACGACTTCAGGGTCTCGGCTCGATAGCAGCGGAAGCCGGCAGTGATATCGCGGATACTCGAGCTCAACCAGATGCGGCAGTACAGCGCCGCCATCCGCGAGAGCAACTGGCGAGACAGCGGCCAGTTCTCGGTGGCGCCACCCGGCACCCAACGCGAGCCGAGCGTCAACTCAGCCCCCGCATCCATTTGCGCAAGCAATTCTGGAATCTTCGCGGCGGGGTGCGAACCATCCGCATCGAACTCCATCAAATAGGTGTAGCCGCGTGACTGTCCCCACGCAAAGCCCTGCAGATACGCCGAAGCGAGCCCCAGCTTGCCCGTGCGGTGCATGACATGCACGCGATCGTTCGCTGCCGCCAACTCGTCGGCGATCTCGCCGGTGCCATCGGGGGAACCATCATCCACGACGAGGACGTGTACGCGGTCGGTGCTTTCGAGCACGCGGGCAACGATATCGCGGATGTTCTCGCGCTCGTTGTAGGTGGGGATAACGACCAGTGCGTCCAGCGCATTGCTGTCTACGGCCGGCAGTGCGTGCTTACCGCGCGCGGTGTTGTGAGCGTTCATAGTCCTACTGTCCGTACCCCGTGGGGAATCCAATGCGTTCATAAACGAGCTTCAATGTGGCCGACGCACGTTCGCGTGCGCGATCGGCGCCGTGCTGCAGCAGACGCTCCAGTTCGCCACGGTCGGCCAGCAGCTCATTGGTGCGCTCGCGGATCGGGCCGAATGTCGACTCGACCACCTCTGCCAGCGCCTTCTTAAGATCACCGTAACCGGATCCGGCAAATTCGTCGACAACAGCGTCGACATCGCGCTCCGAAAGGGCCGCGTAAATCGTCAGCAGGTTCGATACTCCAGGCTTCGACTCCCGGTCGAAGCGAATCTCGCCGTCGGTGTCGGTTACCGCGCGCATAATCCGCTTGCGAGTGACCTTCGGATCATCCAAGACCGACAGTAGACCCGCATCCGTTGCCGCGGACTTCGACATCTTCGCCGTCGGATCCTGCAAGTCATAGATTTTCGCGGTCGCTTCGGGAATAAAGCCCTCGGGGATGCGGAAGGTTTCGCCGAAGCGCGAGTTAAAGCGCTCTGCGAGCGTGCGAGTGAGTTCGATGTGCTGTTTCTGGTCGATGCCCACGGGCACCTTCTCGGCCTGGAACAGCAAGATATCGGCGGCCATCAACACCGGATAGGTGAACAGGCCCACTGTGGTTTTATCCGCGCCGTACCGTTGCGACTTGTCCTTAAACTGCGTCATCCGGCCGGCTTCCCCGAATCCGGTGATGGTGCCGAGGATCCAGCTCAGCTGCGCGTGCTCGAGCACATCGGATTGCACATACAGGATGCAACGTTCGGGGTCGATGCCTGCGGCGATGTACTGGGCCGCGGTCGTGAGTGTGCGCTCGCGCATCTGCTCGGGGCTGAACTGCGAGGTGATCGCGTGGTCGTTGACGACGCAGAATACGGCGTCGTAGTCGTCCTGCATCGCGATCCAGTTGGTGAGCGCACCAACGTAGTTCCCTAGGTGCAACGAATCAGCCGATGGCTGCATACCTGAAAACAGCGCGGGCTTAGTCAATGGGGGTCCTTCCGAGCAAAGTACTGGGGTGTGGCACCGGATGTATTTGGTCTAGATGGCGTAGTCGACGACGACGGGTGCGTGGTCGCTCCAGCGTTGATCGTACGCTTGGGCGCGGTCCACCTGATAGTTGCTGGCCGCCGCAGCCATCGCCGGGGTGGCCGCGTGGTAATCGATCCGCCAGCCGGTGTCGTTATCGAACGCTTTGCCGCGCCAGGACCACCAGGTGTACGGTCCGGGAACATCCCCGGCAAGGGCGCGGCCGACATCGATCCAGCCGAGCCCTACTCCGACCGAACCGTCTACTGCGGTGATCTGCGCATCCTGCTCACCGAACAACCGATTGAAGTAGCCGCGCTCGCGGGGGAGGAAGCCCGCCCGCTTGACATTGCCCTTCCAATTCTTGATGTCGCGTTCATCGTGACCGACATTAAAGTCGCCGACCACTAGCGCGAGTTCACGCTCGCTGGCTAGCTGCCGCATCCGTTCACCCATCGCGTCGAGAAACTTCCACTTCTCTTCCTGCTTGGGAGTGTCCACCTCGCCCGAGTGCACGTAGCAGCTCACCACGGTGAACAGGGTGCCGTCGCGGTCGAAATCAACCTCGAGCCAGCGGCCGGCAGAGTCGAAGTCATCAGCGCCGAACACAGTTCGCTGTTCGACTATTGGCAGTTTGGATGCGATTGCCACGCCCGCTCGTCCCTTTGCGGTTGCCTCGTCCAGCGCGAGGTATTCCCAGGAATCGCTCATCAGCTCGTCAACCTGGTCGCGGTTGGCTCGAACTTCCTGGAGGGCCAGGATGTCGACCCCGCGCGGTTCGAGCCACTGTGACATGCCCTTGCGGTATGCGGCGCGAATGCCATTGACGTTCACAGAAGCAATACGGAGGGGAGCAGTCATAGGGGCTAGTTTACTGTGGTGTGTCGTAGTGCCTGGCGGTGGCTAGTGGCGGCGAGTGTCGACACCGTCATCGCGGGTGATCCGCATCGAGGTGACATCCACATCCTCTTGCTGTGCCTTCACCTTAAGCGGGTCCATGCCGAGACGTTCGGTGAGGGCTTCGTGTTCGAGTCGTTCCTGCTCGGCCACGATGCGCTCGTAGTTGCGGCGAGCCTTGCGGCGGCGCCAACGCGGTGTCGATTCGAGCTCTTCGCGGGCGCGGATGCGGTCAGTTGCCAGTCGTTCGCGGCGGGCCTGCAGTTCGGTTGCGCGGGTGATCTCCTCGGCTTCTTCGGCGGTGAGCAGGCGGGATGCGTAGCCAGCGTCGTCCATGGTGACCGCGACCCAGGATGCGGCGAACAGCAGCACCTGGCACATAAAGTTCATGAAGATGAGGACACCGATCAGTGCGGCGAAGGTAACAAGCAGCGGGTTCGAGGATGCGCCACCGAGGAGGGCCGATCCGAGGAACTTGAGGATGCCCACCAGTACCGCGCCGATAAGCGCGCCCTGCCAGAGCACCTTCATCGGGATACGCACGGCGGAGAGGACACGAAGAATTGTCGCGATCACGAGTGCGTCAAAGAGCAGCATCACGACTGTAGTGGTTACACGAATGAGCACTGAAGCGACTGCTGGGAGCTCGATGTTGATGAGGTCGTTAAACACCCACTCGACAACGCCGGAGCTTGCGGCCGTGAACGCTAGCGAGAGCAATAGGCCCACCACGAATGCGATGAGCAGGCCGAGGTCGCCGAGCTTGGTGAGCACAAGGTTGCGAGTGGTTGCTGCTGGCAGATCGAACATGGCGCGGATCGCGAGCCGGGCGCCGTTTAAGAAGTTGAGGGCGGTCCACAGCATGGATGCCAGAGCGATTGAACCCGAGACCGACAGTGCAGCAGTGCCGTCGATGTTCATCACCATCTCTGGTTTGATGACCCCGTTCTCACCGACGAGTCCGGGAATCGAATCGCCAAGGCCCTCGAGCATCTCTGCCATGAGCTCTTTGTTGTTCGTGAGCACCAGCGCGGCGATCGAGAAGAACACCCACAGCCCAGCAAACCCTGAGAACAAGCCCATGTATGCCATCCCACCGGCGAGCATCGAAGCCCGGCGTTGCGACCAGTGCTTGACGGTGCGCATGATGCGCGTCGCTTGCACCCACTTGCCGAAGGCTTGCAGACGATCCTTCATCGAAGCATCCGAATCGAGCTTTGGGAACGGTGGAAAAATCGTTGCCTCAGGCGCCGAGAGATGGCGTTTCTTGTTCGCGACCATTCAGACAGGCTAGACGGTGGGTCTTTACGCTTAGGTTAAGAAAAGTTAACTGTAGGAGTGAGGGCAGTATGAAACTGCAAGGTTTTGGTGTTGGTACTCGAATCGCCATCGGGTCGGTGGTGCGGATGCCAGACCCGCTCCCGGCACCGAGTAATGAGCCCTTTACCGGTGATGTCGCTGCAGAGCAGCAGCGTGCGGCTGAGGCAATTACAGCAGTACAGCAGGAGCTCGAGCAGCGTGCGGCCGAGGCCACCGGTTCGCTGAAGGATGTGCTTGAAGCGCAGTCGATGATGGCGGCGGACCCGTCGATCGCGCAGCTGGTGAACACCGCGATCGAGAACGGCAAGACCGCGGAGCAGGGCGTGTACGGCGCCTTTGAACAGTACGCCGAAGTACTCAAGGCAATGGGTGGCTATATGGCTGAGCGCGCCACCGACCTGGCTGATATCTCCCAGCGCATCCGCGCCCACCTCTTGGGAGTACCCGCACCGGAGGTACCCACCCGTGATGAGCCGTTTGTCCTCGTCGCGCATGATCTTGCCCCGGCGGACACCAGCAAGCTCGACCTGGATCGGGTGCTCGCGTTCGTCACCCGAGACGGCTCTCCGAAGGCGCACACCGGCATCATCGCCGCAGAGAAGGGGCTGCCGGCCGTTGTCGCGTGTAAGGGAGTCGAGGATATCGCCGACGGTGATCTGTGCATCGTTGACGCGGGAGCACAGTGCGTGATCGTTGACCCGAGCGATGAGGAACTGGCGCGGGCACGCGAGGAGCAGCAGCGGCAAGCCAGTATTGCTGCTGCACCGATCACTGACGGTGCGCTCGCTGATGGCACTCGCATCCAGCTGCTCGCCAATATTGGTAAGCCTGCCGATGCCGAGGCCGCCCTCGAACACGGAGCGGAGGGCGTCGGGCTGTTCCGCACCGAGTTCCTGTTCCTTGATCGCGACACTGCACCCTCGCATGAAGAACAGGTAGCCGACTACATCGAGCTCATGCGGCCATTTAGCGGTAAGAAGGTGGTCGCGCGTGTCTTGGATGCGGGCGCTGATAAGCCGCTGTCGTTTCTTAACGACGCTGCTGAGGCAAACCCAGCCTTGGGAATGCGCGGTGTGCGTATCCTGCGCGAGCGCGAAGAGTTATTGCGCGACCAGCTGACAGCGCTGCGCGAGGCCGCCGAGCAGACCGGTGCGACGCTGTGGGTGATGGCGCCAATGGTTGCGGACGCTGCCGACTCGGAGTACTTCACCTCCGTGGCGCGCGAGCTCGGCCTGACGGTTGCCGGGTCCATGGTGGAGGTGCCGAGTGCGGCGCTACTGGCGGAACAGGTGCTCGCGAGCAGCGATTTCGTTTCGGTCGGCACCAATGACCTCACGCAGTACACGCTCGCTGCCGACCGCGTACTGGGCACCGTCGCGAACTACCAGGACCCGTGGCACCCGGCTGTGCTTCGGTTGCTCGCCGAGGTTGGCGCCGCGGGGCGCAAGCTCGGCAAGCCCGTTGGCGTGTGCGGTGAGGCCGCGGCTGACCCGAAACTTGCGGTAGTACTCGCCGGGTTGGGAATTACCAGCCTGTCGATGGCGCCGCCAGCGCTGGCTGAAGTGCGCGCAACCCTGCTTCAGTACACGGCTGAGCAGGCCCAAGAAATCGCGGCGCGGGTGCTCACCGCCAACTCTGCGGCACACGCTCGGGAGCTGTTTAGCGCGTAGGAACTGTCACCATTTTCGCCAAATTAGCCCGGAAATGACCGATTATCGGGCGAAATGGTGACACTTCTGAGCTAGTACGATGCTCTGGTGACGAAACGCGCCTCCCGAGCAACCGCAGCGCAGACCCTGCTCATCGGGTCGCTCATCTTCGGCCTGTTCTTTGGTGCCGGCAACCTGATTTTCCCGGCAAGCTTGGGGCTGCAATCGGGTTCGGCCACATGGGTGACCTCACTCAGCTTCTTGGTGACCGCGGTCGGCCTGCCAATTCTCGGCGTGATTGCCTGCGCGATCTCGGGAAAGGCGAGTCTGTATGAGCTCGCGAGTCGAGTACATCCCGTATTCGCGCTGCTGTTCACGACGGCGCTGTATCTCACGATCGGTCCGTTCTTCGCGGTGCCGCGAACGGCAACCGTGTCTTTCGAGATGGGGTTCGCGAAGCTCCTGCCCGAAGGCTTCCAACAGTGGGCGCTGCTGCTGTTCACCCTGGTATTCTTCACGGTTGTTGCGATCGCGGCACTCCGACCGGGCAAGCTCCTCGATATCGTCGGTCGGTACCTCACGCCGATCTTTCTAGTGTTGCTGGCAACCGTCCTGATCGCGGCTGCCGTCATTCCGATGAACAGCGCGCCGCTGCCAGAACCGCTCGAGCCGTACGCGACGCATCCGGCGACTCAGGGCTTGCTTGACGGCTACAACACGATGGATGCGCTTGCCTCACTCGCCTTCTCGATTGTTGTACTCGAGGCGGTTCGCCGGCTCGGTATCCGGGAGCCGCGCGCAGTGGCTGGCATGGTGGCACGCGGGGGAGTGGTTGCCGCGGTGCTCATGGGTACGATCTACGTCGCCCTTGCGTTTATGGGGGCGGGAGCCTTAGCAATCCTTCCCCGGGATGCCAACGGCGCAGTGGTGCTCTCGGCGGTCTCGAACCACTACTACGGTCAGGTGGGACTTCTGCTCGCCGGTGCGATCATGCTCGTCGCCTGCATGAAAACCGCCATCGGCCTGATAACCGCATGCTCGGAGATGTTCGCGGCGATGTTCCCGCAAGCGCTCTCGCAGCGGGCCTGGGTAATCGTATTCACGGTGGTGTCGTGTGCGCTAGCAAATATCGGGCTGGATGCGATCCTCAAGGCGGCTGTGCCGGTACTCGGCTTCCTGTACCCACTCGCGATCGTGCTGATCGGGCTCGCTCTAGCGAACCGCTGGACGCAATGGCGGCCGATGGTTTGGCGCTGGGGCATCGGGCTGACCGCACTCGCATCACTGATTGCCCTTGCTCCACTGGTTCCGGGTTTGAACGGTGCGGCCGCGTGGATGAACACCCACGTCCCCGGATACGAGCTCGGGTTTGCGTGGGTGATCCCGGCGGTGCTCGGTGTGGTCATTGGCTTCTGCTGGCCACGCACCTCACAGACCGAGCTAGCTCAGCAACCGCGCTAAACCCTGGAAAACGAAGCGGCCCGGAGCGCGAAGCCCCGGGCCGTCTGCGTGAGTGATTAGCGGCGTCCGCGAAGAACCGCCTGCTTGACCTCGGCAATCGCCTTGGTGACCTCGATACCGCGCGGGCAAGCCTCCGAGCAGTTGAAGGTGGTGCGGCAGCGCCACACACCCTCGCGGTCGTTGAGGATGTCCAGGCGAGTGGATGCAGCCTCGTCACGCGAGTCGAAGATGAAGCGGTGTGCGTTCACGATCGCAGCCGGACCGAAGTATTGGCCGTCGGTCCAGAACACCGGGCACGAGGTGGTGCAAGCCGCGCACAGGATGCACTTGGTCGTGTCATCGAAGATCGCGCGGTCCTCGATGGACTGGATGCGTTCCTTCTCTGGCTTATCGGATGCCTGCAGGAACGGCTGCACCTCTTTGTAGGCCTCGAAAAACGGATCCATATCAACGATCAGGTCGCGCTCCAGCGGCAGACCCTTGATGGCCTCGACATAGATCGGCTTGGTGATGTCGAGGTCCTTGATGAGGGTCTTGCAAGCAAGGCGGTTGCGGCCGTTGATGCGCATCGCATCCGATCCACAAATGCCGTGCGCGCACGAACGGCGGAATGCGAGGGTCGAGTCCTGCTCCCACTTGATCTGGTGCAGGGCATCGAGGATGCGGTTCGTCGAGTACATGTCGACCGTATACGTCTGCCAGTACGGTTCGGTGTCTGTCTCGGCGTTGTAGCGGCGAATGATGACGTCGACCTTGAAGGGCTTTTCGGCCTCGGGTGCGTCGTTCTGCGCAGTTGCAGTGTCAGTCATGGCGTTACTCCCTTCCGGTCTTAGTACTTACGTTCTTGCGGTACGTAGTGGGTCATACGAACCGGCTTCTTGCCCAGGGTGATGTGGTCGGCCGGGTTTGCCGACTTACGGTCACCGGTGAGGTAGGCCATGGTGTGGTGCATCCACTCCTCATCGTTTCGCTTCGGGAAGTCGTCGCGCATGTGGCCACCGCGCGATTCCTGGCGGTTGAGCGCACAGTAGGTGACGACCTCGGCCAAATCGAGCAGGAAGCCCAGCTCGATTGCCTCGAGCAGTTCGGTGTTGTAGCGCAGGCCCTTGTCATGGACGCGGATGTTGCGGTAGCGCTCGCGGAGCTGGTGGATGACTTCGGTTGCCCGAGTCAGCGTCTCCTCGGTTCGGAACACCTGAACGTTTGTGTCCATGGTTTCCTGCAGGTCCTTGCGGATCTGCGCCACCGATTCGGTGCCGTCCGACTTACGAAGGTCGGCAACCATGGTGCGCACGAACTCCTCGGGCGACTCGGGCAGCGGCGCGAAGTCAGCCGACTTCGCGAACTCCACCGCACTGCGACCGGCACGCTTGCCGAACACGTTAATGTCAAGCAGCGAGTTGGTGCCCAGACGGTTCGAACCGTGCACCGAAACACAGGCGCACTCACCGGCGGCAAATAGTCCCGGAACTACCGTGTCGTTGTCATCCGAGATTACTTCAGCGTCGTTGTTCGTTGGGATACCACCCATGGCGTAGTGCGCAGTGGGGTAAACCGGTACCGGCTCAACAACGGGGTCGACGCCCAGGTAGGTGCGAGCAAACTCGGTGATGTCTGGCAGCTTGTTCTCGAGCACCTCGGCGCCCAGGTGGGTGCAGTCGAGGTAGACGTAGTCCTTGTTGGGGCCGGCACCGCGACCGTCGAGCACCTCTTGCACCATGGAGCGAGCCACGATGTCACGCGGAGCGAGGTCTTTAATGGTCGGGGCGTAGCGCTCCATGAAGCGCTCACCGCTGGCATTACGCAGGATCGCGCCTTCACCGCGGGCACCTTCGGTCAGCAGGATGCCAAGGCCCGCGAGCCCGGTCGGGTGGAACTGGAAGAACTCCATGTCTTCCAGCGGCAAGCGGTTGCGCCAGATGATGCCGACACCATCACCGGTGAGGGTGTGCGCGTTCGAGGTGGTCTTGAACACCTTGCCGAAACCACCGGTGGCAAATACGAACGACTTGCCCTGGAACACGTGCAGGTCACCGGTCTTCAATTCGTACGCGATCACCGCGGCCGGGCGGCGGACACCGTCAACCTCGGAGAAAGCGACGTCGAGTGCGTAGTACTCGTTGAAGAAGCGGATGTTGTGCTTGACGCAGTTCTGGTACAGCGTCTGCAGGATCATGTGACCGGTGCGGTCGGCTGCGTAGCAGGCGCGACGAACCGGAGCCTTGCCGTGTTCGCGAGTGTGGCCACCGAAGCGACGCTGGTCGATCTTGCCCTCAGGGGTGCGGTTGAAGGGCAGACCCATGTTTTCGAGGTCGAGGACCGCATCGATTGCTTCTTTGGCCAGGATCTCAGCGGAATCCTGGTCGACGAGGTAGTCGCCACCCTTAACGGTGTCGTAGGTGTGCCACTCCCAGTTGTCGTCCTCGACGTTGGCGAGGGCGGCAGCCATACCGCCCTGGGCTGCGCCGGTGTGCGAACGAGTGGGGTAGAGCTTGGTGATGACGTCGATCATCGCCCCGCCGGCCTGTTCGGCAGCTTCGATTGCGGCGCGCATACCGGCGCCGCCGGCACCGACGATGACGATTTCATTGCGGTGGAAGTGGACGGTCACACCATCGATGACCTTGGTGGTGTCCTTGAGCTGTTCTGCAGCCATGTCGTTTGTTTTCCTATCGCTATTCAGTCGTCGCTACTGGCAAATCGTGACGCCGCCGTGGATGCAGGGCTCCACAGCGAACACGATCAGCACGATGAGGCCGAGGATGATTTCGATCGCGCATGCGGTCCACAGCGTGATCGTGAGCGCCTTGCGAGGACCTGGCTTGTACACGTAGTCATTAACGATGGTGCGCATACCGTTGGTGCCATGAATGAGGGCGAGGATGAGCAGTAGCGCATCCCAGATCAGCCAGAACGGGACAGCGAACTTATCGGCAACGACGAACTGGTATTCGATCTGGTGAACGCCGTCACCGGCGATCAGGTTCGAGTACAGGTGTACGAACACGAGGATGACCAAGAGCACGCCAGAGCCGCGCATGAACATCCAGCCGATGCGCTCCCAGTTGCGGCTGCTTGCTTTGCGCTCAGCGAGGGGAGTGCGCGGGTATTCGACAGTTTCGATTGTCATGATGCGACTCCTTTAGTGTGCGAACGCGTGTGAGAGGTGGACGATTGCAAACGGCACCATCACCGCAACCCACAGGCCGATAACGACCCAGAACATGAGCTTGTGGTGACGGGTTCCGCCCGGGAGGAAGTCAACGAGAATGATGCGGATTCCGTTAAAGGCGTGGTAGACGATGGCGCCGACCAAACCGAGCTCGCCAAGGGCCATCACCGGGTTCTTGTACGCATTGATGACCGCGTTGTATACCTCGGGGCTCACCAATAGCAGTGCACTGTCGAGCACGTGCACGAGAAGGAAGAAGAAGATGGCGACACCGGTAATACGGTGGAGAACCCACGACCACATTCCCTCGTTACCGCGGTACAGACGCCCTCCGATGGCGTTCTTTCGCTTCGCTGCCGAGGTGGCGGTTGGGGTGCCGGTCTGAACTGCTGACACGGAACTACCCTTCTATGCTCTGAAACGCCGACGTGAATTCGCCGACGGATGTTGTGGAAAGCATGTTCCCCGAGGGGGACACACCCTGCCTCCAGACTATCGCGAAATGTGCTCGCTCGGTGTCACCAGCATCCGGCCAGTCGATGCGGCCTCATCAACTGGTGCAAGCGATGTCAGGATTGTCTGGTCGTAGTAGTCGAGGAGGGCATCACACACGCGTTCCCATGAGCGGTCGAGCACTCGGCGGCGCCCGGCTTCGCCCATGCGAGCGCGCAACGACTCGTCGCCTACGAGTCGCGCGACGTATTGGCGCATCGAGTCGTCACCGCGGCGGGTGGTCGGATCGAATAGGTAGCCGTCATAGCCGTGAGTGACCAAATCGATCGGTCCACCGGCCAGCGGTGCGATAACCGGCAGGCCCGCCGCATGGGCTTCCTGCAGCGTTTGCCCGAAGGTCTCTTCGGTTCCGGTGTGCACAAACACATCAAAGACTGAATAGGCGAGCGAAAGATCACGCCCACTGCGCTTACCGAGGAAAGTTACCGGCATATTGCGCATCGCCCGCTCTACCGAGCCACGCGAGGGGCCGTCGCCAACGACCACGAACTTTGCTCCGGGAATACCCTGCAGCTCACGAAGCCGCTCGACCTGCTTTTCGGGAGCGAGGCGGCCAACATACCCAACAATCACCTCATCCTCTGCCGCGATGGATGCACGCAGCGCCGCAGATTCCGGACAGTGGCGGTGTTGTGGGTGGTAGCTGGTGAGATCAACGCCGCGGCCCCAGCGCTGCACCCGTGGGATGCGCTGGCGTTCGAGGTCTCGGATTGAGTGAGTGGATGGGGCCAGCGTGAGGTCGGCCTGCGTGTGAATCGCCCTGATCACCTTCCAGGCGAAGTCACGCATGATGCCGAGCTTGTTGCTGCGGGTGTAGCCGGCCACATCGGTTTGGAAAATAGCCACGCTCGGGATGCGCTGCCGCTTCGCGGCCATCAGCGCGTGCCAACCCAACATGGCCGGGGATGCGGCATGCAAAATATCTGGGCGAAACTCACGCAGCACGCGTTCCACCTGGGGGCACGGCAGACCGACCGGAAACTCGCGCAGGTTTACCGTGGCGACTTCGTGCACCGGGAACCCTGCGTACTCGCTCGGGGCTCCAGCCTTCGGACAGATGACGATCGCTTCGTGCCCGCGTAGTCGGAGGTGGTCGAGAACTTTCTTCACGCTGTTGGTCACCCCGTTGAGGGTGGGTAAGAAACTCTCGGTAACCACGGCGACGCGCATAATGAATGCAATCTAAGGAAAATAGGTAACGGTGCCGTAAACGTGCGGGAACGTCCTCGAAACGGTTGTATGACGCGCATATGCCCGCATCCAGCCGCTAGGCTCGTGCCCATGTCATCACATGCACTTGACGATTTTTATGCCGTGATTCCCGCCGGTGGCGTTGGTTCGCGGCTTTGGCCGCTCAGCCGTGCAGACCGGCCAAAGTTCCTGCGCGATATCGCCGGTACCGGGCAAACGCTGCTGCGCTCAACATTCGATCGCTTAGTTCCGCTGAGCGCGCCCGAGCGAGTGATGGTGGTTACGGGACACAGCCATGGCAATGAAGTGCGCGCGCAGCTTCCCGAGCTGCTGGACGATAATGTGGTGCTCGAATCAGAGGGCCGCGATTCGAGTGCGGCCATTGGCCTTGCCGCAGCAATTATCGAGCGTCGCCACCCCGGCGCCATCATCGGTTCGTTTGCTGCAGATCACCTCATCAGCGCCAATGCGCGATTTCGACGGGCCGTAACCGAGGCGGTGCGCGCTGCACGCGAGGGGCTGATCGTAACCATCGGCATCCAACCGATCGAACCATCGACCGCCTTTGGCTACATCCGCGCGGGAGAGCCGCTAGAAATCCTTGGCGCACCTTCCGCTCGTCAGGTCGAAGCATTCGTTGAGAAGCCGAAAGCGGCCACCGCACGCCGCTATCTCGCATCCGGTGAATACCTGTGGAACGCGGGAATGTTCATCGCCAAGGCTGAGCGGTTGCTCGCAGAGCTCGAAGCCGACTCTCCTGAGCTTGCCGCCGGTATCAACGAGATCGCAGATGCCTGGGATACGCCGCATCGTGAGGAAGTGACCGCCCGGGTATGGCCGACGCTCAAGAAAATCGCCATCGACTACACCGTCGCCGAACCGGCAGCGAAGAAGGGCGCGCTCGCGGTGATTCCAGGCTTCTTTGGCTGGGATGATGTGGGTGACTTTGCGGCAGTGTCGCGAGTTCACCCCGATGGCGGCGACGACCCGCTCGAAGTGCTTGGAGACGCCGGTCGCGTAGTCAGTGTGGAATCGTCCGGATTGGTGGTGTCGGAAACCGAGCGCGTGATCGCTATCGCCGGTGTGTCGGATGTGGTGGTTGTCGATACCGCGGATGCGCTACTGGTCACCACTCGCGCAAAGGCGCAGAAGGTGAAGGATGTGGTGGCTGCGCTGAAGGAATCCGAGCACCCAGAAGTCTTGTAGTCGCGCACCGTCCAGGGCGGCGGGAACCGGGCAGCGAGTAATGCGCCATTGACGCATAACAAAATTGCATGGATGCAACAATCGGTGCACGCGGGTGCGACTTGGGAACTACACTGGAATAAGTGTCACCCTCCGCGATGTCGCGGATCGAATGAGGAGGATCCATGGGGATTTCCAAGAACAAGTGGCTGGGGCTCATCAGTGTCGCGGCCGTAAGCACGCTCACGCTCTCCGCCTGCGGCGCCGCACCGGATGACGCCGGATCGGGCGGCAAGGCAAACGCCAGCGACTTCACGGCCTGCATGGTCTCCGATGAGGGTGGCTTCGATGACCGCTCCTTCAACCAGTTGGCACACGAGGGTCTCGTCAAGGCAGAGGAAGAGCTCGGCATCCAGACCAAGGTTGCCGAGTCGAGCTCGCCCGACGACTTCAACCCGAACCTCACCACGATGGTTAGCCAAGGCTGCGACATCATCATTCCGGTTGGCTTCATGCTCGCCGACGCAACCCAGGAAGTCGCCAACTCGAACCCGGACACGCACTTCGCGATCGTCGACGTCGACTACCTCGAGGGTGACAACCTCCTGCAGCTGAACTACGACACTGCTCAGGCCGCCTTCCTCGCGGGCTATGCCGCAGCCGGCCAGAGCGAATCGGGCGTTGTCGCCACCTACGGCGGTCAGAAGATTCCTTCGGTCACCATCTTCATGGATGGTTTTGCACTCGGTGTGAAGCACTACAACGAAACCAAAGGCAAGGACGTCAAGGTCATCGGTTGGGATGTAGACAAGCAAGCTGGTGACTTCGTCGGTAACTTCACCGACCAGACCAAGGCCAAGCAGATCTCCGAGGGCTTCCTCGCTAAGGGCGCTGACATCATCATGCCGGTTGGTGGACCGCTCTACCAGGGTGCTGCTGAGGCGATCCGCGGCCACGGCAACTCGGCACTGCTGATCGGTGTTGACAGCGACCTGGTCAAGAAGGAAGAAAAGTACAAGGACATCATCTTCGTCTCGGTGCTCAAGGGGCTGGATGTAACCGTGTACGACGCCATTGAGTCGGCTGTGAACGATGACTTCAAGGGCGGTACCGTGTACACCGGAACGCTCGAGAACGATGGTGTCGGACTGTCGGGCTTCGGCCAGTTCGAATCGAAGCTGCCGGAGGGCATGCAGGACGAGATCGAACAGCTCAAGCAGGACATCATCGACGGCAAGATCAAGGTGCAGTCACCTTCGTCGCCGAAGGCCGCTGAGTAACTCTGCGCCACACCATTGAATGAGAACGGCGGCTCATGGCTCGCAGGGTTCTGCGGCTGTGAGTCGCCGTTTCGTTCACAACTGCTTGACTCACTGACCGAAGTGACCGAGCGCATCCGGCTTGATAGAACTAGCCACTGCGCACACGTCCCACGGAGACCCGAATGAAACTAGAACTTCGCGGCATCACGAAGCGTTTCGGCGCCTTCACCGCAAACGATTCCATCAACCTCACGGTCGAACCCGGTGAAGTGCATGCGCTGCTAGGCGAGAACGGTGCCGGTAAGTCCACGCTGATGAACGTGCTCTACGGCCTGTATATGCCGGAAGAGGGCGAGATTCTGCTCGACGATGAGGTCCAGCAATTCAGCGGGCCCGGCGATGCGATGGCTGCCGGGATCGGTATGGTGCACCAGCACTTCATGCTCATCCCCGTGTTCACCGTGGCGGAAAACCTGATCCTCGGCCACGAGCCAATGTCGATGCCCGGCATTCTCGACCTCGACTCCGCGCGCGAGCGCGTGCGCGAGATCTCTGAGCGGTTCGGTTTTGATATCGACCCGGATGCGAAGGTTGAGGATCTCTCGGTGGGTCAGCAGCAGCGCGTCGAGATCATCAAGGCGCTGTCGCATGATGCCAAGATTCTCGTGCTTGACGAGCCGACCGCGGTGCTGACACCGCAGGAGACCGACGAGCTCATGCGCATCATGGCCGAGTTGCGCGATGAGGGCACCTCGATCGTGTTTATCTCGCACAAGTTGCGCGAGGTACGCCACATCAGTGACCGGATCTCGGTGATCCGTCGCGGCAAGCTCGTGGGCACGGCCGAACCGACCGCGAGCAATGAGGAGCTCGCATCCCTCATGGTGGGCCACGCCGTATCACTGAATGTCGACAAGGCACCGGCTAGCCCTGGGGAGCCGGCATTCCAGGTTCGGGACCTGACCGTGTTCGGCGCCGATGGCAAGCGACGCATCGACGGGCTGAGCTTTGACATTCACCAGGGAGAGATCCTCGTGGTTGCCGGTGTGCAGGGGAACGGTCAAACCGAGCTCACCGAGGCGATCCTCGGTGTGCAGGACCAGGTGCGCGGTTCGATCACGCTGGATGGTCACGAGCTGCTTGGCCGTTCGGTCAAACAAGTATTGGATGCGGGTGTTGGGTTTGTTCCGGAGGACCGCACGATTGATGGTCTTGTTGGTGAGTTCACCATCGCCGAAAACGTGATCCTGGACCGATTCCGCGATGATGCATTCTCGGGCGGGCTTGCGCTGAAGCTCGGTGCGATCCGTGAGCACGCCGAGCAGGCGGTTGAAGAATTCGACATCCGCACGCCGTCGATTGACACCTTTGCCGGTCGACTCTCCGGTGGTAACCAACAGAAAGTGGTGTTGGCGCGCGAACTCGGACGCAAATTGCGGATGTTCATCGCATCCCAGCCCACCCGAGGCCTGGACGTGGGCTCAATCGAGTTTGTGCACAAGCAGATTGTCGCGACGCGCGACTCCGGCATCCCGGTGTTGATTGTTTCCACCGAGCTCGATGAGGTGACGCAGCTCGCCGACCGAATCATGGTGATGTACGGCGGCCGCAGTATGGGAATCGTCCCGGCAGACACCTCTCGTGAAGTTCTTGGACAGATGATGGCAGGTATCCCTCATGGCGAATAACGCATCACTTACCCCAACAGAAACCGAACAGGTTACCTCCGCAGAGGTCGCTCGCGGTGGTTCGGTGAACGCGCTCGCTGATCAGCCCTGGCGGGGCGTGTGGCGTGACATCCTTGGTGGTTCAGTGTTCCGGTCGATTCTGTCGATCGTGATTGCGCTGGCGATCGGGCTTGCGATTGCCGTATTCACGAACGAGAAGATTCAAGAAACACTCGGGTACTTCTTCGCGGCACCGCAGTACTTTTTTGCCGAGGCGGGTCGGCTGATCTCGGATGCAATCCAAGCGTTGTGGAGCGGCGCGGTCTACAACTCGAAGGCGGGTTTTGGTCCGCTGCTCGGTAGCCTCGGCTGGGCAACGCCGCTCATCGCCGCCGGTCTCGGTTTGGGCTTGGCGTTCCGCGCGGGGTTGTTCAACATTGGTGGTCAGGGTCAGATCCTCGTCGGTGCGATCTTCGCCTCGTGGGTTGGCGCATCTTGGCAGCTGCCGCCGGTGCTGCACCTGCTTGTTGCGGTCGTCGTAACGGTACTCGCCGCATCCATGTATGCCGCGATGGTCGGCTGGCTTAAAGCGCAAACCGGCGCGCACGAGGTCATCCTCACGATCATGTTCAACTGGATCGCCTACTGGGGTGTGACCTACCTGCTGAAGCAGCCCATCTTCCAATCCCCGAATGCGCCGGGGCAGGCGAAGTCCAAGGCAGTGCTCGAGAGTGCGCGTCTACCGGAAATCGCTGGCACCTTCGGTAGCGGGCTGATTCTCGTACTCGTCGCCGTACTCGTGTACTGGTGGATCATGGATCGATCCACCCTCGGGTTCCAGATCCGTGCGGTGGGCATCAACCCGGATGCGGCGCGCACCGCGGGCATTAACGTCAAGGGCGTGACGGTGCTCACCATGGCACTATCGGGTGCGTTCATCGGACTCGCGGCGGTTACGCAGACCCTGGAAGTGCATCCGACGGGTATCGAACCGTCGGTTCACGCCAATATCGGGTTCGATGCGATTACCGTTGCGCTGCTTGGTGGCAATAGCCCGATCGGAATTGTGTTGGCCGCCATTCTGTTTGGTGTGCTGAAATCCGGAGCGGTCTCGATGGAGATCGCTGCCGGCATTCCGCGAGACATCATCCCCGTTATTCAGGGACTCATCGTGCTGTTTGTGGCTGCTCCGAAGTTCCTCGGTTTCTTGCCGAAGCCGACCGGACATTCGCTGTTCGACCGCGTAACCGCAAGTAAACGCGGGTCGCGCGATGCCAGCGCAGCAACCGCATCCGACACCGAGAACAAATCGGAGGCATAGCCATGTCGACATCGCTGACGACCACTACCGCCGACGCGTCGAGCTCCGAGGGTGTGCTCGCACCGCCGAAACTGCGTACCCCGATCCTGCTCGGTGTGTTTGCGCTGATCTCCCTGCTGGTGTTTGTGTTCCAGGTGGCACCGGATGTGACCACGTCCGTTGACCTCAACTCGCGCAGTGTTGATCTGACCCTGCCACAGATCGAGGTACCCACCTTCATCACCAACCTCATCCTCACGCTCGGCATGTTTGGCATCGCCGCCTTCGCCTTCATGCGCGCGAAGCGGCGCGAACGAGTGCCGATGTGGAGCATCGCGATCTACGCCACTCTGTGGGTGTTCGCGCTCATCCTGTGGACCGGTGCCGGTAACGATGTGCCGCTCACCTGGCTGTTTACCGGTTCGCTCGTACTGGCAACGCCGATCGTGTTCGGTTCGCTGGCGGGTATTGTCTCCGAACGTGCGGGCGTGGTGAACCTGGCGATCGAAGGTCAGCTGCTCTCGGGTGCGTTTGCGGCCGCCCTGGTTGCTTCGCTCACCGACAGCTGGATTGCCGGTGTGCTCGCCGCGGCTGCCGCAGGTGTGCTCGTCTCCTGCGTGCTTGCGCTGTTCGCCATCACCTACTGGGTCGAGCAGGTCGTTGTCGGTGTGGTGATCAACATGATCGTGATCGGACTCACCAACTACCTGTACTCGGCGCTGTTGGCGACCGACCCGGCGAAGTTCAACGACCCGGCACGCTACCCGAGCATCAACATCCCCGGCCTCTCGCAGATTCCGGTGCTCGGGCCCCTGCTGTTCCAGCACACGGTGCTCGGCTACGTCATGCTGCTGCTGGTACCGCTGATGGGCTACCTGCTGTTCAAGTCACGCTGGGGACTTCGCACTCGTGCTGTGGGTGAGCACCCGAAGGCTGCTGACACGGTCGGCATCAACGTAAACGCCACGCGCTGGCGCAATGTGCTGCTCTCGGGCGTGATCGCCGGAGTCGGTGGCTCGTTCTACACCATCGGCTCGGTGGGTGCGTTCTCCTCGCAGATCACTTCGGGGCAGGGATACATTGCCCTCGCCGCGGTGATCTTCGGTGGCTGGCACCCGATCTACTCGGCGCTGGCGGCACTGCTGTTTGGATTCGCATCGAACTTCCAAACATTTGCCAGCCAGGCCGGGTCGCAGATGCCCAGTGAGCTGTTGGCGATGGTGCCGTACGTGGTCACCGTGCTCGCCGTGATCGGCTTCGTCGGTAAATCGAAGGCTCCCGCCGCAGACGGTGTGCCGTACATCCAATCGGGACGCTAACCGTGAGCAGTGTTGAACCACAAGACATCGATTGGGATGCGCTACGGGCAGCGGCGCGCGAAGCGATGCGCTGCGCGTATGTGCCGTACTCGAACTTCCCCGTCGGCGCCGCCGCACTCGTGGATGACGGGCGCATCGTCACCGGCTGCAATGTCGAGAACGCAAGCTACGGGGTCGGGCTGTGCGCCGAGTGCGGTCTCGTCACCGATCTGGCGCGCACCGGCGGCGGGAAGATCGTTGCTTTCACCTGCTGTGATGGCAACGGCAACCGGTTGATGCCCTGTGGTCGCTGCCGTCAGCTGTTGAACGAGTTCGCCGCCGTGAACTGCCTATTTGACACGCTTGACGGCATCACCGGCATCGACGGCATCCTGCCGATGGCGTTCGGGCCGACCAACCTCGATGACTATGCGGATACGCGCGCTTAGCCACCGCATCCATACCCCCAACACTCGGTAGACCGAGTACCGCTGACTTACGCACCAACCACACCGATGAAGGAGCAGTGATGAGCGAACCGTTCGACGTTGTAGACCTAATCCACCGCAAGCGCGATGGCGGAACGCTCGACACGGATCAGATTGACTGGCTGGTCTCGCGCTTCACCTCCGGATACGTCGCTGATGAACAGATGGCGGCACTCGCGATGGCGATCTTCTTGCAGGGGATGGAGCGACGCGAGATCTTCGATCTCACTCAGGCCATGATCGCCTCCGGTGAACGGATGGACTTCTCATCGCTGAGCCGACCAACGACCGATAAACACTCCACCGGCGGTGTTGGCGACAAGATCACCCTGCCGCTGATGCCGCTGGTGGCGTCGTTTGGCGCAGCAGTACCGCAGCTGTCGGGGCGCGGGCTCGGTCACACCGGAGGCACGCTCGACAAGCTCGAGTCGATCCCGGGCTGGCGTGCTGAACTCTCGAACGAGGAGATGCTGCGGCAGCTCGAAGAAGTTGGTGGTGTCGTGTGCGCTGCCGGTTCGGGTCTCGCCCCTGCCGATAAGAAGCTCTACGCGCTGCGTGATATCACCGGCACCGTCGAGGCGATCCCGCTGATCGCATCCTCGATCATGTCGAAGAAGATTGCTGAAGGAACCGGCGCGCTCGTGCTCGATGTGAAGTTCGGTTCGGGTGCGTTTATGCGCGAAGAAGCCAAGGCGCGTGAGCTGGCTCGCACCATGGTCGATTTGGGTACGGATGCGGGTGTGCGGGTGAGCGCGCTACTCACCGATATGAACACACCGCTCGGTAAGACCATCGGTAACGCGAATGAGGTTCGTGAATCCATCGAAGTATTGGCCGGTGGCGGGCCCGCGGATGTGGTCGAGCTGACCTGCGCGCTTGCGACGGAAATGCTTGAACTCGCGGGGATCACCGGCGTGGATGTGTCCGAGCATCTGCGCGGTGGACAGGCGATGGATGTGTGGCGTCGCGCGATCATTGCGCAGGGCGGTGACCCGGATGCGGCCATGCCCGAACCGAAGCACTCGGTTGAGGTGCGTGCCCCGCGTGCTGGTGTGGTTGCCCGTCAGGATGCAATGGCGTTTGGCCAGGCTGCATGGCGACTGGGTGCCGGTCGTGCGCGCCCTGGCGCACCGGTGGTGCACGCTGCCGGCATCGATCTCGCGGTGAAACCCGGCGACCAGGTTCGTGAGGGTGACGTGCTGTGGACGCTGCACGCCGATGAGGAGGCACGATTCGATCGTGCACTGGCCGCACTCGATGGCGCTTGGGAGATCACGGATACCGCACCGGAGGCGACACCGCTCATCCTCGACCGTATTCACTAGTTGTACTGACCGGGGACGTTGATCGAGTCCGCTGCATGTGAGGCGTCGAGCTTCCCAAGGAGTGCCTCCAGCGCTGTCAGCTCGTCGGGGGTCAGGGCGTGGAAGAAGGCGTTGCGTCCCTGGCGCAGGCCGGGCTGCAGGTCATTCCACCACTGCCGCCCCTCGGGGGTCAGGCTCAGAAGTCGCGAACTGGCATCGGCGGGGTTCGGTCGGGCCTGGACCCATCGCGCTTCGATGAGCTTCCTGATGGTGGCACCGACGTTCCGCGGGTCGACCGCGATGGTGGTTGCCACCTGTGCCTGCGTACGTTCACCTTCCGCGAGGGCAGCCATGGCAGTGAACTGGGCCGTGGTGATCCCCTGCTCTGTCAGGTGAGTCGCCCATGCCCTCTCTGCGCGCCGCCCGAGGGTCGCCAGGAGGAAGCTGGCACCTTGGCGATACTTGACATCACTCGATGTGCTCATATTTTATGTACACATGCCTTCCTTGACGCCCCCGACCGGGCACAACACCATCAACCCCTTCGTCATCGTTCCAGACGCCATGGGCTTCATCCGCTTCGTGGAGTCCGTGTTCGACGGGCATGAAGCCGCCCACGTCCGCACCCCCGATCGGGACGGCTCGATCATCCATGCCGAGGTCACGATCGGCGACGCCACGATCATGCTGTGCGACCGCAAGCCCGACTGGCCCTTCACGCCGGCCTTCCTGCAGGTCTATGTCCCCGATGCCCAGGACTGCCTGGACAAGGCCGTCGCGGCCGGAGGGCGCATCGTGACTCCCGTCAGCGACTTCTACGGCGGCTACCGGATCGCGCGCGCTCTCGACCCGTGGCGCAACCTCTGGTGGATCTACGAACCGACGACCCAGCCCCTGCACCAGGATGAGCGCGACAGTGACACCGACTGGCACGACCGCAAGCCCAGCCTCGTCTACACCTCCCTCATGGAGGCCATGCGCTCCCTGGATCGACCTGAGCCGGCATGAGTCACCGCCAGCTCTTCGGCCCCGATCACGCACCATCCGATCGGGGCCGATTCGCACCCACCGTCGAACGATAATGACCCACCTCAATGCAGCTCTCACACCTCGCCCCCGGCTCAAGGTCGCCCGCCTCGTCGTCGAGGACGGCCACCCGATCAGCGAGGTCGCCGCCCGGTTCCAGGTGTCCTGGCCGACCGTGAAGCGGTGGGTCGACCGCTACCTCGCCGGCGAGTCCATGAACGACCGCTCGTCGCGACCGAAGTCCTCACCGAAAAAGACGAACAAGGCGGTGACGAAGCGGTGCGTGAGCCTGCGAATGCGACTGCGCGAAGGACCAATCCAGCTCGCCGCCCGGCTGGGGATCGCTCCCTCGACGGTCCACCGCATCCTCACGGCGGCGCGCCTGAACCGGTTGTCGTACGTCGACCGCGCCACGGGCGAGCCAGTACGTCGCTACGAGCACCCGCACCCGGGTTCGCTGGTGCACGTGGACGTGAAGAAGATCGGGAACATCCCCGACGGCGGCGGCTGGCGTTACGTCGGCCGCCGCCAGGGCCAGAAGAACCGCGCCGCGACACCGGACAAGCCGAAGAACAAGTGGCACAGCCCCAAGCTCGGGTACGCATTCGTACACACCGTCATCGACGACTACTCCCGCGTCGCGTACACCGAGGTCCACGACGACGAGACCGCCATCACCGCCGTCGCCGTCCTGCACCGGGCGGTCGAGTGGTTCGCCGAACGTGGCGTGACCATCGAACGAGTGCTGTCCGACAACGGCAGCGCCTACCGGTCCCATCTATGGCGCGACGCCTGCGAGGCGCTGTCGATCCGTCCGAAGTTCACTCGCCCGTACCGGCCGCAGACCAACGGAAAAGTGGAGCGGTTCCACCGCACGATGGGTGACGGGTGGGCCTTCGCCCGCTGCTACACCAGCGAGCAAGAACGCCGAGACGCCCTCCCCGACTGGCTCCACCACTACAACCAGCATCGCCCCCACAGCGCCTGCGGGAACCAGCCGCCCTTCTCACGATTGATCAACGTCCCCGGTCAGTACAACTAGTGGCCGGTGGCAGCGCGCTTAGGGCCGGTATCGTCGGTCGATTCGGATGCGGTGAGTAGCGTCGCCCACAGCGCCAGCTGTCCGCTTGCGCTCCCCGTCGCCTGCGGCCACAGCGCCTGCACCTGGTCGCGGCGGTACCGGACGGTATTGGGATGCACATTGAGTCGTTCGGCCGCGCGTGCCACGCTTCCGGCGTGCGCAAACAGTTCGAGGAGTGTTTGGCGCAGCTCCCCGCGGATCGCTCCGAGTGCCGGGTGGCGAAGATAAGGGCGCTCCGCAAGCAGCTCGCCGAGGGCATCGACGAGCATTCGATCGCGCATCTGCGTGGTCGTGCACACCGCACCGAGTGCGCCTTCGCTCGCGCGCAGAATCGCATCCACCTCTTCACGCTGTACCGCGAGCTGTTCTTCATCGGATGTGAACGACGAAGAGATACCTGCCCGAGCCGCGCCGGGAAGTGCCCGAGCTGCCGAGTTGAGCGATGCCCGGAGCGCGTGCGCCAGGTGGTCCTGCGACTCGGATGTGACGAGGAAATAACCGATGCCCTGATCCACCACACTCGCGATGAGGGTGAGCCTTGCACGCAGTTCGCGATCGATCGCCAAGCGCAATTGAGCCACATCGCCAGCTGATGCTTCGAAGTCGTTGAACGCAGTGCCGACGAGGAAAAGCGGGTACTTGGTGTGCAAGTCTCGTAACAGCTCGGTCGCCGACCCGTGTAATCCTTGACGAAGCGCCTGTTCGCGGCGATACGCATCCTCATCAGCGAGCCGCCACCCTGACATCAAGTGGCCAGCAGCGAGCTCCGCACCACGCTGAAGGGCCCGGCGCTGTGCCGCGGGCAGTGCCTGTTCAACATCAAACCCATTCGGATCGATCGCCCAGATCGTGCCCAGATGCAAATTGCCGGCACGAATCGCTATGGCAGCACGAGGCAGCTCCTGATCGTACTGTGGGAAACGCACCGGCTCATCGGAGCGAAGCACCCGGTCGTATTGCATCTTGTTTCGCGGCGCATCCGGTACCTGCCGCGTCAGCACGCCGCGTTCGCGGAACTCATCGATGAGCTGTCCGGAGATCGTCGAATACGCCAGCAGGGTGCGGGCGTGATTCTCAATCGACACCGCTCCGCCGAACAGCTCCGCGATGCTATCGGCGAGTGCATACAGATAGTCGGGGTGCATCGGTGATTGGGCGAAACCGGGGGAGTGCTCGCCGATGGCTTGCTGCACGAGTCCCTCGAACTGGCGCCAGGTGATCTTCTCGCTCAAGGCCAGCAGCGGAACATCCTCGAGAAGCGTGCCCAGGGTTTGGCGTGCGTGGGATGCATCTTCAGTCGTGATGACCACGGCAGATACTGACCTGCTGCGCGCGATCTCTGCGAGCTGCGTGACCGCATCCGAACTCATCGCTTGCCACGCAGGAACCAGTAGCAGCACCCCGGACGCCACACCGGCAGCGGAATGCACGTCGTAGTACTCACTGTCGACGACCACTTGATCGGAGCGCACTGTGCCGCTGATCACATCCACCACCCCGGCACCGTCTCCCTGGAGGAGCATTGTGATTGTGAGCGGCTGATAATCGGGAGTCGCGTCTGTGTAAATCGACAAGGGCATGGTGAAAAGCTATCGAAAACTCTAAAAATGTCGCTGTGCTTCCTGCTTAGCGTTGAGGCAACCCGAGCAACGGTGCTCGGTGACGAACGGAAGGAAATCCGCGTTGCACAACGATTCCTCGGTCACTGCACAACCAGCCAACGTGCTCCCGGAAACCAGTGGACTAATGAACGGCGAGCTCACCATCGGCGGTTGCCTCGTCTCCGACCTTGTCAACACTTACGGAACACCCCTGCACATCTACGATGAAGCGGGTCTGCGCGCACAGATGCGCCGGCTGGTGGATGGGATGCGCTCGCGCTGGCCTCGCTCGGAGGTCCTGTTCGCGTCGAAGGCCGCCCCGTTTGTGGCGATGTACGCCATCGCCGCGGAAGAGGGCATGGCGATTGACGTCGCCGGGCAGGGCGAGATCGAACTCGCCCTCGCGGCCGGAGTGGACCCCGCGCGCATGTACTTTCACGGCAACGCCAAGACCGATGCTGAGATCACACGCGCAGTCGAACTCGGTGTGGGCACAATCATCATCGACAGCATCGATGAGATCGATCGGCTCGACCGCCTCGTGCCGACTGGTCACGTGCAGCACTGCCTGATCCGCGTCAATCCCGGCGTCGATGCGGAAACGCACGAGTCGATGAACACCGGCGGGTCCAAATCGAAGTTCGGTCTGCCGCTGGAAGCGGTCGTCGCCCAGATCGAGCGGCTTCGCGACCACGAACGCATCGCAATCGACGGTGTACACGTACACATTGGCTCGCAGATCCTGAACGTCGCACAGTTTGCCCAGGCCGTTGATGCGCTCGCGGATGTGGGTGGAGTCGACACCTATGATCTCGGCGGTGGCCTTGGGGTCGCGTATGTGGCCGATGAAACTGCCCCGAGCGTTGACGACTACCTCGATACGCTCATTGATGCTGCACGACGCAACCTGCCAGCTGACGCCAAACTGCTGATTGAACCCGGTCGTGCAACGGTCGCGCGTGCCGGGGTGACCGCGTACCAGGCCGTGGTGGTGAAGTCTGCCGGCCAGAACTTCGTCGCCGTCGATGGCGGTATGGCTGATCAGCTTGAGATCGCGCTCACTGGCCAGCCGTTCTCGGTGGTCATCGCAAACAAAGCGGATGCGGAACCGACCGGCACCCATCAGATCGTCGGTCGGCAGTGCGAGTCGGGCGACCTGCTCGTAGCGGATGCGCCGCTACCGCACCCGCAGGTGGGGGACATCATCGTCGTCCCGGCTACCGGCGCCTACTCGTACACCATGACCAACAACTACAACGGTGCGCTACGGCCACCGATCGTCATGGCCCGCGACGGCGAAGCACGGCTCGTTGCCCGCCGAGAAACCTACGGGGATCTGTTGCGCTTGCACGAACCCGTGAGCCAAATCCAACCCACCGCCACCGAACAGTAGCGACCCGCTCACTACTGCAACCTCATCCCGATCAACCGACTCGCGCAACGAAGCGCCTGAGACAGGGGAAGAACAATGAAACTTCGCAAAATTGCCGGTATCGCCGCGGCATCAATGCTCCTATTGACCGGATGCGCCAATGCAGGCGGTGAACGTGAGGCACTTACCAGCGGCGTCAACGAGGAGGCAAAAGCGGCGCTGCCGGAGGATATCCGCAATGCCGGTGTGTTGAAGGTCGCGGTCGACTACCCGTACCCACCGTTCGCGCATGAGGACGTCGACACCGGTGAGATGCAAGGGCTGGAAGTCGACCTCGCCCATGCAATCGGTGAGAAGCTCGATATCGACGTGCAGCTCAACAAACAGCCATTCGACACGGTGGTTGCCAGCCTGCAGTCCGGATCAAACGACATCATCATGTCTGGGATGAACGACACGGTCGAACGTCAGGACGTGCTCACCTTCACCGACTACCTGTACGCCGGCTTCGCCATTGCAGTGCCCAGCGGTAACCCGAAGGGGATCGAAGACATCACTGACCTGTGCGGCCTCACTATCGCGAGCCAGAAAGCATCCACCACCGGTGATGTGCTCGATAGCATTAGCGAGCAGTGCAAGGAAGCCGGTAAGCCGGAAATCAAGACCCACGAACTTGCGACCGTGCCTGACGCCTCAACTGCGGTGCAGGCGGGTAACGCCGATGGGTTCATTGGGGATGCGCCAATCATGGCGTTTCTCGCCGAAACGGCAAATGACGGCAAGGCCTTCGAACTGCTCGAGTTTGCAACCGCGCCAAAGGGATTCGACCCGGTCTACACCGGTATCGGCTGCCTCAAGGATGATGAAGAGTTGGCAGAAGCCGTGTACCTGGCGATGAAAGCGCTCGAAGAAGAGGGCGTCTACGAGAAGCTCATGGACAAGCACGGCCAGAAAGACTACGTCGTCACCGACGGCATCGGTCAAAACCTCGCCAAGGAGTAGGTATGTCGACAACAACCTCACAGATGAAAACCGAACCTACGGTCGATCAACGTGATCGCGGCGGGGCGGGCGTTGACGCGGATGACCTCATCATTCGCCCGCTGCGTCACCCTTGGCGTTGGATCTCCGCAGCGGTGCTGCTGTTCATAGTTATTGTCCTCGCCCAATCGGTGTTGACAAACGAGAACCTCGACTTCGCGGCAATCGGCAAATTCCTGTTCTCGCCAAGAATCCTCTCTGGTATCGGCTTGACGCTGATCCTTACCGTTATCTCGATGCTCGTTTCGACCGTGCTAGCGATCCTACTCGCGGCCATGCGAATGAGTGATAACCCGGTCATGGTGGGAATCTCATCCGTATACATCTGGGCGTTCCGCGGCACCCCGTTGCTAGTGCAGATCGTGCTGTGGGGTTACCTCGGCCTGCTTTACGACCGGCTCGGTCTGGGTGTGCCCTTCACCGACATCATGTTCTGGTCCGCGCCGACCAACCAGCTCATCACGCCGTTTATCGCCGGCCTACTTGCGCTCACACTCAACCAGGCTGCGTACTCGGCGGAGATCGTTCGCTCCGGCATGCTGTCGGTGGATAGCGGTCAGGGAGAAGCCGCCGCATCGCTCGGTATGACCCCGGTACGGGCATTCCGCCGCATCACCCTGCCACAAGCAATGCGCGTGATCATCCCGCCGATGGGTAATGAGCTCATTTCGATGCTCAAGAACACCTCGCTGCTCTCAGTGATTGCCGTGATGGAGATGTACACCGTCGCCATGCAGATCTCGGCCCAGAACCTCAAGCAGGTCGAGCTCATGATCGTCGTGAGCCTGTGGTACCTGCTGCTCACCTCCATCCTTGCCGTGCCGCAGCACTACCTCGAGAAGCACTTTGGACGGGGTACTTCGAGAACTCGTCCCACGGCGAAGAAACAGGCCAAGGGCAATAAGGCGACTACCTCGAGCACACAAGAACAGGAGGCAGCACAGTGACTAGCACACAGGCAAACCCCTGGACGCGACCCGTTGCGGTCGGTGAGATGGCCGGTCCCATTGTGAGGATGGAATCCGTGCGCAAGCACTTCGGCCAAAACGAAGTACTCAAGAGCATCGACCTGCAGGTGAACCGAGGCGAAGTAGTGGTGCTGCTCGGCCCATCTGGGTCGGGAAAATCCACCCTGCTGCGATGCATCAACCACCTCGAAACGATTGATGGCGGCCGAGTTACGGTTAACGGCGAAATCATGGGCTACCGTCAGGTGGGCCGTGAGCTGCACGAGCTGCCGGTTGCAAAGATCGCCCAGCAGCGCCGCCATATTGGCATGGTGTTTCAGCGGTTCAACCTGTTCCCACACATGACCGCACTCGAAAACGTCATGGAAGCGCCGATCGGTGTCAAGCGAGTTCCACGGAAGCAGGCAGCAAAACGCGCCAACGAACTGCTCGCCCGCGTTGGCCTGGCCGATCGTGCCGATCACTATCCATCGCAACTTTCCGGTGGTCAGCAACAGCGCGTCGCGATCGCCAGAACCCTCGCCATGGACCCGGAGCTACTGCTCTTCGATGAACCAACCTCGGCGCTTGACCCCGAGCTGGTGGGTGAAGTGCTTGATGTGATGCGAGAACTCGCCGAAGCGGGAATGACCATGATCGTGGTCACCCACGAAATCGGGTTTGCGCGTCAAGTCGCCGACCGCGTCGTGTTTATGGACCAGGGCGTGGTGGTTGAAGAGGGCGCACCGCGCGAAGTGATCGATAACCCGCAACACGAACGAACGAAAGCGTTCCTGCGCAGCGTGCTGTAGTTGCACGTGCACACCGTGGGTGTGGTTCAAGGCTCCGGCTTTGAATCGCACCCACGTTGCTGCTGTGGCAAGCAACGCGTGCTTGCTCGCGTACTCGCGGCAGACGCGCTCCTGTTCGATGGTCGACTCCGGGTAGGGGCGTGCCGTGCGGGTGTAGAGGATCGTCTTCATGACGCACCTCCTGCCAGCACGAGGTGGCTGTCAGCAGAAGCCTCATCCTCGTCCGTGTGCGCCTGGCGTTCTGCATGCTTGCGGGCGCGGTGTTCGAGGAAGCGGGCGCGGGTGAGGTAGATGAGGCTGATCGGGCCGATCCACGTGATCTTGGCGGCGTTGTAGATGCCGTAGATCACGAGGAGGTTGAGCCAGCCGGGGCCGCCTTGCTCGATGAAGCCGCGGCACATCACCGCGATGAACAGGTAGGGCACGGCGAGGAGCATGGCCGGGATGCCCCACTTGACGCCTCGCCGGGTGTAGAGCACGGCATCGACCAGGCGGTTCGTGGGCATCAGGCGTCCGATGGGGCCGCGGGTGCGCGGGCGACGCGCCACGAGGATGACGAAGATTACTGCGAGCCAGATGATGAGCAACATCAGGGGCCTCCCTTAACACGCTTCGAATGAGTTTCGAGAAGCGCCGTGTGGGTGGGCCCCGAAGGGAAATGATTTCCGAAGAGCAACAGTGGTTGGGATGGCTCCGCTTCACCTTCGAGTCTACGCCCGTTCGCTTGCAAAGGGAGCCGCCGGTCGGTCGGGGCGGGTGCATCTGCCCGGTACTGGGTGACCGAGCGGAAGGACCTCGATCATGGCTTCTCTGGCTGACACCGCCCGTGATGAGCGCGAGGCGCGGGCGATGCTGACGATGATCGTCAGCGCGGGCGACGAGACCGTGGGGCGCCTGCTTGGGCGGGAGGGCGGCGTCGAGACGCTGCGCATGCTCGAATCCAACCACGCGATCCCCGGCGTGAGCGTCGAGGAGTCAGCGACCCTGCAAGGCACGATGCACCTGGCCTCCTCGCGGCTGTCCTTCGATGATGATCTGCGCGAGGCGCTGGACGGGTCATATGCGGTGCTGATCCCCGGCGATCCGCATTGGCCGGTCTCACTGAACGAGCTGGGCCACCGGGCTCCATATGCGCTATGGGCGAGAGGGGCGACCTCGTTCCTCGCGGAGCCGACGTATGTGCGCCTCACGGTTGCCGGATCGCGGGCGGCCACGGATTACGGCGTGAGCGTCACCGCGGAGCTCGTGACCGAGGCGGCGCGACGCGAACAGGTCATCGTGACTGGTGGCGATTACGGGATCGATGCGGCGGCGCTTCGGGCCGCGCTCGGCGTGCAGGGGCACGTGGTCGCGGTTATGGCCGGCGGGATGGATCGCTTCTATCCGGCCGGGAACACCGAACTCCTTGGCCGTCTCGCCGATTACGGGCTGGTGGTGAGTGAGCAGCCGCCCGGCGCGGTTCCGACGCGGCAGCGGTTCATTGACCGCAGCCGCATCCTCGCCGGACTGTCGGGATCGACGGTGATCGTGGAAGCGGCGGCACGCTCCGGGTCGGCGCTGATCGCACGCGAGGCCGCAAGGCTGGGCCGGGGCGTGGGCGCCGTGCCGGGGCCGGTCACCTCGGCTGCGAGCACGGGCACGCACCAACTGCTGCGCGAAGGCACGGCGCGGCTCGTCGCGAGCTCCGACGATCTCGCAGAGCTCGCCGCTCAACCGCGGCCGGCCCTGGGACGACGGCCGTCACGGAGCATGAGCGTCGCGCGGGAGGAGCCCGGCATCGAACCCGAGACGCCTGGCCGCTCCCTCTGATCGTTCCGCGCACTGCGTCGATCCGCTCGTTCGGGGTTGATGGGTGAAGCCGGGGTGTTCCGGTTCAAGCCCCGAGCCCATGACCGCTCGCGAGATTCGGTCAGCCTCAACAGGACCGAGGGGTGCGCTCACTCATGGTTCGAGTGTTCCTTCACGGCGTTCCAGATCACGAGAGCAAGGCCGAGGGCGAAGGCGATCGCGGCACCGAGGGCTGCAGCGTGGAACCCTGGTACGCCGCCGATGCCGGTGGCGAGGCTGCCGAGCACGGCCACGCCGACGACGCTGCCGGTCTGTCTGGCGGCGTTGATCACGCTCCCGGCGATCCCCGTCAGGGCGACGGGCGCAGCGGAGACGGCGGCACTGGTCGCTGCGGGCATGGCGATCGCCATGCCCAGCCCCGCGACGAACGTCAGCGCGGCGACAACCGGATACGGGGTCGTCGTAGTGAAGATCATCAGGCTCGCGAATCCCGCTGTGCCGATCGCGAGGCCGGTGAGCATCGCCCGCTGCGGGGCGTGTGCGGCGGTAATGCGGCCGCCGAGCGGGGCGCCGATGATCGCACCGAGCGCTTGCGGCGCCATCACGAGCCCCGCCATGCTGGGGTCGAGGTCGCGGGTGTGCTGGATGTACAGGGTGAGGGCGAACAGCTGCCCGAAGAAGCTGAAGTTCAGCACAAACCCGACCACAGTCGCGGTCGAGAATCCGGGCGCGGAGAAGACCGTGAGCGGCAGCATCGGCGCACGGGTGCGGCGCTCGTGCCAGACGAACCCGACCGACGCCAGAAGCGCGAGGGCGAACCCGGCGATGGTGCGGACGGTGAGGCCGTGGTCGCCGGTGTCGATGATCGCGAACGTCAACCCTGCCAAAGCGAGGATCGCGAGCATCTGACCGGCCGCGTCGAGCCGCCCCGGTCTCCCGGCACGCGCGGGGAGGGTGCGGATGGCACCGATGGTGATGGCGGCCACGACGGGCACGTTGACCCAGAACACGGCCCGCCAGCCGATCCCGTCCAGGAGCACGCCGCCGAGCAGCGGCCCGACCGCCGCGGCGACACCGCCGGCAGCACCCCACAGCCCGACCGTCTTAGCGCGTGCGGCAGGGTCGGCGAAGAGCTGGGTGATCAGGGCGAGGGTGGCCGGTACGACCGCGGCTGCCCCGACGCCCTGGATCGCGCGGGCCGCGATGAGCAGGCCCGCGTTCGGGGCGATGGCGCACGCGATCGAGGCGAACGCGAACATGGTAATGCCGGTCAGGTAGACGCGGCGTGCCCCGTACCGGTCGCAGGCGCTGCCGGCGGGCAGCAGCAGGGCGGCGAACACGAGCGTGTACGCGTCCACGATCCAGGCCAGGCCGCCGGGCGAGACCGAGAGGCCGGTGCCGATGTGGGGCAGGGCGATGTTCACGATCGTGGTGTCGAGCATCACGAGGAAGTAGCCGGCGACGACGACCCACGTGCCCGCGCTGCTCGCCCGTTCTCTCATGGGTCTCCTCTCGCCGTGCTGCGTTCAGCTACGATGCTTCCATGCGGGTTGTTCGGTGGCTGCCGAACCATCCGGGCAGGAGAATGGCAGGCATGGAGCGGACGTTTCCCGAAGCGGCGCCGAACATCGTGCCGGTCGCGGCGGCGCTGGCCGACCCGTCGCGGGCGGCGATGTGCACGGCGCTCATGGACGGGCGGGCATGGACGCCGGGCGAGCTCGCGAAGCTGTGCGGCATCGCCCGCTCCACCGCGACCGAGCACCTGCACCGGCTCGCCGACGTCGGCATCACTGCCGACGTCCGGCAGGGCAAGCACCGCTACGTCACCCTCGCCAGCGACCAAGTCGCCGACCTCCTTGAACGCCTCGCGGCCCTCAGCGGTCACACGCTTCCGACCGCGCCGAGCCTGTCCGCGGCCGACCGGACGAGGCGATTCCGTGAGGGGCGCACCTGCTACAAGCACCTCGCCGGGCGTCTCGGCCTCGACCTCACCGACGCCCTCCGCACCCGCGGGTACGTCGACGGAGACTGGCGGCTCACCGAGACCGGCACCACCTGGGCCGAGCATCACCGTCTCGACCTGTCCGAGCATCGCGGCAAGCCCTGTCTCGATACGACGGAGCGGCGCCCGCATCTGGCAGGCGGCCTGGGTGTCTCGCTCTGCGCGGCCCTGTTCGCACGGCGCTGGATCAGCCGCATCGGAGACAGCCGGGCAGTACGGCTCACGACAGACGGCCGGAGCAGCCTCCGCGACCTGCTGCCGTTCTCCTGAACCAGACACGGCGATGCCGCTTCGTTCGCGACGGCACAGAGTGCTGGTCAGAGGGTGCGGCCGTGCCGGACCTCGATCACCTCGTCGGGGCGTTCCCGCTCGCCTGACTTGCCGGCGAGCTGGCGGATGCGCTCGTCGGTGATCGGCGGCATCATCTCCCGTTCCGCGCCGGCGATCTGCGCTTTCAGGTTCGACTCCAGCTTCGTGAGCGTGTCCAACCGGAGCTTGCCCTCGGCGTACTGCCCGATCGCCTCATCCAGGCGGGTCTGCAACTCCCGCCGCCGCTGCTCCGCCGCGCGCCCCCCGCCGCAGTACCGACTCCAACGTCGGAACCTGCGGCAGCTCAAGCCTGCTCGTTGTGATCGTCGTGTTCCCCATGGACATGAGGTGCGCTCCTCGGTGCAGTCCATTTGGAGGTTGGGTGAACCAACCTCGGCGCTTGACCCCGAGCTGGTGGGTGAAGTGCTTGATGTGATGCGAGAACTCGCCGAAGCGGGAATGACCATGATCGTGGTCACCCACGAAATCGGGTTTGCGCGTCAAGTCGCCGACCGCGTCGTGTTTATGGACCAGGGCGTGGTGGTTGAAGAGGGCGCACCGCGCGAAGTGATCGATAACCCGCAACACGAACGAACGAAAGCGTTCCTGCGCAGCGTGCTGTAGTTGCACGTGCACACCGTGGGTGTGGTTCAAGGCTCCGGCTTTGAATCGCACCCACGTTGCTGCTGTGGCAAGCAACGCGTGCTTGCGCTGTGTCCGATGCGCACGGTTGTGACCCGTAGGATCGTCGCGGAGGAAACATGTTTGACGCAATCGACTTTCAACTCGCCGACGGAACCGACACCCGGACACTGCCGAAGGTGCTGCTGCATGACCACCTTGACGGCGGCGTACGCCCACAAGCCATCATCGAACTCGCCGCGCAAGCAGGCGTAGAACTCCCCGAAACGGATGCGACCGCGCTCGGCGAGTGGTTCGAAACCAGCGCCAATTCCGGATCCCTCGAACGCTACCTAGAAACATTCGCCGTCGTGCTCAGCGTCACCCAAACCGCCGAGGCACTCGAGCGGATCGCGCGCGAAGCCGTACTCGACCTCGCCGACGATGGCGTCATCTACGCAGAACTGCGCTGGGCCCCCGAACAACACCTCCGTGAAGGCCTCACCCTCGATGCTGCAATCGACGCTGTACAGCGAGGCATGCAGACAGGATGCGAGCAGTGTCCAGAGATTCACGCCGCGCAGCTCATCTGCGTGATGCGCCAGCACCACAGAGCGCTCGACGTTGTGCGCGCAGCCCTACGCCACCGCAGCACGCGACTCGGTGATTGCGCCGTCGTCGGCGTCGATCTCGCCGGCCCAGAAGCAGGATTCCCCGCAAGCGACCACGCGGCCGCATTCGCGCTCGCGGCAGCAGAGTTCTTCCCCGCGACCGTACACGCGGGTGAGGGAGACGGCGTCGACTCAATCGCATCCGCCCTCATCGACGGCCGTGCGCTGCGGCTCGGTCACGGCGTGCGAATCACCGAGGATCTCGAACTTTCGCAGCAAGAAGACGATCACACCACGGTGACCCTCGGGAAGGTGGCGAACTGGGTGCGCGACCGCGAGATCACCCTGGAAGTATCACCTAGCTCAAATCTGCAGACCGGCATCGCGGACGATATGCGCGAGCATCCCTTCGACCTGCTCTACCAACTCGGCTTTGACGTCACCGTCAACACCGATAACCGACTCATGAGCGCAACCACGCCATCGATCGAACTGGTTCGGTTATCGGATGCGTTTGGGTACAGCCTCGACGATCTGGAGGAGTTCCAGCTCAACGCGGCAGCAGCTACCTTCCTCACACAGGAAGATCGCACCGAACTCGCGGAGCGGATCGAAGCCGGATTCGCGCAGGCACGCGGCTAATACCGGGCCACGACAACCAAATCGGCGCACCACCCAGTGAAGGTGGCGCGCCGATATTGGTTTGGCTCTGTGGCAGTTAGGAAGTCAGCAGCGCACGCATAGCCGTCGCGGCCGCATCCGCCTGCCCCGCAGCCGCCTTACGCCGCGCTTCCACCGAACCATCAGTGGATACCGCATCGATATACACCTTGATCTTCGGTTCCGTGCCGCTGGGGCGAATCATGATGCGCGTGCCGTCGGTCAGTCGCAGCCGAAGAATGTTCGCCGGCGACTGCGCGGTTTCGAAGTCGTAAAACTCGGCCACATCGACCTCGCCCACAACCGTTGGTGCCTCGGCGCGCAATCGCGCCATTACCGCAGGCAGCTGCGTCGCATCCTCGTAGCGGATCGCTACCTGGCGTGACTCAAATGCGCCGAATTCGGCGGTGAACTCGTCATCAAGATCGAGCAGCGACTTGCCCTCGCGGTCCTGCGTGAACGCGAGATCGAGGATCGCCATCGCGGCCGAGATACCGTCTTTGTCGCGCACCGTATCGGGGTTCACCAGATAGCCGAGCGCCTCTTCGTAGCCGTAGGCGATCTGCGGGGCACGCGAGATCCACTTGAAGCCGGTCTGCGTCTCGACGTAGTCGAGGCCGTACCGTTCGGCCACCGCCGAGAGCGCGGGCGAGGACACCAGCGAAGTTGCGAGCGTTCCGCGGGCATCCTGTTCGGCCAAGAGCTTCGCCGCGCGCCAGCCCAGGAGTTTGCCGATGTCGTTACCGCCGAAGCGGTGCCAGCCACCATCCCGCGCCGGTACGGAAACCGCGAGCCGGTCCGCATCCGGGTCATGGGCGATAATCAGCTGCGCTCCGGCTGCGGATGCGGTCTCGTACGCCAGGTCGAGAGCACCGGGCTCCTCGGGGTTCGGGAAATCGACGGTGGGGAAGTTGCCGTCAGGATGCAGCTGCGCATCAACTGTCGCCGGGCGCGACACACCAGCCTCATCCAGTACGCGAGCGAATGTCTCCCAACCCACACCGTGCATCGCCGTGTAGGCAACCTTCAGGTCGGTTGGCTGGGAGTGCAACACCTTCGCGGTCTCGAGCACATACGAATCAATGAGCGTCTCGCTCACCTCGTGATATTCCGAGCTGCGCGGCAACTCGTTCACCCGCATCGTGGTGGCGACCCGCTCAATCGCCGCCGCAATCTCAGCGTCTGCCGGCGGCACGATCTGCGAGCCCGCATCCTCATTGCCGAGATACACCTTGTACCCGTTATCCCACTTCGGGTTGTGGGATGCGGTCACCATCACACCGGCTGCGGCCTGCAAATGACGCACCGCAAATGCCAACACCGGGGTGGGCAGCGGTCGCGGCATCAGCACTGCGCGCACACCGGCGGCTTGCATCAGCTCGGCAGAGTCGCGAGCGTACACATCGGAGTTCGTGCGACCGTCGTAGCCGATCACCACGGTCGGCGCATCGCCACGTTCGAGTAGGAAGTCAGCAAGGCCGCGCGCTGCCTGCGCGACCGTAACCCGATTCATCCGGTTCGGGCCGGCCTCCTGGCGGCCACGGAGACCTGCGGTGCCGAACTGCAGGCGGGTGGCAAACCGGTCACGCAGCGAACGCCATGCCTGCGCCCTGGGAGAATCATCGGAATCGGCGATCGCTTCGCCGGGAGCATTGAGCTCCCCGGCCGCCTCGACCAGCGCGCTGAGCTCCTCACGGGTTTTAGGATCGGGATCCTGCTCCAGCCAGCGCTTCGCAGCCGCGCGCAGGGCAACCTGGGATTCGCGAATCAGTGACAGGGTCATGCGATTGACCCCACAATGTCGGCCAGCAGCGCCGCCAGCTTCGATTCGGCAGCCTTCCCGGCCGCGATGACCTCTTCGTGGCTGAGCGGCTCGGGCGAGATACCCGCCGCAGCATTGGTGATCAGCGAGAAGCCGAGCACCTCCATCCCAGCCTCACGCGCCGCGATCGCTTCAAGCGCCGTGGACATACCCACGATGTCGCCGCCGAGCACACTGGCCATGCGAACCTCGGCAGGAGTTTCGTAGTGCGGGCCGCGGAACTGCACGTACACACCCTCATCCAGGTGGTGTTTCTGGGCAACGAGCTCGCGCAAGCGCGGCGAGTACAGGTCGGTGAGGTCGACGAAATTTGCGCCCTCGATGGGGGATGCGGCCGTGAGGTTGATGTGGTCGCGAATCGTCACCGGGGTGCCCGGTGCCCAATCCGGGTTGAGGCCGCCGGCGCCGTTGGTGAGCACCATGATCTTCGCGCCGGTTGCCGCTGCGGTGCGGACCGAGTGGACGACGCGGCGCACGCCGTGCCCCTCGTAGAAGTGCGTGCGCGCGCCGATGATGAGCGCATGCTTACCGGATTCGAGGCGGATCGACCGCAGCGTTCCCACATGTCCAGCCAGCGCCGGCTTCGAGAAGCCGGGGACCTCATGCGCCGGAATCTCTGCGATCGTCTCGCCCATCGCATCCGCTGCCTTACCCCACCCCGAGCCAAGGGTGAGGGCAATGTCATGCGAAGCTACGCCGGTTTTTTCGGCAATGACCCGGGCGGCGTCTGCTGCAATCTCGGCAGGATTCGCATTCGGCGCGTCCAGTGGGTTCGTCGACTGTTCGTTGTCGTTGAGTTCACTCATGTAATTGAGCGTAGGGGAGTCCCCTGCAAGATCGTGGCAAAATTGTGCGCATGGGAGCGAAGCAAGCAGAACGTTCGAAAATCGTTGTCATTGGTGGCGGCCCGGGTGGCTACGACGCGGCCCTCGCAGGCGCCCAGCTCGGCGCCGAAGTAACCCTCATTGAAGCCACCGGACTCGGTGGCTCCGCAGTGCTCACCGATGTTGTGCCGTCGAAGTCACTGATTGCATCCGCTGAAGCAGCCGCGCTGCTGCACGACGCGGATGAACTCGGCCTGCAGTTTCACGTGCGCGACGATGTCGAGAACCCGCGCCACCCCGAACTGAACGTCAACCTCGCAAAGCTCAACCAGCGAATTCTGCGCCTGGCGCAGAACCAGTCGGAAGACATGCGCCGCAACCTCAAAGACAACGGCGTGCGCATCGTGGATGCACGCGGCAAGATCATGGGTCCGGGCACAGTTGGCTGCTTCGTCGACGGTAAGGAGATCGACCGCGTCGAGTACGACACCCTCATCGTTGCGGTCGGAGCGAGCCCGCGCGAACTGGACTCTGCAAAACCCGATGGGGAACGCATCCTGACCTGGAAGCAGTTGTACAGCCTCGACACCGTACCGGAGCACCTGATCGTCGTTGGTTCCGGTGTGACCGGCGCCGAGTTCGCATCCGCCTACAAGGGCCTGGGCGCCGAGGTGACGCTGATCTCGAGCCGCGACCGGGTGCTGCCCGGTGAGGATGAGGATGCGGCTGATGTGATCGAGGCGGTGTTTAAGCGCAACGGCATGAACGTGCTTTCGCGTAACCGCGCCGAGTCGGTTGTGCGCGAAGGCGATGAGGTGGTTGCGACCTTGAGTGACGGGTCGCAGGTGCGCGGATCGCACTGTCTGATGGCGGTCGGGTCGATCCCGAACACGCAAGACCTGGGGCTCGAGCAAGTCGGTGTTGAAGTCACCGATAGCGGGCATGTGGTCGTCAACCGGGTGGCGCGTACGAGCGTGCCGAACATCTACGCGGCCGGAGATTGCACGAGCTTCTTCCCGCTCGCATCCGTCGCCTCGGCCCAGGGACGAACTGCGGTGTTTCACGCGCTCGGTGACGGTGTTCGCCCGATCAACCTGCGCAATGTTGCTTCGAATATCTTCACGTATCCGGAGATCGCCACGGTCGGTTGGCAGCAGAACGATATCGATGAGGGTGAACGCGAAGGGCGCGTGTACAAACTTGATTTGGCGCAGAATCCGCGCGCCAAGATGCAGGGATTCCGGGACGGTTTCGTGAAGCTGATTGCCGGGAACAACCTCGGCACAATCGTTGGTGGCGTGATCGTCGCGCCCCGTGCATCCGAACTGATCTTGGCGCTGTCGATTGCGATTGAACAGCGCTTGACCGTGGATGAGTTCGCAACCTCCTGGGCTGCGTACCCGTCGCTGTCGGGCTCGATTGTGGATGCGGCCAAGGCCATGCATCTGCGCGACGAGTAGGCGTTCGGTTCGGTGTTGAGCATCGGCGTTGCCCTTGGGTGGCGCCGATGTGTTGTTGTTCAGCGGTGGTTGCGGTGTGGCGCTGTGAGGTAATTCCAGCGCAATTCACAGCTTCCAAACTGGAATCTGAATCGAGTTCATTTTAGACTGGCGAGGATCCACTGGCATTGATGCGAAGTGGAGCCGTGCTGACGGCAGGCCGGTCAGCACAACCAGATACAACCCTCTAACCGAACTGGCACCAGGCCGGGCCAGAGAAGAGAAGAGAACAAAATGGGTACTCCCATCAACTATGACCGCGTTGCGGAACTGACCAAGATTGAAGCTGAGAAGCTCAACGAGAACACGCAGAAGTCCAAGGAGTTCTACGGAAACGCCGTTGCGCACCTTTCCGGTGGTGTTGCTTCGTCGTACCAGCTCCACGAGCCATGGCCCATCTACGTAGAAAAGGGTGAAGGCGCCAAGGTTTGGGACGTAGACGGCAACGAGTACTACGACTTCCACAATGGCTTCGGCTCGATGGTTCAGGGTCACGCACACCCGGCAATCGGTAAGGCTGTTGCTGACCGCTACCCGATGGGTACGCACTTCGCTGCTCCGACCGAGGATGCAATCGTCGTTGGTGACGAGCTTGCACGCCGCTGGGGTCTGCCGAAGTGGCGCTACACCAACTCGGGTTCGGAATCGACCATGGACGCGATCCGTATCGCTCGCGCCTACACCGGTCGCGACACCGTAATGAAGATCTTCGGTTCGTACCACGGCCACCACGACACCGTTATGGTCGACATCGGTTGGATCCCCGAGCAGGAGATCGGCCCGCGCGACAACTACGCATCGATCCCTTACGGTGCCGGTGTGCCGCAGGCTGTTGTTGACATGACCGTTGCGGTTCCGTTCAACGACGCTGAGACCATGGAGAAGCGCATCCAGGCGCTCGACGCTGAGGGCCGCAAGCCGGCCTGTGTGATCATGGAAGCTGCCATGATGAACCTCGGTGTTGTTCTTCCTGAGCCGGGCTACCTCGAGGCAGTTCGCGAAATCACCAAGAAGTACGGCATCGTCCTGATCTTCGACGAGGTTAAGACCGGTATCTGCATCGCTGCCGGTGGTGCAACCGAGAAGTTCGGCGTGAAGCCCGACATGGTAACCCTCGCGAAGGCACTCGGTGGCGGTCTGCCAGCCGGTGCAATCGGTATGAGCGAAGAGGTTTCGAGCGTTGTTGAGGACGGCTCGGTTTACCAGGTTGGTACCTACAACGGAAACCCGCTGACCCTGGCTGCTGCTCGTGCTTCGCTGCTCGACGTTATGACCGACGACGCTTACAAGCACCTTGCATACCTGAACGACCGCATCATCGCCGGTTGCGACGACGTAATCAAGCGCTACGACCTCGACGCCTACACCGTAGGTATCGGCTCGAAGGGTTGCGTTGTGTTCTCGCAGCACAAGGTTGTTGACTACGAGTCGTACATGGAGAACGCCAAGACCGGTAGCGCCCTCGCTGACCTGGCATGGCTGTTCAACATGAACCGCGGTATCTTCATGACCCCGGGTCGTGAGGAAGAGTGGACCCTTTCGGTGACCCACGATGACGCTGCGATCGACGCCTACGTACAGGCGTTCGACGACCTTGCTGCGGCAATCCGCGCCTAGTTTCAATACGCGAATGCGCCCGAGCTTCGGCTCGGGCGCATTTGTTTTCCCGGGTTTGGTGGTGGGGTCTTTGTGCTTTCGTCGCGTTGCTTTCGTCGCGTTGCTTTCATCGCGGGCGCGCCGCCGAGCGCCTGGGAACGCCCGCCCGCCTGGCCACCTGGCCACGACACGTACCCTGCCCGATGAGCCGGGCTCCTGGGGCACCCGCCCGCGCCAAACCCCTCCTCGATGTGCCAAACTGTCTCACTTTTGGTGGGTGTAAGACGGTATCTCCCTTGTGGGTGGCAAAAGTGAGACAGTTTGGCCCGAACCAGGGAATGGGGAGTGGAGAAGGGGATCGGAAGCCGGGAGGGGGAGTGGGTGCAGCGTTGTGCCGAGGTGTCTCACTTTTGGTGGGTGTAAGACGGTATTCCCCTTGTGGGCGGTAAAAGTGAGACAGTTGCGCACGGTCTGCGGCGAGGATGCCTGTTCCCGTCAAAGGGTGCGGTAAAAACTCAGGGTGGGTCGAGCCGCAGCCCAACCCACCCCATTACGCAGCTCGCCGTTCGCTACGCGAGTGAGATCTTCTTCTGCCAGGAGTAGTGAGTACGCCAGACGGTCACCACGAACAGGATGACCGAAGCCACCAGCATCCCCACCGGGAACGCTTCCGGAGTCGAGTCAGAAGTTGCCGCGGCCAGGTAATCAACTGGAATAATCTGGGTCATCTCGGAGTGCTCGGGCAGACCGATTCCCCAGGGTACCGCGAAGATTGCCGCCGCGTAGACGAGTTGCTGCACCAGGTACAGAGCCACGAACGCGATCACCACGCCACCCATACCGAATCGGCGTAGACGCGCTTCGCTACCAACTGCGAGGGCGAAATACACGGTGGTAGGAATCGTCAGCAGCAGGATGGCTGCGGTCACAGCAACTGCGATCTGAAGCCATAGCGGCCAGAGCGCGGTGAGAGTATCGAATACCCAGCTCAGCCCGTCCCACAGCGTCGCCGGGGCTCCGGGGTTCTGCGTTGCGACGGTCGGCCAGATTGCCGAGAACAGCATCAGCGCGATCGCAGCTAGGGCAAACGATACGATGCAAGCCCAGAGAAACTTTGCCGTGTGAATCTTGCCGCCGGCAACTGGAAGTGAATGCGTAAGGTACGCTTCCTTGCCGAAACTGGTGCGGTAGTGATCGATCGCGAGCATGAGTTGAGTACCGGGAACCAGCGCAATCACGGCCAAGAACGCGAGTCCAAACAGTAGATCGCTGAGTACCGGAATGTCCAGGTTCATGAACAGTACGGCGGCGATAACTACCAGCGTGCCAATGCCGGCCGCCGCCGCGATCGGCTTCCACGTGCGCAGTATTTCGTGTTTGAGTAGTTTGACAATCATCGGTACATCTCCTGGAAAATCTGGTCGAGGCTCATGCCGTGTTCGGATCGCAAATCGTCTACATTGCCCTGATGTAGGACTTGGCCGTGCCGCATCATGACGATTCCGTCGAGCACCGTTTCAAGGTCATGGATGAGGTGGGTCGAGATCAGCAGCAGTGAATCCGAGCTGAAGTTCCGCAGGACCCCGTCAAGGATGACCTGACGCGCGGACGGATCCACTCCGCTAATTGGCTCGTCGAGCAGGAAAACTCTGGCGCGGCGTGCCATGGTTAGTGCGACGAGTACCTTCTCGCGCATCCCCTTCGACATCTCTGCAAGGCGCATCGATGCACCCAGGCCAAAGAAACTCACCGTGTCGCGCGCTCGAGCGGCATCGAAGTCCTCAAAGAAATCATCGAAATAGTTGATGCATTCGGAGACCTTTGACGAGGCCCGCAGGCTCGAGTTGTCGGGCAGATACGACACCATGGCCTTCGTCGCGGGGCCAACGGGAATCCCCGCTACTTCGACGGTCCCGCGATAGTCGGTGTCAACGCCGGCGAGGGTTTTTAGGAGGGTGGTTTTGCCGCAGCCGTTCTCGCCGAGGAGGCCGACGATTTGGCCCGGCTGGAGGTCGAGGCTGAGGTTGTCGATCGCGGTGGTTTTGCCGTATCGCTTCGTCAGGTCTTGGATGTGGATGAGTGGGTTGGTCATTGATGCTCCTTATTCCGTTGGGGTTCGTGAAGGAGTGGCTTCTGGGGGCTCGGTGGTATCGAGGTGCCAGCGTTCGTTGATGAGTTCGGCTGCGTGCTGAGCGGTCATGGCAAACCCTTTCGCGCGAGCAATGTAGGTGTCTGCGGCCTCTTGTGTGAGTTCGACGCGCAGTTGATCTATTCGATCGGTGTCGGTTGTTACGAATCGTCCTGTCGTGCGCTCGCTGTAGCAGAGCTCGATTCGTTCGAGTTCGGCTAGGGCACGTTGGATGGTGTTCGGGTTCACGCCGAGGTCCGCAGCGAGTTCGCGTACGGAAGGGATGCGGCTCGCACGCGGCCACTGGTTGGTCACGATTCGGCGCGAAAATTCGGTCACCAACTGCGTCCAGATTGGAGAACCGGGGTTGAAATCCATATCGCCTGCCTCGATTCATGTATTGCTGTATTCGGTGCTTAAGACAATAGCACAGTCGTTGTGTGTTGTGTATGACCCAGTAGAGCGGCGGGGTCAGCGGGCGCCCCTTCTTGTGCCTCGGTGTCTCACTTTTGGTGGGTGTAAGGCGGTATTCCCCTTGTGGGTGGCAAAAGTGAGACAGTTTGGCCCGGAAGAGAGTGGGAGGGGGAGAGGAGGGAATAGGAAGCCAGGGGACCGAGGCGGCTCCGGTTAGCAGCGGCAGCGGGTCAGCATCGGCATCCCCTTGTGCCGAGGTGTCTCACTTTTGGTGGGTGTAAGGCGGTATTCCCCTTGTGGGTGGCAAAAAGTGAGACAGTTTGGCCCCGGGTGGGGGAGAGAGTATTGGGTGGGCGGAGTTCGCGCGGTGCCGGGGCAGCAGTGGTCTCGGTCGACAGCGGGGCGGCTCGGCAGTGGCTTCGGTCGGCAGCGGGGGCGGGCCGGCAGTGCGCGGCGTAGAGTCGGCAGCAGTGCGTCGGCAGCGGCGCCGCTACTCGTCCTCGATACTCAGCAGCACCGTGCCCGCACCAATGGTTTGCCCGGGCTCGCCACAAACTCCGCGAACCACACCGTCGCGCTCAGCCACAATCGGCTGCTCCATCTTCATCGCCTCGAGCACCACGAGTAGATCTCCGGCCACCACGGACTGCCCTTCGGTCACCGCAAACTTCACGATCGTTGCCTGCATCGGCGAGGTCACCGCATTACCCGATCCGGTCTGCACGGATGCGCGCGAGCGGCGCCGCGGCGCGTGGCCGGCCATGTTCCGCCCCACACCGCCGTGTTCGATACCGGCTGAGATCACCAGCTGCTCGGGCAGCGACACCGCGATCCGCTTGTCATTCACTTCCACGACAACTTCGCGACGATTCTGCGGCGCCTCAATATCAGTCGCCTCGCCGTCCCACGGCTCAAGCGGGTTGTCGTACTCGGTCTCAATCCAGCGAGTAAATACGCCGAACTCGCCATCACCGGCAACAAACGCCGGCTGAGTCACCACATCGCGGTGGAAGGGAATCACGGTCGGCAGACCGGACACCTCAAACTCCTCTAACGCGCGCCGCGAGCGCTCCAGCGCTTCCCCGCGATTCGCGCCGGTAACGATGAGCTTCGCCAGCATGGAGTCAAACGCACCCGAGACGGTGTCGCCGGCACGCACACCAGTTTCGATACGCACGCCCGGACCGCTGGGAATATCAAAGCTCGAAATCTTGCCCGGTGCCGGCAGGAATCCGCGCCCCGGGTCTTCGCCATTAATCCGGAACTCGAACGAGTGCCCCGTGATTTCCGGGTCGTCGTACCCGAGCGCTTCCCCCTCGGCAAGGCGGAACTGCTCACGAACCAGGTCGATCCCGGTCACCTCTTCCGACACGGGATGCTCCACCTGCAATCGCGTGTTCACCTCAAGAAACGCCACGGTGCCGTCGCTCGCCAGCAAGAATTCGCAGGTACCCGCACCCTGGTAGCCAACATGTTTCAGGATGCGCTTGGACGCCTCGTACATCTGCTCGCGCTGGGCTTCGGTCAGGTATGGCGCCGGGGCCTCTTCGACGAGTTTCTGGTTGCGGCGCTGCAGCGAGCAGTCGCGCGTGGAGACAACAACAACGTTCCCGAACGCATCCGCCAAACACTGTGTTTCAACGTGTCGGGGACGGTCAAGGAACTTCTCCACAAAGCATTCACCCCGCCCAAACGCCGCGACCGCCTCGCGCGTGGCCGAGTCAAATGCATCCGTGATCTCAGCCTCATCACGCACGATCTTCAGGCCGCGACCGCCACCACCAAAGGCCGCTTTAATCGCAACCGGCATGCCCACCTCGCGAGCAAAAGCAATCACCTCATCCGCCGACTTCACGGGCTCGAGCGTGCCGGGCGCAAGCGGTGCGCCGACGGCTTCGGCGACGTGCCTGGCGGTCACCTTGTCGCCTAGTGCCTCGATCGCTTCGGGGGAGGGGCCGATCCAGATCAACCCGGCATTGATCACGGCACGCGCGAAATCCGGGTTCTCGGACAAGAATCCGTATCCGGGGTGTACGGCATCGGCGCCAGATCGGCGCGCGACCGACAGTAGTTTTTCGGGCACGAGATAGGTGTCTGCGCTCGTCGCTCCGTTCAGCGCGTACGCCTCATCGGCAAGGCGCGCGTGTAGCGACTCGCGGTCCTGATCGGCGTAGACAGCGACGGATGCGATTCCGGCGTCTCGGGCGGCGCGGATGATGCGGACGGCAATCTCGCCGCGGTTGGCGATAAGGACTTTACGGATGCGAGCCATAGTTCCCTAGCCTAAGCGGTCGAGACGGTCTCGGATTGGCGAATACCAACAATGTCTGGCGGTATTCATGCGCCGATAGCTGCAATTTCTTCGCCGCAATCCACCCGAAACATCGCACACCACGGCCACAAAACACCTAACGCCACGGAAACAAAGCACAGCTAAAATCATCTGGCGCTACCGCTCCGGCCACGACCCCGGTAACGTTTTCCTGGCCGCGACGCTCCGGCACCCACACGGCCGATTGGTTCAGCGACCAACCGTCGCTGAAGCCCTGTTCGCGCACCCACGCGCATGCAACCTCGAGGATGCGAATGCTCATTTCTTTGCTCACACGGTACCTGCGACCGCAGTGGCCGTTCTTGCTGGGCGTCTTGGTATTCCAGCTGCTTCAGGCGCTGTGCTCGCTGTACCTACCGACGCTCAACGCAGACATCATCAACAACGGTGTCGCCCGCGGTGACGTCGGCTATGTGTGGACCAGCGGGCTGTGGATGCTTCTGGTCGCGCTCGGCCAAATCACCTGCAGCATCATCGCGATTGCCTGTGGTGCGAAGGCCGCAATGTCGGCGGGCAAGCAGATTCGAGCGGATGTGTTCGATCACGTCGCGCGGTTCTCGGAACGTGAGCTTTCACACTTTGGCGCCGGCTCCCTGATCACCCGCAACACCAACGACGTGCAGCAGGTACAGATGATGGTGTTCATGGCCTGCACCATGCTGGTGTCTGCCCCGATGCTCGCAATCGGTGGCATCATCATGGCCGTCCGGCAGGATATTGGGCTCAGCTGGATCATCGCCGTCGCCGTACCGGTACTGATCGCTGTCGTATCGTTTGTTGCGGCGCGAATGATCCCGCTCTTTTCGAAATACCAGCAGCAGACCGACACGCTCAACCGCATCCTGCGCGAACAGCTCACCGGTATTCGCGTGATCCGCGCGTTCGTGCGTGAGGATATCGAGCGCGACCGCTTTCAGGTCGAGAGTGAGCGCTTCGCCGATCTGGGGCGGCGGATTGGAAACCTGTTCGTGCTGATCTTCCCCGCATCCATGTTCATCATGAACATCACGATCGTTGCCGTGTTGTGGTTCGGCGGCGTGCACGTCGAGGACGGCTCGGTGCAGGTCGGTTCGCTCGTCGCCTACCTCGCGTATGCGATGCAGATTCTCATGGGCGTGGTGATGGTGAGCTTCATGACCACGATGATTCCGCGTGCCGCAGTGTGCGCCGGGCGCATCCGCGAAGTACTCGATACCGACTCCACGCTCGCGTTCCCCGACAACGGTGTGGCAGTACAGCCGGCACCCGGAACGGTGGAGTTCGACGGCGTCACGTTCGCGTACCCGGGCGCAGATCAGCCGGTGCTCAACGAGGTGTCGTTTGTTGCGCATCCCGGTCAGACCCTGGCCATTATCGGTGCGACCGGGGCGGGTAAGACCACGCTGGTGAACCTGATCCCGCGCCTGTTTGACGTTACCTCGGGTGAAGTGCGCGTTGGTGGTGTGCCGGTAAAGGATGCGGACCCGAGCGTGCTGTGGGATTCGATCGGCTATGTGCCACAGAAGGCGATGTTGTTTTCGGGCACGGTCGCTTCGAACCTTCGGTTTGGGCTCAAGGATGCGAGTGAGCAGCAGATGTGGCGGGCGCTAGAGATCGCCCAGGCGGCCTCGTTTGTGCGTGAGATGCCAAAGCAGCTTGATGCCCCGATTGCGCAGGGTGGAACGAATGTGTCTGGCGGTCAGCGGCAACGCCTGTCGATCGCGCGCGCAATTATTCGCCAGCCGAAGATTCTCGTGTTCGACGATTCGTTCTCGGCGCTCGACTTGGCAACGGATGCGCGTCTACGGCAGGCGCTGTGGCGCGAGCTTCCCGAGGTCACCAAGATTGTCGTCGCGCAGCGAGTCTCGTCGATTCAGGATGCAGACCGCATCCTGGTGATCGACGACGGTCGCATCGTCGGTGACGGTACGCACGAACAACTCGTGGCAACGAATTCGACCTATCAGGAGATCGTGGAATCGCAGCTCGGAGCGGAGGCATCGGCATGAGCAAGGCAGATGTGACCGAAACCAAAGCGAACGCTTCGGGTGACACCGAGCACGAGTTCGATGAGGCGGCAATGGCCGCGGCCGCACAAATGGGCGGCAACGCAGATATGCGTCCGGCGAAAGACTTCGGCGCCAGCTTCAAACGGATGCTGGGCTTGTTTTCGCCGTGGAAGTGGGTGTTTGCGTTTGCCACGCTGCTTGGCGCGGTCTGGGTGGTCGTGAGCGTGACCGCTCCGCGCGTGCTCGGTGAAGCGACGAACATCATCTTCGAGGGATTCGTCGGCGGGCATCTCCCGTCGGGCGTATCCAAAGAGCAGGCCGTCGCGCAGCTCGAATCACAGGGGCAGACCGAGTTCGCCCAGATGCTGCAAGCCATGCACATCGTGCCGGGAGAGGGGATTGATTTCTATCGCCTCGGGCAGGTGCTGCTGTTCGTATTGCTGCTGTACTTCGCCGCGAATGCGATCGACTACTGTTCGGGATATTTGCTCAACCGCGTCGTGGTCAAGGCGATGTTCGGCCTGCGCGCTCAGGTAGAAGAGAAGATTCACCGCTTGCCACTGAGCTATTTTGACCGCGTCAAACGCGGCGAACTCCTTAGCCGCGTCACGAACGACGTCGACAATCTGACGAACGCGCTTCAGCAGTCCTTGATCTACGCGATCACCTCAGTGCTGCAGGTGCTCGGTGTGCTGATCATGATGTTTGCGATTTCGTGGCAGCTGGCGCTCGTCGCACTGGTGATGATCCCACTCAGCGGCGGCTTGTTCGCGGTCATTGGGCCGCGCTCGCAAGCGGCGTTCTCGAAACAGTGGAAGGCCACCGGTAAGGTCAACGGACGCGTCGAAGAGTCGTTCTCTGGCCACGCCCTGGTGCGCGTGTTCGGCCGCGAACGCGAGGTGCGCGAGGCGTTCGAGCAGGAGAACGAGGAACTGTACGGTGCGGCCATGCGCGCTCAGTTCCTCAGCGGCATGATGATGCCGTTGATGATGTTCGCCGGCAATATTTCGTATGTGGGCATCGCGGTTCTCGGTGGTCTCAAGGTCGCCAGCGGCCAGTTGCGCTTGGGTGATGTTCAGGCATTCATCCAGTACTCGCAGCAGTTCACGCAGCCGCTCGCACAGCTGGGCTCGATGGCCACGATGCTGCAGTCCGCGGTCGCTTCGGCAGAGCGCGTGTTTGAGCTTTTGGATGAGCCAGAAGAGTCGGCAGAGTCGGCGGATGCACCGCAGCTGGTTCCAGGGCCGGGCGAGATCCGGTTCGAGCACGCGTCGTTCAGCTACGACCCCGAAAACCCGCTGGTGTACGACCTCAGCTTTGCCGTGCATCCGGGCCAGACCGTCGCGATTGTCGGCCCAACCGGCGCCGGTAAGACCACGCTGGTGAATCTGGTCATGCGCTTCTACGACATCGACTCCGGTCGCATCATGCTGGACGGGCAGGACACGGCAACGCTGCGCCGGCACGAACTGCGATCCCGCATGGGAATGGTGCTGCAGGATCCGTGGCTCTTCCAGGGCACGATCATGGAGAACATTCGTTACGGCAGGCAGTCGGCGACCGATGCCGAAGTGCTGGCGGCCGCGAAGGCAGCGTATGTGGATCGCTTTGTGCATTCGTTACCGGACGGCTATGACACGGTCTTGGATGAGGATGCGTCGAATATCTCGGCCGGCGAGAAACAGCTGGTCACGATTGCGCGCGCCTTCGTCGCAAACCCGGCCGTGCTCATCCTGGATGAAGCCACAAGTTCGGTGGATACTCGCACCGAACTGCTGCTGCAACAGGCGATGGCTGCACTGCGTAAGGGGCGTACGAGCTTCGTCATTGCGCACCGGCTGTCAACGATTCGGGATGCGGATCTGATTCTGGTGATGGATGCTGGGCGGATCGTTGAGCAGGGTACGCACGATCAGCTCATCGATGCTCGCGGCGCGTACTGGCGCTTGCACGAAGTGCAGCATCAGGGTGCGATCGTCAGCGATGAGGATGCGGGTATCGCGTAGCGGCGCGGCTCGGTAGGCGGCTACGAGGCAGCGCCAGGACGGTTCCAGAACGCCGGCCAGTGCACGCCGAGCTCCTTGGCCAGTGCTCGAACGGTCGGTAGCGAAATCCCGATGACCGTTGACGGATCGCCCTCGATGCGCTCAATGAAGGCACCGCCGAGGGAGTCCAGGGTGAATGCGCCAGCAACCCACAGCGGCTCGCCGCTGGCGATATAGGCGTCGACCTCGTCATCGCTGAGATCGTCAACGAAGGTGACCTTCGCGGATTTCACTGCGCCCACGCCCTCGGCGCCGTCGTGACCAAGGCGACGGTCCACCATCCAGTGCCCCGACCAGAGTGTGCCGGTCTTGCCGCGCTGCAATTGCCAGCGCTCGCGTGCGGCGGAGGCAGATCCCGGTTTGCCGCACAGTTCCCCGTCGATTTCGAACATCGAGTCGCCGCCGAGCACAATGCCATCGAGTTCTCCCCAGGCGGTCGAATTCGCAACCGCAAGCGCCTTCGCGCGAGCGAGCGCGAGCACCGTCTCGGCGGGGGAGAGGTCGCCTGCGGCATCCAGCACGGCGTCTTCGTCGACCGAGCTCGGGCGCACCACGGGTTCGATACCGGCGGCGCGCAGCACTGACAGGCGGGCGGGGGATGTGGATGCAAGCACCAGACGCATACGGGCAGCCTACGCACCCGTCGTTACCGACAAGCTGACCGGTGCGCGCCAATCCCGATAGGCTCAACACCGTGAATAGCGCAGCAACGGACTCGATCGGCACGGGTGATCCCATCGAACTCACAGTCGGCAGGGTCGCCCACGGTGGTGTGTTTGTCGGCAAACTCGATGACGGCCGCGTCGTCTTTGTGGCCGACGCGCTTCCCGGTGAGCGGGTCGTCGCACGCATCACTCAGGTGTATAAGCGCTTTGCGCGTGCGGTTACCGAAACTGTGCTGGCGCCATCCGAACACCGACAGGCGCACGTATGGGATGCGGCAAGTGTCGAGCGCGATCCGCAGGAGCGCGCGGGCGGCGCTGAGTTCGGTCACATGCTGCCGAGCGTTGCGCGCGAACTGAAGCGGCAGGTGCTGGCGGATGCGCTCACCCGGTTCGGTGGCATTGCATCCGGGCAGCTCGACTCCCTTGAAGTGCTCGCAATACCCGGCGACGATGAGCGGCGAGGTACCGGATGGCGCACCCGGGTGACCCTGCACGTTGATTCGGAAGGAAACGTCGGTCCCTTTGCGGCTCGCTCGCACCGAGTGGTTCGGGTGGATTCGCTCCCACTGGCCTTCGCCGATATTGAAGAGGCCGCACTGCAGCAGATCGCTCATGGAGCCGCCGGCCCCGCACGCATGGATTTTGTTGCCCCGGCCGATCTCGAGGTACGGATGCGCACAGTTCCCGATGGCAAGAAACCTCGCGCAGGTGCCACCATCCGTGAGCGCGTGGGTAACCGCGAGTTCAAACTCGCCCAGCACGGGTTCTGGCAGGTGCACCGTCAGGCGGCTGCGACCCTGTACCGAGCGGTAACCGAAGCGCTTGTGCCCGAGCTGCTGGACGCATCCGCGCGTCACCTCGACCTGTATGGCGGTGTCGGGCTGCTCGGCGCCGCGCTCGCCGAGACGGTTGGTGATCGCGCGAACCTGGTTTCGGTAGAAACGGATGCGGTTGCTACTGGATTTGCGGAAACGAACTTGCGTGAGTGGGCGGGTGCTGCCGCGCACACCGCGCGGGTGGACCGTTACTTGCGCGAGCTGTTGCGCACCGCGGGCGAACGTGAGCGGGCCGAGTTTGCGCGCGGCACGGTGGTGCTCGATCCGCCACGTGCCGGTGCGGGCACCGATGTGGTGCACGCGCTGGGAGCACTCGCTCCGGCGCAGCTGGTGTACGTCGCCTGCGATCCGGTGGCACTGGCGCGTGACACCGGGTTGCTTCGGGAACAGGGGTACGAGTTGCGGAGAGTAGGCGCGTTCGACCTTTTCCCGAATACGCACCATCTGGAGGCGGTTGCGAGTTTCGTGCGCGCGTAGTTTCGCTGCGATTGTCGCGCGTCGCGGTCGCGTAAACGGCAGCGGGCCCGGGCGGTATTGAATAACCACTCGGGCCCGCTGACTACAACGGTGAGGTTGTGTGCCGGCTAGCCTGCTTCACTCTGCCGGCGAACCAGCACGAGGCCGATTGCGGCAACACCGAGGGCACCGCCGAATAGGGGCCACGGGTTGCCACCGGTGGTGGCCAGGGCGCCAGCGGACGGGGCGACCGGGGTTGCGGTGGCATTGTCTGTTGCTGCCGGTGTAGCAGTTACGGCGCCGGCCGTTTCGCTGTCGGTCGCCTCAGTGTCGTGTGGCGGCGTAGCCTCTGCATCGGTGGGGACAGCCGTATCGGTCGGTCGTTCTGGCAGCGGAGTTGGTGCCGGGGTTGCCGTACCGGTCGGCTGCGGCGGCGCTGTCGGGGTCTGGGGTTCGGATGCTGTCTTGCAGTACGCATCCTTCGCCTCGTCGCCCACAACCAGGGTTACCGTCTGCGGGTTCGAGGAGACCTTGCTGCCATCGGCGCGAATCGCGTCATAGCTGAACGTCATCGTGTACGTTCCTGGCTCGGTAAACGCCCACCCCGTGTGTGCGTGGGTGGGGCCGGTGATGTCGATCGTGCGTGGCGCTCCGTCGCGTGAACCGAGCAGCACGTTCGGTGCTCCGCCGAGTCCGTTCGGAGCGAATAGTGAAACGTCACCGGGGCCAGACACCTCCGTGAGGTGCAGTTTGTATGAGGCGAACGCATCCTTCGCAACGCGCTCGGTGCTGTATCCGGGCCAGGGCAGGGATTGGTTCTGCGCGAACGGCAACACCCACGTGGGCTCTCCGGCTGGCGCGAGGATCGCATCCCACACCTCACCCGTCTGTGCCGGCGAACGCTTGGTCTTGGCGGCATCGGGTACGACCAGTGCGATATCGTCGCCGTTTCGATCAACCGAGCCGGCGGCGCCGATGCGGCTATCGTCCTTGATGGCAAACTTCACTGCGTTCGAGTCTCCCTGCAGTGCAAGGTCGAGGTGGCCGTGGTCGATCATCAGCCGGTCCTGGCACGTCGCAGGCTCCTCAGGGGTCGGCGAAGGCGACGGGGATGCGGTTTCCGGTGGCGTCTGGCCGTCAAGCTTCATCTCGAAGGTTTCGCTGTGGGACTTACCCACTTCGAGCTTGGGGGTGAGGGTCGCTCGGGTTGCGTTCACACCCTGCATGAGCGGATGCGGGGTGACGCTCACCTTCAGCGCGCCGTCGTTTTCGAGATAGTTGTTGGGCAGCTCGATCGTGGCTTCGCCGTCACGGGTGACGGTGTCGAAGGTCACGGTCGGGTATTCATCGCCTTCCTTGCTGTATTCGTCCAGCGCGATGAATCCGATGAACGCAGGGTTGTCGAACTTGACGGTGAGTTGCTGCGTGCCGTTGTCATTGGGGGTGATCGACGCGGTTGCCGATAGCGAATCGAACGACGATTCCGTCGCCTCAAAGCGGGCGGATGGGGCCGGGGAAGGTGCGAGGTCAGCCGCGGTGGATGCGGTGCTCGCCTTGCCCTGCTGCGCGGTGATCGGCTCGGAAGTGTACTGCACCTGACCCGCCGCATCCTTCACCGTCACCTGGTACTGAGTCGAATCTGCCGGGAGCACCTCGTGAAGTCCGGCCTGCCCGTTTTGTAGCGCAACAGTCGCGAGGTGGAAGCCGTTGATGGTGAATTCGGCGGTGCCTTCCTTCACTGCCGGAGTGTGCACCTGCAGGGTGTGTAGCTTGTCCTGAACGGTGGCGTCTGCGCCCGCCACTTCACTTGCCGGGGCAATGGTGAAGCTCGGTTCGCTGCCCTCGGGAGCAGTGGTGGTGCTGCTGTTCATCGCAGCACCGGGCCGGTTGCCGCCGACCTGCCACTGGGTGGTGTATTCCTTTGTCGCCAGTAGCTTGCCGTCCTTGGTACGCGCGGTTGCCCGGTAGGTCAGCTCATAGCGACCGGGATGCGAGAAGGTCGTGTAGTTGTGGGTGTGGGTCCCTGCGGTCAGCAGCGCGCTTCGGAAATCGTTATCGCTACTGCTCAGCATGCGCGTCAGCAGTGCCGGTTCATCCTGATATCCGGGATCCCAGCGGAACAGTTCTACGTTTCCTGGACCGTTTGCGGAGATGAGATCGAGCGTAAACGCGCCGTCGCGGAACTGCTCGATGGGCACATCGGTGTCGGCACCGAACCCAGCCCAGATCGGATCGTGCGGTAAATTCGAGACCATCGGCGACATGTACAGGTTCGTGCCCGGCTTGCCGAGGAAATCGAGCTCGGGCGCGTTTGCTGGCACCGTGAAGATGAAGTTTTGGTCGCCATCGCGCGTGTAGCCGTGGCCGAGATTATGGATTGCCTGATCGATGGGGCGGGTACCGCCACCAGCTTCGGTCTGCAGCGTGAACTGGCCGTTCTCGAAGAAAACTTTGGGGCTGTCGACGTGACCCTTCTCGGCAACGTAGAGGTCCGCATCCTCGGGGACCTGCGCTGCTGTTGCGTGTGCCGGAAGTGAGACGAGCGCCATGGATGCGGCCATGACGGATGCGGCCATGGCACCAAACAGGCGTCGATGTGTTGAAAGTCGATGTGTTCTGACGGACATGCGGTTCTTTCTCATACGAGTCGCGTGAAAACACGGCCGATTGGCCGCGCGAGCAACATCCTATAGGAATGAAAACCACTATCAGTAATGGGTGATGCGCCGCTGCTGCCCGCGGCTGCGTTGCGCTGGGGCGATTGCTAGCGGTAGCGACCGAAGAGGGGATCGTTCGGTGCTGATCCGCCACGCAGCGGTCGCTGAGTCTGCTGCCACGGTGAGAGGCGCGCGACGCGGTCACGGGGCTTGTCGGCGGCCACGCCGCCTTCAAAGAGCAACCCCAGTGTTGCGGCAATCGCGGCGATCTCGTCATCGCTCGGACTGCCACCTACGATCCGCGCATCGCCCGGATCGAGCGAGTCGGTGAGGTCGAGATCCGGGATACGCACGCGCGGTTGTTTGCCGTGCATCACAGTGGGATGTTCCCGTGCTTCTTTGGCGGCAATGTTGAGCGCTTCGACCGCAGCGAGCGCAGCGCCTTCATGATGGTGACGCGGGTAGCTGCCGGCTCGATGATCGAATCAAGCTCACCGCGCTCTGCTGCCAAATATGGCGAGGCAACGTTGTACGTGTACTCATCTGCGAGCTTCTTGCCCAGGGCCTCAGCATCCTCACCGGCTTCGCGCGCCGCGGCAATATCGCGTCGGTAAAGGATATTGACGGCACCCTGGCCGCCCATTACGGCGATCTCTGCGGTCGGCCACGCGAAGTTCAGATCGGCGCCGAGCGCCTTCGAACCCATGACGATATAGGCGCCGCCGTATGCTTTGCGCAGAATCACCGTCACCAACGGCACCGTCGCCTCAGCGTAGGAATACAGCAGCTTCGCGCCCCTGCGAATCACGCCGCTCCACTCCTGATCGGTGCCCGGTAGGTATCCGGGCACATCAACCAGCGTGACGATCGGGATGGAGAACGAGTCACACATCCGCAAGAACCGCGCGGCTTTTTCGCCGGCGTCGATGTTCAGCGTGCCCGCCATCTGCTTAGGCTGGTTCGCGATGATCCCGATCGGGGAGCCCTCAATACGGGCAAAGCCAACCACGATATTCGGCGCGAACAGCTCCTGAATCTCCAAGAACTCGCCGTCATCGACAATGGTCTCGATGACCCTCAGCACGTCATAGGGCTGGGTGGGTGAATCGGGAATGATCGTGTTCAGGATGCGATCAGCGTCGGTGATCTCGTAGGTTGCGCCCGCGTCGTAGGTGGGGAGCTCAGCGAGGTTGTTATCCGGTAGGTAGCTGAGCAGGTTTCGTGCGAAATCGAGCGCATCTTCCTCGTCGGCGGCGAGATAGTGCGAAACACCCGAAGTGCGGTTATGGGCGAGTGCCCCGCCGAGCTCCTCCATCCCGACATCCTCGCCGGTAACCGTCTTAATCACATCCGGACCGGTAACAAACATGTGCGAGGTCTTATCGACCATGATCACGAAGTCGGTGAGTGCGGGCGAGTACACGGCGCCGCCGGCAGCCGGCCCCATCACGATCGAAATCTGCGGAATTACCCCCGAAGCGGCCGTATTCAGGCGGAAAATATCGCCGTACTTGCCCAGGGCAATAACACCCTCTTGGATACGCGCGCCACCGGAGTCGAGGATGCCAATGATGGGCACGCCGGTCTTGAGCGCGTGCTCCATAATCTTCACGATCTTCGCGCCGGCAGCCTCACCGAGGGAGCCGCCAAACACGGTGAAGTTCTGCGAATACACCGCAACATTGCGGCCATGAATCGTGCCCGTGCCGATGACTACCGAGTCACCGAAGGGGCGCTTCTTATCCATCCCGAACGCTGTCGAATGGTGCCGAACGAACTCGTCATACTCCACAAATGACCCCGGGTCGAGCAGGCCGAGGATGCGTTCGCGGGCCGTGTTCTTGCCCTTGGCGTGCTGTTTTTCAGCAGCGAGGGCTTCGGCGTCGGTGACTGCTTCGGCATGACGTGATTTCAGCTCGGCGAGCCGACCGGCAGTGGTGAGGTTGACGGGCTGGTTGTCGTTCATCCCGTTCACTCTATACGCGTAGCCGAGCGACAGACTGGATATAACCGCGCATTACATGCCCGGTTTTCTTGAGGAAATCCACAATGGTTGGTCTTGGTGAGCGGATGCGGTGGGGTCGGCCGCAGCGGGCCTTCCGTGTCGAGATGGGCGCGCCTAGCACCGCAGCGCACCCATCAGACAACTAGGCTGGGATGCGTTCGCCTGGCCGAGATTGCTGAGTTGGAGGGTGCAATGGACGCAGAACACCGAGGTTCAGAACTCTCGGCGAAGTCCACCGTGCAGATTGAATGGCTGCCAACTGTCGGCTCAACCAATGACGAACTCCGTACCCGCTTTGTCGCTGACCCGGACGGCCTTGCCCAATTCGCGACGATCGCCACGCTCGCGCAGACCGCCGGGCGCGGAAGGTTAGACCGCGAATGGATCGACACTCCGCAAGCATCTCTGGCCATGTCAACGGTCGTAGCGTTGCCGGCGAGCATCGCGCGCGAGCACATCGGGTGGGTGCCCCTGGTCGCCGGAGCTGCCCTACTGGCAACCCTTGAGGCACTGGCACCCAGCTGTACCTGCGCGCTGAAATGGCCAAACGATGTGCTCATCGAAGGTCGCAAAGTCGCCGGCATCCTCGGCGAAATGCTCGGCGTTGTCGACGGCGGCGACACTTTCGTTTGCGTTGTTGGAACCGGAGTCAATCTCGCCAAATCCGCTGGCGACCTACCCGAGGCGACCTCACTGGCCGAACACGGTATCGATATCGATGCCGAGCAGCTCGCGCAACATTATGTCGCCGAGCTCACCGACCGCATCCAAACCCTGCGCGAGAGTGGGGATGCGGTAGCTAGTGGACTGTACGCACAGTTATGTCAGCGCTTGGATACCATCGGTCGTCCGGTCCGCGTCGTCCTCGCCGACGGCGAGACTCGGGAAGGTGTGGCCGAAGGTCTCGAACATGATGGTCGGCTGCGGGTGCGACCCGATGAAGGCGAGCCGTTCTCGGTACACGCCGGCGACGTGACCCACCTACGCATCGCGCCATCCGCATCCGAAACCGAAACCCCACCGAAGGAGGGCGCATGAGGCCATTCGGAACTCAGCAGCCGGCCGGTGCGTCAGCTGACAACGGCGCGGATGCATCGCAGTACCAGTACCGGCTAGACCAACCCCTACCCACCCAGGTGAGCGCCCCCGCGCCCACAGTGAAGGCGGGGGAGAAGCGTCCAGGTGAGCTGATGATCGCCCGCATCCGCCAACATGCGCGCGGCGTGCTGCTACCGAGCATCGCCTGCATTATCGGTGCCGGCCTCATCGGATACAGCACGCAGGAGTGGCGAGAAGCTGGCAGCGGGCTGCCGTTCTTTCTCGGCGGACTGGTGTTGGTGGTCATCCTCGGGCTGCTGCCGATCGGTGTGTGGTTGCGCCACCGCTACTCGATCACCTCGGTGCGCACAACCCGGCGCGGCGGTGTACGGAACGGGCAGGCCAGCGAGCTGCTCCACCACCAGGTGGCCTCCGTGACCGTGCGACAGAACGGCTGGCAGAAGCTCTTTGGCTCGGGCACAGTGCGACTCACCGGATTCGATGGACGGGTGCTCGAACTACGAGACGTGCCCAATGTGGTCACAGTTTCCAAAGCGCTTCGTGAGCTTGCCGGGGTAAACGGCGAGTAGGGTAATGCGCAAGCGCACGCATTCGTGCCACCAAACCGGTGTCGAATGCGCGAGGCTGACGACTTCGCCGCCCACCGGTGGCGGACCAGAACGAACGGTGCTGCTACGGCGAGCGCTACAACAACGATGGAGGGCCCCATGAATATGGACGTGTTCGAACGCCGTGAATCCGAAGTGCGCGGATACATCCGCTCCTTCCCCACGGTGTTCAGCAAAGCAAAAGGTGCACGGCTGATCGCAGAGGACGGTCGCGAATACATCGACTTCTTCGCCGGCGCCGGCACCCTGAACTACGGTCACAACAACGACGCATTTAAGCAGGACCTGCTCGACTACATCGCTGCAGATGGCATCGTGCACGGCCTGGACATGGCCACAGAAATGAAGCGCGCGTTCCTCGAAACCTTCGAGCGCCACATCCTCGAACCTCGCGGCCTCGACTACAAGGTGCAGTTCACCGGCCCGACCGGAACCAACACCATCGAATCTGCGCTGAAGCTCGCTCGGATGGCGACCGGCCGCAGCAATGTTGTTGCGTTCACCAACGCCTTCCACGGCTGCACCCTCGGTGCGCTCGCGACAACAGCGGGCGCGAACTTCCGCGAGGCAGCCGGAGTGCAGCTCGGGAACGTAACTCGCCTGCCATTCGACGGTTACCTCGGCGACAACGTCGACACGCTCGATCTGCTGGAGCGGATGCTCACCGATACCCACAGTGGCGTCGACAAGCCGGCCGCGGCGATTTTGGAGACCATCCAAGCCGAGGGTGGCATTAATGTTGCCTCCACGCAGTGGCTGCAGCGCCTGCGCAAGCTCACCGAAGAACACGGCGTACTGCTGATTGCCGACGATATTCAGGTGGGCTGCGGACGTACCGGCAAGTTCTTCAGCTGGGAAGAAGCCGGTATTGTTCCCGACCTGGTCACCCTCTCGAAGTCGATCGGTGGCTACGGACTGCCGATGGCACTGCTGCTCATCCGTCGCGATATCGACGTATGGAAGCCGGGGCAGCACTCGGGTACCTTCCGCGGACTCAACCTGTCGTTCATCGGTGCTCGTCGTGCCATCGAGGAGTACTGGACCGACGACGCATTCGAGCAGGGCATCGCCGAGCGCGCCGAGATCATTCGCGCCGAACTCGGCAAGATCGCCGAGGCGAAACCAGAACTCGGCCTGACGCTGCGCGGACGCGGCCTGGTGCTCGGCTTCGAATCCACCAAGGACATCGGCTGGGCAAAGCGCGTGAGCGCAACTGCATTCGAGCGCGGCCTCATCATCGAGTGCGCCGGCCCGCAGGACGAAACCCTGAAGTTCCTGCCGCCGCTGAACATCGACCTGAACGACCTCAACGAAGGTCTTCGCATCCTCACCGATGCAATCAACGCGGCTTAGGTAGTACCCGCAGGCGAGGGGCGGCACAGTGTCGCCCCTCGTTTTGTGTGTAGAGGGATGCGTGTCGTGGCGGCTGTTGGGATGCGGACGCCGGCGATTAGTCGGTCGGCTCGTTACGAGTCGGCCGGTTCGTTCGCGCGCATGCGGGCGGGGGAGTACACCCACCAGCGGTAGAGCGCGAATCGGAAGATCGACCCGACACCGATACCGACCAGCTTGGCGATGTTGTCGGATAGCGGGCTGGTCCAGTCAAACAGGTAGTGCGTGATCCACAGCGGGATGAGGCTGATAACGAGCCCCGCCAGGCTCACCAACAGGAACTCGACGGCCTCCTGCCAGGTGGAGTTGTGGTGGCGATCGTGGCGGAACGTCCACAGCCGGTTCCCCACCCAGTTGAACAGGATCGCCACGAGCGTGCCGATGATATTAGCCGCCATCGGCCCCCAGCTAACAACCTCTGGGGCGAGCGCAGTGAGTCGCAGGGCATTAAACACCCCGAGATCTACGACGATGCCCAGGCCACCGACCAAACCGAACTTAAGGAACTGCGAGGTCAGCGAATGCCACCACTGGCTGCTCCAGCGTGCCGGGTGGTCTTGCGGATGCAGTTTCGCATCGGACTCGTTCGCGGCGATGATCGCAATCGGCCCAGACTTGGGATTCTTCACGTCGTCCCAGCCTCGGGAGTGCTCCCGGTCGGGCAATTCGGTGGATTTCGTCAAAACAGCGGTCCAGAAAGTTTCTACTCGGGGCGGCCGAACCCGGTGATATCGGCCGGCTCGACGAGACGGGCTCGCCGAATAACCCCTCGATTGTCGCACGGGTGGGGAATTTGTGCCGGCAGTGGGAGAATGTGAACCGTAATTCACGGGGAGCCGTGACCTGGACGAATGCAGCCGACGCGCATCCGCACGCATCCGCCGGTCGCCGCATCCGACAACAGCAGCGAAGGAATATACAACCATGGCAGTACCGGTAGTTGGCGTGATCGGCGGCGGGCAATTGGCGCGCATGATGGTGCCGCCAGCAATCGCGCTCGGCATCGAAATCCGCGTACTCGCCGAGAAACCCGATGCATCCGCTCGACTGGCCGCAAGCGCCGTCGGCGACTACCGCGACCTGCAGACCGTCCGGGCCTTCGCGAAGGAAGTCGACGTCATTACCTTCGATCACGAGCACGTACCGCAAGAGATTCTGCACACGCTCGTCGACGAAGGTGTGGCCGTGCATCCGGGGTCGCAGGCACTGCAATTCGCGCAGGACAAGCTCGCGATGCGGCGACGGCTGGCCGAGCTGGGAGCTCCCATGCCGGACTGGGCCGGCGTGGGCAGTGCCGCGCAACTGCAGGAGTTTATTGATGAGCACGGCGGAGTTGCCGTGTTGAAGACACCGCGCGGCGGTTACGACGGCCACGGAGTGCGAAAGGTCACCTCGGGGGAAGATGGCGCGGATTGGTTCGAGCAATTCGACGAGCTGCTGGTCGAGGAACTCGTCGACTTTCGCCGTGAGCTGGCGCAACTGGTTGCGCGTCGCCCCAGCGGTGAGATGAAAGCGTGGCCGGTTGTTGAAACGGTGCAAGCCAACGGTGTGTGTAACGAAGTCTTCGCGCCCGCACCGCACGCGACCGCTCGCATCCACAAAGTCGCCCACGAGATTGCCGAAACGATCGCGGCCGGCCTTGATGTGACCGGGGTGCTCGCCGTTGAACTCTTTGAAACCAGCGACGACCGTGTGCTGGTGAACGAGCTGGCGATGCGTCCACACAACTCGGGCCACTGGACAATCGACGGCGCACGCACCAGTCAGTTTGAACAGCATTTGCGGGCAGTGCTGGATCTGCCCTTGGGCGATTCTTCCGCGCGGGAAGCCGCCACCGTGATGATCAACATCCTCGGGGGACCGCAAACCGGGGCGATCACCGACCGGTTCGCCACGGCGATGACACAGTTCCCGGCCGCAAAAATTCACACCTACGGTAAGGATGCACGCCCCGGGCGTAAGGTTGGTCACGTGACCGTTGCCGGCGCCGAACTCGATCAGGTCGCGTTCGAAGCTCGCGGGGCTGCCGCCGTATTCGACGATTGAGCGAGTAACGCTGCCGAACTGGCCTGGCCGCATCCGCCGGTCTGGGCGTACCGTCGACTTAACCGCATCCGCGACTTAACCGCATCCGTTGGTCTAACCGCATCCGCCGCAAACGAAGGGAAAACCGTGTCAGTACAACCGCGCGTGGGCATCATCATGGGGTCCGACTCTGATTGGCCGACCATGAAGGCCGCACACGAGATCTGCGCCGAGTTTGGTATCGAGTGTGAAGTGGATGTGGTCTCCGCTCACCGAACGCCGGACAAGATGGTCGACTACGCGCGTTCGGCGCGCGAGCGCGGGCTGCAGGTGATTATCGCCGGTGCTGGCGGTGCGGCACACCTGCCGGGGATGGTCGCCGCGATGACTTCGCTGCCGGTGATCGGCGTGCCGGTGCCGCTGAAGCACCTCGACGGGATGGATTCGCTGCTGTCAATCGTGCAGATGCCCGGTGGGATTCCGGTTGCGACCGTGTCGATCGGAAACGCGAAAAACGCTGGGATCCTCGCCGCCCGCATCCTCGGTGCCACCGACCCACAGATCGCCCAGCGCCTCGACGAGTACGCCGCCGAACTCACCGAGATGGTGGCTGATAAATCGGCGAACCTGCGCGCGCAGCTGTAGTCAGCGGGCGCTCGGAAGTATCGCGGCGCGCCGCGCGAGAGTGGTTCATAGTTGCGCCCTAGGGTAAAGCGCGATGACTAACCGCCCTCTGCGCTATCCAGACCTCAGTTCGCCGGAGTTTATGACCCGGCGAGCGTGGTGGTTGCTGGGCGCAAACACGCTCGTCCCCGGTGCTGGGCCGCTGTTGGCTGGAAATCGGCGGTTCGGGCGGTTTGGCCTGCGGGTGTGGCTGTGGGTGCTGTTTGCGCTGATCCTTACTGCCGTGCTGTTCTTTGTTTTTCGCGGCCCGCTGTTTTTTGTGCTGACGACCTGGTGGGGGCTGACGATCCTCGGCGTGAGCATCCTGGCGTTCGGCGTGTGGTTATTGCTCACCACCTTGGAGACTGTGCGTCAGGTGCAGCTGTTTCGGGTGGATGCGCTCGCCCGCGGGTTGATTCTGGTGCTCGCGCTGGTGATCGGCGTGATCCCGGTGTTCGTTGGCGGTTTTCTCACCTCGCAGGTGTTCGCTGCCCGTCAGGCGGTGTCCGCGCTCTTTGGTGATGCCAATGCGGGGATGAAGTTCCCGAGCGACGGGCGCATCAACATCATGATGCTCGGTGGCGACACGGGTGAAGACCGCGAGGGGACTCGACCGGACTCCATTAGCGTGATGAGCTTCAACGTGTTTTCGGGGCAGCTGACCACGGTGGGATTGCCTCGTACACTGACCGGTTTCTCGTTCAGCGAGGGGCCGATGCAGGAGATGTACCCGGACAACTACGACAGTTGCGAGGTGGACGCTTGCTATCTGAACTCGGTGTACACCGAGGTGACCACCTACGACTACGACATGTATCAGGACGCGCCCTCGCAGGGTTCGGAACCCGGTATTGAAGCGACTCGGGATGCGGTTGAGTGGATCACCGGCCTTGAGATTCACTACTACGTGATGGTGGATATGAGCGGTTTTTCGGCGCTCGTGGATGCGATGGGCGGCGTCGAGGTTGACGTCAAGGAGCGCGTTGGGCTGGGGATCAACGATGACGGGTCGCCCGGATGGCAGCCGCCCACGGTGTTTATTGAGCCCGGCAAGCAGCGCCTGAATGGTGAGATGGCGCTGTGGTACGCGCGTAGCCGCTACGAGACGACGGACTATGCGCGCATGAAGCGCCAGCGCGAGTTGCAGGATGCGATCATTGCGCAGTTGCCGAAGGCGATGCTTTCGCGTTCGAGTCAGATCATGAAGGCGATTGAGCAGGTCGTGCGGACTGATATCCCTGAGGGCGCGGTGGGGCTCGTCGCGGATCTGGCCTTGAAGTCGCGGGGTCGCGAAGACAATGTGCGCATTGATCTCGCGCCGCCGCTACTGGAGATCGAGGAAGTGACGCCCGACTACGAGTACGCGCGTGGCCTCATCCACAAGGGCTTTGCGGGTGAAGCGCCGCCCACCGAGGCCCCGGCTGCTCCGGAGGAGGAACCGGTCGAGTAGCCGCACCCGCGGTGCCCGGTGCATCCTGAATGGGGGGTGCCTGAGCACACTTGGCAGGGTCGCAAATGTGCCTAAACAACCCCTGGTTGCGCAGGAGGCGACGGGACGTGGATGTCTAGATTTCGGAGTTGTGAGGCCACGGTGACTCTGCAGGATAGAAGCAGGGGCTATATGCACTAATCATCACCAGAGGACCCTTGTCCCGGTTGGTAATTGCCCACACACTAACGTCGAAACCGTCATCCGACCACGCAGACACAGTTGGGCCACGATCCGTATCAGACCGCTCAAGCTGACTCCACTCGCCCTGCTTGGCCAGCTCTGCAGCGATGATCTCCACGGAATCTTCTGCCGCTGCTGGAGTCTTCAATTCAACTCCGAGGCCGCCCATATACGAATACGACCCATCCCAGCTTTCAGGAGGAGCAAAGTAGTCGTTACAGGTTGAAAGCTCACGCTTGACCGTGTCGTTCCGTTCCTCTTCCTCGCTGCCCACTCGGTATTCCTGGGGGATCATCGCAAGCAACTCACGAATGATCTCCCGACTCCGATCACGCATCTCATGCGCTGACGCAACCGGATACGTCGGGGTCGGTGATGCAGTGCCACTCGCACCGTTGTGGGAGTTTGGGTTTCCGTTCCCACACCCGGTTACGCACAGCGTCAGAGTCGAGACGCAAGCAGTGGCAAGTAGGATTCTCCGCCTCATTCCTAGCTTCACCTTCCCTGAGCTCCGAGAAACTTGTTCCGCACTATTCCAACAGGTCGAAAATCTGCCGAGCATGAGGACGCTCACTGCAGCAGCTCGTTGTCTCGACATGTTCGGGGTGGAGATTGATTACTTCAACGTGTTAGGTTGCTTGCGTTGGGTCGCGCGCAAGTCACAGGAGATTTACATGTCAACTCTGGATATTCCTGAAGGTGAGTTCGAAAACGCGGCTGAGCGCCTGACCGATGCCGCGGCCAGTTTGCGATCCGCATCTGGAATCTCGGAAATCGAGTCACTGATAACAGCCTCGCTGCCAGGGGGGTGGGATGTAGGCAATTCTGCCCACCTTGCGGGTGATGCATGCGACCGAGAATCGGATCGAATTGTATTGCTCCTGGAGCAAGCTGTCGAGGACGCCCTATTCGTAGCGCAAGATCTAAACGATGTTGATGCCCGGTTCGCCTACGCGTTCGACGTAGAGATGGACGGGTAACCATGGACGTGTCTTGGAATGACCTGCAACGTTGGACTCCGGCAGGGCTGGAGGAATCTTATGATTTGGTTTTGTCTGCTCAGCAGGAAACAGAAGCGGCGGGAGACCAACTGCTGTCAGCGAAAACGAACTTTTCTGGACAGGGGCAGGCAGCGCTCGCGTTTCGTGGAATCGTTGATCGCTATCGGGCGCACGCAGACGGCCTTGAAGCACGTCTGACAGAACTTCAGATAGTCCTTAACCAAGCCGCCGAGGCGGTAGAGCAGCTCGCAATTGAAGTCGATTCGACGCAAGCCGCAATCGATGCGGTGCGGTATTTGGTTGATGCAGCGGATCGGGTCCAGCTGCCGGACTGGCTCATTGAACAGTTCGCGCAGGCGAAAAAACAGCGCGGTACTGGCTCGACCTTGCTTGATCTAGAGGAGGGCATTGCACTCCAACGTCGTGATGAGCTGCAAGTAGCCGTTGACACGCTCCTGGAGCAAGCAAAGAGTGTCTTGAGAGAACTTGCATCGGGGTTGTTGCGAGTTCGAGATGGCGAGATATCCGATGCAGCGCAAGTGCTTGCGGACTCGAATGGCTCCGACGCTGCTCCTCAGGAAATAATCGACGCGTTTGGGCAGGCCTCTGCTGCCCAGGTGCGAGCCATGTGGGACTCCCTTGATTTCAATACCCAACGAACCCTTCGAATCAACTTCCCCGAGATTATTGGGAACCTCAGCGGCATTCCTTTGTTGGTGCGGCAGAAGGCCAACGATTCCAACATGAATGCCTACTTGGAACGGGAGGAAGCTGCTCGTTCGTCTGAGGAGATCCAAACTCGGATAAATGAACTCACTGCCAAGGAGAACGAGGGGAATCTTGGCGGGAAGGAACGAGCTGAGCTTGCTGATCTGCGGGACGAAGCGCAACGTCGGCAGGCAGTGCGAGACATGCTGGATGGTGATGGCGCGGTAGTGTTCGACCCAAGTAACTACCGAGTGGTTGCAATCGAAGGTGACATTACGAGCGCCCCGGAGCATCTCATTACCGTTGTGCCAGGGACTGGAACATGGATGGGGAGCTTCGCAGACGGTGGTGTGCGAGACCTCCCGCGCGATTTGGTGTCTGGCTTTCAAGACCCTGACCGCAGCGCGGTTGCCTTCGTTGTAAAAGACGGTCCCTGGGCAAGCTGGGTGGGGGAGAACTCAAACATGTTGCATAGCGCAATGGAACGAATGGGGACAACGGTTGCGAATGTCGACGTTGACTTGCGCGTTGAGGACTTCGACGGTGATCCGAAAGAAACAGCAATTGCACATAGCGCAGGGATGTCAATCACCAGTGCTGCTGAGGTGCAGGGCGCTCATTACGATGAGGTCATTTCGATCGCCGGGTCATACATGGTTTCAGACTGGGTAGCCGACCAAACAACGGAGTACACGCACATTCAATATGAAGCTGACGCGATCAATCTCGTAGATCGATCCGATTGGCACACAACGCCGAATGAAAGCGCCGTTTTTGACAAGGTGATTCTTGATAGTGGTGGGCGCGATGGTTTTGATGGCCACACTCGTATTGCGCAAGGGAAAGATACGAACGCTGCCGGAGTTCGAGCGATTCTCAACGAAGTGAGGGAGTAGTGTCGAATCTACTTGAGCACTGCAGGGCACGGGCATTCTTTAGCATTTCATTGGCATTGCTGTCCGCAACGCTCACTGGGTGTGTTGTTCCCAACCAAAGCAATGATGAAAGGACAACTCCATCTACATCAGCACAGATGGCGCATCCGGTTGCGTCAGCGCATGAGATGCGTGATCGGAGTCGGGAGATCATTCGTGAGTTGCTTGCGATGATCCCCCAGGAATACCGCGTGAGCAATGAGGAAGAGGAACGGAACGACACGTTCAAGCGTGAGCTTTCGACCTGTAACGACTACTTTGCTCCTCCTGAAAGCTGGGACGGATCGTACTCCTATATGGGCGGCCTCGGAGTTGAAGTGAAGTCCCTGGAAAACGCAGAGCGCGCCGCCGCCCTGATTTATGACAATCTGAATGCGCGATCCGGATGGCAAGAAGCGAGAGATGTGGGGAGCGTCGAAGGGGCACGTCCATTTCTTCGGTCTCCAGAAGGCTTCTTAGTTGCAGCTGACCCGATCGCTGAGAGTAATGGAAGGTTCATTGTTCACATTTATGCGTTCAGCCCCTGCTTCTATCCAGCTGAGTCACCGTGGCCGCGAAACTCCGAAATCTAGACATCCACGTCCCGTCGCCTCCTGCGCAACCAGGGGTTGTTTAGGCACATTTGCGACCCTGCCAAGTGTGCTCAGGCACCCCCATTCAGGATGCACCGGGCACCGCGGGTCCAGCTCCCGCCGAGGGTGATTCGGGTGATTCGGGTGACGAAGTTCCGGCCGACGAACTGCCGTAACCGACGCCTCTTTCCCACCCATCCTCCTCCTTCTTCACGGTTCGGGCCTACTTTGCACACTCTCCCCTCCGTTGGGGCCTACTTTGCACACTTGGGCGTGCGGTAAGTGTGCGTTTGGGGCCCCAACGCTTTCGGCTACGCGCGGTTGGGGCCTACTTCGCACACTTGGGCGCGCGGTAGGTGTGCTTTTGGGGCCCCAACGCGAGGATGCGGTTCGGGGCTGCAGGCGGTCTCCGCAACGAGCCCGGCCCCTGGAAGTGCGAATGCTGGCCATTCCACAGCCCGTTTTCTGGAGCAGCTACCTCGCTGGGTTAACATCGGCGTGTGCGACTTCTTCTTGCTTCATACCTGCATCCATCGCTCGGCTCGTTTCTTGGCCGCAAAGTCGCATATGTGAACGACGCGGCAGCCAACTATCGGCAGGCGCCGTTCGCAATCGCAGAGCGTGAAGCAATTGCACAAGCGTGTGGAGAGCTCACCGATCTATCCGTGAGCACATCGCCGCTCGAGGAAGTACGAGCACTGCTCGAATCCGTTGACGGAGTGTACGTAGCCAGTGGTGACGTTTTCAGGTTGGTCGGCGCATTACGGTCCACGGGGGCGGATGCGGTTCTGGTCGCGGCTGTCAAGGACGGTTTACCTTACGCGGGGTCGTCAGCCGGTGCGATTGCTGCCGGTCCCTCGCTTGCGCCCGCAACATTGATGGATCCAGATGACGTACCACCTGGGTTTACTGACTTTGCGGCTCTGAATTTGACTCCGCATGTGGTGGTGCCACATGCGCAAGGGACCACGGGCCCCTACACGATCGACACAATTGCGCAGACAGTGCGTGTTTACGGGAAAGAATGGCCGCTCGTTTTGTTGCGGGACGGGCAGGCGCTCCTTGTCGACGAATCCGGCGACCATCTTCTCTAGAAGCACTCAAGGTTAGCCCGCTGAAACCTTCTCTCCGGTAGTTGGCCCTTTAATATTGCGTGATCACCGTAGTCGTGGCCTGGGGCGCTCGCTTGCCTGTCTCATTGCGGTTCGGTCCCCTCCCTCGCAGGTAAACACATCCGCTCTCAGGATCGGCGCATCCCTCCAGGCCGATTCGGCCCCTCCTCCCCCCTCGTTCTCGGTTCGGGCCCGCTTCGCACACTTGGGCGTGCTGTAAGTGTGCGTTTGGGGCCCCAACGCTTTCCTCCACGCGCGGTTGGGGCCGATTTTGCACGGTTGGGGAGGCTGTAAGTGTGCGTTTGGGGCCTCAACGTTGTCGGCGACGCGCGGTTGGGGCCTACTTTGCACAGTTGGGGAGGCTGTAAATGTGCGTTTTGGGCCCCAACGTTGAGGAGAGGAAGTGGGCGCACACGCGGGAGGCGCGGGGGAGGGATGCACCCGCGGGCGTGCGTACGGAGGAGACGCGGGAGGTGCGCAAGCAGGAATGCACCCGTGGGAGACGCGGGCGCAAAACCGGCGGCAGAGCCCTACAGGTCGGCGTGGATGCGCCAGACAAGATCCGCAGAGTACTCCCACGAATACAGCGGGGCGCGGTCGCGGGCCGCCAGCGCAAGGGCATCGCGCAGCTCGGCATCACTCAAAACATTTGCCAGCGCCCGCGCGAGACGCGACACAAACGTCGACGGATCGTCCAGCGAAACCGCGAGCGTTGCATCCCCCGCCACTTCAAGCAGCGCAGGCACGGTCGTGTGCACCGCCGGCGTGCCGGCGGCAAACGCTTCGAGCAACGGCAGCCCGAAGCCCTCATCCAGCGACGGCATACAGAACACCGTGGCGCGGTCGTAGAGCACCGCGAGTTCTTCGTTCGAGACGAACCCGAGGCTGCGCACCCGGCGCGGGTCCACCCAGGCCCGCGCGCACAGCGACTCCATGTTGATCTCGCCCCATCCGGGAGGGCCAGCGTGCACCAGCAGCGCGCCCTGCAGCACCGGTTCGGCGAGCGCCTGCACTAGCCGGTCGAGCCCCTTACGCGGTTCGAGGGTTCCCACCGCCAAGATGAACGTGTCGGGAAGCCCAAACCGCGCGACGATCTCTTCGATTCGCGCCTCATCCTCGGGCCGGCGAAGATCGCCCGATGCGGCACCGGGCACCACCCGAATGCGGTCGCCGAAGTTGTGGATCTGCTGAATTTGGTCGGCCACCGCGTGCGTCGGCGTCACCACCGCCGAGGCATACTGCCATGCCCGTTTCAACTGCGCCTTGTGCCAGCGCACGCCGTTCGGGGTGAGGGTCTCCGGATGCGTCCACGGCACCGTGTCGTGCACGGTCACCACGGTCTGGTTCACTTCGCCCGAACTCGGCGCATGCAGGGGTGCGAACAGACTGGGCGAATGAATGAGCCCGCCGCCAAACGCGCCCGTAAACATCCCGTGGCTCCACGCCTTCGCCAGCGCCTTGCGGGACATGCGCGACGGCCGAAGCTCCTCAATTCCGGGAAACCTGGCGTGCAGCATGTCGAGTTCGTCCTCGCTGGCCTTCGCCACCAGTCCGGTTACACCAACGCCTTCGGGCGCACGGCGAATTACCTCGCGCGCGAGGTTTTCGCTGTAGCGCCCGATACCGCCGGGAACATCAGCCAAGAGCTGGTCGAGAACGAACTTTAAGGTCACCATTACGCGGCGAGTACTCCATCTTTGGCGGCCTGCTCGAGCGCTTCAAGCCAGGGACGCATCGGTTCGATTCCGGCAGCCAGCCAGGCATCGTGCCCGAGCACCGAGAACGCGGGCCGCGCAGCGGGACGCTTGAACGCAGCGGAATCGGTCGGTTGTACCCGTTCGGGATCGTTACCGGAGAGCCGGAAGATCTCGCGCGCGAAATCAAACCAAGTGGCCGTGCCCGAGTTCGTGCCGTGATAGATACCGGCCGGCGCATCCGCATCCACCAGCTTGACGATCTGAGCCGCCAAATCGCGCGTGTAGGTGGGCTGACCGAGCTGATCATTCACTACCGTGATCTCGGGGTGCGAACCGGCAAGCTTCACCATCGTCTTCGCAAAGTTCGGGCCACCGGCACCGTACAACCACGCAGTTCGCACAATGTATGTGCCCTCAGGATGCACGGCTAGGGCTGCTTCTTCACCCGCGGCTTTGGTGCGTCCGTAGGCGTTGATCGGATCGCGCGGATCGTTCTCGCCATATGGTTGGGTGGCATCGCCCTTGAACACGTAGTCGGTGGACACGTGCACGTATTTCGCGTTCGCCGCAGCGGCCGCCTTCGCGAGGTTTTCGACGCCGGTGCCGTTAATGGCCAGCGCCGCAGCCTCATTCGTTTCGGCGTCATCAACTGCGGTGTACGCGGCAGCGTTAATGATGACGTCGAAGCCTTCGAGTGCCTTGGCGCATGCGGCAGCGTCGGTGATATCGAGAGCACTGCGGGTAAACGCAGTGACATCGCGACCCTTAAGTGCGCGCTGCAGATCTTGGCCGAGCATGCCGGCCGCCCCGGTAATGGCGTAGCGGGTCACAGCGCCGCACGCTCCTTGAGCGGTTCCCACCAGGCGCGGTTGTCGCGGTACCACTGGATAACCTCATCCAGACCCTGCTCAAACGGAACTTGCGGCTCATAGCCGAGCTCACGCTGAATCTTCTCGATGTTGACGCAGTAGCGCAGGTCGTGACCCTTGCGGTCGGCAACATGGTCGATGTAGGAGTCGTCCTTGCCCATGCGCTCAAGAATCATTGCGGTGATCTCGTTATTCGTGAGCTGCGTACCGCCACCAATGTTGTAGACCTCACCGGCGCGACCGTTCGCGAACACCAGCGCAATTCCGCGGCAGTGGTCGTCAACGTGCAGCCAGTCACGGACATTCTCGCCGGTGCCGTACAGCGGCACGTGCTTGTCGTCCATCAGGTTGGTGACAAACAGTGGGATGAGCTTCTCGGGGAAGTGGTACGGGCCGTAGTTGTTCGAGCAGCGAGTGATCGACAGGTTCAAACCGTGGGTGCGGTGGTACGAGCGAGCGATGAGGTCACTGCCTGCCTTCGACGCGGCATACGGCGAGTTCGGCTCGAGCGGGTAGTCCTCACTCCATTCGCCCTCTTCAATCGAGCCATACACCTCGTCGGTCGATACGTGAACGAAACGCTTCGTACCGTGCTTGAGCGCCGCATCCAGCAGACGCTGAGTACCGAGCACGTTCGTCTCAACGAAGATCGACGCATCGGTGAGCGAGCGGTCAACATGCGACTCGGCAGCGAAATGCACAACACCGTCAATGGTCGGGAAGATCTCATCGAGCAGTTCGGTATCCCGAATGTCGCCGTGGATGAAGGTCAGTCGCGGTGAGTCGGCTACCGGATCGAGGTTCGCCTTGACACCTGAGTAGGTGAGGGCATCAAGCACAACGACTTCTGCACCTTCGATGCCGGGCAGTTCATCCTGAATCGCGCGGCGAACGAAGTTCGAACCAATGAAACCGGCACCACCGGTAACGAGGAGCTTCATGGACTTCCTAACTCTGTCGGGTCGCGCGTGGGCGCGACGGTCGTTTCTCCAGACTAGACGGAATCGAGACGATCAGGATGGTGCGCCGCTGTGTGTTTGCGTGCCGGGTAACTTGGATGTGTGCTGAATTCATCCCGTGGACTGCCTGAGCATTCTTCACCCGTGCGTTCGGTCGCCGCGATCGTGGTCACCTGGAACGGCGGTGAGGATGCGGTGGGCGCCGTGCGAAGCCTCGTCGAGCAGCAGGTGCCGGGCACTGAGTATTCGGTGGTCGTGGTCGACAACGCCTCCACCGACGACACCACCGGCCGCATCCGCGAAGCCGCCCCCGAAGCGCTCATCGTCGAACTACCGCACAATCGCGGGTACGGCGCCGCAGCAAACGCAGGCATGCGAGCAGTAACCGCCGACGCTTACGTGATCTGCAATCAGGATGCGCACTACCAGCCGGGCTTTGTGGCAGCGCTCGCGGGCGCGCTCGACCAGTATCCGCGCGCCGGTGCCATCACCGCGCAGGTGCGCCTGGCCGGCAAGTTCGTCCCGGCCCACGAGACCGACGGTGATGCCTTCATCGCCCACGACGGTACTCGCTGGCGGCGAGCCGACCAAGGCGTTGAGCTACTGAACTCGACCGGCAACCAGGTGACGCGCTCGGGCAACGGCTTGGATCGCGGCTGGCTCGCTCCGGTGGGCAGTCAGTTTGATCGGCGCGTGTTCGGTTTTCACGGTGGCGCGGTGATGCTGCGAGCGGATGCGGTGGTTCCGCTGGGCGGGTTCGACGAGCGGTACTTCATGTATTACGAGGACACCGATCTGTCGTTCCGTCTGCGTCGCGCCGGCTGGCAAATCGTGTACGAGCCGAAGGCGGTATCGGCGCACCAGCATGCGACTAGCTCCGGCACATCCTCAACCCGGTTCGTGCGCTGGAACACCCGCAACCGAATCTGGTGCGCACGCCGCAACGGGCCGCGTTCGATGCGCATCGCAGCGATCGGGCGCACCGCACTCGGGGCATCGGTTGGGCTATTGCGTTCGATGGCGGTCCGTGGGGATGCGGGTCGTACGGCGCGCGCGCAGGCGTGGGCCCGAATGCGCGGACTGCTCGATGGCCTAGCGGCGATGCCGGCGGACGTTCGAGAACCGCTGCGCGCGGTCGGTGACGAACCTGTGGACGCTGCTGATCGCATCCTGCTCGACTTCACCTCACTACCCCCACAGCTTGGCGGAGTTGGCCGCTACCTCGAAGGGCTCGCGACCGGACTCGCGGCTGCAGGCTCCCGGCCGATGCTCGTGGTCCGCCCAGACCACGAGTCTCACTTTCGGACGCTGGCTCCCGAAGCGCAGATTGCACTCGCTCCCGCGTGGATTAACCGCCGCGGTTTGCGCTTTGTCTGGGAACAGTTCGGCTTACCGCCGTTGGCTCGCCGACTCGGGGCGCGCGCCATCCACTCGCCGCACTACACCTTCCCGCTAGCACCATTCGCGCGCGGGCTCCGTCGCGTCGTGACGGTGCACGATGCCACGTTTTTCTCGGACCCGCACGCGCACAGCACGATCAAGCGACTGTTCTTCAAGACCTGGATTCGCGCCGGAGTGCGGGCAGATGTGCAGTTGGTGGCGCCGAGTCAGGCGACTGCGGATGAGGTAAGTAGGTATGCGGGCCGGCCGCGGCGCCCGATTGTGGTCGCCTATCACGGTGTCGATCCGCAGGTCTTTCACCTGCCCAGCGCGGTTGAGCTCTCGGAGTTTCGCGCCGCACACGAGCTTGGCGACGCGCAGTGGGTTGCGTTCCTGGGGACAATCGAACCGCGCAAACGGGTGGGGGAGCTCATCCGTGCGCACCGGGTGTTGCAAGACGAGTACACCTCCCGCGGCGACACAGCACCGCTGCTGCTGATCTCGGGCCAGCGCGGTTGGGATGCGGATGCGGCGGCTGAGCTCGATGCGGCGGCAGCGCGGGCAGATGGTCGCGTGCGTGAACTCGGGTATTTACCGCTGGACGAGTTGCGTTCGTTGCTCGGTGGTGCGAGTGCGGTGGTGTATGCATCGATCGCCGAGGGTTTTGGGTTGCCGGTCCTCGAGGCGATGGCGAGTGGGGCCGCGGTAATCACCACGAAGCTATCGGCATTGCCGGAAGTTGGTGGGGATGCGGTGGTGTATACCGAACCGGATGCCCAGGCTATTGCCGAGACATTGCGCACACTGTTGAGCGATGAATCGCTTCGTGCGCGCACGACCGCTGCTGGCCAGGAGCGTGCCGCGAGGTTCACCTGGGAAGCGTGCGCCCGTACCCACCGCGACGCCTACCGCAGCGCGCTGCAACGCTAGGCCGTTACCGGCCACCACTCCAGCGATTCACGGATTCGTCGGTCGGCCGTGGGCGCGACCGTGCGCATGTACGTGGCAGTCTGGTGGCTCGCATCCAGAAACACATACACACCACCGCGCACCGGGCGACATTCGCCCTCAGGACAGATCACGTCGTTGACGTCAAGGTAGCTTGCACCGTGCTCGGATGCGGTACGAGCCAGGTCCGGGCGTGGGCCGGCGAGCCGGGTCGTTGTTCTGCAAGCGGGATCGTCGTACGAGCTGCGCTCAACGCAAGCAAACGGATTAAATGACACGCGGGGGACATCTCGCATGGCAATCACCTCGATACCAGCGTCCTCAAGCTCATCGATAAAGTCCCAGATCCCTGGCAACTCTGGCTCTTCGTCGTTCGGGTCAGACCGGGTGATCTGCAAGAGCACTGCGTCTGGCTGTTCGCGCAAAAGGTACTCGCGTGCCTCATCCCAGAACGCATCGCATTCGGTGGCCTTGTGTGGCAGCCGACCGTACGAACCAAACTGGCAGCTGAAGTACACGAACGCGCGTAACTCCCATCCCGCATCCTGCACAGCCGGCAGCAACAGGGATGCGGCTTGTTGCGTCTGCGAGTTCCCCACGATCGCGATTGTTCGCTCCGGAGGCGCGCTTAGCCGTGTGCGGTTACTCATACAGTTTCGAGCGAGCTGGTCGGGTGCGTTCTGCAGCGTCCCGTCATCACACTCATCGAGCCGAGTGAGGTCGTCGCGCACAACGATCTGATCCGGCAACACGTCCTGGTCACCGATCTGAACGGCATTGAGGTCGTTTGCGCCAAGGCGTTCGATGGGCATCGCGTCGGCAGCCGCCCATGCTCCGCTTGCCTGGGCGCGGTAGCTACCGATTGCGGCGAACACGAACCCGCCGGATAGCACCAGCACCAGCACCAGGGCAGTGGCGGAACGGGCGGAGACGGTGCCGGTAATGAAGCCACGCCTGGTGTGACGCCCAGCATCGTTCGACGAGGGACGTCGGTCGTCCTTACGGCTACCGACGAATTGTTTGACCGGGCGATCGACGAGTTCGGTGAAGATGATCGCTAGCGCGACCGAAACGATAAGGATGCCCGCCCCGACCAGACCAGTCACCGCATCCAACTGCCAATGCCATCGAACAGAAACCAACACCGGCCAGTGGGTGAGATAGAGCGCGTAGGTGTAGCGGGCGGCCTGCTGCATCCACGGATGGCAGAGGAACGCCCGAGCGCTGTAGGGAGATTCCTCTCCCGCTGCGAGGATCACCAGCATTGCTGCGCCGACGGGCCACAGCGCCGGCCAGGAGGGAAACTCGGCGTTCGCAGGAAGTACCGCGCCGCAGGCGATGAGCGCCACAACTCCGATCCAGCCAAGCGGGATCCGTACTGCCGAGGGGATTCGTAGGTACGGCTGGATGAGGGCGAGTACGGAGCCGGCGGCAAACTCCCACACGCGGGCCGGCAGGCTGAAATAGGCATGCTGAGCGTTGGCAGATACGGCTACGGTGGCGTAGATGAAACCGGCGATTGTCAGTACCGTAAATAGCCCGGTCAACAAGGGGCGAACCGGGATATGAACTCTCCTGGCGAACCAGATACAGACCGCGAGCAGTAGCGGCCAGATGATGAAGATTTGCCCCTGGACCGATAACGACCAGAAGTGTTGGAAAGGGGAATCCGAACCGCCGCCGAGATACTCGACTTCGGCGTCCTGCAGCCAGAAGTTTTCCCAGTAGGTGAGGCTGGCGAGCCCTTGGTACACGGTTGACGCGGTCAATGAGACTGGCAGGATGAGGTAACCGGCAACGATGGTGGTCACGACAGTGAGTGCGGTAAGCGGCAGCAGCAGCGCGAAGCGACGCAGGATGAACGCAGCGGGTTTGGTTGGCTCGCCGCGTTCGGCGCGCGCCGTGAACGAGCGCACCAGCAGGAACGCCGACACCACAAGGAAAACGTCAACACCACCGGAGACCTTCCCGAACCAGATGTGGTAGATCGCCACGAGCGCCAGCGCGACGGTGCGCAGGCCTTGTACTTCGGGGATCCATCCGAGGTTCGGGGTGGGTCGATTCATTGAATAGCGGGTGTTATGGGTCGGTGGTGGATGCGGTTTGGTCGGCGCGAGCATAGATCTCGGCCGGCCAGTCGGGTACATCCGAGGTTATTGCATCCGCGAAATGCTGCGCGAGGGTGCGGCTATAGGCGTCGGAAATATGGTTCTCGTCGAACCAGACGGCAACCTGTCCGACCTGTGGTCGGCACACTCCCTTCGGGCAAATGTAGTCGGTGAGGTCTACCCAGTGTCCGCCAGCCTTGCGGATGCTGTTCACGAATGAGCGTGACGGGCCTTTTGGCGCGGGCCACCGGCACTGGTCTGCATCCCAACCGTGCGTTGCACCGCATTCATATGGGGGAGGTGCGAGGCGAGGGCTGTCGCGCAGGACGATGAACTCGGTGTCGGGAGAGTCAGTGCGCAGGGCGCTAATCCATTCGGGCACCCCGTCCATGGGCTCATCAGGGGCGTCGAATTGTGATTGTGTGCCGAGCACGACAACGTACTCGGGTTTGGTGTTGCGTACGTAGTCGGCTGCGGCTCGCCAGGTGGCTCCGCAAGCGTCATCGGCGCGGTCATCGCCCCTGTAGAAGGGGCATCCGGGACCTGCCTGCACTCGCACCTCGAGTTGCTGGCTGACTTCGCGGGTGGCGTAGCCGATGGCCGCGAACTGCTGGGTGTGTGAGTTACCGACGAAGAGCACTCGAGGTTTTTCGGTGGATGGGGGAGCGGTTTCGAAGCAGATACCGTCGGTTTGTTCGGAGACAATGTATTCACTACAGTCTTCGCCTTCGCCGCTGTACTGCGATTCGATGGCCGCAGCGCCGGGCAGGGGGTCATCGATCGTCGGCTTATCTGGGGCTTCTGCACCGTACTCCATGGCGACCGGATCCCATCCCGGACTTCGATCCTTGGCGCCGTCGGTTTGGGTGACGGCCGTACCGCCGAGGGCACTATCTGCGGCATCTTGTGCTTGATCGGAGTTGAGTGCGCGCTGGGCTTCGGCAGTGGCGATCATGCCGCCGACGAGGACGAGGCAGCTGGCGGTGACGAACAGGATGTTGGCCGTCGCGCGGGGGCGAGCCGGTTTGTTAGCGTTCGGCTCCGTATCGGTGCTTGCCGGTTGATCCGTGCCAGCCGGTGTATCGGCGTGCGCCGGTTTACCGGTGCGCTCGCCCGCGAGGAACCGACTGACCGGCCGCTCAACGAGGTGCGTGATGGCGATGCTGACCCCGGCTGCGATCGCAAAAATGATGGTGCCGTCGAGGGCGGTGGCGTGCTGATGCTCGGTGAGTTTGAGGTAGGTAACCAGCACCGGCCAGTGGATGAGGTAGAGCGCGTAGGTGTAGCCGGCGATGAAGGCCAGGGGTTTGGATGCGAGGATGCGGTCTGGGCCGATTCGGGTGGGTTCGCCGCTACTGAGGATGATGAGAGCGCCGGCGGCAACCGGCCAGAGGGCGACGAATCCGGGGAAAGTCGAACTGACCGGTAAGACGATGCCGCAACTGATCAGCAGCGCGATCCCGACCCATCCGAGTGCAGCACGTGCGTTGGCTTGCAGATCGCGCAGTTTGGGATGAACGATCGCGAGGATGGAGCCGGCGGCGAATTCCCATAGGCGGGCGCCGGTGTCGAAATAGGCAAGTTGCTGATTGGCCGCGGTGAAAACAATGGACCAGGCCAACGAGAGCGCGAAAACGACCGCGAATACTACGAGCAGGGCACGTCGTACATCGCGCTGCGTGCGCCGGGCATAGCGGCCAGTGAAGTAATGGAGCAGCGGCCACAGGATGAAGACCTGCCCCTGCACGGAGAGCGACCAGAAGTGTTGGAACAGGCTTTGGGCGGCGTGGTTGCCGGCGTAGTAGTCGGCGCTGAGCGACATGAGTCGCCAATTTTCGACGTAGAAGAGGGATGCGAGTGCGTCCCAGTGAGCTGCGGACCACGAACTGTGGGGGAGCAGTATCCAGGTCGAGATGAGGATGAGGGTGATGGCTGCGGCGGCGAGCGGTAGAAGGCGCGCGAAGCGTCGCAGCGTGGTCAAAAGGGGTGTGAGGAGCTCATCGCGCTCGAAGCGCCGGATGAACTGCCGGGTCAGCAGATAGGAGGAGACCAGGAAGAAAACATCGACGCCACCGGAGACGCGCCCCACCCACAAGTGGAACACGACGATGAGCAGGAGTGAGAGCGTGCGCAACCCCTGGATCTCGGGGATCCAGCCGGTGTTTGCTGTTCCCCGAGGAGTTTGGGGATGGCGTATGTTCAATGGTGGGAAATCCGTGGGTAGGGGCTAGTCGGTCCGCGGTAATCCTAGCGGGGGTGAGAACGATCGACCGTATATTGTCCGGTTCGCGACTAGTATTGAGCGCATGCGTGTTTTCGTCCAGATTCCCTGCCTTAATGAGGAAGCAACGCTACCAGCGGTCATCAACTCAATCCCGAAAACGATTCCTGGAGTTGATGAGCTGCACATCCTCATCATTGACGACGGTTCAACGGACCGAACTATCGAGGTTGCGCGTTCGCTGGGCGTGAAACATTTTGTGACGCATGCGCGAAATATGGGCTTGGCTCGATCATTCCGGGATGGGGTTGATTACGCGCTAAGTCACGGCGCGGATATTGTCGTCAACACCGACGGCGACAACCAGTACCCGCAGGACCGCATCCCAGACCTCATCGCCCCGATCATGGCTGGGCGGGCAGATGTCGTGATCGCCGACCGACAGACCGCAACAATTAAGCACTTCTCGCCGTTCAAGAAACTGATGCAGCGAGTCGGGTCCAATGTGGTCAATCTCGCTGCCGGCACGAACCTTCCCGATGCAGCATCGGGATTCCGAGCATATTCGCGTAACTCGCTGTTCCGGCTGAATGTCGTGACTCAGTTCAGCTACTGCATGGAAACCATCATTCAGGCCGGCAACAAGCGGTTGCGCATTGAGTCAGTACCGGTTGAAACCAACGCGAAGACCCGTGAGTCCCGACTGTTCAAGAATATTTGGCAGCACATGTTCAAATCGGGATCCGCGATTTCGCGGTCCTTCCTGATGTTTAAGCCGCATGTCATTCTGATGACCGTCGGTATCATCATGGCGATTATCGGGCTGATCCCGATGGTGCGATGGTTCGTGCTCTTCCTCATGGGGCAGGGATCCGGGAATATCCAGTCGCTGCTATTCGGCATGCTGTTCATGCTTGGCGCGTTCATGTCATTCGTGCTGCTCGTGATTGCCGATCTGCAGCGCACCAACCGTGTGTTACTTGAAGACGTGCTTGAACGCACGAAGCGCATCGAGTTCGGTGGGCCGCACGTCGGAGGTACCGGGTACACCGTGTTAGAGCTGGGCCCTGACACCGAAGACGTCGAGGAAGTGCAGCGACTGCGTTTTGACGAATCCAGTCAGTAACTCGAAGGACCGGTCGGAGCAGGCGGCCGTAACAGCTGAACAGGCCGGCAGTTCGAAGCGGGGTGTGGCGGCAACAATTGTCGCAGTACTGCGTAGCAAGCCGGTTCGGTACGCATTCGTGGTCATAGCCCTCGCGGGCGCTACGTGGGCCCTCGTATCGGTCTGGCCGTCTGTGATGGATGCGGTGCAGAAGCTCCCGTGGTGGGTGTCGCTCGTCTCCCTGGCCATCGGCATTGTGTACGTCGTTCTCACCATGCTTTCGTGGCGCGCGGTACTGGTTGGACTCGGCACAGACTTACCCATCGGCGCGGCAGGGCGTTTGTTTTTCGTTTCGCAGCTCGGGAAGTTCGTTCCCGGGGGCGTATGGAATTACCTTGCAGTGGTTGAGATGGGTACGGCACATCAGATTCCACGCCGCCGATCATTATCCGCGATGGTGGTTTCTATCCTGATCTCGATCGTCACTGCGGGTATGTTGGCGATTCCCGGCATCGTGCTGACCGGCGCGCTCCCGCAGCCGTGGACGACCGTCGCGCTTGTCTGCATCCCGCTTGTGGCCTGCCTGCTGATACCAGCGGTGCTGAACCGTTTGATCGAGTTTGCGCTGCGGGTTACCAAACGGCCACCACTCGAATCTCCGCTACAAGCTCGGCACATCGTTGCTTCATCGAGTTGGGCCCTCGGCGGGTGGATACTGTCCGGCCTGATGATCTGGATGCTTGCTATTCAGCTGGGCGTACCAGCTTCGTTCGAATCACTACTGCTGGTCGCGGGCGGTTATTCGCTGTCATGGGCAGTCGGATTCGTCGTCTTTTTCATGCCGGCTGGTATCGGCGTGCGTGAGGTTGTGCTCGCCGCAATGCTGCAGGGCGTGTTGGATACCGGCGAGCTCGTGCTCATCGTGTTACTTGCACGTGTCATTTCCACGCTCGCGGACGTCATTCTCGGTGTTTCAGCGCTCATCGCTTCCCGAGCAAGTGCGTCTTCCGAGGTGGATCCGGCTGTCGAGGAGCGTCCGCTCAGCTAGTGGAGATGTGGAGGGGCGGCAGCATCAATGTGCGATTCGTGTCCATTCCCACGTGCGCTTGAGTCCTTCTTCGAGTGAAGTTGTCGGTGCCCAACCGAGATAGTCTTGCGCAGCACGTACGTTCAACCAGTTCGCAGGTGCATCGAAACCCCTGTCCTCCTGGTATTCGATCGTGCTGTCAACTCCGGAAACGTCGAGACAGAGCTTTGCAAGTTTGGTCAACGTCGTGGGTTCGCCAGAGCCGATGTTGATGATTCGGAACGGTTCCGGAGAAGTCAGTGAGGTTGCAGCCAGTACTGCTGCAGCGATATCACCCACATAAACGTAGTCACGCACGGCCAGACCGTTGCCGAAGATAGTGATGGGCTTGTGGTCTCGAAGTGCTCGCAGCCAGTAACCGATGACGCCCTGTCCGCGCACTGCTTGCTGGCCGGGGCCATATGCGTTCGCGACTCGAAGCACCGTAGTCGGCACGCCACTCTCGCGGGTAATGCCTTCTAGCGCGAGCTTGGCCGCGCCGTAGCGATTGACCGGCTCAGGTGTGTCGGTTTCTGCATAGGGTGCAGTATCACCCCCGTACACCGTGCCGCCCGAGGACATGAGCACGAGGTGGTGGTTTCTCCGGGAGTTCGCTAGGGCCGTCACAAGCTCGTTAAACGCTGTGCGTTCCGTCTCTACAGCCTCAGGACTCTCCTCGGCTACCGCCGGGGTGATCAAGGAGGCCGCCCATACGACGACCGGTGCGGCCAGCAAGTCTGGGTGGGCTACGCCGTCGCGTGTAGCCGGATGCTGGCGTGTAAAGCCACAGTGGCTTATTTCACGTTCGCGAGCGAGCTCACGTATGTGAGAACCAATAAAGCCGTTCGCGCCGACGAGAGCAAAAGTCGGTGCGTAGTCGTTGTGGAATACTTGCGACATCCCAATAACCCTAGCTTGTATGGAGAAAATCTTGGGTAAGTCACGGCTGCTAATCCTCGCATCCACCTTCCCCGCGGCTGCCGGTGATGGCACCCCGGAGTTCGTCGCCGACCTGGCGAGTGAACAGGCCAAACACTTCGATACGGCCGTACTCGTTCCTGCTGTCCCCGGAGGTGCGCGGAATGAGCAACGCAATGGTTTCCGGGTGCGGCGTTTCCGATTCTTCCCACGCAGGTGGGAAGATCTCGCAGACGGGGCGATTATCGAGAACATCCGCACGCGCAAGTCACGACTTCTGCAGGTCATTCCTTTTCTGATCGCTGAAACCGTAGCGACATTTCGCGCTGTTCGCCGGGGAAAACCCGACATAATTCATGCGCACTGGATCATTCCGCAGGGGATCGTGGCGCGTCTTGTGGCACCGACCACGCCGACGGTAATCACCACATTGGGGGGCGACCTGTATGCGCTCAACAGTCGGCCGTTCCGTGTGTTGAAACGTTGGGTGCTCAAACGCGCCGCATATGTAACCGTCATGAATGAAGAGATGGCCAAGCTGGTAGTTGAGCTTGGAGCGGATCCAGACAGGGTGGAAGTGTTGCCCATGGGTGCAGACTTGAGCACCGTTCGGCCGCACGTGCAAGCAACTGACGACACGCTTCGACTGCTGTTCGTTGGTCGTCTCGTCGAGAAAAAGGGCGTGTCTGTGCTGCTCAAGGCACTCCAGTCTCTTGACGGTGTGAACTGGGAGCTCAACATCGTCGGGGATGGTCCGCTACGAGATTCGCTTGAAGCGAATGCCCCGAAGGGCGTGACCTTCCTTGGAACGCAGGGACGCGAAGCATTGCGTGAAGCCTATGCAAACTCCGACATTGCGCTGTTCCCATCGGTTCCGACAGCTAATGGAGATCAGGACGGTCTTCCCGTTGCGCTGCTTGAAGCCATGGGATCCGGATGCGCAATTGTCGCGTCCGACCTGCCCGGTATTTCTGAAGCCGTGCAGCACGAGCGTACGGGGCTGCTAACTGCTCCGGGATCGGCCGATGCGGTGGCGAAGGCGATCCAACGTCTTGCAGCGGACCCGTCGCTGCGAAAGGAACTCGGAAGGAACGCGGCGGACATCGCGCGCACAACTTACAGCAAGGATGCAATCGGTAAGCGATACGTCAACATTCTGCGTTCCATCACTGAATAGCCGCGGTCGAGTTCTTGCGGTGGAGCTATGGCAACCACAATCATGGACGGATCCATGTTGCTTGTGGTGGATCTCGGCGCGGTCTTCAGGATCTAGGGCGGCGGGCGCTGCCCTACTTCAACGCGAATGATCCTTAACGACTTGACGACGCTAGCCCGGTCAAAGACTTGGTCATGTGGTTTGAAAGCGGCGAAGGCAATCGTCGTCGATTAATAATTCTCGTGCTCTGGGTTGGCTACTTGGGTGCGATATCTTTGGGGCATGCACGTTTCCGTAATTGGTTGTGGTTATTTGGGTGCGGTTCACGCCGCCTGTATGGCAGAGCTCGGTCACACGGTTGTTGGCTTGGATACCGATGCTGCCAAGGTTGAAAAGCTCTCGCAGGGCGTCTCGCCCTTCTATGAGCCCGAGTTTGATGAGCTGCTCCGTCGGAACGTTGAAGCTGGCCGGCTCACGTTCTCGACCGACTACACCGACGCTGTAAACGCGCAGATCCACTTCATCGGTGTCGGAACGCCCCAGCGTGAAAACGGCGATGGTGCTGACCTTCGGTATGTCGATGCGGCGACCGACGCGCTGCTAGAAGTACTGCCGGTGAACCCGAGCACCCCCATCCTGGTAGCCGGAAAGTCAACCGTGCCCGTTGGTACGGCGGCTCGTTTACGCGATAAGTTCGCCGCTAAGGGCATCCTGGTGATGTGGAACCCCGAGTTCTTGCGAGAAGGATTCGCGGTACAGGACACGCTTCGCCCAGATCGCATTGTCTACGGCCTGCCTCCAGAGGCAGCCGAGGCAGATGTGGCTCGGAGCCTGCTCGATGAATGCTACGCAGACCTTCTCGAGGCCGGGATTCCGAAGGTTGAAACTGATTTCGCAACCGCGGAGCTCGTGAAGGTGGCTGCCAACGCGTTCCTCGCGACCAAGATTTCCTTCATTAACGCCATGTCAGTCCTCACCGATGCAACTGGCGGCGACGTGAAAAAGCTTGCGGAAGCAATTGGCCACGACGACCGCATTGGCAAGAAATTCTTGCGCGCAGGCATCGGTTTCGGTGGCGGCTGCTTACCGAAAGACATTCGCGCGTTCATGGCACGTGCGGATGAGCTCGGCGTAGGCGATTCACTCGAGTTCCTCCGTGACATCGACACAATCAACACCCGTCAGCGAGAGCGCGCGGTCGAAAAGCTCGCGCAGGCGCTTGGCGGCTCGCTTGCGGGTAAGCGGATCGCCGTGCTCGGTCAGGCATTTAAGCCAGACAGCGATGACATCCGAGACTCGCCGGCGGTGGACATCGCCGGTCGCGTCATCGACGCGGGCGCAAATGCTGTTGCGTTCGACCCGAAAGCCGGCGATGTTGTGCGCAGATTCCTGCCGGACCGCCCTGTGGTTGATTCACTCGAGGCGGCTGTTGAGGGTGCGGATGCGGTCATGGTGCTGACCGAGTGGAAACAGTTCCAGGAACTTGACCCTGCGGTAATTAGTGACCGGGTATCGAACCGTATCGTAGTCGATGGCCGCAACTGTTTGCCTGCTCCCAAGTGGCGCGATGCTGGTTGGCAGTACATCGGCATGGGTGTGTAATGGCCGACGAATCGGTATCGCACACGAAACCGAATCACACGGATCCTTCTCCCGTATCGATTGCTGAACGAGCAGTCGGAAATCCGGGAGAAGAGTTCCCGTCGTCCTCTGTTACGGGCAAGAGCGAAACGGGGCATGCTGCAGGTTCCCATGCCGTTGACCGCAGCAAATTCGTCACCGATGCAGATCGGCGACGTCGTCGGTTGGCTGTCGGTGCAGTAGGGGTCGGATGGGCAATCTACGTCGGCTTTGTCGTTGTTTCGGTGGTCTCCTCGCTCTTCGCTGGGAAGGTATTCGCCGCAACCGACATGCTCTTGCGGGCGCCTACATACTGGGATGTGGCCACTGTGCCGGAGATAACCAATATTGTCTCTGGAGACACAGTCGATTCAGTAATACCACGATCCATTGATTTCGAAGATCGACTGCACCAGGGTGATTTCCCCGAGTGGAATCCCTATATGGTTGGTGGCGAGGAATTCGCCGGGCTGCCGAACACCGGATTGATGTCGCCGCTATCATTGCCGTGGTGGATTGCACCGCCAGAGATTGCTCCGGCGCTTGTCAAGCTGCTCGAGTTTGCGGTCGTTGCGCTCGGTATGTCGCTCTTCCTGCGAAGGCTCAAACTCCCGGCGGTCACCTGGCCCCTCGCATCGCTCGCGTACTGTTCTTCGGGCTTCATGATTGCTTGGACTAACTGGCCACAGACCCGAGTTGCCGCGCTCATCCCATTGGCCTTCTGGGCCGTGGATTACGCTGTCACACGTAGAAAATGGTTCACTTTTTGGCCGCTCGCGCTCGCCTTCGCAGCAATGTGGCTGGGCGGGTTTCCAGCCGTGGTCTTCCACACGGCGTATCTCACCTGCGCTTATGGCGTCGTCCGCGCCATCACACAAACGCAATGGCGTAAATCCGGCGCAATTTGGCAGTTCGGCGGCGATGCGTTGCGGTACTTAGGCGGAATGATCAGCGCTGGCGCGCTTGCAGCCGTAGCGCTCTTGCCGTTCTATCTGAACTCCAAAGACGTACTCGACTTTTCGGTGCGTGACTACCGTGGGTCGTCGCTCAACCCTGAAGCGTTCGGCACCGCAATTCTGCCGTACGCGGTTGGCACTGCGGGAATGAACAATTTCACCGGACCGTTTAACCCGGTGGAAGCGCTGTCGTATTTGGGCGTCGTCGTGGTGCTTTGCGCGCTGCTCGCGTTGGCGTTTCACCGACGGCTACAGGTCTCGCGGGCTCCAATGTGGTTCTTCGTCATCGCGGCAGCGTTGATTGGCATGGCCATGTACTGGGGCGGGCCGGTGCTTGATGTGATCCAGCAACTGCCGACGATGAGTACTAGCCTAATTGGTCGGCTACGCGCGGTCTTCGGGTTCTGCGTTGCTGTGCTTGCCGCCTTCGGCGTTACGGCGTTAATGAGTGACCGTATTTCTGTGCAGGTAATGCGTACGACTACCCGTACCGGTAGTCGTGCCGCTGCCGCACGTAATGTCCTACGCGACCTTGTCGGCTGGGCGTTTGCCGCCATGTTCGCGGTCCTCGTCCTGCAGGCTGCGAGCGTTGCTCAGGAAGGTTCGAAGCTACCGGACTGGTCAGCAAGGTGGATCAAATTCTCGGCGGTATTTGCTGCGGTCGCGCTCGTAATGGTGGCGCTCATCCTGTTGGTGCGTCAGCGCTGGTTCCAGAACCTAGTTGTGGTGGGATTGATCGCGGTTTTGGCCGTGCCAAGCCTGTTAGTCGTACGGGCCTGGTGGCCGCACAGTAAGCCTGAAAGTTACTATGCGCCCACTGAGGCGTTTACCTATCTGCAAGAGAACCTCGGCGAAGACAGGTATCTTGCGCTCGGCGGGGCGTTACCTATGGGCGCATCAACCGTATATAAAACTCGGGATGTGTTGGGTCATGCCTTTATGACCGGGCGGTGGAAGGACATGCTGGGGCGGGTGTACCCAAACGTGCTCGTCACCCCGACATACCCGAACATTCCTGCTGATCAGCTCGAGGGAGTTCTCGACAGTCGGATCCTGGACCGGTTGGCGGTTCGGTACCTCGCTGTCGGGAGTGTTGCATCAGTACCAGGACGACTTGAACGATTAAGTACCAGCGATTCATCCGTTGACTTGCGCGCTGGTAGCGTGATTCGCAGTGGGGAGTTCACCGGGCCAATTCGCGGTATCCAGATCACTGCGCTGGATTCAAAACTTCCTGAAGGGACTGTCGCACCCCTGAAAGCGCGCATTGTCGGACAAGCCGGTGATGTGCTGGCGGAGACCCGGATTCTGCCTCGGGAGATCGGTGAAGAAACGTTCATTCCGTTCGACGGTGATGAACTCTCCGCAGATAAATTCTGGCATCTCGAGCTCGAGACCGAAGAGCAGCCAGGCACCGTCACTTTTGGCGCGGATAGTGCAGGAAATCTCGCCGTGGCTGCACTCCGACCGGTCCCGGATGGGATCAATGTCGTGCAAGCGGGGAACGTCACCCTGCTCGAACGTGCAAGCGCTCTTGAACGGGTGCGCTGGGCAAATGATGCGGTAGTTGAAAAAGACCCAGCGGCACGCATTGACCTGTTGGCTGGCGACCTGTCCCCGAACACGGTTGTTCTTGAACAAGAACCTGTCAATGCCGTAAGCCCTGGCTCAACAGCAACGGTCGAGGTCCTGCCAACCGATGATCTTGATCGGAGCACGATCCGAGTAAGCTCCACGGGCGCTGGTTGGGTGGTTGTGGCCGACTCTTTGGACCGCTCTGGATGGACAGCCACCATTGACGGTCAGCAGGCGGAGTTGCTCCGAGCTGATCACGTGGGCGGGGCAGTGTATGTTCCCGGCGCCGGCGAACACACCATCACGCTCGAGTACCGCACACCTGGGCTGCGTGTGGGAATACTCATCTCAGGTCTTACTCTGGCCGGTGTGCTCGGTCTTGTTGTATTAGACTTCCGCGCCCGGCGACGCTCTGTCGAAGAGGTCGTCACAGATGACCGGCAGCGGCCGTCGGGCTCGTCGGCGGTCTAGACCTAGGGTGGGTAGTTCAGAGGCGCGGACACTTGTGGGGGTTCCTGCTTCTTACCAAAGGCCGAGCAATACCGTTGCTGCGAGCGCGAGCTGATCGCGGCGTCGCCGACGGAGGTGGCGAACCTGTCGGGCGAGCCGAATACGGCTGACCGGGTCGGTGCGCACGGTCCACTCGTACAGTTGTTCCAGGCGAGCTCGTTCGTCCCTTGACGCAATCGGGATGCACGCCGCCAGTACGCGTTGCGCGTCGCGCCGGTGACTCCCGTTCGCGATTTGCTGCAACCTCGCTAGGTGCTGTTTAAGGCCCTCATTCGCACCAAGCACGTTGTCTTCATGTTGGCGGTATCGAACGGACGGTTCGGCATCGATGAACCATCGTTCGCCGTGTGCTCGAACCAGTGCGTAAACGCACCAGTCGTGCGCTGATACCTGGCTTGCTGGAGCTGATGCGTCGTTTATCTGTTCCCGGATAAATTCAAACGTCTTCGGGTGAAGCAAAAACGTTGAGCCAGGGCCACCCGACTCGAAGGCGTAGTCATTGGCCCGTTGACGCTGATTCTTGACGATGAGTTGGCAGTGTCCGTCCGCATCCACCGCAGCGACATTTGACGACACGGCGTTATACGGACCCTCACCGTCGATGCCAGCGGGGCTGGTCAGCAAGTCAAAGTGGCGTCGCAGTTTCCAAGGTTCCCACGTGTCGTCTTGGTCGCAGAACGCGATTGCGTCGGCATCATCGACATTTGCCTCTCGGATTAGTCGGTAAAAATTTGCCGCTGCCGAACCAAACGCTCCCTGGGCGAGCACCGAAACCCGGTCGTCGTTGGCTGCTCGTTGCTGGATGAGGCTCAGTGTGGTGTCTTCCGAGTTGTCGTCGGAGACGATGACGCGCACATCAACGTCAATCTGATCGAGCACCGAATTGAGCTGTTCCTCAACGAACGCTGCGCCATTGTGTGTCGCCATCAGGACCACAATGCGAGGGGCGTTGCTCACGGGTATTCCTTCACTATTCGTTCGTTCCGCACATCGTATCCCGGGATTTCAGCGAGAGCGCCGTAGACTGCCCCTATGGAGATTCGAGAGCTCAGCATCCCTGGCACGTTCGAAATCACGCCGCGTCAGTTTCCTGATGATCGGGGCGTGTTTTTGGAGTACTACCGGTTCGACAAACTTGAAGAGGCTGTTGGGCATTCGCTCGACCTGAAGCAGGCGAATACCTCGGTCTCGAAACGCGGCACAGTTCGCGGTATTCACTTTGCCGATGTGCCACCAAGTCAGGCTAAGTACGTCACCTGTACCCGCGGTGCGGTCATCGACTATGTCGTCGACATTCGTGTTGGCTCGCCAACTTTTGGTAAGTGGGACAGCGTCCGCCTGGATGATGTCGACCGTCGCGCCATCTACATTCCAGAGGGATTCGGTCACGCATTCGTAGCACTCGAAGACAACTCGACTGTCAGCTACCTGTGCTCCGCCACTTACGCACCAGGTCGCGAGCACGGCATCAAACCGACGTGCTCGACCGTAGGGCTTGACTTTGGCATCCCAGAGGACGAACTGCTCCTGTCACCGAAAGACACCGAGGCACCCGGGCTCAACACCGCAAAGGAGATGGGTCTGCTGCCGGACTATGAAGAGTGTCTTGCGTTCTACGCGCAACTGAACGAGGGGAAGAACTAACCATGAAGGGCATTATTCTCGCTGGTGGTTCAGGCACGCGCCTGTGGCCGATTACCAAGGGCATCTCGAAGCAGCTCATGCCCATCTATGACAAGCCGATGATCTACTACCCGCTGTCAACCCTCATGATGGCCGGAATCAAAGACATCCTGATCATCACCACGCCCGAGTACAACTCGCAGTTCCGCGCCCTCTTTGGTGACGGGTCTCATCTCGGCATCAGCATCGAATACGCTGAGCAGCCCTCGCCGGACGGTCTCGCGCAGGCGTTCATCATCGGTGAAGAGTTCATCGGAGACGATTCTGTTGCTCTGGTGCTCGGCGACAACATCTTCCACGGTGTTGGCCTCGGTTCGTCGCTGCGTAATTACGGCGAAGTGGATGGTGGCCTGATCTTCGCCTACCAAGTCGCCGATCCGACTGCCTACGGTGTTGTTGAGTTTGACGAGCACATGAAGGCCGTATCGATTGAGGAGAAGCCGCAAGAGCCGAAGTCGAACTTTGCTGTTCCCGGCCTGTACTTCTACGACAATGATGTGGTCGAAATCGCCAAGAATGTGAAGCCTTCTGACCGCGGGGAACTTGAGATCTCCTCGATCAACCAGGAGTACCTGGAACGCGGCAAACTCGAGGTATTCGAGCTTGCCCGTGGTACCGCGTGGCTTGACACTGGAACGTTCGAGTCAATGATGCAGGCTTCCGAGTACGTCAAGGTAATCGAGGACCGGCAGGGCCTCAAGCTCGGCTGTATAGAAGAGATCGCTTGGCGTGCGGGATGGATCAACGACGAGCAGCTGGCTGAGCTCGCGGAACCGCTGAAGAAGTCCGGTTACGGCAAGTACTTGCAGCGCCTGTTGAAGCTCGGGAAGAGCTAGCAGCTGCGGCGTCAGCTTACCTTCGCTGACGGGGCGATCAGCTGGGCCAACTACTCAAACGAAGCGCCACGCTCGAGCAATCGGGCGTGGCGCTTCGTTTACGTCTCAGCTACCGTAACCGTTTGGCCCCTAGCGGGGGAGTTTTGACAGGATGCGCTTGGCGGCGGTTGCGGCCTTGTCGGTATAGCGCACGACCTTGCGTTGCCGGAGCTCTTCAAGCTCGCGTTCACGGTCTGCAGTGCGGCGTTTATACTTTTCGATCTGGACGCGTTCCTGCTCGATTCGTGCATCACGCAACTTGATTTGGTCATCAAGTTCCTCGACTCGTTGCTCGAGCAATGCGATGCGCTCGTGCTGTAACTGATTGTGGTGCTGCAGAGACTGCTCGTCGTGTAGCGCCTTCGAAAGTTTGTCAGTCAACTCCGACAGCTCGTTGATGCGTTCGGCTTCTAACGCCAAGATGGCGTTGTGGTTCGTCTTGTATTGGGAGAGTGCCTCGTCGACGTCTCGCATGGGCACCGCCTGCGACGCGGGACTCTCAGCGCGAAGCGGGTTCGGTTTGGGCAATCGGTCTGCTACCCGGCGGTCTACTGAGAATCCGGAAGGTGAGTCCCCCTGCGGGTGACGGGCAGCGAAGAACGCACGCAACAGGTCGGCCCGTAGCCACCGATAGTCCCGCATTGTGTGATGTTTTGGGCTCGGTGTCAGCTGTGGGCTGCGTGCGTACCCCTCGCCGGTGACCGTAACGCGGGTGCTGTACTGTTCCCACGACCGAACTTGAAAGTGCAGCACTTCAATCTTTACGTCTTCGGGCAGCGTTTCAGCCTGTTCAACATTCGAGAAGTGGTTTCCCTGGCTGACCCCGACCTCGGCAGAGCCAGGGTGGATGAGGTTTTGTGTGGGGTGACTGTGGATTCCGAGCGACCACAGCTCTGACTCAGGGCGTTCGTCTCGATAAATAGCACCGTCAAACGAGAATCCACGTTCCAGTGGTTGGCCGAATAGGTTTCGCACCAAGACAGGGTAGGACTTACCCTCGCGCGGGAGCTTTGCGAGTTCATGGATGAGCGGTGAGCCGTCTTCAGTGACCCAAAACTCATCTGCATCCGAGTTGAGAACCCAATCCGCGCCGTACCTCGTAAACGCCTCACGTGCCATGCCGGTCACGACCATTGCCTGTTGTTTATCGTGTTCTACGTATTGGTGAAGGTCGATCAGGTCGGCGTCAGCATACTTCCGGAGTAGCTCGTAGGTGCCGTCCGCAGAGGCGTTATCCGTGACGATAATGCGGCACAGTCCCTGCCCTAGGTGGTAGTCCAGCCAGTCGCCAATGATGTCGATCTCATCGCGGACCATGAGCGTCATCACTGCTACCGGCAGCTCATCCTTTTGGCCTGTGTCGGTTTTCTTGACCTCAGGGGTTGTCGTCATGTGACTCTCTCGGCTCCTAAATTGTTATAGAAACTACTCAACCCGTGTCGTCGCCGCCGTATAGACGGGGCCCACGGAGTCAGTTAGAGAATGGCACTCAAACTTGCCAAGTTCATCTACGCGCGTCAGCAGGTGGCGTTCGTTATCAAAGAATGCGGCTGTAATAGAGTACTGCCCCTGGCCGATGGCGAGGTTGGGGAGCAGGAATGTGACCGTTCGCTTTCCTTTGCTCGGCACGCCAGTCTGGCCCGTCGCACATGTCGATGTTGATGTGGCGGTTGTACCGAGGGAGTTGACCAGAGAAATTGCTAAGTCCCAGCCGCTCATCTCTTCCGTGAGGTCAAGATCGACTTCGATCTGTAGATCTCCACCCGGCTGGTGCGCACCAGCTTCGTTCGGATTGAGCACCGTAGTTCTCACATCTGAGATTGCGACCAGGCTGGCGCGACGCTCAATTTCGGCCTCGCGCGCACGCTCCCGCTCGAGACTTTCTTTGGCGGCTTCAGCCTCGTGACGGGTCTCAAACCCTGCGCGCAAAACGCTGACCGCATCCGCAGGGTTGCCGTCGAACACGATGGACCCTTTGCCGAGGACCACCGCGCGTGTACAGAGATCGCGGATGTCGCTGAGCGAGTGTGAGACCAGGATGATCGTGCGTCCCTGTTCCTGGAATTGTTTGATCTTGTCGAGGCACTTTTTTTGGAAGGCTTCGTCCCCGACGGCGAGTACTTCGTCAACGAGCAGGATGTCCGGGTCGACGTTGATCGCAACGGCAAATGCAAGCCGAACGTACATGCCCGATGAGTAGAACTTCACCTGAGTATCAATGAATCGTTCGATACCGGAGAACTCGACAATCTCGTCAAAGAGCGCATCGGTCTGCTGGCGGGTCATACCGAGGATTGCTGCGTTCAAGTACACGTTTTCGCGGCCGGTTAGGTCGGGATGGAAGCCTGCTCCGAGCTCCAGGAGGGCGGCCATGCGCCCACGCGTCTGGATCGTTCCGGAGGTGGGCTCAATGATGCCGCCGATCGTCTTCAGCAGGGTGGATTTACCAGAGCCGTTCGGTCCGATGAGGCCGATCGTGGAGCCAGCTTCGATTTCGAGCGATACACCGTTTAGGGCCCAGAAGTCGTCTCTATATGTGCGTGAGCGTCGTGGGTGGAGGACCCGCTCTTTCAACGATTTGTCTTGGTGGATGATGAACCGTTTCGTTACATCCTCGACCTTGACCACTACCGGTCGCTCAGTACCTGCTGGGTGTGCTGTTGAGGGTGTGTGTTGCAGATCAGACATGGTGATGCTTATAGCTCCTGCGCAAAGTTGCCCTGGAGGCGTGCGAATACGCGCTGGCCGAACCAGAGGAAGAACACTCCGACGATCGTTGCAATGACCATGCGGGTCATGAGGTGCTCCGGGAAGACCGCTCCGGGGGAGCCCGGTGCCCAGAACGCATTCTGGAAGCCCATGACCGCAAGGGTAATTGGGTTGTTGATGTACAGGTCAGTAACCCAACTCGGTGCTCCCGCTGCGATCACGCCGGAGACCATTGACCACGAGTAAACGATGGGGCTCATCCACATCAGCAGCAGGATGAGAACGTCGACGAGGTACTGGACGTCACGGAAATAGACGTTGGTCGCCGAGAGGATGAAACCGAGGGCGGTTGCCCAAATGATGATCAGCACGAAGGCGGCCAGTGCATAGAGGAGATTCCCACCGAAGGACAGCGTTCCCGCGATCGCAGCGGCAGCAAGAAGGACGATCATCTGAATGCAGAAATTGAAGATGGACGAACCAACGGAAGCAAGTGGGAAGATCTCGCGAGGGAGGTAGACCTTCTTAATGAGCCCGCCGTTCGCGACGATCGATCCGGTCATCGACATGATCGTTTCGCTGAACAGGCCCCAGAGGGTAAGACCGGTGAAAATATAGACCGCGAAGTTCTCGATCGAGCGGGCTGCACCGAGGAACTGCCCCATAACTAGGTAATAGATAAGCAGTTGCGTCAGAGGGCGGATGAGGCTCCAAGCGAACCCGAGCACGGAATCCTTGTAGCGGCCAACGAGTTCGCGGCGAACGAGTAGTCCGAGAAGCTCGCGGCGTTCAACAAGTTCTCGAACTGCGGCGAGTGTTCCTGAAACTGGATTGCTTGGCTTGAGCTGACTTTGAAAGTCTTCCTTTGCCAGGCGGGTCATTCGGTCTGCAGCTACCTGCTGCATGTCTTGGATGTAGTTCATAAGGCTCTCTACGGCATCGGCCGGTGATAACTGTCCACAGTGTAGTTGTGTGGGGAACATTGATGACTGTCGACTTGCCGCATGGGGCAGATCCATCGGCGGGTGCAGGCGTGACTAGTATTCTTGTGCTCACGACCAACAGGTAGCAGTGCTGTTCATTGTGGGCATCCACTGTTCAATGAGATGACAAGGGGAATCGGTGCGCCGCTTTGCAATCTTCCTGCTCTACGATCCAGAAGGATTCGTTGATAACGCTGTAATCCATACGCTGCGAGGATTACGGCCCCATGCTGAACAGATTTTTGTCGTGTCGAATGGCTACCTGCAAGCTGAGTCTCGCGCCCGGCTCGAGGCAGAGGTTGATGAGGTATTCGAGCGCCCCAATACCGGATTTGATGTCGGTGCCTATCGTTCGGCGCTCGGTCGCATCGGATTCGACCGACTCGAAGAGTTCGATGAACTGCTGCTCATCAACTACACCTTCTTCGGGCCAATCGACACGTTTGACGAACTTTTTGAGCGCATGGATGCGCGTACCGTTGATTTCTGGGGCATGACGAGTCACGTTGAGGTTACGCCACACCCAATTGTCGGCAAGGGAACGATGCCGGAACACCTGCAGTCGTACTGGCTCGCCTTTCGAAAGAGTTTGTTCGCTACGGGGGATTTTCAAAGCTACTGGTCACTGCTCCCAGACGCTAACTCCTATCACGACGTCATTACTATCTTCGAGACTGAACTTACTGAGCACTTTGCCAATCTTGGGTATGCGTGGGAAGCGGCGTACCCGAACGACAAATATGACGTGTTGAACGTCTCGATGGAAGCGCCAATCGCGTTGATGGACGATGGAGCGCCGATGTTCAAGCGTCGGCTCTATTTCCACGATGTCGTAGACATGGACCAGCGCGATGTATCGGGTGCTGTGGTGACCGAGTATGTGCTGTCGCGCGGATTTAACCGGGACATTCTCATTGACGGAATAATTCGGCGCACTCCTGCGAGATCTCTTGCCACAGGGCTTGGGCTGCAGATCCTGCATAAGGACGCGAACGAGGACGATGTGCTTGAGCCGGGCGTCAACGGCGTGCTGGTTCGCCCCAGTAAGGGATTCTGGCGTGATGTTTGTACGGATCCTTCGTCCTTTACCGGTGTCGATGTTGTGGTGCTCGAAGGGCAAACACCCGAGCGAAAACCCCTGGGTCAAGAAGCGCCATTCGACTCATGGTTTCGGCGCGGGCGTCGGTTTGACCGGGCCATGAACGCGATTTCGGGACACAGGGATGCCATTGCAAATGCATTCGCCAAAGACGCCAGGCTGGGTGTGGTGGTGCCGCTCGCCGACCACCACGGAACGACTGCCCTCGGCGACGGCTGGCATGGATGCAAAGACGCTGCAGGCTACCTGGCCAACCGGCTCGGGGTCATCGGCCCACTTGAGCGCCATTCGCCGATGGTGCCAAGCATGGGCGTTTTTGCAGTGCGGATGGGCGCGGTCGCTCCGGTAGCTGAACGTGTTGTTCACGCCGGCGGATGGGACTTGCTTGCTGACGAGTTTGGCGGCCACGAACGGCTTGCAGTCCTGCTCGATTTACTCGTCGCCGATATCGCACGCACCACCGGGTTCGTGACGGCCGAGGCGGCGACCATGGCCGAGTTCAAGAAGTCGGCGACGGTCCTCGCCCAAAAGTTTGCTGAAACTGCCTCACGGTTTGAGAGCACGCCCCCCGCGCCGTTCCACGGTGCGTTGAAACATCCGGGAGCCCCGTTACGGGCGAAGGTCGGAGCGCGCGTGCGGGCGGTTTCACCGGGCCTCGCTAGGGGGCTACTTGTTGGAGAGCGAATCGTGAAGTCGGGGGTACGTAAGGTCACTGGAAAGGACGGTCAGCGTTCGTGAGCCATCTGATCGCCTACGGGATTCGGAATATTCGTCGGGGCAAGATTGACAGTTACGTTTTCGAAGCGCTCCGTAGGTTGCGTGACGAAGAATCGCAGCTTGTTGTGCTGAAGCCAACGGGGTTTTGCCCTAAAGGCGATGATCTGAACGAACTCGGCCGGCTCGCAGACGCAGTGCTTGACGTGGACGATCTCGGTAGTGAACCGAGCGTCATGAAGAAGATCTACGATTTTGTGCAGGCGAATGCTTCAACGTCGACGATCGATCGTGTTACTTGGCTCGATGATTCACTATTCGGTCCAGTGAATGTTCAACGGGGTTTGCCGGAGATCCCGGTCGATGCGCAGGGAACCGTGCTTGTCGATCAGGATGGAGCAAACGGTCCCGAAGCCTCAGTGCTTCCGTTGCTTTCTCTACGGACGACCTTTATGGAGAGTGCTGAGTTTTTGAGGTCCCTTGAAGGGGAGCGATGCGGCTATCTCGAGTTTGTGCAGCGTCTACGTGATATGGATGCGTCAATCGCTGCCGCGCATCCGCGTAACGAACCTCACGAGGTGTACTTTGCGCGCGACTCCATCGTTCGACTCCGCCGAGAGGGGCTGAACTTTGTGCCTGTCTCCGTGTTCACACGCGATCCGCTGGTGAATGACCGCTGGGGGATTGTGCCTCGTGAAACGTATGACTGGATGTGTGAGGAGGGGTACCCCAGATCGGCCATCTGGGACCATCTGTTGCTATCGGTGCCGCCGCGCACTTGGTACACCAACCTGTCGATGGCAGAAATCATCCCGGTCTCAGGTGACACCTCGGAGTCGACCACGCTCACTACGGCAGTGATCGTGCACGTTTACTACACGGATATGGCTCGAGAGCTGATTGATCTTGCCGCAACGATTCCCGGCGCTGTACGCGTTATTGCGACAACCAATACGCCTGAAAAACAGGCCGAGCTGCAGGAAGTAACTGGTAGCGATCCCCGATTTACATCGGTCGAGGTTCGGGTCGTTACCAGTAACCGCGGGCGCGATATTTCGGCATTCTTGGTTGACTGCGCCGATGTATTAAGGGATCCGACAGTTGACCTTGTCGTGAAACTGCACTCGAAGCGATCGGTGCAGGATCCGGCATCGGTCAGCGGGTGGTTCCGTCGCCATCTCTTTGACAACTTGTTCGCTTCTCCTGCGTATGTTCGCAACATTTACGGGCTGTTCGAACAAGAGCCTCAGCTCGGCATGGTCTTCCCGCCAACTATTCACATGGGCCTGCCCACTATGGGACGAGCGTGGTCGCTTAACCTGGGGCCCGCTCATAACGTTGCCCAGCGCATCGGAGTGCGTAATCCATTCGATGTCAACACGCCGCTTTCCCCGTACGGCTCCATGTTCATTGCGCGACGAGAGGTTTTGCTGCCGCTGGTGGAGGCCAACTTCGCAATCGCTGAATTTCCGGACGCTCATGAATACCGCGACGGGTCGTTGGCCCATGTGCTTGAGCGGCTTGTGAGCTATGTAGCATTCAGCCACGGCTACTATGCGAAAACCGTGCAATCGGCGCCGATCGCAAGCGTCAGTGAGCCGTTCCTTGAATATAAGTTGCAGGCGGTGGGGGAGTATATGCAAGCTCACACAATTGAGCAGGTAGCTACGCTGCGTGGACGTGGGGAAAACTGGCCACTGTGGCAGGCCGTCCGCCGTGTTGTCTGGACTCGACTTGAAGGTCGGGTGCCTGGCAGTGGTAAGTGGCTGAGCCGAGGGTTTGCGCTTATGGGCAGAGTGAAATCAGTCGCGCGCAGAGCTATTAAGCGATAGCTCATTAATACTTACACTGATGTAATTCGGTGCGACACGCCGTGATTTCGAAAGAAATCGCGGCGTGTTTCTGATTTTCCCGTGACATATGTGACGAATGTGATTACTGTGACTCATGTAAATAAGAGTGACGACACGCCGACACTAGGGGAAATCATGACGACCTCACTCAAGCCGCTTCGTGGTGCCACCGCTCTTGCGGTGCTGCTCGCTGGTGGCGTCCTGCTTGCCGGATGCACCCAAGCCGACTCCACCCCCGGCCAGACTGCCGATGCATCCGCCGCACCTGCCGTAACGACCGACAGCGCCGAAACCGAAGCAGCCACCGAGGGAGACCTCAATGTGGTAGTCACCGAGGCAACCATCGTCGACGGCACCATCGAAACTCGTGCGGTCGTGACCGGCCACATCGGAGAGGGAACCTGCGAGGCAACCGCGACCAACGCATCCGGCGACTCTGTAACCGCCAGCGTTGAAGCAGTACCGGATGCGCAGAGCACCTCTTGCCCGCTCACTGTGCTCGAGGGCATTGACGGCGAAGACTGGAGCGTAGTCGTCAAGTACACCGGCGACGGCGTAGCCGGCACCTCGGATGAAACCGCGGCGGAGGTGCTGTAGTGCGACGCCTCGTAACTAAGCTCACCGTTGCCATTGCCAGCATTGGCTTGCTCGCTGTCGGCGCTATTACGAACGTGACCGGCGAAGCGGCAAATGCCGCCGATGCCTCGAAGTTCAACCCGGGCATGATCATCACCGACGAACAGTTCTATGACTCGACGTCGATGAACGCCGAGCAGATCCAGCAGTTCCTTAACGAAAAGGGCAAGGACTGCACCAGCAACTGTCTTAAGGACTACCGCCAAGACACGCAGTCCTACCCGGCCAACCTATGTAAGGGATACCGCGGTGCACGGAACGAAAGCGCCGCGCAGATCATTGAGAAGGTTGCGCGTTCTTGCGACATCAACCCCAAGGTGATTCTGGTGATGCTCCAGAAGGAGACCTCACTAGTGACGCTCGATAACCCAGCGAGCTGGCGATATGAACGCGCTATGGGCTACTACTGCCCGGACGACCCAAACCGCCCCGGGTGGTGCCACCCGCTGTACGCCGGGTTCTACAACCAGGTATTTGACGCGGCGGGACAGCTGCAGAACTACAAGCGCAACCCTGACTCGTTCGGCTACCGCGCTGGGCGCACGCACAATATTCTGCACAGCCCCGACCGCTCGTGCGGTACCAAGAGTGTGTACGTCGAGAATGCGGCAACTGCATCTCTGTACATCTATACCCCGTACACGCCCAACCAGGCTGCGATGAACAACCTGTACGGCGAGGGTGACGGATGCTCGAGCTACGGTAACCGCAACTTCTGGCGCCTGTTCACCGACTGGTTTGGTCCTACTGACGCGCCCGTGAAGAAGCCGGCTCCGGAAAAGCCCAAGCCGGCTCCGGAAAAGCCCAAGCCGGCTCCGGAGAAGCCTAAGCCGGTTCCGGAAAAGCCCAAGCCGGCACCTGAAAAGCCGGAGCCAAAGCCAACGCAAGAGAAGCCGAAGCCGGCTCCGGAGAAGCCAAAACCCACGTCAAAGCCGGCCCAGGAGAAGCCAAAGCCGACGGTGAAATCGACACCAAAACCGGCTGAGCAGGCTCGTGCCCAGCACGACAACAAGCAGGAGTCGGTTGAGGCCGCGCCGAAACCGGTGCCAAAGGAAGCTCCGGAAAACGCAGGCCAGACCGAATCCCTCAGCGTGATTCCAAAGCCGGCTGCCCCCGAGGACCTGCCGATGAACCGCGCCGAAAACCGTGACTCAGCGGAGGAAACGCCAAAGCCGTCAACTGAGGCTGCACAACCTGCAGGCACTGGCGCAGCACAACAAGCGCCGAAGCCGAAGCCGCAGGAACCAGTCACGTCGGATAGCGACAAGACCGCACCGATGAGCGTTGTGCCGCGTACAGGCGGCTCGCCATCCGCATCGCCTACACCCGACGCGAATGTAGCTGCCGACGGTAGCGCCGCTGACGGGGAGGCTGCCGATGGAGCCACGGAAGCAGCTTCGCAATCAACGGCCGAAACCAATAGCGCGCTTACCACTGCCGGCATTCTCATCCTTGCCGGTGTGGGACTCGCAGGCGTGGTGCTGGTCGCTGCGTCGAGACGACTGCGACGTTAGCCATGACGCAGTGGGCGCGGGGAGAGCATTCTCCTCGCGCCCACTGCGTTTAACGAACCCGTAGGTCCAGCGCGAGGTTCTCGTTTGCGTGTGTCACCGTGCCCTGCGCACGGGGGCGCAGCGGCGCATTCGCCGAGCGGAACTTCGCGAAGATTGCCAGATATGACAGCAGTAACCAGTCGCCCTCGACAAGCAATCGCGACTCGGTCATCGCCTGCACAACCAACGCCACCATCAGCAAGAACGGCACGGCTGCAGACATCGATGCGCGCATCCGTTCACGGTTCGCGAGTGGCATCAGCGGCACATCGTGTAGATCAATCGCGAGCCACCAGGTGCGAATCAATGTGGTTGCAACCACTCCCGCAAACAGCAATAGCCCGACCACGCCGGTTTGCATCCACGCATCTAAAAACGCGTTATGTGCTTGGTGATACGCAACGCCATCGATCACCGCTAATTGGCTGAACTCCGGCACCCACGGGGCCCAGTAGCTCACCCAGCCAAGCCCCAGGATCGGGGATGAGCTGCCGAGCTCAATAACGGCATGCCAGATCGTACCGCGCCCGGACATATCGGAAGAGCGGTTCATGGCCGCAAAGATCTCATTGTTATTCGCGACGACCACGATCGCGCCGGCGACCAGCAGCGTGCCAACCGAGGCATACAGCAGCCAGCGATGACGGCGCTTCACGCGGCGCCCGATCGAAACGAGCGAAGCCCCAAGCAGCACGAACGCCAATGCAACATAGGCGGTTGCGGAATCCGTCAGTAGCAGCGCAGCGGTCGCGGCAAGGATGCTGACGGTTGCGTAGGTGCGCCCGATGAACCCGTCCATCACCTCGGCGAGGGTTACGATGATCGCCAATAACGCCACGAAGGCGAGCAGATTACGGTTCCCCATCAGGCCCTGGAGCGGGCCGCCAACAAACAGCTGCGAATGCGTCCAATAGAAACTGCCGGGGATCTCCTCGGTGGAGGTCGGCGCCGAATTACCCAGTAGGCGCCCGAGCGTGTCCGTGTGCAGGTACACGGGCGGAACGACTCCGCCCGGCGAAAGAATCGCCGCGAAGAGTTCGAACAACAGCGACCCGAACACGAGCATCCGCATCGTCACACCGAAAGAACGCAAGAACTGAAAGCGACCGAGCGAGACAGCCATCGCGACCCCGCCGGCCGCGGTGACGGTCTGCAGCGTTGAGCCGATGATCGTCTCCAGCGGGTAGCGGCTCCAAATGGTTGATAACCAACACCACAGCACGAACCCGACCAGTAAGTACGGCAGGTCAAAGATTCGTACCTGCGGCCGTCGTCGTGCGTAGAGCACGCCGGCCATTACGACGAGCGCAAGCACGACGATGAGGTACCCCACCCAACCGATCGTGTACCGAAGCACATCACCGCAGAACCCGACGAACAGCATTGAGCACGCCAGCCACATCGCGCGTGAGGGGGTAACTGTCTCGGGTGCTGGTGCTACCGGAAGTCCTCGGCTGGAAATCAGGCGCGCCCAAACACTCGAGATCATGCGCGCAATTCTCGCACGCAGTGGCGGCAAAACCGTCGTTATTGCGTGGTCTACGAGCGCAGCGTTACCGACTCGTTGTACGCTCCCGAGGATGCTGTTGTCGATTCAAAACAGCCCCATGCGGTATTCGTGGGGCGCGACGGGCGCCATCTCAGAGGTTATGGGTGTGGGCGCCGGGCTTATCGAACCCGAAACTGACAACCCTAAACAGGCCGAGCTCTGGTTCGGTGCCCACCACGGCTCGCCAAGCCGCATAGCGGCTGATGACCGGGACGAATCCAGCACTGCAGAATCGGCTCCGACACTGCGGGACTTCATTGCCGAAAACCCGCAGCGAGCCCTCGGGAGCCTTGCGGCTGGGTTGCGGCCGGGTGACGAGCCACGGCTGCCTTTCCTGATGAAAGTGCTCGCCGCATCCGAACCACTCTCGCTTCAAGCACACCCGCGCCTGGATGACGCAATCGCTGGATTTGCGGCCGAGAACGAACGGGGCGTGCCACTGGACGCACCAAATCGCAACTACCGCGACGCCTCGCACAAGCCGGAACTGCTCATCGCGCTCACCGAGACGATGGATGCACTGGCCGGGTTTCGCATGCGCGCGGAAGTCTTCGAGCTCGTGCGGTGTATCGCCGAGTTCGCGGCCGAGAACCTCGCTTTTCAGGAGTTCGCTCGCAGGGTCGCGCAGGCAACGACCGATCGTGACACCCTGGATCTGGTTGCCTGGCTGCTCAGCGACGACGACACGGTCCACGATGCTGTGACCGCACTCGACCGCTGGTTAGCCACAGCCGCAGCGCCCGGAGCCGAGCGCTACCAGCGGGAACGCCGCAATCTTCAGCGCATCCGACAGGCATTCCCCGAAGACTCTGGCTGCCTCACTGCGCTGCTGATGAACCACGTATCGGTGAAGCGGGGCGAAGCGATCTACATTCAGGCTGGCATCCTGCACGCCTATCTCCAGGGCGTTGGTATCGAAGTCATGGCCGCAAGCGATAATGTGCTGCGCGGCGGGCTCACACCCAAACACATCGACGTTCCCGAACTGCTGCGCATCCTGCGCGTAACACCCACGCCGCCACCATTCCTCGCGCCGTTGCAATTGGCCGAGGGCGTGCAGCTCTTCAAACCAAATGAGCCGGACTTTCAGGTCCAGCGAGTGGCCGGGGAGACCCTCGAGGCCCAGGTTCGCTTCGTTGGTCCTGCAATCCTGCTCGCGCTCGAGGGTGAACTCACCGTCACCGGGGCTACCGGAGCGGGAACAGTGCTCGGTCAAGGTGATGCGCTGTATGTCACTCCGGATGAGGCGCCGCTCGAGATTGCGGGCGCGGGTGTCTGTGTGGTTGCCAGCGTTGGTGTGGATGCGGAGACGGCGCTGCCACTCTCGTAGCGGTTGTCGAACGCCAACCGGGGATGGCTTTGCGACACACCGAGCCTGTGAATCCCCGGAAACTCTCAAGACAGGCCTTAAGGTTTGCGATCTCACTCTTGACGGACGCGAATGACACAGGTGTAATTACATACGTGCAGTGGGCAAGTCGCCCATTCAAACGTGGGGAGATGTGTTATGGCAAAAATGATTCGTCCGGTTCCCGAGAACTGGTTTGTAGATCCGCTTGAACTTGGCGTACCCGGTACCGAGCACCACATCGGTGACGATAACCCGCTCGCGTGGCAGGCAGATGCACTGTGTGCGCAAACCGACCCGGAAGCATTCTTCCCTGAAAAAGGCGGCTCAACTCGAGACGCAAAGATGATCTGCCAGGCCTGCGAAGTTCGCGCACAGTGCCTCGAATATGCGCTCGAGCGCGACGAACGATTCGGCATCTGGGGTGGCTACTCCGAACGCGAACGCCGCAAGATGCGTCGCCAGGCATAGCCGCAACGACACCACCAGACGCGGCGACAAACCGACGGTGTCACGCTCGAGTCGTCTAAACGCATCCGCACATCTCCACACCGAGGATGCGAGCAGACGAAGCAATACACCTCAGTATTTCGGCTTGCCGTGCGTAATGTCTGTAGTTGACCACACCCCTGCCTAGCATTCACCTGATGCGCCCAAGAGTTACTGCAATTGTCGTTGGGCAAAATGCTGCAACGGCCCTCGCCCGAACGCTCACTGCGCTCGCGGCGCAGACCGTCGCGCCCGATCGCACCGTCCTTGTTGATCTGTCGTCTACCGACCGCAGCGAAGCGGTGATGCGCGAGGCGGTGCTCGACCACTCCACTTACCTTCGCATTGCAGCCGATGCCACGTTCGGTGCGGCGGTGCAGGCCGCGGTCGATGCCTGCGACAACGCAGACACAACCGAACGTGAGCGACGCCAGCAGCTCGGAGCTGACCCGGAACTCAGCAGTGACTGGTTCTGGATTCTCGGCGCAGATAACGCCCCCGAACCCGACGCGCTCGAAGAGCTGCTGGATACGGCCGAGCGGAACCCGTCGCTGGAGGTCACTGGGCCAAAAATCGTCCACCAAGACGACCCAGCTCGGATCGTCGAGTACGGCCAGTCCGTTACCAGCTCCGGCATCGCCGTGCGCTTGCACGCGGATGCCATTGACCAGGGACAGTTTGAGCACCTCTCCGACGTATTGGCCGTGGCCGCCGGCGGTATGCTCGTGCGCCGCGAAACCTGGAATCGTTTGCAAGGGTTTGACTCGGGTCTTCCGGCCGTGGATGACGGACTCGATTTCTGTGTCCGCACGTGGCTTTCCGGCGGGCGTGTGTTGCTCAGCCCACGGGCCCGTGTCGAAGCCGATGTCGCGGGCGCGACCGGAACCACCCACTTTGGCAAACGGACAAGACCGCTACAGAAGTACCGCATCCGCCGTGAAGCGCAGCTCCACCGCCAGCTCACTTGGGTTCCGGTGCTCGAATTCGTCTTGCGCTGGCTCTTGCTGCTGCCGCTGACGCTCGCCCGCACGATCCAGCACTTGCTGCGCAAAACCCCGGGTCGCATCCTGCCCGATTGGCGCGCCGCGCTGCGGGTGTTCTTCTTCCGTACCGGAGTTCACCGTTCGCGTCGACAATTCGCTGCCACCAAACGGCATTCACTGCACAGCCTCAACAAGCTCTCGATAATGCCGCAGGAATGGCGCAAAATCCAAGCGAATCGACGCGACGAATATCGTGCGGCGACTCAGCAGCACCGCGACCGCTACAACTTCATCACTGGTGGTGGCGGTTGGATCGCCCTGCTGGGCGTGGTCGCATCCCTCGTGTTGCTCTTCCCGCTGATCAACGCTGGCACGATCACCGGGGGAGCGCTGCTCCCGTTGTCGGGAGATATCGGTCAGCTTTGGGGCAACACCGGTTACGGCCTGCGCGATACCGGCGGTGGGGTAGGCGTCGCCGACCCGTTCAACTATCTGCTCGCCTTCTTGGGCACCATCACGTTCTGGAACCCGAGCCAAAGCATCCAGCTGCTGTGGCTGATCGCGATCCCCGCATCGGCCGTCGGCGCTTGGTTCCTCGCAGCACGACTCACCGTACAACCGTGGGCACGAGCGCTGGTTGCTATCGCCTGGATGGCCACACCCACGCTGTACGCCTCCCTCATGGAAGGACGACTCGGCGGGGTAGTGGTGCACATGCTGCTGCCCTGGCTGCTGTTCACCGGATTCGGTGCAGCGAGCTCATGGACGGCAGCCTCCTGGTGCTCATTGATCGCACTCGCGATCGCCGCTTCATCGCCAATGCTGTTGCCGTTGCTGGGACTGCTCTGGCTACTAGCGCTGCTCATTGCTGGCCGCGGGTGGATGCGGGTACTCGTCACCTGCATCCCTACCCTCGCCATGTTCATGCCGCTCGGTGTGGCCCACCTCAACCGCGGTCGCCCGTTCGCCGTGTTGGCGGATCCGGGGATGCCGGTGGTCGCCGACCCAACGCGCGGCTGGGAAGTACTCGGTCTTTTCCCAACCCAATCCGCGGGCGGATGGCGCGATCTGGCCGCAGTCAATAACTTCGACGGCCAGATTTGGCTGCCGCTGGCGCTCGTGCTCGTACCGTTTGTGTTGCTCGGCCTCGTCGCGCTATTGCGTCGTACCTGGCGGGTCGCTCTGGCTGGCATTGTGCTCGCCTGTGCCGGTTTTGTGACTGCCGGTATTGGCGGTGGATTCGCGTGGGCGTTCGAGGCTGGGCATCGGGTGCCGTTATGGGTCGGTCCAGCGCAATCTGCCGCGTTCCTCGGACTACTCATCGCTGCAGCCGCGGGTATCGTTGCGTTGCGAGCTACCGGCCGGATCATCGGCGCAGTCGGGGTCGCAGCCCTTGCCGTGACGCTCCTCCCAATCTCACCCGCGCAACTGAACGGGACATCGCAGGTAGCCGCATCCACCGGCCGTACGCTACCGGCCCTCGTTGAAGCACAGGGCGCGGCGGCGAACCAGATCGGCACACTCGTGATCACACCACTTGGTGCTGACCGCATCCACGTTCACCTCGAACGCGGAGCAGGCCGGACACTCAACGAGTTCTCGACACTCACCACCACCAACACCGAGCTCACCGAATCAAACCGAGCACTGGCAAACACCGCGCTGAAGTTCCTCTCCGTGGGAGACACCAACCCCACTGCTGATCTGCACGAACTCGGAATCGGATTCATTCTGGTGAAACCCGCGCCTACGGCAGGTGCACTGCTCGAGCAGCGGTTAGTGACTTCGATGTCGGCGAACGAAGCGCTCTCCAACGCCGGTGAAGCTGACCAGATCGGAACGCTCTTCCAGGTAATCAACGCCGCCGAACGACCAACCGATCCGAAACTTGCCGGTGCGCTCGATACCGACAACTGGGAACACAGCCTCGGCCGGGCGATGCTCATCGTGCAAGGGGCCGTGCTGCTCTTCGTTGTGCTGCTTGCACTGCCGACCGGCGGTATTGAAGCGCGTGCTCGCGGAATTCGCGCGCGCAGTGGACGCAGCCGCTGGTTCGATCTCGACGGCGGTTCCACCCTGCGCGTAGCCGCCTATGACACACCGGTCGATCTCTTTGATGATCAGCCAACCGGTGAGCACCTCGATACCCCAGGAGGCGACCGTGTCTGATGCACCGATGAACGACTCGCGCGCCCTCACCGATTTCGGCATCGACCCGGAACTGGTCGCCGCACCCAGGCCGATCGGCGCGGCACCGCTGCGCCTCGAATCCGCAGCTGGGGTACCAGTATTTGCGGCCGCGGAGGGCGAACCGGATGCCCCACAGCGTGCCGAGGATGCAGATATTGCGAACACGGTTCAGGGGCCAGCCGAAGACGTCGAAGACTCCGGTACCGAACCCGCGATGGCCGATGACGAACAACCATCGGTACGAGTGGACGAATATGCTCCGTCGGCAACCGCATCCGCAGCCGATGCCGGGGATTCGGCGACACGTAAACGCTTCCCGCGCAGCCATGGCCGAGTGCGCTCGGAGCTGCCCAAGCCGAAAGCCCCGAGAACGCGACGCGCCCCGAAGAGCCGCGTGGCCCAGGCTCGGGCGCAACGACGGAATGCTGTGATCGCCCGTACCGTCGGTACCGCCACCGCGGCCGTGACGATGGCCGCAGCAGTCTGGGCGCTCGGCTGGATGCCGCTGCCCGAACAACAAGCACAAGCACCCGCAGCGGTAATCACCCCGCAACCGGGAGACCAGATTCGCGTGTGTCCGGGGCCATTGCAGCAACTTGGCTTGAGCTCGAACGCCGATGCAGTGTCGTCCGTCGGTGAACCTTCGCTTCAAACCGCATCCTTTGCGCCGAAGGAACCGAAACAGGCGCCGCTTGGGCAAGACGGACCGAGCAGTTTCACAGTGTCGGGCATGAATGGCGACACACACAGCCAGCTGGGGGTAACCCAGGGCCTAGGTGTGAGCGGCAAAAAATCCAGTGGATACTCGGCAACGGCCTGCAGTCAGCCGGCTCCGAGTCAGTGGTTACTCGCTGGAAATACCACCAAGGGACAAAACTCGGTGCTGGACGTCATCAACCCCGGTAACGTGCCCGCTCGCGTCAACTTTGCGCTCTACACCGAGGCTGGTGCGGTTCGACCCACCATCCCCGAGGCCGTTATCAAACCCGGAGAGCGCAAGACCGTGAGTCTTGCCGGTGTCGCACCGGACGCGGAAGCGATCGCAATCAAAGTGGATGCCATCGGAACGCCCGTGACCGCCTACGTTCATCAGACCGCAATCGACACGCTCGACCCGAAGGGGTCGGAAATCGCGAACGCCACCGCACTACCAGCCACTCGACAGGTCATCAGCGGAATGCACGTGTACGAACGGCCGGGAGCGGGCGATGACGCGCCGACCACGATCGGCTCGACGCTTCGCCTGATGAATCCCGGTGAGGACAACCTCATGGCAACGGTGCGTTTCCTGCGAAGCAACGGCGAAGCCACTGAGATGGAAGTTCCGCTGGATGCCGGGCGCGTAACCGATATGCCGATCACCACACTCCCTGAGGGTGACTACACCGTCGTCGTCGAGGCTGAGACTCCCATCCTTGCCGGTGGTCGCATGTCGCCATTGGACGGTAGCGAGTTTGCCTGGCTGGCAGCCTCCCCGCAGCTGCAAGGCAAGACCATGGCTGCGATTGCGCAGGGACCAAACCCCAAACTTGCCCTCGCAAACCCCAGCGATACCGAACGAACGCTCAGCGTCAACGGTGCGCAAGTGCGCGTTCGACCGCGCGCGACCGTGTACATCGACGAGCCCGCATCCACCGCCATTTCCCTCGATGACGCCGACGGAATCTATGCGGCCGTGTACTACTCGGGGACCGGCGAGCTGTCCGCAACCCCGGTGCTATTGGGTAACCCGGACGCGACACCGATTACCGTCGTCGGCTAACGTCAGATGCCGAGTCGCTTCCGGTGCGCGCTTAGCGAGGCCCGAGTAGATCGTCGGGCAGGATGTGATCCAAGCCGCCGTCGAGCAGTTGCGATAGCGCTGCGAATACGGTGCGCTCGACGTACTCGCGATACTGCGGCTGATAGTCGGGATTGGAAAGCGGCATTCTTGCGAGCCGCTCAATTGGCACGCGGTAGAGCACGACTTCGTGTGGGGGATTCAACCGCCAACGCTGCATACCGTCTGCGACAACGCCGCGATGGTCATGCTCGTCCAGTGGCATCGGTGAGATCAACACGCGCACATTTGCCATCTGCTCGGGTGCCATACCGCGCAGGAAGCCGAGTGTTTCTCCGACCACCTGATTGAAGCGAGGGATGCGTCCGGTTGGCTGCGGCAGAAACGGTCCCGTCGCGCTCGAGCGCAGGGCACGGCCGTGACGGCTGCGCGAGCCACGCGAACGGCGTGATGAGTGAGCGGGAATCGGGGAACGCATGATGACCAGCCTACGTGGTTGGTGTAGGGGAGCGGGCCGGATACGGACTAGAGTTGGCGTATGCGTTCCCGGACCTGCGCCCGCGTCTCATGCTCTCGCCGAGCCGAGTACACGCTGACGTTTGACTACACCGACAAGATGGTCGTGATTGGTCCGCTGGCCGTTCGTGCCGAGCCGCATAGCTACGATCTGTGCCGACTGCACGCCGATCGTACGACCGCACCCGAGGGATGGACAGTGCTGCGCCCCTTACCCCTTGGTGCGCCACCCGCTACGTAACCGACGCGCGATCCTGCCGCATCCCGCCCTCATCCATCCGTCGCAGATTCACCGCTGCACGGCGAGACCTACCAGCGATCGCAGGCAGAGCCGGTACATTCGTGCCTATGCAAGCAGCAATTCCAGCAACCCCGGAATCGGCACGCGGCGATCTCAACGCAATCGTCAAGAACTACGACATCCGCGGACTCGTCGGCGAAACCGTCACCGTTGAATCGGTGCGCGCACTCGGCGCCGCAACCGCAGACGAACTCAACCTCGCCGGTAGCGAACTCGTCATCGGCCACGATATGCGCGACTCAAGCCCCGGCTACGCGGCAGCATTTGCTGAAGGTGCCAGCGCACGTGGTGCGAAACCGCAGCTCATCGGCCTGTGCTCCACAGATATGAGCTACTTCGCATCCGGAGTCCGCAACGCTGCTGCCGCGATGTTCACCGCATCCCACAACCCCGCTACCTACAACGGCATTAAAATCTCGGCGCCCGGAGCCAAAGGCATCTCGCTCGATACCGGGCTCGCTGCCATCCGCGACCGCGCAATCGCCTACCTGGAAGAAGGCATCCCCGCCGTTGCCGAACCCGGGTTTGAGTCGAAGCTGAACGTGCTCACCGAATATGCCGCCTACCTGCGCGAGCTCGTCAACCTCAGCGGTATTCGCCCGTTAAAGGTGGTCGTGGATGCGGGGAACGGCATGGGCGGGCTGACCGTCCCGGCAGTGCTCGGTACCGAGGCAGGATTGCCGAAGCTGTCACTGGAGATCGTGCCCATGTATTTCGAGCTGGACGGCACCTTCCCAAACCACGAAGCAAACCCGCTCGACCCGAAGAACCTCGTCGACCTGCAGCAGCGCGTGGTCGCAGAAGGAGCCGATATCGGCCTCGCCTTCGACGGTGACGCCGACCGCTGCTTCGTTGTGGATGAACGCGGCGAGCCGGTCTCGCCCTCGGCAGTATCCACGATGGTCGCGATCCGCGAGATCGCCCGTGCCCGCGAGGCAGGTGATGACGAGGTGTACATCATCCACAATCTGCTGACCTCGCGCCACCTCGCGCAAACCGTGCGCAAGCTCGGCGCCGAACCGGTGCGCACCCGCGTCGGTCACTCGCTCATCAAGGCCGAGATGGCACGCACGAACGCAATTTTCGGCGGCGAACACTCCGCGCACTACTACTTCCGTGACTTCTGGGGCGCCGATAACGGCATGCTCGCCGCAATGCACGTGCTTGCGCAGCTCGGCGAAGGCACCGCACCCATCTCGGAACTCGCCGCACAGCACACTCCGTACGTTGCATCCGGCGAGATCAACTCGACCGTCGACGATATTCCGGCGGCCTACGAACGCCTATATACCGAGCTCAGTGGCGACACCGAGGTGGATGAACTCGACGGTCTGACGTTCACGCGCGGCGGGCAGGACTGGTGGTGGGCCAACATCCGTCCGTCCAATACCGAACCGCTGCTGCGATTGAACGTCGAAGCCGCATCGCAGGAGATCATGGAGGCAGTGCGGGACCGCGCGCTGCAGCTGATTCGCGCATAGCGTTGGGGAGAGCCGTCCGTACTCGCCGCGGGCGGCCAGTGACCCGAGCTACTGCACCGAGGAGTATTCCTCGGGCGTATCGATATCGCGCAGGAGCGCATCCGCAATCGGTACGAGGCATGGTGAGATTCCGCGAAACAGCAACCGCATGGCGGCATTGCGCGGGTCATCAACTGCTGCAAGCTGTGTGCGCAGCAGACCGAGCGGCCACGCCGAGAGCAGCACCTGCATCCTGCCGGTCGAATCAACCGCGCATGCCGGCTGCTTCGAAGTTACGTGCGCGGTGAGGTCGGTAATGACCTGGCCGGTGAGGAAGGGCATATCACCGGCGAGGATGCAGACCGTCGCGTCATCCGGCAGTGTAGCGGGGGTGGGGCAGGCCTCTACGTCGCCTGGCGTGTCGGTGGGCGCGGATCGTGCCTGCCAGCCCGATAGCGCACTCGCCACACCGGCGAGTGGCCCGGCAAATGCGTGCGTGTCGCCAATAACGATCGCGTCGACGGCAGCAATACCCGCTGCACTACCGGCAATGATTACGGCGGCGTTTGGGTTAGCGTCACGCACGGCGCCGATGACTCGGTCGGTCATGGCGATCCCGGCAACCGGGAGGGCGGGTTTATGTCGTCCCATTCGTAAGGAGCGGCCACCGGTCAGGATGATCGCCGCATCCGGCATAGCCCGCCGCGGCAGGTGCTCAGACTCGGAAGACGACGCGGTATTCATGGGGCGAGCCTAACGCTGACAGTTCGGACACCATGCCGAAACACGCAGGCCGCCGGGCCCCACACCATCCAGCTCGGGATCGCGCATCCCCCGCCGCACCCCAGAGGCATGTGTGCCCTCAACAATTGTGCTGCCGCAGCGTCGACACGGCCTACCGGCACGGGCGAACACGTAGTTGGTTTCGCCGCGGCCCGTTCGCCCGGTGAACGTGCGAATACTGCGGTCGCGATTGGCGAGCATGAGCCGGCGCGCTAGCTCGAGCCACTCGCGGATATCGCCGCATTCGGCGACGGTTCGGCAGGGGAGCACACCGCGCAGAAAACACAGCTCGGTGACGTATTCGTTCCCGAGCCCCGCCACGTTCTCCTGGTCGAGTAGCGCGGCGGTAATGGGGCGTGCGGGTTCGGCGAGGATGCGGGTTGTTGCAAGATCCAGATCGACGTGCGGATCGAGCAGGTTCGGCCCCAACCAGCCGAGTTCTGCTTGCTCGCGCTCAGTAGGCCACACCCGCAGCCGCGCGAGATCAACGCCCAGGGCGATCACCGCATCCGTGTCGAGTCGTGCTCGGATGCGGTGTGCTGCCGGCCATCCGCGTCGGGTTCGAGGCGGCAGCAGTAGCCATGATCCGTCCATCCCAAGATGCGAGTGAACGGTCCAACGCCCCACGCGCAACAGGATGTGTTTGCCGCGTGATTCGGCGCCGTGAACGTGCAGTCCCGCCAATTGCAGCGTGGCGTAGCGGGGTACTCGAAGCTCCGCGTGGATCACGCGCCGGTCGGTGAGAGCGCGCGCCAGATGGTAGGCGGCGCGGTACGCGGTATCTCCTTCGGGCATCGTCTCCTCGCTCGAATCAGTGCCGATCGGGGCGCATCCGCAACCCGCGCGGACTCTCCACAAAGCCCGCTTCGCGCAGCCATGTCGCCATATCGGTTTCCAGCACAAACTGGCCGTTACAGCGTTCGATAACAAGGTTCGGGATGCGGGCGGCAGCGATCGTTTCGGCAAGCGACCGTGCGGCCTCGCGCAGCAGTTGCTCGTTCGTGGTGAACGTAAGCATCGTTTTCCCGCCGCGTTCGACATAGCAACCGAGCAGGCCATCGACGATGGTTACGAGCGCACCCGGTTTTCGTCCCGGGCGGTGGGCTCGCTCCGACTCGGGGGCCTGCGGCCACTCCAGGGCCGCGCCGAACGGGTTCGCCGGATCGGTGGCGGCAATGGTGATCGCGGCCATGCTTTCATCGCGATCCGGTGGCGCGTCGTCGTGGTCGCGCTGGCATGCGCGTAGGCGATCGATTGCACCGGCAGTAGCAAATTGCGCAGCACCGAGCCCGGCGACAAAATAGCCCCGCCGAGCGTGACCCGCCGCCTCAAACTCGTTGAGCACACGGTACACATGCGCGAACCCGCCGTCGATACCACCCGCATCCCCGCGCGTGACCACACCGTAGCGTTCGAGCAACAGCTCGCCGGTTACCTGGGCGCGCACAGTGGCGTCGGATGCGGGCAGCGGCACGATCGACCAGCGTCCGGCTCCCGCGGGTGGTACCGGAACGGTGGCTGCTGCCGGCGTAGCAAACTGTGCCCGCCACATCCGCCCCCGAGACGGCCGCGGAGCTGCCCGGTGTGCGGCGTGTGAGCGGGTACCGGGGCCGCCGGAAAGCAGCGCCCGCATACCGCTGAGCGAGTCATTGGTGACATGTCCCGCCCAGGCAAGCTCCCACAGCGCGTTCGTCACTTCCACACCGCCCGGTGGTGCCTGCCGGGACTGTTCGCCGGTGTCAGCTTCGGCAGCGAGCCTGCTGACGCCTTCGGGAACGAAGGCGGCGCCGTGCTGCAGCACGCGATACACCGATTGCGCGAGCGGGGTGCAATCGGTGAGCGGGACGCTCGGTTCGGTCGGTAGCGTCAGCGGTGCCATCTCGCTCAAATGCAGGCTGTACCAGCCGTCGGCTGCGCCGATAGCGCCGTGGCCGTGCCAGCGAACTTCGCCGGCAGCCAGTAGCTGATCGAGCAGTGCCGGCGAGTAGTCACGCACTCGCGCGGGCAGCACGAGCGACTCCCACGCCGATGCCGGTAACGCCACACCCTGGAGCTGCTCGATGGCCGCAAGCACCCCATCCACACCGCGAAGCGGCAAGGCATCCGGGTGCCTCCGCCTGCTTGCCGCCGGTGCTCCCAGCGGCGCCACCTGCTGCCACTGCGGGAGAAACCGAACCAGCGCTCGCTGCGATACCGGCGCAATCTCACCGCGTAACTTGGCGAGGGTGCGGGTGCGGATGCGACGCAGCACGTTCGTATCAACCCACTCGGTTCCCGTACCCGAAGGACGGAACTCGCCGTGCTGAATCGTGCGGGCAAGCTCAGCGCGACGGAGCGCATCCGTGGCAACCGACACTCCCACCCCGAGATACTCCGCAAGCTGCTGGGCAGTGAACGGGCCGTGCGTGCGCGCGTAGCGATGCACCAGGTCTCCGAGCGGGTCGGCCACCGGGGTTATTAGCGAAGCCGGCACGCCCTGCGGCGTTGGCACACCGAGCGCGTCACGCAATCGCACGAGATCCTCGGCGGCAACAAGACACTCTCTGCCAGCCATCCGCACGAGATATGCGCGCTTAGCCGCGATCAGCGCGTCGGCAGCCGCCAACGCCTCGGTGTCGCTGGCATGCGTCGGCTCCTGCTCACCGTCGTCGGGTGACTGCTCACTCATCGAGGCCGAGCGCATCCGTGGCGCCAGCTCGGTAATCGGCAGCGGGCCAGCGAGCCGCAGCAGATCGGCCACACCCTCGGCGCCGGACACCCGCCGATCCGGAGCCAGATGCTGCAATTCCAGCTCGACCGTGCGCATCACCTCGTCGTCGAGGAGTTCACGCAGGGATGCAGTTCCCAGCAGGTCCGCGAGCAGATTCGTGTCCATCTGCAGCGCCGCAGCACGCCGCTCGGCAAGCGGTTGGTCGCCCTCGTACATGAACTCGCCCACATAACCGAATAGCAGCGTCTGCGCGAACGGAGACGGGGTCTCGGTGGTAACCTCCACGACCCGCAACTCACGGGAAGCGACCTTCTCTAGCAGCGCTCGCAACGCATCCATGTCGTACACATCGTGCAGGACCTCGCGCACGGTCTCGAGGATCATCGGGAAATCAGGATGCTGCCTGGCAACTTCGAGCAATTGCGCGGCCCGCAAGCGTTGCTGCCACAGCGGCGCACGCTTGCCCGGATGCAGCCGCGGCAGCAGCAGCGCACGCGCGGCATTCTCGCGGAACCTCGCGGCAAACAGCGCCGAAGAACCGACCTCCTGGGTGACGAGCGCATCGATCTCATCGTGATCGAACGCGAAAAGCTCAGCACCCGGCAGCTCGGCATCCAGATCGGGAATCCGCACAACGATACCGTCGTCGCTCGCGACCGCGCTTGCCTCCATCCCGTACCGCTCGCGGACCCGCGCCGTCACCATCAGCGCCCACGGTGCGTGAACCGGACGACCATACGGCGAATGCAGAATGACGCGCCAATCACCGAGCTCATCGCGAACCCGTTCGATGACCAGCTTCCGATCGTGCGGTACATGCCCGGTTACCTCGAGCTGTTCGCGCACATACGCGACCAGATTGTCAGCCGCCCACTCGTCGAGAACCGGCCGCATCGCATCCGGTATCGCCGCCATACTGTCTCGGTTCGTGGCGGTAGCGGATGTGGCGATCTCGCGCACGCACGCCCCGATCGCGCGACCCAACTCGACCGGCCGACCGAGCGCGTCCCCGGTCCAAAACGGTAACCGGCCCGGCTCGCCAAAGGCCGGGGCAACGAGCACACGGTCTGGGCCGATCTCGCGGATACGCCACGAGGTCGCACCGAGCGCAATCACATCGCCCACCCGCGATTCATACACCATCTCTTCATCGAGCTCACCCACCCGCAGTCCGGCGGTGCGGCGAGTGGATGTGGTCGGTTGCTGAGAGCCGTCGGCCTCCTCGGGAGTGCCGGGCTCCGCACTGGTGGTCATGAACACCCCGAACAACCCGCGATCCGGAATCGTGCCGCCAGAAACCACCGCTAGCCGTTGCGCGCCGGGACGCGCCTCGAACCAATCGGCGTCGCGATCCCACACGATGCGCGGGCGCAGTGAGGCGAAGGCATCCGAAGGATATTTACCGGCCAGTAGATCGAGCACCGACTCGAGCAGCGCATCGCTGATCTGCGCGAACGGTGCCGAACGGCGGATGCACGCCAACCAATCAGTCACCTGCCAGCGATCCATTGCGGCGGCTGCAACCGTGTGCTGTGCGAGCACGTCGAGGGGCTGGGAGATGGGCTTTAGCTGTTCGATATTGCCGGCGAGCATCCGTTCGGCAACCACCGCAGAGCGCAACACATCAGCGCGGTGCTTCGGGTAACACACCGCCGTCGACACCGCACCGACCTGGTGACCAGCACGGCCAATACGCTGCAAACCGCTGGCAACGCTCGGCGGCGCCTCCACCTGAATCACGAGCTCGACATCGCCCATATCGATGCCAAGCTCAAGACTCGAGGTGGCAACCACACACCGCAACCGGCCGCTCTTGAGCGCATCCTCAACCTCGGCGCGCTGCTCTTTCGACACCGAGCCATGATGAGCGCGGACGAGATCGGTTGCCGCACCCGCAAACTCCCCAGAACCGCCGATCAAATCGGCGTTCTTGAGGCGCTTACGCGGCGGTGTATCGGCATCGTGATCTGTAGGCGCCGGCTCCTGCGCGTGCAGGCGGCGCTCGTACTCCTCGTTCAACCTTGCCGTGAGCCGTTCGGCAAGACCGCGCGAATTCACGAACACAATCGTCGAACGATGCTGAAGCACCCGGTCGACGATCTCCGACTCGACATAGGGCCAGATCGAGCCCGGACGAGTGCCATCCGGCGAGTCGTCATCACGAATCGAGCGCGTTGCATCACCGAACAAATCCTCGGACACCGACTCGGTTTCATCCCGCCCGACCGGAGCGATCGCGCTCAAATCAGGCACGGGCACCGCCACCCGCAAATCAAACGCCTTGCTACTGGGCGGAGCCACAATGCTCACCGGCGCCGCACCCCCGAGAAACTTCGCGACCGCATCCAGGGGCCGCACCGTCGCCGAAAGCCCGATGCGCTGCACCGGGCGAGGTAGCAGCGCATCCAACCGCTCTAGGGAAAGCGCCAGATGCGCGCCGCGCTTTGTGGCCGCGACCGCGTGTACGTCGTCGACGATGACCGTGCGCACATTCCGCAACATGCTGCGGGAGTTTGAGGTGAGCAGCAGGTACAGCGACTCCGGAGTGGTGATGAGGATATCCGGTGGAGCAGCGACCTGGCGTCGGCGCTCGGATGGGGGAGTGTCGCCTGAACGTACCCCGACCGTGATCTCGCGCGAGTCCAGCCCGAGCTGCGCGCGCTCGCGGGCGATGCCCACCAGCGGCGCCGTGAGGTTTCGCTCCACATCCACGCCGAGCGCCTTCAGCGGCGAGATGTACAGGATGCTGGTGCCACGTTTTCCGTCGGCTGCGGTTTGGTCGGTGCCGGACATGAGCCGGTCAATTGCCCACAGGAACGCGGCGAGGGTCTTGCCGGACCCAGTCGGGGCGACTACCAGCGTGTGGTCGCCGGTGCGGATGCTCGCCCACGCTTCACGTTGCGCGCGCGTGGGTTCGGCAAACACGCGCCGGAACCAACGGGCGCTGGGCTCGCTGAATCCTGCCAGTGCATCCACATCCTGCATAGACCAAGCAAACCATCTCCCTCCGACACGAACGAATGCACGCTTGAATCTTCCCGGTTCACACGTCACTTGATTGGGGCAAGATAGGGGCATGGATGTACGCACTCCCGACCCCGAATCCTCCGGTTGGCTCAGCGAGGACGATCTCGCGTTCATTCGACGACGCACGCCCATCCTGTACGTTGAGGCGATTCCGGTGCGAACGGATGCGGCCGGTCACGTCGAAGCGCTCGGCCTGCTACTGCGTGCCAACGAAGACGGCATGATTGCCCGGTCGTTCGTATCCGGTCGGGTGCAATACGGGGAGCGAGTTCGGGACGCGCTTGTGCGGCATCTCGAGAAAGATTTGGGGGCGATGGCGTTCCCGCAATTGCCGCTCACGCTCGTGCCGTTCACGGTCGCTGAGTTTTCGCCGATTCCGATCGATGATCTGTATGACGATCGGCAGCACGCGGTTGCCCTGGTATATCTCGTGCCGGTTTCGGGGGATTGTGCGCCGCGTCAGGATGCGCTTGAGATCACCTGGGTCACGCCAGCGGAGGCGAAGGATCCCGATCTGCTCGAAGAGCTCGAAGGCGGCAGGGCAAGAATCCTGCGGTCGGCGCTCGGGCATATCGCCGCCTGGTAGCGGGAACTTTCCGATCGGTCCGTAACTCTCACTTTCGTTACACACGGCGAGCAAAGAACGGAGCGTAAATCGTGGACATGCCACATGCGGAAGTAGGCCAGCATCCCTATCAGTACCAGCTGCCTGGGCAATACCCGCAGGCAGCTCCGCAGCCCCAGTACGTGGCATCGCCGCAGGAAGACTCGGTTGGTAGCTGGGTGGGGACGCTGCTATTGCTGTGTATTCCCCTGGTGAACATCGTCATCCTGATCGTCATGGCCTGTGGCGGTATGGGGTCGCGTGCAAAGCAGAACTGGGCGCGGGCGCAGCTCATCATCTTCTTGATCTTCGCGGTGCTCGGCACGATCATGGTGATCGGGATGACCGCTCTGGGATTCTCACTGGCCGCAACGAGCCCGAATCTGACCCAGTGAACTCCGTTTTGATTGCCTAGCGCCCTTGGAGCTACCAGCCGGGGCTCGGCGGACGGTCACGTGGGGAATCCATCCACGCAGCTGGCTCGTCGGTGCTGGATGACGGTTGTGTGCTCGCCGCGTGTACCCCGAACGGGCTCGGCGCAGGAGCAGAGCGCCGCACCGCATCCTCACAGATCATGAAATCTCGCTGGGAGAGTTCCACCCAGCCCGGTCGCAGCTGCTCGCCCCAAAACATGGAGTTTCGGGTGAGTTCCAGCAGGTCACGAAGCTGGCGGATGGGAGCCAGCTGAGATTCGGGTAACCATTGCACATCGTGGCGCCAGAGCGTGCGGCCGCGACCGCCAACTCGATACGGTTCGGCCGTAAGCACCCGACCCGCCTGCGCAAGCACACGTAACGGGTCACCATCCGGATTCTCGGTGCGAGGACAGTACAACACCATACCGTCCGACTCGCGCATCAAGTTGAGTGGTTCGACCCCACCCCACGCATGCTGCACAACACCGTTGGCAATCAACTCGCGGGCACGGTCCAGCGGATGGACAAATAACCAATAGCGAATCGCCATGAGTGAGTTCGGATGAGGTGGGTTGCGCTAGCGCAGCGCAGTCTTCGGCACCCGTTCGAACACCTCAGCAGCCACGATGAGGTCCTGCCACGACATACCGACGGTCTTGTACACGATCGGTTTCGAACGGTCGATCGTTGCCGTGCCGCGAACAACATCCCGAACCGTAATCAGCTCCGAGCGGTCCAGCAGGCCCACATCCACCGCCATCGCCACCTCACCCGCCTCACGCAGCGCGGTTTCAACATCCTCAACGATGACGTTAGAGCGGCCGAGCAGCTCCAGCTCAAGCTCGTTACGCTCGGAATTGTGCGAGCCGAGGGCGATCACCAGCGTGCCCGGCTGCACCCAGGATGCGGGGAACAGCGGCTGCTCGGAACCGGTCGCGGTGACCAAAAGATCGGCTGCCGGCACCGACACATCCGGGGCGATTGCCGCGCCGATGCGGGCATTCCAGCCGTGCTCGGCAGCGTTCGCGGCAAACATCTCGGCACGCTTCGCGTCGCGGCCGTGCACGTCAAGCTGCTTAAGCTGCGGATGCAGGGCGCGCAGGCCAAGCGTGTGGGCGCGAGCCTGAGCGCCGTAGCCGTACAGCACGACCCGGCTCGCCTCCGGGGGCAAGAGCTTGCGAGTGACCAGCGCCGTCACCGCAACGGTGCGCAGCTCGGTGAGCTCTGCACCGTCGATCAGCGCCTTGGGAGAGGTCGTCTCCGCATCCATCAGGATGTAGAACCCCTGCGAACGATCAAGGCGACGCTGTGGGTTCGCGGGGTTGACCGACATGAACTTCGCCCCAACCCACTGTGGCGACTCGGAGGCCATGAACATCAGATAGCTGTCGTTTTGCAGCGGCAGCGTACTGCGCGGGAAATCATCAGCCGGCTCGATGTCCTCCAGTAGCGCACGTTCGAGCGCGCTAGCCGCCATCTCATAGGTGACGTACTGACGAATATGCTGTTCGGTGATGTGGGCAATGCTCACGGGACGCTCCTTACGTATCGTCTGTAAGTAGGCTACCGCCGCCGGCTGGGTGAGCGGCTCGAATTAGCTGGCAGCATCGATGGCGTCTCGGATGGCGTCGACCAGCGAGGGCACGGCTTCGGGCGGGGTATCCCAAGCCGTCATGAACCGCACGGAGCCGGGGATCGGTGGCCAGTCATAGAACCGGAATCCCTGTTCGCGCACGCGATCAGCCACCCCGTCGGGAAGGACCGCGAACACGGCGTTCGCTGCCACCGGAACGGGGATACTGCATCCAGGAACCGAACCGAGAGACTCGGCGAGCAGCCGCGCCTGCTCATTGGCATGGGTGGCGTTTCGCTGCCACAGATCGCCCTCGTAGCAGGCCAACAGCTGTGCCGAGAGAAAACGCTGTTTCGATGCAAGCTGCAGGTTGATCTTCTGCAGATATTCGATTCCCGGAGCCGCTTCGGGATGCAGCGCCACGACGGCTTCGGCAGCGAGCGCACCGTTCTTGGTCGCGCCCAGCGAGACCACATCCACGCCGTGCGTGAGTTCCTTGAACGAGGCGCCCGTTGCTGCCGCAGCATTGGACAACCGGGAACCGTCGAGGTGAACCAACAGGCCCTGGCGCTTGGCCGCATCCGTTAGCTCGCGGATCTCGTCGGGTGAATATACGGTGCCGAGTTCGGTGGAGTTCGAAAACGACAGCGCCCACGGTTCGGCGCCGTGCACGTTCGCGCGATCGACGGTGAGCGCTTCGATATCCGCGGCGCGCAGCTTGCCGTCGGGCGTTGGCATCGGCAAAATCTTCAACCCCGCGACCCGCTCGGGCGCACCGTTCTCATCGGTGTTGATATGCGCGCTCGCGGCCGTAACGATGCCGCCCCAGCGCGGCATGATCGCCTGTAGCGCAAGCACATTCGCGCCCGTGCCGTTGAAGACCGGGTAGGTGACCGCATCCGCGCCGAATAGTGAGCGCATCACGTCCTGGAGGCGTGCGGTGTACGGGTCGTCGCCGTATCCGGGAACGTGGCCGCCGTTCGCCTGGGAAATTGCGGCCAAGACTTCGGGGTGTACGCCGGCGTAGTTGTCGGAACCGAAGTGGATCTGCTCGCGGTCGTGGAGGGCGCCTTCGGCGCGCGGGGTGGGCGTCGTGTTCGCTTCAACCATGGGAACGATCGTCGCACACCCAGTCTGAGTTGGTTGCCTCTCCACCACTACGCGCAGTCACCAGCACCGCCACACGCAGCCTCCCGCCACACGCAGCCTCTCCACCACGCCCCCGCCACCAGCACCGCCACCACCCCCCACCATGCGCTCATCCGTCTGCCAAACTGTCTCAGATTTGCGGTGTACAAACCGGATGTCCCCTCGAACCCCCGAAAAGTGAGACAGTTTGGCACGGTGGGGCTGCGCTCAGATCCGTATTTGTTGCCTGTACCCCAGCTACTATCCCTCCACCCAACCACCAGAACCGCCGCCACCACTACGCGCAGCCTCCCGTACCGCCACACGCAGCCTCTCCACCACGCCTTCGTTAGCCGGGCCAAACTGTCTCAGATTTGCGGTGCATAAACCGGATAGCCCCTCGAGCCCCCGAAAAGTGAGACAGTTTGGCCCGCTGGGGCTGCCCGAGGGTCGTACTCACCCCCCTGTGCTAGCTCAAAGCCGACCTTGTCCCACCTCCCGAGGGCAAAGCCGCACCTACGCATCGCGACGGTCGTACCAGCGAATCAAGAACCGGTCATCGAAGCCGCGGGCGCAACGACTGCAGCTCACGGGCTTCCCCGGGCGGCGGTGACGGAATACCTCGTGGCCGTTGGGGCATCGGCCAACCCAGCGATGATCCTGCGGGACCGGCCCCTCGTAGGTGCGCCCGCCCGCATAGCCAATCTGCGCGGCAACCCGACGCCATGCTGCGCCGTGGCCCGCGCGCTGTCCGGCCAGGGCATGTGCGATCTCGTGCCGCAGGGTCTGGTCGACCTGCTCCGCCGTCATCAACGGCACCAGGTGGCGCGACAGCGAGATCTGCCGACGCGCGTAGTTGCAACTGCCGGCACGCATCCGCGCGTGATCAAACCGAAACGACCAGCTTTCATCCAAGTACTGACCGATCAACGCCTGAGCCAGAGTCTGCGCCTCGGCTAGCGAATCGTTTTGGGGGTGGTTCTCGGATGCGAGCGCGCCGGCGTGTGGCAGGGTGCGGGCTTTAGCAGTCGATTGCGGTGAACGGCTCAGTCTGCTCATCCGGTGAGGAATGCCCCTCGAGTTTCGCGCGAACGGCGCGGATTGCGAACTTCGTCGCCGCCGTCTGGTCGACCGCCTGGCTGTCGGCTTCGCGGAACTTCAACGCGCGCTCAAAGTCAGCCAGTGCCTCTTCCAGCTGGTCAAGCTCAAAGAGCAATTTGCCGCGGTTGTACAGCGCAAACCCAGCAAGCGTGCCCCACTCGTGCGCAACCGCCTCGTCGGCACAGTTGGTCAGCTCGCCAAGCGCCGTATCGGTCTTGCCGCGGTAGTGGTCAACCTGGGCGCGGCGGATGCGGGCCTCCAGTGAGTCTTCTCGCGACCCGGTGAACCGCGACTGCCGGGCGGCGGCCTGCGCCTTGTCGAACGCTTCGTCGTAGCGTCCCAGCAGGCGCAGCAGCGTGACCTGCTGATTCAGCGCGGTCAGCGAGCGATACCGCTCGATTTCGGCGAGCCGCTCATTGGCAGCATCGACGTCGATGCGCTCGCGCAGCGTCTGCGGGTCGAAGCTCAGGATGATCGGTGCGTCAGTCACGCCTAGAGCGTATCGGGCGGGGTGGCGGATGGGGTCACAAGCGCTCGGCGCGTGCCGTGATCGGGTGCGTTTGGCGGCGTGTGCTTACGGCCGCTTGACCGAGAACGTGCCGCGACCGGGCAGCGGAGACGGTTTTGAGACTGCATCCGTAATCGGACTCGTACCGCGCAGCCACTTGTGGGCCTGCTCGTCATGTTGCACCACCGCCGGTGGAAACCCACTTGCGGCAAGCCGCGCAAGGCCGGGTAACTCCAGGCGGTCGCGCGATGCGACGGCAACGATATTGCCGAAGCGACGTCCTTTAAATACGGCCGGATCGCTCACGAGTAGCACCGAACCGAATACCTGTCGCAGCGTGGCGATTTCAGCGCGCGCAAACGCCAGATCGTGGCCGTCGGCGACGTTGACGAGCACCACGCCGTTCGGTGTGAGGAATCGCGCGAGAGAGGTGAAAAACTCGGCCGTGGTTACATGTGCCGGGGTCTGCGGCCCGTCGAAGAGGTCGACCACGATCGCATCCGCGCGCTGATGTAGCCCGGCTGGGAGGCGATCGAGTTGCGCTCGCGCGTCGCCATAGCGGATGCGGATGGAGGCGTGAGCGGGCAGCGGGGCGATTGAGCGAACCAGGTCGACCAGTTCGCGTTCGAGCTCGAGAACTTGTTGGCGCGAGCCGGGGCGGGTGTGCTCAATGTAGCGGGGGAGCGTCAGTGCACCCGCGCCCAGGTGGAGCGCGGTGATGGGCTGTCTGGCGTCGAATGCTTGATCGAGCACGTGCCCCATGTGCCTGATGTATCCGAAGCGAAGTTCGCTCGGGTCGTCGAGATTGACGTGGGATTGTGGCGTGCCGTCGACGACAAGGTGCATGGAGCTGCCGTGGAGCTCGATCTGCGCCTGGGGGCCGGATGCGAATGTTCGGGTGAGGTCGGACGGGTTCACTGCTCCATGTTCCCACGGTTGCGGCGCGGTTCCCGTGACTCCCTGCGAGTCCGCTGTTTCTTCCCCAGCTCTTGTGCAACAGCGTTACTGAGGGTCACACGCGCGCAACCTGAACATCACCTGGGCGTTCTTTTGAATCATTCAAAATAAGCCATATCATAAGGGTGATGACCGCCCAACCGCAGCCCCTCGCATCCGCGACGCCTGAACGTGCCCTCGGGCAGGTTCAGGATGCGGGTTGGAGCGAGCGCATCCGCGCGAGTGGGCTTCGGGTCACCTCCCGCAGGCTCGCGCTCATGGCCGCACTCGAAGCGCATCCACACGCCACCGTCGACGAAGTGTTCGCAGACACTAAAGCGCGAGTCGGCAACATCACCAAACAGGCGGTGTACGTCAGTCTCGGCGAGTTCACCGCCCACGGGCTTGTGCGGCGCATCGACCCGCCGGGCTCACCGGCCCGCTACGAAACGCGCACCGACGACAATCACCACCACCTCGTTTGCGACCGCTGCGGCGACATCGTCGACGTCGACTGCGCGGTAGGCGCGGCGCCCTGCCTGCAGCCGATCGACGACGCGGGCTTTCAGGTGCGCCTTGCCGAGGTGACCTACCGTGGCACCTGCCGGGCATGCCAAGACGCCGAGGTCAACGCATCCGCCCACAGCCGAAAAACTAAACCACTCACATCCCAATAGCCGAGTCCCCGAAGGAGAACCCGATGACTCAGTTTGAAAGCAATATCGACCCGACGCTGCCGGCAACCCGACAGGGCGGCCAGCACGCTGAAAGCAACCGCAACTCGCTCACCGTTGGCTCAAACGGCCCGATCATGCTGCACGATGTCACCCTGGTCGAGACCCTGGCCGCGTTCAACCGCGAGCGCGTGCCTGAGCGTAACCCGCACGCTAAGGGCTCGGGCGCATTCGGTGAGTGGGAAGTAACCGGCGATGTTTCGAAGTACACCCGCGCTAAGGCGTTCCAGCCCGGCGCGAAGGGCCGGATGCTCGCGCGCTTCTCGACCGTTGCCGGTGAGCAGGGCTCGCCCGACACCTGGCGCGACGTGCGCGGATTCGCACTGCGCTTCTACACCGAAGAGGGCAACCTGGATATCGTTGGCAACAACACGCCGGTGTTCTTCGTACGCGACCCGATGAAGTTCCCGAACTTCATCCGCTCGCAGAAGCGTCTGCCCGACCGTGGCCTGCGCGACAACACCATGCAGTGGGACTTCTGGACGCTGACTCCAGAGTCAGCCCACCAGGTGACCTACCTCATGGGTGACCGTGGACTGCCACGCAGCTGGCGCACCATGAACGGCTATTCCTCGCACACCTACGCATGGATTAACGAGCAAGGCGAGCGTTTCTGGGTGAAGTACCACTTCATTTCGGAACAGGGCGTCGAGAACATGACCAACGAGGAAGCTGAGCGGATTGCCGGCGAGGACGCTGACTACCACCGCCGCGACCTGTTCAACGCCATCGAAGAGGGCAACTTCCCGTCTTGGACCATCAAGGTTCAGGTGATGCCGTACGACGACGCGAAGAACTACCGCTTCAACCCGTTCGACCTGACGAAGGTTTGGCCGCACGCTGACTACCCGCTGATTGAGGTGGGTAAGTTCACGCTGAATGAGAACCTGGTCAACTTCTTCGCGCAGATCGAGCAGGCCGCGTTCTCGCCCTCGAACTACGTTGCTGGAACCGGTGTATCGCCGGACAAGATGCTGCTGGGTCGTGTGTTCTCGTACCCGGATGCACACCGCGCGCGTATCGGCACGAACTTCAACCAGCTGCCGGTGAACCGCCCGATCAACAAGACCAACGACTACACCTTCGACGGCAACATGCGGTTCGACCACTCGGGCGACGCGCCCGTGTATGCACCCAACTCGTTTGATCGCCCGTGGGCAGACGATGAGGGCCCGGTTGAGAACTCCTGGGAGGCCGATGGCGAGCTGGTTCGTTCAGCCTACGCGCTGCACGCTGAGGACGACGACTTCGGCCAGGCTGGAACCCTCGTTCGTGAGGTCTGGGACGATGCCGCTCGTGACCGTTTCGTAGAGACCGTATCGGGGGCGCTTGCGACTGTGAAGGAGCCGGTGCTGTCGCGCGCGTTCGAGTACTGGAAGAACGTTGATGCTGAGACCGGTGCTCGCATCGAGCAGAAGGTCCGTGAGGGTCTTGCCGAACGCGGCGAACTCCCTGGTGGCGACCCGGCGCAGCCCGAAGACTCGCAGGGCGACGTACACGGCGACATCCAGGGCTAGTAACCTGCTGCGTTCGTTCTAGCGAACACGAATGTGGGGCACCGAACGGTGCCCCACACTGCGTTTCCTGGCGTGCCGGGCCCTCACGCCGCACGAACACTCTGCCGTGCCATTTCGGCCGAGCTATCCCACCGCGCAATCGCCGTACCGTGCCGAACTGTCTCACTTTTTGGGGGTTTGAGGGGTTATTTGGTTTGTGTGCTGGAAATCTGAGACAGTTTGGCCCCGTAATTGGCCCGGTTGCGGCCGGCTAGTGAGCGGCGGGGCGAAATAACCCAGAGGGTGGCAGGGCCCGGAGGTCGGCGTGGCACTGGTGTTAGCACAGGGTGCCGAATTGTCTCACTTTTTGGGGTTTGAGGGGTTATTCGGTTTGTGCGCCGGAAATCTGAGACAGTTTGGCTCCGTAATTGGCCCGGGAGGTGGCCCCGTAATTGGCCCGGTTGCGGCCGGCTAGTGAGCGGCGGGGACCAGAGAAAACCCGGAGGTCGGCAGGTCTCGGAGGTCGGCAGGGGAGGGGAAGCCGCGGTGCAGGGAGGAAGGCAGAGCTCGAAGAATGAATAAGCGGGAAAGCAGCCGGGTAGTTACCAGCCGCGCTCGCGCCACTCGCCAAGTTGAGGACGCTCAGCGCCCAGCGTCGTCGCCTTGCCGTGTCCGGGGTAGACGACGGTGTCGTCCTCGAACCGGTTGAAGACACGCGATTCGAGGTCGTCCATGAGCTGGGTGAACTCGCGTTCGTTGTTCGTCTTACCCGGCCCGCCCGGGAACAGTGAGTCGCCGGGGATCAGCCGCACCGCATCCTCACCCGACTGCAACACGAGTGCTACCGAACCGGGCGTGTGGCCCCGCAGGCCGATCACCTCCAGCTCGTGTGATCCCAGCCGGATGGTGTCTCCGTCGCTGACAGTGCGGTCGCTCGATACCGGAATCGCCGCAGCGTCAGACGCGCCGGCAATGCTTGGCACCGAGTAGTGCTGCTTGCATTCCGCCAGCGCGCCCCAGTGGTCGTGGTGCCCGTGGGTGGTGAGGATCGCGACCGGATGGATCTCGGCGCGGTCGTGTTCATCCGCGCGGATGCGGGCGGTGTCGACGATCCGCACGATCGCGGGGGCGTTCGCCGCCGCATCCACGATTAGTGCCTCACCCGACTCGGTATCCACGACGACGTAGCAATTGTTCTCGAAGTCGTTGACTTCCGCGTAGTGGAGCTCGAGTGTTCCGAACGCATCCAGCTGCGGTTCGGGTTCGGCATCGCTGTGCTCGATTGGCGAGCGCGGCGCGTCGTCCTCGGGCTCGTTGGAAGGGGTGTGGGACTCGTTAAAGGCTGCCATGTCTGCACGCTACCCACGAACCTTGCGAGTCAACTGGCATCTTCGAGACCAAGCGCCGGCGCCGCCGGTTTATACCGCGATTTTCGGGAGCGCACAAATCGGTACTTTACGTGGCGAGAGAATGCGCTTATAGTAGACATTTGCGCTTCGTCGCTCCCTGCCTTCATATTGCGGTCGGCTTGGTTGTAGTTGTTCATTGGTCGGTGCCTGTGGAGCCGGTTGGTTTCGCCCGAGTTTGATCGGGCGGTGTCCCTACCTGAAGCTGAAGGTTCGCTCCGAATCCGCCACGCGGATACCGCCACCGATGCACTGCTGCATCCGGCGACGGGGCCCAAGACCCACCCACACGCCCATGCAATCTGAGTTCCGTTGACCAGCGGAACCTGTGGAGGTAATTCACTTGGCTGCTGCGAACATCGCATCCACCACACCAAAGTCGGGTCGTAACGCACACCGACTTTCGTTCGCTTCGATTCAGGACACCCTCGAAGTTCCTGACCTGCTCTCGTTGCAAACTGAGTCCTTTGACTGGCTCGTCGGCAACGACATGTGGAAGGCTCGGCTCGACTACGAGATCGAGACCACCGGAGGCACCGACGTGCCCCGCACATCCGGGCTCGACGAGGTTTTCGAAGAGATTTCACCGATTGAGGACAACGCCGGCGCCATGCAGCTGACGTTCCGCAATCCCTACCTTGAGCCAGAAAAGTACTCGATTGACGAGTGCAAGGAGCGCGGTAAGACCTACGCCGCTCCGCTGTATGTCGAAGCCGAGTTCATGCGCTTCGAAACTGGCGAGATCAAGACCCAGACCGTGTTCATGGGTGACTTCCCGCTGATGACCGACAAGGGTACGTTCATCATCAACGGCACCGAGCGTGTTGTCGTGTCGCAGCTCGTTCGCTCGCCTGGCGTGTACTTTGAGCGCACCCCCGAGAAGAACTCGGACATCGACGTCTACTCGGCACGCATCATCCCTTCGCGCGGTGCATGGCTCGAGTTTGAGGTCGACAAGAAGGGCCTGGTTGCGGTTCGTATCGACCGTAAGCGTAAGCAGCCGGTCACTATTTTCTTGCGCGCGATCGGCCTGAGCGAGGAAGAGATTCGCGCCGAGTTCGCCGGCTACGAGTCGCTGCTCGAAACCCTGTCGAAGGATGACGCCAAGATCCAGACGCAGGAAGAAGCCCTGCGCGACATCTACAAGAAGCTGCGCCCGGGTGAGCAGGTTGCTTCCGAAGCTGCCCGCGCCCTGCTGGACAACTACTTCTTCAACCCGAAGCGCTACGACCTCGCTAAGGTTGGTCGCCACAAGCTCAACCGCAAGCTCGGTCTCGAAGCGCCGATCACCGATTCGGTATTGAGCACCGAAGACATCATCGCCACGATCAAGTACCTGGTCGCGCTGCACAAGGGCGAGCAGACCATCGAGGGCACCCGCAACGGCGGCGAGGTCGTCGACATCCCCCTCGACGTGGACGACATCGACCACTTCGGAAACCGCCGCATCCGCGCGGTAGGTGAGCTCATCCAGAACCAGGTTCGCACCGGTTTGAGCCGTATGGAGCGCGTGGTGCGTGAGCGCATGACCACGCAGGAAATCGACTCGATCACGCCGCAGTCGCTGATCAACGTGCGTCCGGTGGTTGCCGCCATCAAGGAGTTCTTCGGTACTTCGCAGCTCTCGCAGTTCATGGACCAGAACAACCCGCTGGCCGGTATCACGCACAAGCGTCGCCTTTCGGCGCTTGGCCCCGGTGGTCTGAGCCGTGAGCGCGCCGGCGTCGAGGTCCGTGACGTGCACGCATCCCACTACGGCCGGATGTGCCCGATCGAGACCCCGGAAGGTCCGAACATTGGTCTGATCGGTTCGTTGGCATCGTTCGCTCGCATCAACGCATTTGGGTTCATTGAGACCCCCTACCGCCGTGTTGAGAAGGGCGTTGTCACCGACAACATCGACTACCTCTCGGCAGCGGATGAAGACGAGTACGTGGTTGCACAGGCCAACGCGCCGCTCGACGAGAACAACCGCTTCGCCGATGAAGACGTCTTGGTACGGCTTAAGGGCGGCGAGGTAGAACTCGTTCCGGCCGAAGAGGTTGACTACATGGATGTGTCGCCGCGCCAGATGGTGTCGGTCGGTACGTCGCTGATTCCGTTCCTTGAGCACGACGACACGAACCGTGCGCTCATGGGCGCCAACATGCAGCGTCAGGCTGTGCCGCTGCTGCGCTCGAGCTCGCCGATCGTTGGTACCGGTATGGAGGGCTACAGCGCCATCGACGCCGGTGACGTGGTCACCGCCGTGAACGCCGGTGTGGTCACTTCGGTGTCCGCTGACCAGGTTGTTGTACAGACGGATGAGGGTGGTAGCGAATCGTACTTCCTGCGCAAGTTTGAGCGCTCGAACGCGGGTACCTGCTACAACCACCGCGTCATCGTCAAGGCTGGCGACCGCGTTGAGGTTGGCGAGGTTATCGCTGACGGCCCCGCCACCGAGAACGGTGAGCTCGCACTCGGAATGAACCTGCTCGTGGCGTTCATGCCGTGGGAGGGCCACAACTTCGAGGACGCGATCATCATCAGCCAGAACCTGGTGAAGGACGACGTACTGTCCTCCATCCACATCGAGGAATACGAAGTGGATGCGCGCGACACCAAGCTTGGTAAGGAAGAGATCACCGCAGACCTGCCGAACGTCGGTCAGGACATGCTGAAGGATCTCGATGAGCGCGGCATCATCCGCATCGGTGCTGAGGTGCAGCCCGGCGACATCCTCGTCGGAAAGGTCACCCCGAAGGGTGAGACCGAGCTGTCGGCTGAAGAGCGCCTGCTGCGCGCCATCTTCAACGAGAAGAGCCGCGAGGTGCGTGACACCTCCCTGAAGGTTCCGCACGGTCAGTCCGGCACCGTCATCGGCGTCAAGATGTTCGACATCGAGAACGGCGACGACGAGCTCGGCTCGGGCGTGAACCAGCGCGTCGTGGTCTACATTGCGCAGAAGCGTAAGATCACCGAGGGTGACAAGCTCGCTGGCCGCCACGGAAACAAGGGTGTTATCGCCAAGATCCTCCCCGAAGAGGACATGCCGTTCCTCGAGGATGGAACCCCGGTCGACATCATCCTGAACCCGCTCGGTATCCCGAAGCGTATGAACCTCGGTCAGGTACTCGAATCGCACCTCGGTTGGGTTGCTTCGCAGGGATGGGACATCGAAGGTACGCCGGAGTGGGCGCAGGGCCTGCCGGAGGAAGCCTTCCACGTCGAACCGGGTACCAAGGTGGCAACGCCGGTGTTCGACGGTACATCCGCGGAACAGCTCAGCGGACTGCTCGGTTCGACCCGTCCGAATGAAGACGGTGAGCGCCTGGTCGGTACTGATGGCAAGACCCGCCTGTTCGACGGTCGCTCCGGCGAGCCGTTCCCCGACCCGATTTCGGTCGGCTACATGTACATGCTGAAGCTGCACCACCTGGTTGACGACAAGATCCACGCTCGTTCGACCGGTCCGTACTCGATGATCACCCAGCAGCCGCTCGGTGGTAAGGCACAGTTCGGTGGTCAGCGCTTCGGTGAGATGGAGGTGTGGGCACTCGAGGCCTATGGCGCCGCCTACACCCTGCAGGAGCTGCTCACCATTAAGTCGGACGACATCGTCGGTCGTGTGAAGGCCTACGAGTCGATCGTTAAGGGCGAGAACATCCAGAAGGCTGGTATCCCCGAATCGTTCCGCGTGCTCGTGCGTGAAATGCGCTCGCTGTGCCTGAACGTTGAGGTGCTCGCCGCTGACGGCAACATCGTCAGCCTCGAAGAGAACGACGACGACGCCTACCGCGCCGCCGAAGAACTCGGTATCAACATCTCCACTCGCTTCGAGTCATCCTCGGTCGACGAGATCTAACCCCCATCCGATGACGAAGCTTTGTAACTAGGGAGAATCAAGAATTGATCGACGCAACCAAGTTTGACAGCCTCAGCATCGGGCTGGCCACGAGCGAGGACATCCTCGGCTGGTCACGTGGTGAGGTAAAGAAGCCAGAAACGATTAACTACCGTACGCTCAAGCCCGAGAAGGACGGTCTGTTCGGCGAACAGATCTTCGGTCCTTCGCGTGACTGGGAGTGTGCTTGCGGTAAGTACAAGCGCGTTCGCTTCAAGGGCATCATCTGTGAACGCTGTGGTGTTGAGGTGACGAAGTCGGCTGTGCGCCGTGAGCGCATGGGTCACATCAAGCTCGCCGCCTCGGTGACGCACATTTGGTACTTCAAGGGCGTGCCTTCGCGTTTGGGCTACCTGCTCGATATGGCACCGAAGGACCTCGAGAAGGTCATCTACTTTGCGGCCTACATGGTCGTGGATGTGGATGAAGAGGGACGTCGCGACGACCTCGAAGACCTCGAGAAGGAGCTCCGCCTGGAGCTCGACACTCGGGGTAAGCAGCGCGATGCGCAGATTAACGAGCGCCTCGCGAAGCTCGAGAAGGACCTCGCAGCCCTCGAGGAGGAAGGCGCCACCGCCGACCAGAAGCGCAAGACCAAGGACGCGGCCGAGAAGGACATGGCTCGCATCCGCAAGGACGTTGACGCTGACATCACGCAGCTGGAGCGCGTATTCGAGTCGTTCAAGAACCTCAAGGTTGGCGAACTCAAGCCGGATGACGCGGACTACGCCGAGCTCGTTGACCGCTATGGTGACTACTTCGAAGCCCACATGGGTGCCGAAGCAATCCAGCGCCGTCTGCGCGACTTCGATCTTGAGGCCGAGGCTGAGGTACTGCGCGAGCAGATCCAGAACGGTAAGGGTCAGAAGAAGATCCGTGCCATTAAGCGCCTGAAGGTCGTCAATGCGTTCCTGCAGACCGACAACAAGCCTGAAGCCATGGTGCTCGACGTTATTCCGGTGATTCCGCCGGAGCTTCGCCCGATGGTTCAGCTTGACGGTGGCCGCTTTGCCACCAGCGACCTCAACGACCTGTACCGTCGTGTGATCAACCGCAACAACCGTCTGCGTCGCCTGCTCGATCTCGGCGCCCCCGAGATCATCGTGAACAACGAGAAGCGCATGCTGCAGGAGGCCGTTGACGCGCTGTTCGACAACGGTCGTCGCGGACGTCCGGTGACCGGTACTGGTAACCGTGCCCTGAAGTCGCTGAGCGACATGCTGAAGGGTAAGCAGGGTCGTTTCCGTCAGAACCTGCTCGGTAAGCGCGTTGACTACTCGGGCCGTTCGGTAATTATCGTGGGTCCGCAGCTGCAGATGCACCAGTGTGGTCTGCCGAAGCAGATGGCGCTCGAGCTGTTCAAGCCGTACGTCATTAAGCGTTTGATCGACCTCGGTCACGCTTCGAACATCAAGGCCGCAAAGCGTGCGGTAGAGCGCGCGAAGCCTGAGGTTTGGGATGTGCTCGAAGAGGTTATTCGTGAGCGTCCGGTGCTGCTGAACCGTGCTCCGACACTGCACCGCCTCGGTATTCAGGCGTTCGAGCCGCAGCTGATTGAAGGTAAGGCAATCCAGCTTCACCCGCTGGCTTGCTCGGCGTTTAACGCTGACTTCGACGGTGACCAGATGGCAGTTCACCTGCCGCTGTCGGTCGAGGCACAGGCTGAAGCACGCGTGCTCATGCTCGCATCCAACAACATCCTGAAGCCGTCTGACGGCCGACCGGTGACGCTGCCTTCGCAGGACATGGTCGCGGGTCTGTACCACCTCACCTTTGAGCGTGAGGATGCACAGGGTGCCGGTCGCGTATTCGCGAGCACGGCAGAGGCGATCATGGCAATGGATGAGGGCTCGCTCCACCTGAACGCGCCCATCACCATCCGTATGAACGGGCTGTCGTTCATGCCGGGCCGCGCACCGGAAGGGTTCGTTGCTGGCGAAGCGTTCAACATGAAGACCACGCTCGGTCGCGCCATATTCAACGAGCTGCTGCCGGACACCTACCCGTACCTGGAAGAGACCATGACTAAGGGTCGTCTGTCAGGCGTTGTGAACTACCTTGCCGAGCGTTACGACAAGGACGTAGTGGCGGCGACGTTGGATGCGATCAAGGATGCCGGTTTCTACTGGGCGACTCGCTCGGGTATCTCGCTGGCGTTCTCGGATGTTGTGGTGCCGGACACGAAGCAGGCAATCGTTGCCGAGACCGAGAAGAAGGTTGCTGCACTGCGTGACGACTACGCGATGGGTCTGTCGACCCAGGCGGAGTACCGCGAGCAGACGATTGCGCTGTGGGAAGAGGCAACCGAGCGTGTTGCTGCGGACACTAAGGAACAGTTCCCGGAGACGAACTCGATTCACCGGATGGTGACCGCGGGTGCAAACGGTAACTGGCTGCAGGTGCGTCAGATCGCCGGTATGCGCGGTATCGTGGCGAACCCGAAGGGTGAGAAGATCGCCCGTCCGATTATTCACTCGTACCGCGAGGGTCTGACCGTGCTCGAGTATTTCTCGTCCACGCACGGTGCCCGTAAGGGTCTTGCGGACACGGCGCTGAAGACCGCCGACTCGGGTTACTTGACCCGTCGTCTGGTTGACGTTTCGCAGGATGTCATCATCCGTGAGGAAGACTGCGGCACGAAGAAGGGTCTTACCCACAAGATTGTTCAGTCGGATGCAGCCGGTAACGTTTCGCTGGCCGATAACGTCGAGAACTCGGTGTACGCACGTACGCTCGCCGTTGATGTTAAGAACGCCGCTGGTGAGCTGCTGGCTTCGGCCGGTGACGCCGTAGGTGATGTGCTCATCGAGCGCCTGATGGGCGAGGGTATTACCGAGGTTTCGGTTCGTTCGGTGCTTACCTGTGAATCGGCTGTCGGTGTCTGCGCCAAGTGCTACGGCCGTTCGATGGCGTCGAGTGAGCTCGCTGACCTCGGTGAAGCGGTGGGTATTATCGCTGCCCAGTCGATTGGTGAGCCGGGTACGCAGCTGACGATGCGTACCTTCCACACCGGTGGTATTGCCGGCGCTGCTGACATCACCCAGGGTCTGCCGCGTGTGCAGGAGCTCTTCGAAGCTCGCACGCCGAAGGGTGCAGCACCGCTGGCTCGTGTTGCCGGTGTCATCACCATCGAAGACACGGAACGTCAGCGCAAGCTCATCCTCACCCCGGACGACAAGGACGAAGAGACGATCACCTACCCGGTATCGCGTTTCGTGGAACTCCTCGTCGAAGAGGGCCAGCGTGTAGAACCGGGAACCCAGCTGGTTGAGGGTCCGCTGGATCCGAAGGATGTCCTCGAGATTCTCGGTACGGCTGCCGTGCAGAAGTACCTGGTTGAGGGTGTTCAGGGCGTCTACAACTCGCAGGGTGTGCCGATTCACGACAAGCACATTGAGGTCATTGTGCGGCAGATGCTGCGCAAGGTCACCATCAATGACTCGGGTGACACCGACATGCTGCCGGGTGAGTTGGTTGACCGCCAGCGCTTCCAGGCCACGAACCGTCAGACGGTGACCGAAGGAAACCGTCCCGCATCCGGTCGTCCCGAGGTCATGGGTATCACCAAGGCTTCGCTGGCTACCGAGTCGTGGCTGTCGGCTGCTTCGTTCCAGGAGACGACCCGCGTGCTGACGCAGGCGGCGATGGAGCAGAAGACCGACCCGCTGCTTGGCCTGAAGGAGAACGTCATCATCGGTCGCCTCATCACCGCCGGTACCGGTTTGCCGCAGTACTCGGAGATGGATGTTGAGCCGACCGAGGAAGCTCGTGCTGAGCGCTTCCCGTTCGCGCCGCAGGACCAGATTGATTTCAGTGACGACCTGTCGTTCGCAGATTTCGATTCGTTCTTGCCGAATGACGATTTCGGTAGCTCGATCTAGCCAGTAGTGAGTTCGGGGCGGGTGTCAGCTGTAGCTGGCACCCGCCCCGCTGCTTTCTATGTCGTCTGGGGGTCGGTGGTGGCAACGGATGAGCCGTCGGTTCGAGTTGGTTTGACCGTTTGGCGTGCCGTTGCGCGCTGTGCGACCGCAATGCCCATACGATGACCACATGACTGACCAGCAGCGCCCTGACCAACAGGACTTCACCGCTAACTCCGCACCGGCAGACGCCGATCGCATCCAACCGATGAACGACAACCAGCAGGGTGCCGCCACACAGCAGTCCGCGGGTGTAGATCCGTACCTGACGGCACAGTTTGGTGACCAGCAGCACGACGCACCAAGCGACGCTGAAGGTGCAAGCGCATCCGCCTACCAGCCCGTAGCACCAGCAGTGAACGATGGGCCACGCGAGCCAATCCGCGTAGCGCCGACCGGCCAGGCGCAGACGGCCCCGGCAAACGAAACGCAAAACGACGAGCGTCCAACAGGCGACGCGGCGCACACAGTCGCTGCTACCACCGATGCCCAGCACGATGCGCAGCCAAACGCGTACGGCACCGAACCAGAAACCGACCGGCAGGCATCGGAACTCGACGAGGCGCTCGCTCGCTCGCGCGCAATCCCCAGCGATGGCGATCTGCACGTGCCGCCCGCTGACTACGGTGACCACGCTCAGGAGCAGCAGCACTCAGCCGCCGCTCACGAGAGCGCACAGCCACAAGCACAGCCCGCTGCGACAACCGAGTATGTCCACACCGAACCTGCACAGCACGAGACGCAAGCACAGCCCGCGACCGCTGTCCCCGGTTACGAACAGCCCGGCACAAGCCACGCCGTTCAATCATCAGACGATGTCGACGAGGTGCTGCGCGGTGAGGATCGCACCTCGACCGAGGGTCTGGTTATGCCCCCGGAACAGCGCAGCAACCGCGGTTTCGCGGTGTTCACCGCGATCCTCGCGAGCATCGTTTTCGCTGCCGCATTTGCCTGCGGATTCGCTGCTGCTGCGATCATCTTTGGTGGCGCAACCGGCGCGTTCGTGGATGTGCTGCTCGGGTTTATCCGTACCGCGGCCTTCTTCATTCCGGTCGCGCTGTTCACGATCGTTATGGTGCTGTGGTCGATGGTCGCAAACCGTGCGGGCTGGTGGAGCTACATCATCGCCAGTTTGCTGGTCGCTCTCATCGCATTCTTTGGTTACCACCTGGGCGTGGCCGCGCAGGACGTCGTTAACGGTGAAGCCTTCTCGATCGATAAGTTCATGGAATCGTTGACGGCACCGGAGCAGCTGCCGGGCGCGCTCATCGCCTTTATCGCGGCGCGCGAATCCGCCCTGTGGATCGGCGGCATCGCATCGCTGCGCGGGCGCCGCGTAAAGCGCAAGAACGCACAGGCTCAGGAAGAGTACGAGCAGAAGATCGCCGAAGAACGAGAATTTTCGCAGGCGGTTTAGCGTGAGCGGGGTGTTCGCACAGCGAGCACCCCGTTTTGTACCTACCAAGACAAGGAGAACGAGGATCCGAAATGCCACCGCAATTAGGCGCTGATCTTGAGGTACTTCCAGGATGGGAGCGCTTTGAGTTTGAGGGTGCGCTCGGCGCCGTGCGCCACACTGTGGCCGATCGGGGCTTGCATCCGAATGTGATCGTCACTCTCGACAAGTGGGAGGGCGAGGTGGATGCGGCCGGAGCGCTCGCGATGGTCACCGAGCAGTTGCGTACGGCCGGAGCCACGGTTCGCAGTACCACTGACCGCAGCGATACGCAGACCATTGTGGAAATCCAAACGGATGAACCTGGCGACGATGCCGGGCCTGTTCGTGTGCGGTATCGGCTCACGCTCATTCCCGTCGCGGGGGATACGTTGGTGGTTACCGGGATCGCAACCTGTCGGGTGGCGCAGGATGCAACCCTCGCGAATGATCTGAACCGCATTCTCGCGTCGATTCAATTGCGCGCAAAGGGTCGCGCCCGCGCTTGACGCGATTTCGTGCCGTTGGTTAAGATGTTTCGGTGCGCCAAATTCTGGCGTGCCTGAACGCGCGTGAACGCTGCCATCATGGCCGCTGCGCGACGGTAAGCGCCCGACCGCTTTCGCGGGCGCGGGCGCTCGATGATGAAGCAGATTTCACCGATTTGCGAGTCGAGGGCACAGTCCAGATCCGCTGCCTCAAGTAGGTTCGCGAAGAAGCAACAAATTCCAAGGAGAAACCAGTGCCAACCATTCAGCAGTTGGTCCGTAAGGGCCGCAAGCCCAAGGTAAACGCGTCGAAGTCCCCCGCACTTAAGTCGAACCCGCAGCAGCGTGGCGTGTGCACCCGTGTGTACACCACCACCCCGAAGAAGCCGAACTCGGCGCTGCGCAAGGTCGCCCGTGTGAAGCTTTCGAACGGTACCGAGGTCACCGCATACATCCCGGGTGAAGGTCACAACCTCCAGGAGCACTCGATGGTGCTCGTTCGTGGTGGTCGTGTGAAGGACCTCCCCGGTGTTCGCTACCGCATTGTTCGCGGTGCGCTCGACACCCAGGCTGTTAAGGACCGTAAGCAGGCACGCAGCCTGTACGGCGCGAAGAAGGAGAAGTAATGCCTCGTAAGGGTCCCGCACCTAAGCGCCCTGTAGTTGTTGACCCGGTCTACGGTTCGCCCGTAGTTAGCCAGCTCATCAACAAGATTCTCATCGACGGTAAGAAGTCGCAGGCAGAGCGCATCGTCTACGGCGCGCTCGAGAACGTCGCGGCCAAGACCGGTCAGGATGCAGTTGCCACGCTCAAGAAGGCACTCGACAATGTGCGCCCCACCCTCGAGGTGCGTTCGCGTCGCGTTGGTGGCTCGACCTACCAGGTTCCCGTTGAGGTAAAGCCGCTGCGTGCTAACACGCTCGCTCTTCGCTGGCTCACCGGTTACGCGAAGCTGCGTCGCGAGAACTCGATGACCGAGCGTCTCACCAACGAGATCCTCGATGCATCCAACGGACTCGGCGCCGCTGTGAAGCGCCGCGAAGACACGCACAAGATGGCCGAGTCGAACAAGGCCTTCGCTCACTACCGCTGGTAGTTTCTTGACCGGTCAACACAACGTGCTAAGCACAGTGTTGACCGGTCGAACTTGTTTGCTAGCGTTGGCCGGCGAACCTTATATCTAACGATTCCATCACCTATCAGTACGGGAGACACCGTGGCACAGGAAGTGCAGACGAACCTCAAGAAGGTCCGCAACATCGGCATCATGGCTCACATTGACGCCGGAAAGACCACCACCACCGAGCGCATCCTCTTTTACACCGGTGTTAACCACAAGATCGGTGAGAGCCACGACGGCGCTGCGACCATGGACTGGATGGCGCAGGAGCAGGAGCGTGGTATCACCATTACCTCGGCTGCTACCACCTGCTTCTGGAACGACACTCAGATCAACATCATCGACACCCCCGGTCACGTTGACTTCACCGTTGAGGTAGAGCGCTCGCTGCGTGTTCTTGACGGCGCCGTTGCCGTGTTCGACGGTAAGGAAGGTGTCGAGCCGCAGTCCGAGACTGTTTGGCGTCAGGCTGACAAGTACAACGTGCCGCGCATCTGCTACGTCAACAAGATGGACAAGCTCGGCGCTGACTTCTACTACTCGATCGACACCATCAAGTCGCGCCTGGGCGTAACCCCGCTCGTGCTGCAGCTTCCGATCGGCGTTGAGAACGACTTCGTCGGTGTTGTTGACCTCGTACGTATGCAGGCGCTGACCTGGCGCGGCGACGCCAAGGGTGTCGTTGCTCCTGGCACTCCGGCTGAGATCGAGGAGATCCCCGCCGACCTCAAGGACCGCGCTGAAGAGTTCCGCGCTGAACTGCTCGAATCGGTTGCCGAAAGCGACGAAGCATTGCTCGAGAAGTACCTCGGCGGTGAGGAGCTCACGGTAGACGAGATCCAGGCTGCAATCCGTAAGCTCACCATTGCCGGTGACGCCTTCCCGGTGATCTGTGGTACCTCGTTCAAGAACCGTGGTGTTCAGCCGATGCTCGACGCCATCGTTGCGTACCTGCCATCGCCGGTAGAAGTACCGCCGATGACCGGACACGAAATGGGCAACGAAGAGGCCGAGATCGAGCGTAAGCCCTCGAAGGACGAGCCGTTCGCGGCACTCGCCTTCAAGGTTGTGGCCCACCCCTTCTACGGTCGTCTCACCTACATCCGCGTGTACTCGGGTCACGTTGAGTCGGGTGTCCAGGTCCTCAACTCGACCAAGGGTAAGAAGGAGCGCATCGGAAAGCTCTTCCAGATGCACGCCAACAAGGAAAACCCGGTCGAGTCGATCACCGCTGGTCACATCTACGCTGCTATCGGTCTGAAGGACACCACCACCGGTGACACCCTCTGTGCAGCCGACGCTCCGGTTGTACTCGAGTCGATGAGCTTCCCGGAGCCGGTCATCTCGGTTGCTATCGAGCCGAACTCGAAGGCTGACCAGGAGAAGCTTGGTACTGCAATTCAGAAGCTTGCGGAAGAGGACCCAACCTTCCGCGTTGAGCTCAACCACGAAACCGGTCAGACCACGATCTCCGGTATGGGTGAGCTCCACCTCGACATCCTTGTTGACCGCATGAAGCGCGAGTTCAAGGTTGAGGCGAACATCGGTAAGCCGCAGGTTGCTTACCGCGAAACCATCCGCCGCACCGTTGAGCGTTACGACTACACGCACAAGAAGCAGACCGGTGGTTCGGGTCAGTTCGCTAAGGTTCAGATCATGCTCGAACCGATGGAGGTCGAGGGCGACAAGGTCTACGAGTTCGTGAACGCCGTTACCGGTGGTCGTGTACCGAAGGAATACATCCCTTCGGTAGACGCCGGTATCCAGGACGCGATGCGCGTTGGTGTAGTCGCGGGATACCCCATGGTGGGTGTCAAAGCGACGCTCGTCGATGGTGCATACCACGACGTTGACTCGTCAGAAATGGCCTTCAAGATCGCCGGTTCGATGGCGTTCAAGGAGGCTGCTCCGAAGGCAAGCCCTGCACTGCTTGAGCCGCTCATGAAGGTTGAAGTACGTACTCCTGAGGAGTACATGGGTGACGTAATTGGTGACCTCAACTCACGCCGCGGCCAAATCCAGTCGATGGAAGACGCCTCCGGTGTGAAGGTTGTCAAGGCACTGGTACCGCTGTCGGAGATGTTCGGCTACATCGGCGATCTGCGTAGCAAGACCTCTGGTCGTGCTGTGTACTCGATGGAGTTCGACTCGTACGCGGAGGTCCCGAAGGCTGTTGCCGACGAGATCGTCCAGAAGAGCACGGGCGAGTAGCTCAAAGCTCAACGCTACCGGCAAGCACCTCGCTTGAATTCCGGTAGACTGTAAAACTGTCCTGAAATTAAGTTTCAATCCGCGCGCTAGTGTGGAGCGATTCCAGTAACCGTCCTGAGGAGGACCTAGTGGCCAAGGCCAAGTTCGAGCGGACTAAACCGCACGTAAACATCGGAACGATCGGTCACGTCGACCACGGTAAGACGACGCTGTCCGCTGCAATCTCGAAGGTGCTTGCTGACAAGTACCCGTCGGACACCAACGTGCAGCGTGACTTCGCAACCATCGACTCGGCACCGGAAGAGCGCCAGCGTGGTATTACCATCAACGTTTCGCACATCGAGTACGAGACCCCGAAGCGTCACTACGCACACGTTGACGCTCCTGGTCACGCTGACTACGTCAAGAACATGATCACCGGTGCTGCACAGATGGACGGCGCAATCCTCGTTGTTGCCGCCACTGACGGCCCGATGGCTCAGACCCGTGAGCACGTTCTGCTCGCAAAGCAGGTTGGTGTTCCTTACCTGCTCGCAGCGCTGAACAAGTCGGACGCTGTTGACGACGAAGAGATCCTGGAGCTCGTTGAGCTCGAGGTCCGCGAGCTGCTCGCTTCGCAGGGCTTCGACGAAGAAGCACCGGTTGTTCGCGTATCGGCGCTGAAGGCTCTCGAGGGCGACCAGAAGTGGGTCGACTCGGTTCTCGAGCTCATGGAAGCCGTTGACGAGAGCATCCCTGAGCCTGAGCGTGACCGTGACAAGCCGTTCCTCATGCCGATCGAGGACGTCTTCACCATCACCGGTCGCGGTACCGTTGTGACCGGTCGTGCCGAGCGCGGTACCCTCGCCATCAACTCGGAAGTTGAGATCGTAGGTATCCGTCCGACCCAGAAGACCACCGTTACCGGTATCGAGATGTTCCACAAGCAGCTCGACGAAGCATGGGCCGGTGAGAACTGTGGTCTGCTGCTCCGTGGTCTCAAGCGTGAAGACGTAGAGCGTGGTCAGGTTGTTGTTGAGCCGGGCACCGTTACCCCGCACACCAACTTCGAAGGCACCGCCTACATCCTTTCGAAGGATGAGGGTGGCCGTCACAACCCGTTCTACTCGAACTACCGTCCGCAGTTCTACTTCCGTACCACCGACGTAACCGGTGTTATCACCCTGCCTGAGGGCAAGGAAATGGTTATGCCTGGTGACACCGTTGACATGGCGGTTGAGCTGATCCAGCCGATCGCTATGGAAGAGGGCCTCGGCTTCGCGATCCGTGAGGGTGGCCGCACCGTAGGTGCCGGTACCGTTACCAAGATCACCAAGTAGTTCATAACGAACACCGTCAACCGGGTGGGATGCATTTGCTCCCGCCCGGTTGTTCGTTTCCGTCAGGCGGCCGAGGGGGGAGTGCATTGGCTAGCTCCCCGGCCAGGTTGATTCCGTTGAATCGATCTACAACCGCGGCACGATCTTGCATTGGTAGGAAGGCTGGCCGCAACTCATGAACGATAAGCTCGAGCGTAAGTACAGTGAACTGCTTCGTAGTCGCTTGCCACAGACGCCAGCTTGGTTCGCTAAGTAACTACACGAGGATGACATGAACGACCGCTACGGAATGCCGCCATTGCCAAACCTGCCCGAGGGGCATCAGCCAAGCGGCCAGGGGCCACAACCGGAGCCTGCCTGGCAGCAGTACCCCGGCCATCCGCACCCCGCACCCGCGCCAGCGGAAGGCTCAGCCCAGCCAAGCCACGGGGTGCCGAACTACGGTGCGCCGGCCTACGGCCAGTCACAACAACTGGGTGGGCATCTCCAGAATGCACAAACTGGGCAAAGTCAACGGAAACCGTGGTTCATCGCCTTGGCGGTAGTTTTGCCGCTATTGCTTATCGGCGGTCTGGTTTGGGGCGGCATCGCCCTGTTCGGTAAGAAGGCCGGCGCGGATACGCCAGAGGCTGCGGCCGAGGACTTTCTCAAGTCCGTCGCGTCGCTGAAATTCACCGAACTGGGGTCGACGATTGCCCCCGCAGAATCAGAGATGCTGATGCGTCCGCTGGAGCGGCTAGCGTTCAACTCGGGCTCCGAGGCGGGCGGTGTGAAGCTACGAGACGCGCTGGTATCCCTGCAAGAGTCGGTTGATATCAACATCGAAGAACTGAAGATGGAGCCGATGGGGCCTGGCGAGGATGCCCAGGCCATGATCGTTTATAAAGCCCGCGTGAAGATCGACGGTGACGAGGACAAATTCAAAGCTGCGCTTGGCGATATCGGTTACAGCGTGAGCTACGAGATCGCTCAGCTCACCGGGGCGTCTGAGAGCAGCGCGCATCGCTCAGCTGAAGCCACTGCGGATTCCATTCGCAAACAGTTCAATGAGGACTTCCCGATGGTTCGTGATCTGACCGAGGATGGGCCGTTCACGCTCGTCTCCGTGAAGGAGGATGGTCGCTGGTATGTGAGCCCGGTGCTGACAGCCGCGCAGAGTCAGGTCGGCTCCCTGAGTGCGAGCGGACCGGTCCGCATCCAGGACCCCGGAAGTGACCCGGCAACCAGCCCGGAGGAAGCGGGCAAGCAGTTTGTTGCGCAGCTTGCAGGGAGCATGCAGACGGGTAACGCGACCCTTGATCTTGCTGAAACACTGACGCGTCCTGAGCGGTTGCTCTTCGGCCTGCTGGAGAGTGCTACGCCGTTAGAAAAATCCCCGTACGCAAACACCACCTCGGTGGACGGTGGCTTTGAGGTAGAGAATCGCGGAGATTTCACGATCATCAGACCGAAGAACCTACGGGTGAGTGCCGGTAATGGAACCATCACGCTCGACAAGGACTGCTTCGACAACGGCCACGGACGCCCGAGCTGTCTCAGTGATATCAAGCTGGCGAAGGCGCTGAACCTACACACGATCGGCCTGGTCGTTAAAGAAGAGGATGGCGGTTGGCTCGTCAGCCCGTATGGAACCGTCGCCTATGCCCTCGATACTGCGGTGTCCGCGTATATCGAGCTACGGGATACGGGCAGGTTGCACGAGCTGCAGCTCTAGTCAGCCCTCAGGCAGGGTAGGCGGCACCGATTCAAGTCGGTGCCGCTTCGCTGTTTCCGGCGCAAGAACGTGCGACACGCCCGGGTTGCACGAAACACAAAACTCGGTCTAAACTGGTGCAGTTCGATATTCCGGACGCGCTTGTCAGCAGGCGTTCGGATCACTGCCGAGATTGTGATACACCGCCCGAGTTCCTTCGGCGGCAGGTGTGTCCACCGGCAGCAGAGCACGGCTCCGGTACAGCAGAGCCCATGCGGGCAACCGCAGGCTACTTACCGTACATCCGCCTGAACGCATCCCGTTCCGGGCAGGTGCAATTGACAGATACACAGTGGTGCGCGTCAGCCGCTCGCAGGTTGAGTACGCATTTGAGGCCATAACGGCCCGAACGAATTAGGAGTAGGAAATGGCGGGACAGAAGATCCGCATCCGACTGAAGTCGTACGACCACGAGGTCATCGACAACTCCGCGCGCAAGATTGTTGACACGGTCACGCGCGCCGGTGCCTCCGTCATCGGGCCCGTCCCGCTGCCGACGGAGAAGAACGTGGTTACGGTTATCCGTTCGCCGCACAAGTACAAGGACAGCCGCGAGCAGTTCGAGAAGCGCACCCACAAGCGCCTGATCGACATTGTCGACCCGACGCCGAAGGCAGTCGACTCGCTCATGCGACTCGACCTTCCGGCCGATGTGAACATCGAGATCAAGCTCTAGAGGAACCCATGGCAACCGCTACCAAGACGTTTAAGGGGCTGCTCGGCACCAAGCTGGGAATGACCCAGCAGTGGGACGCCGACAACCGTCTCGTGCCGCTCACCGTGATTCAGGTGAGCCCGAACGTCGTAACCCAGATCCTGACCCAGGAGAAGAACGGGTACGACGCAATCCAGATCGCCGCCGGTGCTATCGCACCGCGCAAGGTAAACAAGCCTGCCGCTGGCCACTTCAAGGCTGCTGGTGTTACTCCTCGCCGTCACCTCACCGAGGTCCGTACCGCGGATGCATCGGAATACGAGGTTGGCCAGGAGCTCAACGTTGACCTGTTCGAAGCCGGTCAGCTCGTTGATGTTGTTGGAACTTCGAAGGGTAAGGGCTTTGCCGGAACCATGAAGCGCCACAACTTCAAGGGTGTCAGCGCATCGCACGGTCAGCACAAGAACCACCGCAAGCCCGGTTCGATCGGTGCCTCGGCAACTCCCGGACGCGTGTTCAAGGGAACCCGCATGGCCGGCCGTATGGGTACCGACCGCGTAACCGTACAGAACCTGACGCTCCACGGTATTGACGTGGAACGTGGACTGCTGCTCGTTAAGGGTGCAGTTCCCGGTCCTAAGGGACGCCTCGTATTCGTCCGTAACGCAGTGAAGGGGGCCTAGCCACATGGCTGCCAACACGATTGACGTACTCGACGCCGCCGGTAAGAAGGCCGGAACCGTTGAGCTCCCCGCTGAGCTCTTCGACGTCGACATGAATGTACCCCTGGTGCACCAGGTTGTAGTCGCTCAGCAGGCTGCAGCTCGCCAGGGTACGCACAAGACCAAGAACCGCGGTGAGCGCTCGGGTGCTGGCCGTAAGCCGTTCAAGCAGAAGGGCACGGGTAACGCCCGTCAGGGTTCGATCCGCATGCCGCAGCACCGCGGCGGTGGTATTGTTCACGGTCCGACTCCGCGCGACTACTCGCAGCGCACCCCTAAGAAGATGGTTGCTGCCGCACTCGTGCAGTCGCTCTCGGACCGCGCCCGCAGCGGCCGCATCCACGTATTCACCGAACTGGTGAGCGGCGATGTGCCTTCGACCAAGGCTGCAGTTACGGCATTCCGCACCGCAGCTGAGGGTCGCAACGTGCTCGTGGTTGTTGACCGCGAGGACACCATCACCCGCAAGTCGGTGCGCAACGTCGAGCGTGCTCACGTGCTCGACGCTGACCAGCTCAACGCATACGACGTACTCCTCGCTGATGACGTGGTCTTCATCAAGACCGCGTTTGACGGGTTCGTCGCTGCTAAGACCGGTAAGGAGCAGTAGTCATGAGCGACATTTTCAAGGACCCGCGTGACATTGTCATCCGTCCGGTCATCTCGGAAAAGAGCTACGGACTGATCGACCAGGGTAAGTACACCTTCGAGGTGGACCCCCGTGCGAACAAGACCGAAATCAAGATCGCTATCGAGCGCATCTTCGATGTCAAGGTCGACCGCATCAACACCCTTAACCGTCAGGGCAAGACCCGCCGGACTCGCTTCGGCATGGGCAAGCGCAAGGACACCAAGCGCGCCATCGTGACCCTGAAGTCCGGCACCATCGACATCTTCTCGAACGCCGGCTAAGCGGAGGACGACGAACAACTATGGCTATTCGTAAATTCAAGCCCACGACCCCGGGTCGTCGCGCTGGATCGACCTCGGACTTCGCCGAGATCACCCGCTCGACTCCGGAGAAGTCGCTGCTGCGTCCGCTACCGAAGACCGGTGGTCGCAACAACCAGGGCCGTATCACGACCCGTCACATTGGTGGTGGCCACAAGCGTCAGTACCGTGTGATCGACTTCACGCGTAACGACAAGGACGGCATCAACGCTCGCGTCGCACACATTGAGTACGACCCGAACCGTACCGCCCGCATCGCACTGTTGCACTTTGTTGACGGCACCAAGCGCTACATCCTTGCCCCCAACAAGCTCAAGCAGGGCGACATCGTAGAGTCCGGTGCAGGCGCCGACATCAAGCCCGGTAACAACCTGCCGCTGCGCAACATTCCGACGGGTACCGTTGTGCACGCAGTTGAGCTCCGCCCCGGTGGCGGTGCCAAGCTGGGTCGCTCGGCCGGTGCCTCGATCCGCCTGGTTGCTAAGGACGGCCCGTACGCGCAGCTGCGTCTGCCTTCGGGCGAAGTTCGCAACGTGGATGCACGTTGCCGCGCAACCGTCGGTGAGGTTGGTAACGCCGAACAGATCAACATCGACCTCGGTAAGGCCGGCCGCAAGCGCTGGAAGGGTGTACGCCCGACCGTTCGTGGTGTTGTTATGAACCCGGTTGACCACCCGCACGGTGGTGGTGAAGGTCGCACCTCTGGTGGACGTCATCCGGTTAGCCCGTGGGGTCAGCCTGAGGGTCGTACCCGCAAGCCCGGTAAGGAATCGGACAAGCTGATTGTCCGCCGCCGTCCGACTGGTAAGAAGCGCAAGTAGTAGGAGTTCAGGAAGATGCCTCGCAGTCTGAAGAAGGGCCCCTTCGTCGACGAGCACCTGCTGCAAAAGGTGCTTAAGCAGAACGAAGCCGGGACCAAGAACGTTATCAAGACCTGGTCGCGTCGCTCGATGATCGTGCCCGACATGCTCGGCCACACCATCGCAGTACACGACGGTCGCAAGCACATCCCCGTTTTCGTAACGGAAACGATGGTGGGCCACAAGCTCGGCGAATTTGCGCCGACCCGTACCTTCCGCGGTCACGTGAAGGACGACAAGAAGGGTCGCCGCCGCTAAGCGGTGGCGTGAAGGAGGAAATTATGGTGGAGTCGATCGCCCGCGCGCGACACATCCGCGTTACCCCTCAGAAGGCTCGCCGCGTCGTCAACCTGATCCGCGGTAAGCAGGCGCTGGAAGCGCTCGCCATTCTGAAGTTTGCACCACAGGGTGCTTCCGACCCGGTCTACAAGGTGGTTGCCTCGGCAATCGCTAACGCCCGGGTGAAGGCTGACAACGCGAACGAGTACCTCGACGAGCGTGATCTCTACGTGAGCACTGCGTTCGTAGACGAGGGCGTAACCCTCAAGCGCTTCCGTCCGCGCGCCCAGGGTCGCGCAGGTCGTATTAACAAGCGCACCAGCCACATCACTGTCATTGTCTCGACCCCAGAGACCGACGAAGAGAAGGCGGAGAAGTAATGGGCCAGAAGATCAATCCGTACGGCTTCCGCCTCGGTGTCACCACTGACCACCGTTCGCGCTGGTACGCCGACTCGACCAAGCCCGGTCAGCGTTACGCGGACTACGTGAATGAAGACATTCGCATCCGCAAGCACCTCACCGAGCAGCTCGACCGAGCCGGTATCGCCTACATCGCGATTGAACGTACCCGCGACCGTGTTCGCGTCGACATTCACACTGCCCGCCCGGGTATCGTGATCGGTCGCCGCGGTGCCGAAGCCGAACGCATCCGTGGTGAGCTCGAGAAGCTCACCGGCAAGCAGATTCAGCTGAACATCCTCGAGGTGAAGAACCCCGACCAGGAAGCGCAGCTCGTTGCACAGGGTATTGCTGAGCAGCTCGCAGGCCGTGTGGCGTTCCGCCGCGCAATGCGTAAGGGCCTGCAGTCCGCGCAGCGTGCCGGCGCCAAGGGTATTCGTATCCAGGTATCGGGACGCCTCGGCGGTGCTGAAATGAGCCGCTCGGAGTTCTACCGTGAGGGCCGCGTACCCCTGCACACCCTCCGCGCAAACATCGACTACGGCTTCTACGAGGCTAAGACCACCTACGGTCGCATCGGTGTCAAGGTGTGGATCTACAAGGGTGACCTGACCAACAAGGAGCTTGCTCGCGAGCAGGCCAACCAGAAGTCGTCGCGCGATTCGCGCGGTGACCGTCCGCGTCGCAACCGCCGCCAGAACAACAACAACGAGCAGCAGGTTGCCGCAGCGGGAGCGGAGGCGTAACACATGCTTATTCCACGTCGAGTCAAGTACCGCAAGCAGCACCGTCCGGGTCGTAAGGGCCAGGCAACTGGTGGCACCCGGGTGTCGTTCGGTGAGTACGGAATCCAGGCTCTGAGCCCGGCTTACGTCACGAACCGCCAGATTGAGGCTGCGCGTATTGCCATGACCCGCCACATCAAGCGTGGCGGTAAGGTCTGGATCAACATCTATCCGGACCGTCCCCTGACCAAGAAGCCTGCCGAAGTCCGTATGGGTTCCGGTAAGGGTTCGCCCGAATTCTGGGTAGCCAATGTCAAGCCCGGCCGCGTGCTTTTCGAGGTCGGTGGCGTTGATGAGCAGCTCGCACGCGAGGCGCTCACCCGCGCTATCCACAAGCTACCGCTGAAGGCACGCATCATTGCCCGTGAGGAAGGCGAGTAATCACTATGGCGATTGGATCCAAGGAGCTCGCCATTAACGAGCTCGACACCATGGAGAACGGCCGTCTCGCAGACGAGCTGAAGAAGGCAAAGGAAGAGCTGTTCAACCTGCGCTTCCAGGCCGCTACCGGTCAGGGTGAAGAACGAGGCCGCATCCGCGCGGTCAAGCGTGACATCGCACGTATCTACACCGTGATCCGTGAGCGCGAGCTCGGCATTCGAGCCACTCCCGAACCGGCCGCAAAGCCGGCGAAGAAGACTCGCGGCAAGAAGGCTGAAGCCGCCGCGCAGAATGAGGAGAGCAACTAATGGCTGAGACCACCCCGAAGGCGGCTGAGGCTGCGGTAGAGGACGCACAGCGTAACTACCGCAAGTCCCGCCGCGGCTACGTCACGAGCGACAAGATGGACAAGACCATCACCGTCCTCGTCGAGGACCGTGTAAAGCACCCGCTGTATGGCAAGGTGATGCGCCGGTCGCACAAGGTGAAGGCTCACGACGAGCAGAACACCGCCAAGGTTGGTGACCTTGTGCTCATTGCCGAGACCCGTCCCCTCAGCGCTACGAAGCGCTGGCGTCTGGTCGAGATCCTCGAGAAGGCCAAGTAGGCCAAGGCCACTTGCCTGAAACAGCCAAGGAGACTGACTAAATGATTCAGCAGGAATCCCGACTCCGCGTCGCAGACAACAGCGGCGCCAAGGAGTTGCTCACCATCCGCGTGCTCGGTGGATCGGGTCGTCGCTACGCCGGCCTGGGTGACGTGGTGGTTGCATCGGTTAAGGATGCAATCCCCGGCGGTAACGTGAAGAAGGGTGACGTCGTAAAGGCGGTCATCGTTCGCACGAAGAAGCCCACCCGCCGCGTGGACGGTTCGTACATCTCGTTCGATGAGAACGCAGCTGTTGTGCTCAAGAACGACGGCGAACCGCGCGGAACGCGTATCTTCGGCCCGATTGGCCGCGAGCTGCGCGACAAGAAGTTCATGAAGATTATTTCGCTCGCTCCGGAGGTGCTCTAGTTATGGCGAAGATTCGCAAGGGCGACCTCGTAGAGGTCATCACCGGAACCCCGCAGGATCGCGGTGGCGACCGCGGTAAGCAGGGTGAAGTACTCGAAGTGCTGCCGGCGCAGGACCGGGTCATCGTTGAGGGCGTGAACTTCGTTACGAAGCACACCCGTGTTGGCCAGACCCAGCGTGGCAGCCAGACCGGTGGTATCGAGACCGTTGAGGCTCCCATCCACATCTCGAATGTAATGCTCGTGAACCCCGAAACCGGTGCTCCCGCACGTACCGGTGTCAAGGAAGAGCAGGTCGAGAAGAATGGCGTGACCAAGACCGTCCGTACCCGGGTATTCAAGGACTCGCGCCGCGAGGGTAAGAAGCCCGCGGCGAAGAAGTCCACCGCTAAGAAGACCAGCGCTAAGAAGAGCGCAACCAAGAAGGAAGCCGAGTAGCAGATGACTGACACTGCACAGGGAACTGGCAAAATCCAGCCCCGTCTCAAGGTTTCGTACCGCGAAGAGATCAAGGCGAAGCTTCAGGAAGAGCTCGGTCTGAGCAACATCCACCAGGTACCTGGCCTGGTGAAGATCGTCGTCAACATGGGTGTCGGTGAAGCCGCACGCGACGGCAAGGTGATCGAGGGTGCTATTGCAGACCTCACCAACATCACCGGCCAGAAGCCGAAGGTAAACCGCGCTCGTAAGTCGATCGCTCAGTTCAAGCTCCGCGAAGGTCAGCCCATCGGTGCGCACGTAACGCTCCGTGGCGACCGGATGTGGGAGTTCCTGGACCGCCTGCTCTCGCTCGCGCTGCCCCGTATCCGCGACTTCCGCGGACTCTCGGACAAGCAGTTCGACGGTAAGGGTAACTACACCTTCGGCCTGACCGAACAGGTGATGTTCCACGAAATCAACCCAGATAAGATTGACCGCACCCGCGGTATGGACATTACCGTTGTCACTACCGCAGAATCGGATGACCACGGCCGCGCACTTCTGCGCGCGCTCGGCTTCCCGTTCGAAGCAGGTCTGGGCAAGTAACCCAGTCCACCGGCCACCGGCAACCGCCGGTGGCTTTCACCACCACAGGTCGGCGCCCCGTGTACGGGACGTCGAAACCAGGAAAGGAAAACTCGCGTCATGACCATGACCGATCCCGTTGCAGACATGCTTACGCGTCTGCGCAACGCGAGCAACGCTCACCACGACTCCGTGTCGATGCCGAGCTCGAAGCTGAAGAAGAACATTGCCGACATCCTCAAGCGTGAGGGATACATCGCAGACTGGGCCGTTGAATCGGCACGTGTTGGCGAATCCCTCAACATCTCGCTGAAGTTCGGCCAGGACCGTCGTCCCGCACTGTCGGGTATCAAACGCGTGTCGAAGCCCGGTCTGCGTGTATACGCAAAGTCGACTGAGCTGCCCACCGTGCTCGGCGGACTCGGTATCGCCATCTTGTCCACTTCCTCCGGCATCCTCACGGACCGCGAGGCCGACCAGAAGGGCGTGGGTGGGGAAGTCCTCGCCTACGTATGGTGATCAATAATGTCGCGTATTGGACGTCTTCCTATTGAAGTTCCCGCAGGCGTTGACATCAAGATCAACGGCTCGGATGTAGTCGTCAAGGGCCCCAAGGGTGAGCTTTCGCTGACCGTTGCCAAGCCCATCGAGGTTAAGGTCGAAGAGAACACCGTAACCGTTTCACGCCCGGATGACGAGCGTGAATCGCGTGCGCTGCACGGCCTCACCCGTACCCTCATCTCGAACAACATCATCGGTGTTACACAGGGATACAAAAAGGAACTTGAGGTTGTCGGTACCGGTTACCGTGTACTCGCGAAAGGTTCCAACCTGGAATTCGCACTCGGTTTCTCGCACCCGGTATCCGTTGAAGCACCTGCTGGTATCACCTTCGCGGTAGAAGGCCAGAACAAGGTCACCATCACCGGTATCGATAAGCAGCTTGTGGGTGAAACCGCCGCAAAGATCCGCAAGATCCGTCCGCCCGAGCCGTACAAGGGCAAGGGCATCCGCTACGCGGGTGAACAGATTCGCCGCAAGGCCGGAAAGGCTGGTAAGTAACCATGGCTCAGCAGAGCAAGCAGGCAGTCCGTGGTCGTCGCCACGCACGGCTGCGCAAGAAGATCGTTGGCACGGCTGCACGGCCGCGCCTGTCCGTCACCCGTTCGGCACGTCACGTGTTCGTCCAGGTCATCGACGACAGCCAGGGTCACACCCTCGCTTCGGCTTCGACCATGGAAGCAGAGCTACGTGGACTCGACGGTGACAAGACCGCTAAGGCCCGTCGCGTAGGCGAGATCATCGCTGAGCGCGCTAAGGCCGCCGGTATCGAAGAGGTTGTTTTCGACCGTGGCGGTAACAAGTACGCAGGTCGCGTTGCGGCCATCGCCGAAGCAGCACGAGAGGCAGGGCTGAACCTGTGAGCGAGACGAACAACATGCCCGAAAACATGTCGGACACTCCGGTCGAGACCGCTGCATCGAGCGAGTCGAACACCCGTGAGGATGGCCGTGAGCGCCGTGGCGGTCAGCGCGACCGTAACCAGCGTGGTGGCGGCCGTCGTGACCGTCACGAGGACAAGTCAGGTAACGAGTTCCTCGAGCGCGTTGTCACCATCAACCGTGTATCGAAGGTAGTTAAGGGTGGTCGTCGCTTTAGCTTCACCGCTCTGGTTGTCGTCGGTGACGGTAACGGAATGGTTGGCGTCGGCTACGGTAAGGCACGTGAGGTGCCGCTGGCGATCTCCAAGGGTGTTGAGGAAGCGAAGAAGAACTTCTTCCGTGTTCCTCGCGTCCTCAAGACCATCCCGCACCCGGTACAGGGTGAAGCCAGCGCCGGTGTCGTGCTGCTGCGCCCCGCAGCCGAAGGTACCGGTGTTATCGCCGGTGGTCCGGTGCGTGCCGTACTTGAGTGCGCAGGCGTGCACGACGTGCTGAGCAAGTCACTCGGTTCGTCCAACACCATCAACATCGTTCACGCGACGGTAGACGCCCTCAAGCAGCTCGAAGAGCCGCGTGCGGTTGCTGCCCGTCGTGGCCTTGACTTCGAGCACGTCGTGCCCGAGCGCATCCGCCGCAACCAGGCTCGCGCAGCAGAACAGGCCGCTAAGGATGCAAAGGTTGGTTCGTAATGGCGAACGTAAAGATTACGCAGATCAAGTCGATCATTAGCGAGAAGCAGAACCAGCGTGACACCCTGCGTACGCTCGGACTGAAGCGTATCGGTGATTCCGTTGTTCGTGAGGACAACGCACAGCTGCGTGGCTATGTACGCGCAGTTGCTCACCTGGTCAAGGTTGAGGAGATCAACGAATAATGGCAAACAACGAGAACGAGCGCGAAGAGGGCGGCATCACTAAGCTGCACGACCTTCGTCCCGCTCCAGGCGCAAAGAAGAGCCGCATCCGTAAGGGTCGCGGTGAAGCATCCAAGGGTAAGACCGCGGGTCGAGGCACCAAGGGAACCAAGGCACGCAACACAGTGCGCCTCGGCTTCGAAGGTGGTCAGATGCCGCAGCACATGCGTACGCCGAAGCTGCGTGGGTTCAAGAACCCGTTCCGCAAGGAATACCAGGTTGTGAACCTGTACCAGCTGCAGGAAGCATTCCCCGAAGGTGGCGACGTAACCGTTGAGGAGCTCGTCAACAAGGGCATGGTTCGCAAGAACGAACTGGTAAAGGTTCTTGGAACTGGCGAGCTTACCGTTAAGCTGAATGTTGCCGTTGACAAGGTCTCGAGCTCGGCAGAGCAGAAGATCGTCGACGCTGGCGGCTCCATTAAGTAATTCCCTTGTAACGGGGCCGGGCCTTCCGGCCCCGTTACTTGTTTGACCACCAACGAAAGCAGGCTGACCGCGTGTTTAAGGCCATCGCCCGGGTGTTTAAAACTCCCGACCTCCGTCGGAAGATTCTATTCACCCTCGGAATTATTGCCATCTACCGCTTGGGCACTACGATTCCTGCACCGCACGTGAACTACAGCAATGTGCAGACCTGTGTCGCTGGCATCGGCACCGATGGTCAAGCGAGCCTGGTGAACATGATGAACCTGTTCTCCGGTGGCGCGCTCTTGCAGCTATCGCTATTCGCACTGGGAATCATGCCGTACATTACGGCGTCGATTATCGTTCAGCTGCTGCGTGTGGTGGTGCCGCACTTCGAGACCTTGTACAAGGAAGGTCAGGCTGGCCAGGCCAAGCTGACGCAGTACACCCGTTACTTGACGATCGCACTGGCGGTACTGCAGTCCACTACGCTGCTGACTGTTGCTCGGACCGGTGGTCTGTTTGGTATGAACGCCAGCCCCGCGTGTAACCAGGTGCTCAATTTGGTACCCGAAGTCGGCGGCGACGGCGTGCTCACCAATGTGATCCGCATGGTGCTGATGATTGCTGCGCTGACGGCTGGTACAGCGGTAATCATGTGGTTTGGTGAGCTGATTACTGAACGCGGTGTCGGTAACGGTATGTCGCTGCTTATCTTCACCTCGATCTGTGCAAGCTTCCCGCAGGCAATGTGGTCGCTGGTAAGCGGTACCGGCGGTGGTTTGACCTTCGTGCTGATCCTGCTGCTCGCGTTCCTGGTACTGGTTGCGGTCGTATTCGTTGAACAGTCGCAGCGTCGAATCCCGGTGCAGTACGCTCGCCGCATGATCGGTCGCCGCGCGTACGGCGGTCAGTCAACCTACATCCCGATCAAGGTGAACCAGGCCGGTGTTATTCCCGTCATCTTCGCCTCGTCGTTGCTGATGCTGCCGATGCTGGTGGCACAGTTCAACACTCCGACTGATGGCAGCGTGCCACCAGAATGGGTTGTTTGGCTGCAGAACAACTTCGTCAGTGGTGACTCCTGGCCGTACATGGTGACCTACTTCCTGCTCATCATCGGGTTCGCGTACTTCTACGTGTACATCGCGTTCAACCCCGAAGAGGTCGCTGAGAACATGCGCAAGCAGGGCGGATTCGTTCCGGGTATCCGTGCCGGTCAGCCGACTGCCGACTACCTCACCTATGTGCTCAACCGCATCACCTTCCCGGGCTCGATCTACCTTGGCATCATCGCGCTGCTCCCACTGTTCGCGCTCGCCTTTGTCGGCGCGAACCAGAACTTCCCGTTCGGTGGAGCATCGATTCTGATTCTCGTGGGTGTTGGTCTCGAGACCGTGAAGCAGATCGATGCGCAGCTGCAGCAACGTAACTACGAAGGACTTCTCCGATGACAATTCGCATGCTCATCGTCGGTGCTCCCGGCGCCGGCAAAGGAACCCAAGCTGGTTCGCTCGCGCAGGCATTCGGTGTGCCGGCAATCTCGACCGGTGACATCTTCCGCGCGAACATTAAGAACGAGACCGAACTCGGTAAGCAGGTGAAGGCCATTACGGAGCAGGGGCAGCTCGTACCGGACGAGCTGACCAACGAACTGATCCGCGACCGGCTCTCGCAGGACGATGTCGCCCGTGGGTTCCTGCTTGACGGGTACCCGCGCACGCTCGGCCAGGTTGAATTCCTCACTGACCTGCTCGCCGCATCCGACCAAGAGCTCGATGCCGTTGTTGAACTCGTGACGGATGAGGATGCGGTCGTACAGCGGCTGTTGAAGCGCGCTGAGGAGCAGGGTCGCGTGGATGATACCGAGGAGGTCATTCGCCACCGCCAGCAGGTGTACCGTGACCAGACGGCTCCGGTGATTGATGCTTACGCTCAGCGGGGTGCGCTGGTGCGCGTGGACGGTATGGGCACGGTCGAGGAGGTCGCACAGCGTATTCTCGACGGTCTTGCCGAGGCCGGGCATCGTCCCGCGTAGTGCCACATTGAAAGAGGGCCAGCAATTGCTGGCCCTCTTTTGGTTTCCGTGAACATTTGCCTGGGACGCACCATCAGATCAGCCCAGAGCTTGAACAGCCAGCAAAAAATAATTGAAACCGGTTCACATTTGTCCGGGAAATAGGGCAGTATTTTCTCAGCTGATTCGCAGACGACACAGCCGTCGTTTCGTGAACAGCGCCCGGGGCAGCAATGCCCGTTGGCAAAGAAGCCGTTATTGAAACAGGTAAGGACATGGAAACACAGCAATCATTGGCCCAAACGACGGGCACAACTTCTGGCGACTCGCCTGCACAGGCTGAGAGCGAGTTCAAGCGCGATATGGGCTTCTGGGGCAACCTCGCCCTCGGGTTCACCTACCTTTCGCCCGTTGTCGGCGTGTACACGACCTTCGCATTGGCAATGGGCATTTCGGGTCCGCCGGCGTTCTGGATGCTCGCCGTTGCCGGATTGGGGCAGCTGCTAGTCGCTTGCGTCTTCGGTGAAGTGGTTTCGCAGTACCCAATTGCGGGTGGTATCTATCCCTGGAACCGGCGCCTATGGGGCCCAAAGTGGGGATGGATGAGCGGATGGGTGTACGCCATCGCTATCAACGCAACGATCGCATCCGTAGCCTTCGGTGCGGGCTCGTTCCTCGGCGACGTGTTCGACATTGAGATGACTGACCAGGCGAATGTTGTTCTCGCTCTGGTCATCCTGCTCCTGGCGACAGTGACGAACTTTGGTGGTACGAAGCTGTTGTCGAACGTCGCATTCATCGGTTTCGTCGTCGAGATCATTGCGACGGTGGTGATCGGTATCTGGCTGTTCATCAAGACGAGCAAACACGACCTGAGTGTGCTCTTCACTGACTTCCGACCGCTGGAAATGCAGGAAGCGCAGCCGTTCTTCGCGGCGTTCCTCGCTTCGGCACTCTTCGGTATCTTCCTGTTCTACGGGTTTGAGGCCAACGGTGACGTCGCCGAAGAAGTCCGTGACCCGAGCCGGGTGATCCCGCGTGCGATGCGTATGACGATCTACGTCGGTGGAGTGTCATCGATGTTCTTGGCGCTCGGCCTCATCCTGTCCGTGCCTGACTATGCTGCTGTGATTAACGGCACCGCGGAAGATCCAGTAGGAGAAATCCTTGTTGAAGCATTCGGTGTCGGCGGATTCAAGGTAGTGCTGGTGATCGTGCTCGTGTCGTTCCTGAGCTGCGTGATTTCGCTGCAGGCTGCTGCCTCGCGACTGATGTACTCGATGGGTCGCGACCGTCAGCTGCCGGCATCGCATCTGCTCGGCAAATTCAACCGCAACCGGGCGGTACCTCCGTACTCGCTGATCGTTGCCGGTGTTCTGCCCGGAATCTTCGTACTCATCTCTCTGCTCAGCGCGGATGCACTGACCGCGATTCTCTCGTTCGCGTCGTTTGGTATTTACCTCGCGTTCTCGTCAGTGGTGATCGCATCCATCCGTGCGCGCGTCAAGGGATGGCAGCCGAAGGGCGCGTTCAGCATGGGTACGCTGGGCTGGGTGGTTTCGATCGCGGCACTCCTGTATCAGGTGTTCGCCATGGCAGTTATAGCGCAGCCCGAGCCGGATGATGACTTCGTGCAGTCATACCTAGTGCTCATCGTGAGCGTAGTGGTCGTGCTGCTCGGCGTGATCTACCTGTTTGTATCGAAGCCATACCTGCGCGGTGGTTCATTGGCGGGTGACGCGAAGACCGGTGTTGTTGATCTGCGTTACGCGGAGCCAATCGCACAGTCCGAAGAGATTGTTGATCTTGCGGTTCGTTTGAGCGGAGGCAAGCCGCACGAATACCCGCATGAGGGAAAGAGCCTGGATCGAGAGGTCTAGAAGGAAAGGAACGAAGGGGCGCCCGCCGGGCGCCCCTTCGTTGTTCTGCTTTAGCGAAAAGGATGTGGGGTGGAACGGTACTCCGCTCCACCCCACATCCGGGCTACATTCGCCGCATTACTTGCGACGTGCTCGACGTTCGTTTACGAGCTTGACGAGGTTCTGCTCCGCATCCGGGCCTGGCTTCACACCGCCCGGGATAGCGAGGAAGAACACCAACCCGACCAGCCACCACAGGCCGAAGATGATCCACGGTTCCACTCCGAGCTGTGCAGGCATACCCGGTGCATACAGCGCTACCAGGAACGCGGTAATCGCAATCGAGAGAATGCCGATGAACATACCGCCCTTGCCTCGGCCGCCGATGCGCAGTGGGCGATCCATTTCTGGTTCACGCTTGCGCAGAACCACGAACGAAACTGATACCAGCAGGTACGCAAGTACGATCATCGGCGAACCAGAGCCCACGATCCAGCCCAGCGCTTCGGAACCGAAGAACGGTGCAACTGCGGCGATACCACCGAGCACGAGCAGCGCATTCACCGGGGTGCCGAACTTCGGGTGCAGCTTGCCAAGCCATGCCGGCAACATGCCCGCGTGTGCAAGCGAGTACAGCAGGCGCGAAGCGCCCATCTGCAGCGAGTTCCACGAAGTCAAGATTCCGGCGGCACCAGCGGACACCATCAAGTTGGCGAAGAACTGGCTGCCGAACAGTGCGCCCATCGCATCCGCAGCCGGGAGCGACGAATCAACAATCTGCTGCTCCGAAAGTGCCGAAGAAACGGTCAGCACGATCATGATGTACCACACTGCGGCGATCAGCACCGATGTGAAGGACAGGCGACCGGTGGTTGCAGGAGGCAGGTTAACCTCTTCAGCAGCCTGCGGAATCACGTCGAAACCAACGAACATGAACGGCACGACGACCAGCACCGCAAAGAAACCGGAAGAGTCGCTGCTGAAGAATGGCTCCATCGCCTCCACGCTGCCCGAGGTGAACGAGCCAACAATCTGCAGCGCACCGATCATGAACAGGAAGATCACCACGAACATTTGGAATCCACCGGCAATCTTGACCCCGATGATGTTGATGATCGTGATGAGGATCGCGACGACCGATCCAACAAGGGCCCATGTCAGGAAGACTTCCGAGCCGCTGATCGTCCACAGGTGAATCTGTTCAAGATTGATTACATAGCCCACTGCCTTAGGGAGGGCCACGGCTTCGAACGCAACCACCGTCGCATACCCACCGGTAATGGCCCACGAGCCGATGAACGACCACCGCGGGCCGAGGCCGCGCATGATGTAGTTGTGCTCACCACCGGCTTTCGGCATCGCGGCAACCAGCTCGGAGTACACGAGCGCCACGATCGCCATCATGATTCCACCGATCAGGAATGCGCCCGCGGCGCCTAGAGAACCCGCATCTTTAATCCAGTCACCCACCATGGTGACCCAGCCGAATCCGACCATTGCGCCCACACCGAGGGTGAGCGTTGCGCCCTTACCTAGTGCGCGTTTGAACTCGCCCTGACTCGGAGGCTGAGACGGGCGGGTAGGGGTAGGAGTACTACTCGTCATCATTGAACCGTTTCTGGCCGCACCCTTGCGGACCTATTGGAAGTAGGACATTCAGCAAATTAACCGGAAAAACACAGTTAAGCAAGTAAAGGCAATTCATTTTAATTGTGTGTTCAAAGCTGGCGGGTCGCGAATTCGAGCGCGAGGGACCTGTGTGCAACGGCGCCTACAACCAAGACGTAGGCTCGATGCATGCGCTCGATTTACAAGACTCCCGAAGAACTCAAGATGATGCTCCCCGCTGGGGTCCTCACCGCGCAGGCCCTCGATGCCGTGGAGGCAGCAATCCGTCCCGGAATCTCCACGCTCGAGTTGGATGCAATCGCAGAGCGAGTCATTCGCGAGGCCGGGGGAGTCCCTAACTTTCAACTGGTTGACGGATACCACCACACCGTCTGTGCATCGGTGAACGATGTCGTCGTGCACGGTATTCCGAACGACACGCCACTGGTAGCCGGTGACATCGTCTCCATCGACTGCGGCGCCCTGCTCGGCGGCTGGAACGGCGACTCTGCCCGCACCATCATCGTGCCGGAGGCCGACGGTCAGGATGCATCCGGTCACCCGCGCGGGCACGATTGGGTTCGCGAAGCACACCGAGTCTCGAACGCAACCCATGAGGTCATGTGGCATGGCATCGCCGCCGTCGCTACCGCGCGGCATATGAACGATATCGGCGGCGCCATCGAAGACGCCATTGCCGAACAGCCCGGCCCCCTGGGCAACCTGGAGAACTACACCGGCCACGGCATCGGCCGCAATATGCACGAGGAACCAACCGTGTTCAACTATCGGGTGCGTCGACGCGGCCCGGTCGTGCGCGCAGGGCTTGCGATCTGCATCGAGCCGATGCTCACCGCCGGCAAGCCGGATGTACTCGTGGACGATGACGAATGGTCAGTGCGGGCCGCGGACGGCACTCCCTCAGCTCACTGGGAGCACACGGTGATCCGCCACGCGAACGGCATTTGGGTCACTACGGCCCATGACGGCGGGGCTGCGGGACTCGCACCCTTTGGCATTACGCCAATTGCTCCGTAGGTTTCATCGGTGGCTGGCGAGGATCGCCGTTCGTGGGAGCACCACGGCCCCACTCGAAGCCGGGGGAGCGCGTCACATTCGGCAGGTACTGTGTCTCTCAAGAACGCTGTGAGACTCCAGTAGAAGCGAGGCACGTATGAACGCTCCAGTTCGCATCACCATCACCGGTGCCGCAGGAAACATTGGCTACGCGCTCGCGTTCCGGATCGCATCCGGAAACATGCTCGGCCCGCACACCCCGGTACAGCTTCGACTGCTGGAAATCCCGCAGGCCGTTCGCGCCGCCGAAGGTACCGCAATGGAACTGCTCGACGCGGCCTTCCCGCTGCTGCGCGGTATCGAGGTGACCGATAGCGCTGAAACCGCGTTCGACGGTGCAAATGTGGCACTGCTCGTGGGCGCCATGCCGCGAAAGGCGGGGATGGACCGAGGCGATCTGCTGGCCGCAAACGGCGAGATTTTCAGCGCTCAGGGTCGCGCGATGGCCGCCGGCGCGGCGAACGATATCCGTGCGCTCGTGGTCGGGAACCCCGCCAACACCAACGCGGCCATCCTGCGCGCTGCCGCCGCGGATATTCCCGCCGAACGATTCCACGCGCTGATGCGTCTCGACCACAACCGTGCGGTGGCGCAGCTAGCCCAGCGCGCCGGAGTGGGTGCGGGAAAGGTTACGCGCGTGCACGTGTGGGGTAATCACTCAAACACGCAGGTCCCGGATGTGGAGCACGGACTGATCGGGGAGCGCTCGGTTCGTGACGTGGTCGCTGATGACGCCTGGCTGGATGGGGAGTTTGCGACGACTGTTGCGCGTCGTGGCGCGGCAATTATCGAGGCCCGTGGAGCGTCATCTGCAGCAAGTGCCGCCAGTGCGACCATCGACCACATGCGTGACTGGACACTCGGCACCCGCGAAGGAGACTGGGTCACCATCGCGCGGCCCTCGCTCGGTGAATACGGTTTCCCGCTCGGATGCATCGCAGGCGTACCGGCGATTGCTCGCGACGGCGAGTGGCAGGTGGTCGAGGGCTTAGAAATCTCGCCGCAGATACGCACTCGGATTGATGCATCCATCGCTGAGCTGGAAGGCGAGCTGGCGCAGGCACGCGAGCTCGGCATCCTGAGCTGACGCTGACACGCCGGGAATGCCGAAATTCATGGGCGAAAAGCCTTGCGCTTCTCGCTGATTCCTGCCTATAGTTGAGGGTCGATCTGTGTGGGGCCGATTTGCGTCCCATATATCGCATCATCCGCATGACCGGCATGTGGAACGAACAAGCTAGTGACAGTGAGGCTATGGCGAAAAAAGACGGCGTCATCGAAATCGAAGGTTCGGTAATCGAGGCATTGCCCAACGCAATGTTCCGTGTTGAGCTTTCGAACGGGCACAAGGTCCTCGCGCACATCTCAGGCAAGATGCGTCAGCACTACATCCGCATCCTCCCTGAAGACCGAGTCATCGTAGAGCTCAGCCCCTACGACCTCACGCGCGGCCGAATCGTCTACCGCTACAAGTAGTCCGCTGCCGCAGCGCGTTCTCCCCACGGCCGGATAAGGAACGGCCGGCACATCCGTGCCGGTACGAGGCCAGCGTAAGAAAGAAGAAGAACATGAAGGTACAGCCTTCGGTTAAGAAGATGTGTGACAAGTGCCGTGTGATTCGTCGTCACGGTCGTGTCATGGTCATCTGCGACAACCCTCGCCACAAGCAGCGTCAGGGCTAGTAGCCGCTGCCTAAGCAGGCTACGAACAACTCAACACTGAAATCGCAACGGTAAGAACCGCTCAGGCGGGGACACCTTCGGGCAAGAGGCCGAAGCCCAGCCGTTGCTCCACACCTCAACCATCTAGGAGCACACTCCAATGGCACGTCTTGCAGGCGTTGACCTCCCGCGCGAAAAGCGCGTCGAGGTTGCACTCACCTACATTTACGGCATCGGCCGTACCCGCGCACTCAAGTCGCTCGCTGCGACCGGCGTTGACGGAAACACCCGCGTTAAGGACCTCACCGACGAGCAGCTCGTTGCTCTGCGTGACCACATCGAAGGTACCTACCAGGTAGAAGGTGACCTCCGTCGTGAGGTTGCCGCCGACATTCGCCGCAAGGTCGAAATCGGTAGTTACCAGGGTCTGCGCCACCGTCGCGGTCTGCCCGTACACGGTCAGCGTACGAAGACCAACGCTCGTACCCGTAAGGGACCGAAGCGCACCGTCGCCGGTAAGAAGAAGTAACCGCGCCCTCATCCGGCTGCGAGTGAACAAAGTTTCGTAGGAGAGAAGAATTGGCAACCCCTAAGACCGCAGCGCGCAAGCCGCGCCGCAAGAGCAACAAGAACGTGGCCGTGGGCCAGGCTCACATCAAGTCGACGTTCAACAACACCATCGTTTCGATCACCGACACTACGGGCGCCGTTATCAGCTGGGCATCCTCGGGTGGCGTTGGCTACAAGGGTTCGCGTAAGTCGACCCCGTTCGCCGCGCAGCTCGCTGCAGAAGCTGCCGCCCGCCAGGCTCAGGAACACGGCATGAAGAAGGTTGACGTGTTCGTTAAGGGGCCGGGTTCGGGTCGTGAAACCGCAATCCGCTCGCTCCAGGCTGCCGGCCTGGAGGTTGGTTCGATCACCGATGTGACCCCGCAGGCTCACAACGGTGCCCGCCCGCCGAAGCGCCGTCGAGTTTAGTGATTCCCAGGTCGCCCCATCCACTATTGGATTGAGGGCGACCTTCCCGACCGAGTCGGGATCGCCTGTCTTTTGCACAATCCCCATACCTCGCGTGAGTACACCACTCACGATTACGCCAGGCGTCATATAGCGGACGCTTAGCCGAAAGGAACCCCACAGTGCTCATTGCACAGCGCCCCACCCTTACTGAGGAAAACATCTCCGAGTACCGTTCACGGTTCGTGATCGAGCCGCTGGAACCAGGTTTCGGTTACACGCTCGGAAACTCGCTTCGTCGCACCCTGCTCAGCTCGATCCCAGGCGCTGCTGTCACCAGCATCCGCCTCGATGGTGTGCAGCACGAATTCACCACCATCGCTGGTGTGAAGGAAGACGTCACCGAGATCATCCTCAACATCAAGCAGCTGGTTGTGTCCAGCGAACACGACGAGCCGATCACCGCGTACCTGCGTAAGACCGGTGCCGGTGAGGTAACCGCCGCCGATATTTCGGCACCTGCAGGTGTTGAAATCCACAACCCGGACATGGTTATCGCGACCCTCAACGACGACGCGAAGTTCGAACTCGAACTGACCATCGAACGTGGACGTGGTTACGTATCGGCACAGCAGAACCGCAACGCCTACTCGGAATCGGGCCAGATTCCAGTGGACTCGATTTACTCGCCGGTGCTGAAGGTCACCTACCGTGTTGAAGCAACGCGTGCTGGTGAACGTACCGACTTCGATCGCCTGGTCGTTGACGTCGAGACGAAGCCTTCGATGTCGCCGCGCGACGCGGTAGCATCCGCCGGTGGCACCCTCGTCGAGCTGTTCGGTCTCGCACGCGAGCTCAACGTCGAAGCTGAGGGCATCGAGATCGGCCCTGCGCCGGTTGAGCAGGTCATCAGCGAAGAACTGTCGATGAGTATCAACGACCTCGACCTGTCGGTCCGCTCGTACAACTGCCTCATGCGCGAGGGCATCACCACTGTGTCGCAGCTGGTTGCACTCAGCGAGTCGCAGCTGATGAACATCCGCAACTTCGGCCAGAAGTCAGTAGACGAGGTTCGTGACAAGCTCACCAGCATGGGCCTGTCACTGAAGGACAGCGTGCCCGGTTTTGAAGGCACTCACTTCTACGGCGCCGGCGAAGACAGCGGCGAGTACATCTAAGCCGCCTGTAACGCGGTACCTACATTTTTGAGAAAGAGATCATCCAATGCCTAAGCCAACTAAGGGCCCCCGTATCGGAGCCGGACCCGTACACGAGCGCATGATCATGGGCCAGATGGCCGCGCAGCTGTTCACGCACAAGCGCATCCAGACCACTGAGACCCGTGCAAAGCGTCTTCGTCCCATTGCTGAGCGTCTGATCACCCAGGCCAAGCGTGGCGACCTGCACAGCCGCCGCAAGGTGCTTCAGACAATCACCGACCGTGGTGTCGTCCACGAGCTGTTCACCGAAATCGCGCCGCTGATGGCTGAGCGTGAAGGTGGCTACACCCGTGTCATCAAGACCGGTTACCGCAAGGGCGACAACGCCCCGATGGCGGTTATCGAGCTGGTTCTTGAGCCGGTTAGCCCGAAGGTGAAGAAGGCAGCACCTGCTGCTGAAGAAGCACCGGCAACCGAGGCTCCGGCCGAGGAAGCTGTTGTTGAAGAGACCGCAGTCGAAGAGTCGGCTGAACAGACCGTTGATGAGGCCACCGAGGCCGAGTCGACCGCTGCTGACGAGGCTGCCGAGGCTCCGGCTGAAGAGGCTGCTGAGGAAGAAACCAAGTAGGTTTCAATAGCTCGCGTTGATGCCCCGCTGCGTGCGGGGCATCAGTGCTTTCTGGGGGCCGCGACGGCCGTTGAGATCGCAGTGACGTTTGGGTGACGTGGCGGGTGGTTATCCCAGTAATGGCAGGATGTTGCTATGACTTCGCCCGAGACGACTCGTATTCGCTTGGACATCGCCTACGACGGGAGCGCCTTCAGCGGCTGGGCAGCGCAACCCGAGCTGCGAACCGTTCAGGGCGCGCTCGAAGATGCCCTACGCATCCTGTACCGCGATCTACCGGATACCGGTTCGCTGTTAACCGTCGCGGGCCGTACGGATGCGGGAGTACACGCAACCGGGCAGGTTGCCCACCTCGATTTGCCGAGCGATATGTGGCAGGCAACCGCGCGCGGCAACCGCGACGATAACCCGGCTGATGCGCTCGTGCGTCGGCTTTCTGGCATCCTCGGATTTGAATCGGATGTGGTCGTAACCGCAGCGCAGGCAGTTCCCGACGCATTCGATGCTCGCTTCTCGGCGCTGTGGCGGCGATACGAATACCGATTGGCTGATCCGACGGCGCGCCCAAACCCACTGGAACGGCATCGAACGGTGACGGTTCGGCGCCCCGTCGACCTTTCGCTGATGAACGCTGCGGCACAGATGCTCATTGGCCTGCACGACTTTGCCGGATTCTGTAAACCGCGAGCTGGGGCAACCACGGTGCGCACCCTGCATGCCTTTGCGTGGGAGCAGGCAGCGCCCGGTCTGTTAGTTGCACAGTTGCAGGCGGATGCGTTCTGTCACTCGATGGTGCGTTCGCTCGTCGGCATGTGCGCGGCGGTAGGACAGGGGCGTCTATCGCTGGATGCGGTGCCGGCGCTACTTACGGCCGGGGAGCGGTCGAATGCGTTCTCGGTCTTGGCAGCAAAGGGCCTGGTGCTCACCGAGGTGGGGTACCCCGATACCGAAGAGCTCGCATCCCGCCAGGAACTCACCCGCGCCAAGCGGCCGCATCTGCGGTTGGTGACACCGCTGTCGGAATCGTCGGACAATGTGTCCACGCTGCCGCCGGACGATCCCGTTCCCGCGTAGCGGATGTTGTGGAGTCGGTGGGATGGCCGTCACAAGGGTATTGCGCGTCTCGGGACAGTTGGCGTACCCTAGTTAGGTTGTCTGACGTGGGTCAGACATCGAAGTGGACCCTCGACCGCGGGTTTGCGGATGCAATGAGTCACCTCGGGTGCGCATCCGAGCAAACTCCAACCGAGCGGGATTCACGACCATTCCCTTCGACCGAAAGATGCAGTTATGCGTACCTTCACTCCTAAGGCGGGTGAGATTGCTCGCGAGTGGTTCGTCATTGACGCAACCGACGTAGTACTGGGCCGTCTTGCCTCGCACGCTGCCGCGCTCCTGCGCGGCAAGCACAAGGCCACGTTCGCTCCGCACGTTGACACTGGTGACTACGTCATCATCGTTAACGCTGACAAGGTTGCTCTTACCGGCGCCAAGCTCGAGCAGAAGAAGGCCTACCGTCACTCGGGTTACCCGGGTGGACTCCGTGCCGAGAGCTACACCGAGCTCCTCGAGAAGCGTCCCGAGCGCGCCGTGGAAAAGGCGATTCGTGGCATGCTTCCGAAGAACTCGCTCGGCCGTGACCAGATCAAGAAGCTCAAGGTGTACGCGGGTCCCGAGCACCCGCACTCGGCTCAGCAGCCGAAGGCCTACACCTTTGACCAGGTTGCCCAGTAGCGGCACAACGAAGAAGGACGAACATCGTGGCGACTATTGCAGACTCCATTGAGGAGCAGCCCACCAATTTCACCACTGAGACTCCGGCTTCGGAAGCTCAGGAAACCACTCCGCGTCCGGCGCTGACCGTTTCGGGTCAAGCGGTTGGTCGTCGCAAGCAGGCCATCGCGCGCGTTCGCGTGGTTCCCGGCAGCGGCAAGATCACCGTAAACGGCCGTGACCTCGAGGACTACTTCCCGAACAAGCTGCACCAGCAGCTCATCAACGACCCGTTCACGCTCCTCGAGCTGGCCGGCTCCTACGACGTCATCGCTAAGATCGTCGGTGGCGGCCCTTCGGGTCAGGCAGGTGCACTGCGTCTCGGTATCGCTCGTGCACTCAACGAGATCGACCGTGAGCACAACCGCCCCGAGCTGAAGAAGGCCGGCTTCCTCACCCGCGACCCGCGAGTGAAGGAACGTAAGAAGGCCGGTCTTAAGAAGGCTCGCAAGGCGCCGCAATACTCGAAGCGCTAATCCGCAATCACAACGAAAGGGCGATCGAAGCATTGTTCGGAACCGATGGTGTTCGTGGCCTCGCCAACGGCAAGATCACTGTCGAACTCTCCGTTGCCCTGGCGCAGGCCGCCGCAGTCGTGCTTGCTCGCGAAACGCGAGCGCGCGGCGGGCGGCCTGTCGCCGTTGTTGCTCGCGACCCGCGGGTATCCGGTGAGTTCATTAGTGCGGCAGTTGCTGCCGGGCTCGCCTCATCCGGAATCGACGTGTGCGATGCGGGCGTAATGCCCACCCCGGCTGCCGCATTCCTCACCGCCGATATCGAAGCGGACTTCGGGGTGATGATTTCGGCGTCACACAACCCCGCCCCGGACAACGGCATCAAGTTCTTTGCGCGTGGCGGCCGCAAACTTCCCGACTCTATCGAAGCCGAGATCGCCGCCCAACTCGAACTCGAGCCGCTGCGGCCCACCGGCGAGGGGGTCGGGCGCATCGAACGGTTCGCTGACGCCGAAGACCGCTATGCGCTACATCTACTATCGGCAATGCCGATTGTGCATGCGGATGCGCGGCCCCCGCTAGACGGACTCAAGATCGTTATCGACGCTGCTCACGGCGCGGCTGCGGGTGTGTCACCAGAGGTGTTCCGTTCGGCGGGCGCAGATGTCACCCTCATCGGTGGCGAACCCGACGGTATGAACATCAACGACGGTGTTGGTTCCACCCACCTCGATAAGCTTCGCGACGCCGTAGTCGACCTTGGTGCCGATCTCGGCATCGCTCATGACGGCGATGCTGACCGCTGTCTCGCCGTCGACCATCACGGCGAGATCGTCGACGGCGATCAGATCATGGCAATCATCGCGCTCTGGCTGAAAGACCACGACCTGCTCACCGACAACACGCTCGTGGCGACCGTCATGTCGAACCTCGGGCTGCGCGTTGCCATGAGTGACCACGGAATCAAGTTGCTTGAGACCAAGGTCGGCGACCGCTATGTGCTCGAACAGTTGAACGAGCACGGTCTTGCTATCGGTGGAGAGCAATCCGGTCACATCATCTTGACCCGATTCGCAACGACCGGTGACGGTGTGCTCTCTGGCCTAACCCTGGCAGCGATCGTTGCCGCATCCGGAAAAACATTGCATGAGCTGAAGCAGGTTATGGCGGTTTACCCGCAGGAACTCATCAATGTTCGTGGTGTGCGCAAGGAAGAGTGCACGACCAACGAACAGGTGCAGCAGGCAGTCGCTGAGGTGCAGGCGCGGTTGGGTGAGTCCGGTCGCGTATTGCTGCGCCCCTCCGGCACTGAACCGCTCGTGCGTGTGATGGTTGAGGCCGAAACGGATGAGCTTGCTCGCGAATGTGCCGAACATCTGGCCAAGATTGTGCACGACGCGCTCGCCGAATAGTTCCCGCTAGCATGGGTTTCACGGCGATTAGTGCGCTATTGATACCGCTACAGCTTGCGCAACAGCACTCGTTCAATGGTGTGGTCGGCGGATTTGCGCAGGATGAGGCGGGCGCGTGAGCGCGTTGGCAGCACGTTTTGTTCGAGGTTCGGCAGGTTGATTGAATCCCAAATACTGCGAGCCAACTCCCGTGCCTTGGCGGTTGAAAGGTCGGCAAAGCGCCGAAAATACGATTCGGGCTGCGTGAACGCGCTCGTTTGCAGCTGCAAAAAGCGTTCCTCGTACCAGTGCGCAATATCCTGTGTGCGCGCATCCACGTAGATCGAAAAATCGAACATATCGCTGAGCGTGAGCGCGTTGCCGTGCTCTGGCGTCGCCAACACGTTGAGGCCCTCGATGATCAAGATATCGGGGGAGTGCACCACCACTTCTTCGCCGGGGACAATGTCGTACACCACGTGCGAGTATCGCGGCGCGCGCACCTCCGGAGCGCCGGACTTTACCTGGGTGACAAACCGCAGCAATTTGCGGCGGTCATAGGACTCCGGAAACCCTTTTCGATGCATGATGCCACGTCGGTGCAGCTCGGCGTTCGGTAGCAAGAAACCGTCGGTGGTAACTAGCTCGACATTTGGGGTGTCGTCCCAGCGGCTCAGTAGCTCGCGCAGTAGTCGCGCGACCGTAGACTTGCCGACCGCAACCGACCCGGCAATGCCGATTACAAACGGAGTGCGTGCGTGGCGCTGCCTGAGAAACTCCTGCCGCTTCGCATCCAGCGCCCGGGTGTTATTGACGTGTATGTTGATCAGACGGCTGAGCGGTGCATACACCTGCCGAACCTGATTGAAATCGGTCGGGTCGCCCAAGCTTCGCAGCCGAGCAACATCGCTTGCGTTGAGCTCGAACGGAGTAGCCGGAGCCAGCGCTGCCCAGTCTTCGCGAGTGATCTCTAGAAACGGGGTCGATAATTGCCCAGATGAGTCGCGCGAACCCGAGTACGGCATTCCCCAATAGTACGCAATAAACGTCTTAGCCATCGCGAGAACGCCACGGATGCCCCAGCGATTGAATGGTTCTTCAATTTGTTGGAACTCGACGTGGGCAACGGCACATGAGTCGACATGAGGCACACTAGTAGCTATGTGTGGAATTGTTGGATACATTGGCGATCGTGACTGCCAGGAAATCCTGATCTCTGGGCTTGCCCGTCTTGAATATCGCGGATACGACTCTGCCGGTATCGCCTTGGTGAACGAGAACGGCAAACTCCACGCCCGCAAGCGCGCAGGAAAGCTCCAGGCACTGCGCGACGAACTCGAGCATGATGCCATGGAAGACGGCCATATCGGCATCGGTCACACTCGCTGGGCAACACACGGTGCTGCAAACGACACCAACGCGCATCCACACCTCAGCTGCGGTGGCAAGCTCGCCGTAATCCACAACGGCATCATTGAGAACTTCGCAGAGCTGCGCGAGGAACTCCTCGCCGACGGATACGAATTCGAATCCGAAACCGACACTGAGGTAGCCGCCCACCTGCTCGGCCGCGCCGTTAGTGAAACCGGCGACCTGGAAGCGGCATTCCGCCAGGTGGTGCCACGCCTAGAGGGTGCGTTCACGCTGCTGGCGATTCACGCAGACCAGCCCGATGTCATCGTCGGCGCTCGACTCAACTCGCCGCTGGTGATTGGTCTCGGCGAGGGCGAGAACTTCCTCGGCTCCGATGTCGCCGCATTCGTCGAACATACACAGCGTGCCGTTGCCGTTGGACAGGCGCAGATCGTGACCGTACGCAAGGACTCGGTGGAGATCACCGATTTCGAGGGAAACCCCGCCCATGCTGACGAGTTTGCAGTGAGCTGGGATGCATCGGCAGCAGACAAAGGTGGTTGGTCGTCGTTCATGGCCAAGGAAATCGCCGAGAACCCCGAAGCGGTTGAAAACACCCTGCGTGGCCGCATCCAGGACGGGCATGTTCACCTGTCGAGCCTGGACACACTCGGCGAAGGCTACTTCCAGGAAATCGACCGGATTACGATCATTGCCTGCGGTACCGCCTTTTACTCCGGGCAAACTGCCGCCTACGCGCTCGAGGAGTGGAGCCGCATCCCGGTGACCGTCGAACTCGCGCACGAGTTTCGCTATCGCAACCCGGTGTTCACCCCGCGCACGATGGTCATCTCGCTCTCGCAATCGGGCGAGACGATGGACACGTTGATGGCGGTTCGCTATGCCCGTGAACGCGGGGCAAAAACGCTGTCGATCTGTAACACACAGGGCGCTTCGATTCCACGCGAATCGGATGCGGTCATCTACACGCACGCCGGCCCCGAAGTGGCGGTCGCCTCCACCAAGGCTTTCACCGCGCAGATCGCCGCGCTGAACCTGTTTGGGCTCTTCCTCGCGCAGCAGCGCGGTACCGTCAACAGCGACGAAATCGCCGAGCTGCTCGAAGAATTCCAGACCATCCCGGAAAAGATGCGTGAAGTGCTCGAGCAGCACGACCGCATCCGTGAGCTCGCTGAGTGGATGGCCGATGCCCGCTCGGTGCTCTACCTCGGCCGCGCAACCGGATTCCCGATCGCCCTCGAAGGTGCGCTCAAGCTCAAAGAGATCGCGTACATTCACGCCGAAGGGTTCGCCGCCGGTGAGCTCAAGCACGGCCCGATCGCGCTGATTGAACCCGGGCAACCCGTGTTCGTGGTCGTGCCGAGCCCGCGCCACGAGAACACGCTGCACCCTAAGGTCGTCTCGAATATTCAGGAGATCCGAGCTCGCGGAGCGCGCGTACTGGCGGTTGCTGAAGGTGGCGACGCCACGGTGCTGCCATACGTCAACGAAGCGTTCCTCTGCCCGCCGACGAGCGAGTTCTTCGAGCCGCTGCTGCGTGTGATCCCGCTGCAGATTTTTGCCCTCGAACTCTCCACCGCAAAGGGTCTGGACGTGGATCAGCCACGCAACCTCGCAAAGTCGGTCACCGTAGAATAAACAACATTCCATAGACACCCACCTCACTAACGAACGGATCGAGACTCAATGATTGTCGGTATTGGGGTGGATTCGGTTGAGCATGAGCGGGTGCGGCGGGCAATCGAATTACCACTGTTTGCGACGCGAGTGTTCAGCGCACGCGAGCAAGCAATGCCGTTGACGTCATTGTCCGCGAGGTGGGCTGCTCGTGAAGCGGCCGTGAAAGCGCTCGGTGGGCTGCACGGGATGCGGCTGCTCGATCTGGAGGTGAAGCGTACACCGCTCGGGGCGCCGGAATTTGTTATGAGCGACGCCCTACGCACCACTCTCGCTAGGCTTAACATCGACCGACTCCACTGCACGCTCACGCACGATGACACTCGCAGCTGTGCGTTCGTGATTGCAGAAAGGCTCCTATGACCAGCGCACCGCTCGCCGTTGACCTAACGGCAATCGCGCAGAACTATCGCAACTATCGAGCTGCGGTTCCGGCCACGGTGATCCCCGTGGTGAAAGCGGATGCATACGGTCACGGCGCCATTGACATCGCTCGGGCACTCGCGGCACGCGAGCCTGCGCAACGTCCACCGATGCTTGCCGTCGCCGATGCGGCTGAGGCTGCGGCCCTGCGCGGCGTTGGTGTGGAGCTGCCGCTGATCTGCTGGCTGCACGCCCCGGATGTGGATTGGCAGGCAATTCGCGAGATTCCCGACCTGCACCTGGGCGCATCATCGCTGCACGAACTGGCACTGATCGCCGACGCCGCCCCGCAAACCGCCGGTCGTGTCGATCGCGACCGTGCCGCATCCGTACACCTCAAACTCGATACCGGACTCGGCCGAAACGGCGTGCGCGAATGCGAATGGCGGGTGCTGATGGCGCAGGCGATGCGGTTGGAACGCGCCGGGCGGGTGCGTATCGCGGGCATAATGAGCCATGTCTCCGGCACGTCCGCCGACGATGACCTCGCGCAGCTGGCAGCCTTTAGCCGCGGGGTTACGCTCGCCTTGGACGCTGGTTTGCGTCCCGACTATGTGCATATTGCGGCGACGACCTCCGGAGTCGTCTATGAGCAGTTCACGGCGTTGAACGACCAGTGGGTGCGCCACGATGAGGGAGGCGAGTATCGACCGAACCTCGCCGTACGCTTGGGGCTGGCGCTGTACGGACTTGACCCACTGCATCCTGACCGCCTCGGGATCGATCTCACCCCAGCCCTGGCCCTGCGCGCCGAGGTAGAGGGGTTCGAGGACTACTGGGTAATGGAGCTCGGCCAGGTGGACGGCCTACCTGCGCGAGCTCCCGGGCTGGAGTTGACCGACGATAACGGTAACCACTGGCAGCTCGGGCGAATCGGCTCGACGCACACGACCTTGCAGCCGGTTTCGGGCGGGCCGCTGCGTGAGATCACCTGCATCGGCAAGGGTTCTGCGAGTGCTGACGCCTGGGCGGATGCTGCCGGCACGATTAACTATGAGATTACGACGCGGTTGATGGCTCGCTTGCGCTCGCGGGATTTCGAGGTGCCGCTGTCGGCGACTCCTGATGCGCTGAAAACGCTTGCGCCGAGGCGAGAACTGTGCATCGACCTTGATCTAATGGCGGCTCGGCTATTGGGCGGCACCTCCGCGCTGCGTGCGGGCGAACGGGCGCGGCCGGTTTCGGATCGGCATCTGAGTCGATGGCTCGATATCAGTGCGGATGCGTACGGATTTGGGGCGCAGCGGATCGCGGCGCTCGGGCGTGAGTTCGGTAAGGAGCTGGTGGCCAGGACCCGGCATGATGTTGCCTGGCTCGCGGCGCGCGGAATCGAGGCGCGCTACGAGCCGACGGCGGGGCGCGACACTCGAATTGCCTACGGATTTCAGGGTCGCATTGCCGCATCGTTGCGCAGTGAGCTTGTGCAGGTGAAACGTGTCGCGGCGGGTCAGGCGGTGAGCTATGGCTACACCTGGCGTGCCGGGCGGGCGACCACGCTCGGGCTTGTGCCATTGGGGTATTCGGATGCGATCCCGCGCTGTGTGGGTGGGCACGCGAAGTTGCTGGTCGGCGGTGTGCAGGTGCCGATCGTTGGCCGAGTCGCCATGGATCAGGTTGTGGTCGATCTGGGCGATGCGAATTGTGTTCCCGGGATGCCGGTGGTGTGCTGGGGCGGAACTGACGGCATCAGCATTGACCGGTGGTGCAGCTGGTCCGGGCAGTCACCCGCTGCCGTCACGGCAACGCTCGGCGCGCGGGTGCTGCGTCGTTACCAGCGTGTTGACGGGGGTCAGGATGTGTGAAGTGCGGGTAACTGTTCCGACCACGACCGCGATGGACGCGCTCGGCCGTAGGCTCGCATCCCTGTGTCGCGCCGGCGATGTACTGTCGCTGACGGGGCCGCTCGGTGCCGGTAAAACAACGCTCGTGCGTGGCTTTGGTGCTGCGCTCGGCGTTCGCGGTGCGGTGTCGAGTCCGACGTTTGTGATTGCTAGGACGCACCCGCCGCTGCGAGGTGGTGCGGCGCTCATCCACGTGGACGCGTACCGGCTCGGCTCGGCGCTCGAACTTGACGATCTCGACCTCGACCTGGATGCATCCGTAACGGTGATCGAGTGGGGGAGCGAGGTGGTTTCGGCCATTACCGATACGTGGCTGGATGTGACGATCGTGCGCTCGACCGGTGGTGCTGGCTCGGGTGTCGGTGTTGGTGATGGTGCTGGCGACCCTGCTGACGATGAGGGGGATGACGATCCCCGCGAGGTTCTGATTCGTGGTGTCGGTCGGCGCTGGCAGGAAGTCGACCTGAGCGTATTGGCTGAGCCGCTGAGCGAGTGAGCTGGGCGCTTAGGGTGGCGCGGCGGCCGTTTGCGGTTCCGTGTTGTGGTCGACCGCGCGGACGGATCATGTCACGCAAGTAAACTCGAAGCATGATTCTGGCCATCGATACCTCCGCAGGCACGGATATCGCCCTCGTGAACGCGCGGACGCGGCAGGTACTTGCCGAGGTTCGCGAACCGAATCCGCGCCATCACGCGGAAGTGATCGGCGACGGAATTGCTCGGGTGTTGCAGCATGCCGGTATTGCCGCCGCCGATATCTCCGAGGTTGTGTGCGGGATGGGGCCGGGGCCGTTTACCGGTCTGCGCGTTGGCGTTGCCGCGGCACGAACCTTCGCCTTTGCCCGAGCCGTACCGCTGCGGCCGATGCCGAGCCACGATGCCATCGCCCGAGAATGGCGGTGCGCAAACGCCGAGTACACGGGCGCGATCGCAGTGCTCACCGATGCGCGTCGCCGCGAGCTCGCATTGACCCGCTACCCGGCGGGGATCGCTGAGGCCAGCGGGTTCGAGCTCGTGAGCCCCGATGATGTTGACGAACTGCTTGGTGAGGCACGGCGTGTGGATGCGGCACAGGTCTCAGCTGCGCACCTCGCGCTGGCATGGTGCGAACGTCGCGATCGCGGTGCAAGTCCTGCAGCTGATGAAATCCTGTACTCGCGTGCCCCTGACGCCAAGCCCGGCGCTGTGCCGAAGCGGGTGAGTGGGAGGTGAGCGCCAACGAGTCTGGCGACGCTGCGTCAAAGCTGGTGATTCGTGACGCCACCGCAGCCGATATGCCCCAGCTGCTCGAGCTTGACTGCGCGGTTTTCCCGCAAGACTCGTGGACCGACGGTATCTACACGGCAGAACTCAACAGCCCACACACCCGGTATTGGGTACTCAGCGACCACGAGACGATTCACGGCGTACTCGGAGTACAGGCCGCGCGTGGCGCCGGCGAAGCCGATGTACAAACCTTGGCAATTGCACCGAAGATGCGCCGGCAGGGTTGGGCGCGCAAGTTACTGACCCTGGGGATGCGCTGGGCGCGCGAACGCGGTGCACAACTCATTTTCCTGGAAGTGCGCGAATCGGGTCAGACCGCGCAAGCCCTCTACCAAAGCATTGGATTCACCGAGATCGGTCGTCGCCCCGGCTACTACCCGGGAGGTAAGGAAGCGGCAATTGTGATGCGTGCAGATATTGAACACTCGCTCGAAACGATCGGGGCTACACCCACCGACACGAACGCAGCCGAGTCGCCTGACCGCATCCGCGAACCACTCGTGCTTGGCATTGAAACCAGCTGCGATGAAACCGGCGTCGGTATTGTGCGCGGACAGACCCTGCTCACCAACACCGTCGCTTCTTCAATGGATGAACACGCCAAATACGGCGGTGTTGTGCCAGAAGTCGCCGCACGCGCCCACGCCGACGCCATCGTGCCGGTGCTGCAGCAGGCGCTGAGCGAAGCGAACGTGCAGCTGGATGACCTCGACGCTATCGCCGTCACCGCAGGTCCCGGGCTTGCTGGCGCGCTTATGGTCGGCGTCGGGGCGGCGAAAGCGCTCGCCCAGGCAACTGGCAAACCGCTCTACGGTGTCAACCACCTCGTCGGACACGTCGCCGCCGATTTGCTGCGTGAGGACGCAGCTCCCATCGAGTTCCCAGCAATCGCCCTGCTGGTGTCCGGGGGACACACCTCCCTAATTCGGGTGAATAACCTGACCGGTGACTCCGAGATGCTCGGCGAAACCATCGATGACGCCGCCGGCGAAGCATTCGACAAAATCGCCCGAGTGCTCGGTCTGCCGTACCCCGGTGGGCCACATATCGACCGGGTCGCTACCGAAGGTAACCCCAAAGCGTTCCGCTTCCCGCGTGGCCTGAGTCGCGCATCCGACCACGCCCGAGGACACCGCTATAACTTCTCGTTCTCCGGCGTGAAAACCTCCGTGGCACGCATCGTCGAAGGGTTCCAGGATGCGGGGGAGACCGTTCCCGTCGCGGACATCGCCGCATCCTTCCGCGAGGCGGTCGTTGACGTACTGCTGACCAAAGCGCTCGCGGCCTGCGCCGACTTCGGAATCCCGAGGCTCCTGGTGGGCGGGGGAGTCGCCGCAAACGGACGCTTGCGCGAGGTAGCTGCCGAACGAACCGCCGCCGCCGGAGTCTCCCTGCACATCCCGCCACTGAGCCTGTGTACCGATAACGGCGCCATGATTGCCGCGCTCGGCTCCGAGATCGTTCGCGCGGGGCATGCGCCGTCATCCCCGAGTTTTCCCGCAGACTCAACCTTGCCGATGACGTCAGCCGCAATCTCAGCAAGCGAAACATCCGACCTTTACTATGGTGCCAACACGGTAAACCAGGGGGACCGATGAACGACAACGCCAAGCCCAACGAGCAGCACCGCGAAGGCGAGGAACTCGCGCCAGCGGCAGGTGGCACGTTTGGTGTTACGAGCGATGAATCCGGCTACGGTACCGGCCCAACGACCGACGAGCTCGCGCGTGACCGCGCGCCTATGGTGGATGAGAGCGGTGCCAGCTATAGCGGTGCGAACTTCACCCCTGACAGCGAAGATTACGCAGCGGTACCGCGCGATTACTCGGAAGCGTCCGACGACAACCTGAGCGCTGACGAGTTCATCGACCCGAACGACGGTTATTCGTCGAGCAGCTACTCGAGCGGAAACTACTCGGGCGACAGTTACGAAGGTGGTAACTACGAAACCGCAGCCGACCCCTATGCTGCGCCCGCGCATCCCAACAGCCGCGGAGACCAAGTAGCGAACCCGCAGCTGGATGAGGCACGTAGGAACCACCCCGCCTACGGGCAGTTCAACAACGACTACGCACGGCAATCGAGCGCCAGCCCTGCGGGAAAAGCGGGGCAGAGCGGTAGCACGATCGCATATGTGGCGCTTGCTTGTGCGATTCTCGGTTTGATTCTGCTGTGTATTCCTGGGATCGCGTGGATCTTCGGTGGTGTGCTCGGTGTTGCCGGTGTGGTTACCGGTTTCCTTGCCACCCGCGGAAAGCACCGAGAGTTCGGCTGGCTCGCCGTCGCCGGTGGCGGTATCGCAGTGGCGCTCGCGGTCGCAACCGCAATCGTCGTGTACCTCGTGTAGGTCGTGTAGCTGGTGTAGCGGGACCTGTTTGCCGCGCGGCTGAGCCGTGTACTGTTGCGCGGTCTCCTAACGTTTCGTGGCTAGGCGCGGTCGGCGAGGATCGCGACCCGACGCTCATCCAAGCGTGTGCAAATCAGCGTGCCAGCCGCATCCCCACGCAACTGCAATTGGCGACGCAGGGTTTCTGGAACGATATCGACGCCGCGTTTTTTGATCTCGAGGCGGCCGATGCCGAGCTGCCGCAGCGTCTTTTTGAGGCTCGACACGTGCAGCGGCAGCACCTCGCGAACCCGGAAGCGTGCCGTGAACGGGGATGTCGTGTCGCGGTCGGTGGTGATCCACGCGATGTCGTCGGCGATCATGTGGCCGCCGATGGCGCGCGCAGTATCGCCGATGAACCGGCCGCGGATAATCGCCGGATCGGGCTCGTGCAGCCAATCGCCCAACTCGCCCGTTGGCGCATCCTCGCTCGCCCGATCGGAAGCCGTGAGTTCATGCGCGCCGGGATGCGGGGTGCCGCTTGTCATGTTGATCACCAGCGCGCTTCGGGCCGCGTCGCGGCGGGCCGCGCCGAACCACAGTGCGCACTCGACCAGCTCGCCGCCGACCGAAAGCCACTGGGCCTCGCATCCGGATGGGATGAGCTCGTGCGGGAATGCTGGGCCGAGCTTGATGCCGCCCGCTTTTGCGCCCGAAGCGGCGGCGAACGCGAACTCGAGTGAGGGCTGCCAATCGTGCGGATCCGCCAGGCGAACCGTGTTACCGCCCGTTGCCGTACGCCGAGCAGGGTCGAGGAAGACGCCGTCGAACTCAGACAAATCGATCGATTCGGCCGGCGCGTGTCGAACCTGTGCGTTCGGGAACGGGGCGAGGTTGAACGTTGCCAGCGCAGCCGTGACCTCGTCGATTTCTACGGCCGTTACCTCGAACCCAAGCGACGCAAACGCGAGGGAGTCGGCGCCTAAACCGCATCCGAGGTCGGCGATGCGTGTGGCTTCGGCGTAGCGGAAGCGGCCGGCGTGATGAGCGGTTACTTCGAGGCGAGATGCCTGCGCGAGGCCGTCCTCGGTGAACAGCATGTGGTCGGCGAAGTCGCCAAATTTTGCGGCGGCGCGGCGGCGGAGCTTGAGCTGGGTGAGGATGACTGCGCTGGTGCGCGCGTCGGCACCTGCGCGACGGAGCGATGTGACCGCGCCGAGTGCATCCCGAACCGAGTCGAGCTGGGCGTGCTCGTCGAGCAGGCGCAGTGATTCGGGGGTGAGTAGGGCAGTGAGATCGTCGCGTTCCACACCACTACGCTAATGGCGTACGGGCTCCGGGGTGTTGAAGGTGGCGCGGTGTTGGCGGAACGCAATACACTCGTGTTAGCAAACTCAGGGTGAGAGTGCTAACTTTTCAGTAGTCGGGCTCATGAGAGCCGGTGAACTTCAAACGAGAAAGGTCGTGTCGGTGAACATTCAGCCGCTCGAAGATCGCATTGTCATTCAGCAGGTTCAGGCCGAGCAGACCACGGCATCGGGCCTGGTTATTCCGGACACTGCGAAAGAGAAGCCGCAGGAAGGCGAAGTTGTCGCTGTTGGACCGGGTCGCTTCGACGAAGAAGGCGATCGCATCCCGATGGACATCGCAGTGGGTGACAAGGTCATCTACTCGAAGTACGGTGGCACCGAGATCAAGACTGACGGTAAGGAATACCTGATTCTCTCGGCTCGCGACGTACTCGCCAAGCTGGTCTAGTTCCAGCTTGCGAGCTGGTCTAGTCTCAGGCACCCAGCTGGCCTGGTTTCAGGTTCTGAGCTGGCCTGGTTTCAGGCTCTGAGCTGGCCTGGTTCTTGTTTTAGTGAGGCAGCGTCCGCTCTCACTTGCCTCAACTTCATGGCCTGCCTCCCCGTCCTCTTGCCAAACTGTCTCTTTTCTGGGCTGGGGTTATCGTTCTGCCCGGTTCTGTGACAGTTTGGCCCGGCTGCGCTCCTCCTGCCTGGTTCCAGTCGTCTGCCTCCGTCACCCCGGCCTCCGTCACCCCCGCCTCCGTGACCCCGGCCCCCTGACCCCGGCCTCCACTCAGCATTACCCCGTCATCTACGCGGCGCTTACCCCCTACCCGATACCCCTCGTGCCAAACTGTCTCACTTTTGCTGGGGCTGAGGGGTTATCCGGTTCCTACCCCGGGTTTCTGTGACAATTTGACCGTGCGGCAGTGGGTCAAGGCACCGCGACGCCTGTGGATAACGAGTAATCCACAGGCATCGACCATGGACACCACCTCACGAAGCAAATTCGTCAGAGTTTGCGCATGGATACTTTCGATGACCCCGCCGTTTTCACGACCAAAGAACTTATTGCCGCCGGCCATACGAAACGGGAGATCGCCGAAGCCGTTGCCGACGGCACGGTTACACGCGTACGCCGAGGAATCTTTCTTCGCGATCCCGTGCAATCTTCCCTCGATTTTGCGAAGCTCTTCCGCGGAAGCGTGACGTGCCTGTCCGCTCTGCGGCACTATGGGATCTGGACGCCGACGGACAGTGGGCTGCACCACATCCGCGTCAAGCGTCGTCAACGGTACCGATTGCCACCGGAGCTAGACAGCTATCTGCTGCGCTGCAGGGTGCACTCGCTCACTGACGATCCGGTTATTCCCGACGGCCAGGTGGATTCATTCGCGGAAGCGATTCGGTGCGCGGTTCGATGTACCACGCATGAGCAGCTGGTCGCCATCCTGGAATCAGTGATGCGGGTCAACCATTCTGATTTATTTGAATTGGATCTGCCGAGGTCTGGGCGCTTGGGCGCGGCCGTGGCCGCGGCAAGTCCGCGGCCCGGCGAATCGGGTGTGGAGACCTTGGTCCGACTACGTATGGAGCGGTTGCGGATCTCATTTCAGACCCAGTGTTGGGTGGGGCCTTATCGGTTGGATTTTCTGGTCGGGGAACGGCTTGTGATTGAGATCGACGGGTTTGAGTTTCACGCCGACCAGCAGTCGTTTCGGCGCGATCGCGAGCGAGACCGGTATTTGGAACTTCGGGGGTATCGGGTGTTGCGGTTTACCGCGGCGGAGGTGCTGTATGACTGGGACGCTTGCGAAGCAGAGATTCTTGCGGCGGTGAGGGCACGAATCCACCGGCGTGGCTAGGACACTCGCTGAAGTGTCTCAGTTTTGGGTGGTTTGAGGGGGTATGCGTCTTGTGTGGGGTGAAAGTGAGACAGTTTGGCACCACACGGTGAGCACAGACGGGGTACAGCGGGGCGCCAAGACAGGGAACAGCAGGGAGCGCAGGCGAAAGAACAGCAGAGAGCGCAGGCGAGGGAACAGCGGGGAGCACAGACGGGGAACAGCAGGGAGGAAGTAGAGAGGAGGGATAGGGGAGGAAAAGCCCGAGGCCACCAGAGGAGGGGGCTGAACAGGAAATGCGAAAGGGCCGCCGACGGCAACGCCGTAGCGACCCCTCACAAGACAGCGAACTACTTGCGGTAGTTCGGCGCCTCCATAACCATCTGCACATCGTGGGGATGTGACTCCTTCAGCCCCGCAGTCGTGATTCGCACAAACCGGCCCCGCGCCTGCAGCTCCGGCACCGTGCGGGCACCAACGTAGAACATCGACTGGTGCAGCCCGCCGGTGAGCTGATGCACGTTCTGGCGCACCGTGCCACGGTACTTAACCTTGCCCTCGATTCCTTCGGCGATCAGGTCATCGTCGTTCGGCACATCCGACTGGAAGTACCGGTCGCGCGAGTACGAAGTCTTCTTGCCACGAGACTGCAGGGCTCCGAGCGATCCCATTCCGCGATATGACTTGAACTGTTGTCCATTAACGAAGATCAGATCGCCAGGAGCCTCGTCGGTTCCCGCCAGCAGTGACCCGAGCATCACCGAATTCGCACCGGCAACCAACGCCTTAGCGATATCACCCGAGAACTGCAGCCCACCATCAGCAATCACCGGAACACCAGTACCCTTAAGCGCCTGCGCAGCCTCGTAAATCGCGGTAATCTGCGGCACACCCACACCCGCAACGACGCGAGTCGTGCAGATCGATCCGGGACCAACCCCAACCTTGACCGCATCCGCACCAGCCTCAGCCAGTGCCTGCGCACCCTCGCGAGTCGCGATGTTCCCGCCGATCACGTCAACCGACGCAAAGGCCGGGTCGTTCTTGATGCGCTTAATCATCTCGAGCTCGCCACGCGACTGGCCGTTCGCAGTGTCGACCACGATCGCATCCACACCGGCCTCGAGCAGCGCACCGGCACGCTCCCAAGCGTCACCAAAAAAACCGATTGCGGCACCGACGCGCAGCCGGCCCTGCGCATCCTTCGTCGCGTTCGGATACTTGTCGCGCTTGTCGAAGTCCTTTACGGTGATGAGTCCCTTGAGCTCACCGTTCTCGTCGATCAGTGGCAGCTTCTCGATTCGGTGCTTGCCGAGCAGCCGAAACGCTTCCTCACCGCTGATACCGACGCGTCCGGTGACCAGGTTCTCGCTAGTCATCACCTCGGAAACCTTCGTCGTTGCCATTTCGGATTCCGGCACGAAGCGCATGTCGCGGTTCGACACGATGCCAACCAGCTTGTTGTGTTCGTCGACGACGGGCAACCCCGAAATACGGAACTGGCCGCAGATCTCGTCGACGTCGGCAACGGTCGCATCCGCTGAGGTCGTGATCGGGTTGGTCACCATGCCCGATTCGGAGCGCTTCACGCGGTCCACCATCTCGGCCTGGTCCTCGATCGACGAGTTGCGGTGCAGGATGCCGAGCCCACCCTGGCGCGCCATAGCGATGGCCATGCGCGACTCTGTGACGGTGTCCATCGCGGCCGAAACCAGCGGCACCTTCAGCTCAATGTTGCGGGTGAGCTGCGTGGTGGTGTCGACTTCGGATGGGATGACGTCGGTTGCTTCCGGCAGTAACAGGACGTCGTCGTAGGTGAGTCCGGTGAAGGCGAACGGGTTGTGTTCAGTCATTACGCTCCTGCTCCTTGCGGCAGCCGCGGGGGAGGTGGATGCACCGGGTCGCGGCGTGGTTGTTGCTAATCCTACGCTGGTGGTTGCGGTTAGATCCGCGCGAGAATCGCGTTGAACTTATCGGACGGGCGCATCACCGCGGTCGCGCGTTCGGCGTCCGGGCGGTAGTAGCCGCCGAGGTCAACGGCCTTGCCCTGCTCGGCGAGCAGTTCTTCGGCGATCGCGTCGCCTTCTTCCGCGAACGCGTCGGCGATCGGCGCGAAGGTGGCCGCGAGGTCGGCGTCCTGCTGCTGGGCAGCAAGGGCTTCGGCCCAGTAGCGCGCGATCCACAGGTGCGAGCCGCGGTTGTCGATCTCGCCGGTCTTGCGTGAGGGCGACTTGTCTTCGTCGAGGATGCGTTCGGTCGCGGCATCGAGCGCGTCTCCGAGCACTCCGGCGCGCGAGTTGCCGCGGGCTGCTTCGTGGCGGAACGATTCGGCGAGCGCGAGGAATTCACCGAGCGAGTCCCAGCGCAGGTGGTTCTCGTTGACGAGCTGGTCGACATGCTTGGGCGCTGAACCGCCCGCGCCGGTCTCGAACAGGCCGCCGCCGTTCATCAGCGGCACGACCGAGAGCATCTTCGCGGAGGTGCCGACTTCGAGGATGGGGAACAGGTCGGTCAGGTAGTCGCGCAGCACGTTACCGGTGACGGAGATCGTGTCTTCGCCGCGACGGATGCGGTCAATCGAGAACTGCGTTGCTTCGACCGGGGTGAGGATGCGGATGTCGAGTCCGTCGGTGTCGTGCTCGTTCAGGTAGCGCTGCACCTTCTCGATGAGCGCGGCGTCGTGCGAGCGGGCGGGGTCGAGCCAGAAGACTGCGGGCTGGCCGGATGCGCGCGAGCGGTTAACAGCAAGCTTGACCCAGTCGCGGATGGGCGCGTCCTTGGTCTGGCAGGCGCGCCAGATGTCTCCGGCGGCTACCTCGTGCTGCAGCAGCACCTCGCCGGCCGAGTTGACAATCTCGACGTGACCGGATGCATCCAGCTGGAAGGTCTTGTCGTGCGAGCCGTACTCTTCGGCTTTTTGCGCCATGAGGCCGACGTTGGCGACCGATCCCATGGTGGCGGGGTCGTAGGCGCCGTTGGTCTTGCAGTCGTCGACGACGACTTGGTAGATGCCGGCGTAGCTGGAGTCGGGAAGCACGGCGATGGTGTCCTGGGTGTTGCCGTCGCGGTCCCACATTTTGCCGCCGGCACGGATCATTGCAGGCATGGACGCGTCGACGATGACGTCGCTCGGCACGTGCAGGTTGGTGACGCCCTTGTCGCTGTTGACCATCGCGAGGGCCGGGCCCTCTTGGTATCCGCGTTCAATGGCTTCGAGGATGCCGTCGCGTTCGGGCAGCTGTTCGGCGCCGGCAATGATGGCGGCGAGTCCGTTGTTGGCCGACAGGCCTGCCGCGTCGAGTACGTCGCCGTATTGCTCGAACAGGGCGGGGAAGTAGGCGCGGACGATGCGGCCGAAGATGATGGGATCGCTGACCTTCATCATGGTTGCCTTGAGGTGCGCCGAGAACAGAACTCCCGCATCCTTTGCGGCCTGGATCTGTTCGGCGAGGAACGCGTCGAGGTCGGCGGCGCGCATGAGGGTGGCGTCGATGACTTCGCCCTCGAGCACGTTGAGGTTGTCTTTGAGGATGCGCTCTTCGCCGTCGGTGGTGAAGCGGATGGTGAGGGTGTCGTCGGCGGGCATGACGACGGTTTGTTCGTTATTGCGGAAGTCGCCGCTGCTCATGGTTGCGACCCGAGTTTTGGAGTCGGCTGACCATGCGCCCATGGAGTGCGGGTGCTTGCGTGCGTAGTTTTTGACGGCGCTCGGGGCGCGGCGGTCGGAGTTTCCTTCGCGCAGGACGGGGTTTACGGCTGAGCCCTTGATCTTGTCGTAGCGCGCGGTGATTTCGGCGGATTCGTCGTAGTTGGGGATGTCGAAACCCTGTGACTGCAGCTCGGCGATGGCGGCCTTGAGCTGCGGGATGGAGGCCGAAATGTTTGGCAGTTTGATGATGTTGGCCTCGGGTGTTTTGGCGAGGGCGCCGAGTTCGGCGAGGGCGTCGTTGACTCGCTGGTCGTCGCTCAGGCGCTCGGGGAAGGCAGCGAGGATGCGGCCGGCGAGCGAGATGTCACGGGTTTCGATTTCGACGCCGGCGGCTTTTGCGAAGGCTTGGATGACCGGAAGGAATGAGTAGGTGGCGAGCAGTGGGGCTTCATCGGTGTGGGTGTAAATGATTTTGGCCATGCCGGGCACTCCTTGCGGTTGTGTCGTGGTGGGTGTTGGCGGCGCGGATGTGAGCCGGATGCACCGGGTCCGCACCGCGGATATCTCGATATCGAGATAGTTCACTAGCGTAGCGAATACCCCTTAATCGTTGCAGGGGACCCTGAACGGCTGCGGGGTGGGGTTCGCCTCGGTGGGGGCTTGCTCTTGCGCCTTGCGCTCGAAGGCCTGGACAAACCGCTTGCGAAAACGATGGCTGAGCGCCATCACCATCACGAGTCCCGCCTCAAAACAAATGAGGGCGGCGAGTATCAAAACCGATATTGCTAACGCGAGCCACAACGGCGGGTCGAAGCCCCAGCGGACAGCAGCGATCGAAAACATGCCCAGTAGCATGACCAACGCCGAGATGAAGATAAGGCCAACGATCCGCCGACGTTGCGGTGATCTGGTCCAGGCAATTTGCGAGGTTGCCCATTTGATGCTTTCTAACGCTTGACGATCGAATTCGTCGGCAAGTTCAGATATCGGTGAAAGACTGTCGTGCTTTCCAGCTAACTCTCGCATCCTGGTCGAGCGGGCTAATGTTTGCTCGAACATCTCCTGTTGCGCTACGAACCGTTCGGAATCAGTTCGTGTCAATGCTCGCCAGGCGGCTTGACTGGCAGCAACCACGCCGATCGTTCCGGCCAGTGTGGCGCTCGAGTTAATAAGCGACACGATCTGCTGCGTGTCGTTCAGTGCGGGGTTAGTCGATGGTGTCTGTGGGTGCTCGGTACTCATTAGCCAATCCTTTTCTTGACGCAACGGAGACGCATTCCGTCGAGGGTGTGCGGGGGCACATTGACAAGCTAAGGCGGGCCTACGACATCAACTCTGACGGGCACGCGATCGAGAGGTCGAAGGGCGAGCGGCTGCGGATGCTAGTGGATGCCGTTATTGCGTGCTTCACGTCGGCGTCTGCATCCGGTCGAAGCGGCACCGCGTACTGCTGGTTTGGGGACGCGACGATGGATGTATTTTCCGGTACCAGATTGCCCCGGACATTGTTATCCGCTATCTGATAGGCTCCTGTGTCGATGCGGACTCATTTACTGAGTTCGTTGTCCGTGTCGCCTTGCACCTGGAGAACCTCACCCATGCCCCAGTCCACGACAGCAGTGATTGAACGTGATCGCCGCTCGCGGCCAATCATCTTGGTCGCGATTATTGCCCTCGCCGCCTTCTTCGGCGCGTTCATCGCGCCATCAGTGGCGTCCGCCGAACAGAACCCCAACATCAAAGTGGAGACTACGGACTTCACGAAGTCGAGCGAAACCGGTGAGCCACGTGACGGCGCCGTCTCCAAGCTTGATTACGCCAAATACGCCTTCACTTGGGACGCGTCGAACGCCGACCCCAAGCCCGGCGATTCCTTCGTCATTGAGTTTCCGAAGGAGTTTGCACTCCTCGAAACGATCACGATTCCGCTTAGGGCTTCCGGTGGCGACGAAGCCGGTGAGTGTGTAGTCGGTGACGGTAAAGCGACGTGCACGTTCAATGAAGCTGTCGTCGGAAAGACCAACATCAAGGGAAGTGGTGAGGTCATCCTCCAGGCCCGCGAGACCACCGAGTCGAACACGGTTGACTTCAACCTGAACGGCGAGACCAAGAGTGTGCCGCTTCCGGACAATCAGCCTATCGGTGTTCGGGAGCGGCAGTACGAACCGATCGTCCCGCCAGAGAAGTGGGCAGAGACTGTTCGCCCGGGTGACACGGAGATTGACTGGTGGGTTGCTTTCAACGCCGGCGAGGTTCTAAAAGATCCAGAGCAGCAGGCGGATTCAGTTACGATCACCATCGTTGACACTCTCAGCAGCACGCACTCGTACGAGACCGACCTTTCGAAGTGGCAGTTGATGGGCTACGCAACGAAAACGCAACCGCAAGACCAAGGCGTGCTCATCACCGACGCAACTGGCGCTGATCAGGGAGTCGCCGGATACGGATCCCCCAAGCTCGACGTCAAGATTGACGGCAACCAGGCAACCATCACCATTACCGGTTCACTCAATCCTGACGCCAACTACACGGTGAAGTACCTCACGATTCCGAGCGGTGGCAGTGTAAAGCCGGGCGTCGTCTACAGCAACTCGGCTGATGTGCAGGGCAAGACGGTCACTCAGTCGACCCAGTACATCCAAACCTTCAAGATCACGGTTGAGATGGAAGACGGCTTCGGTGCCTTCGACGTGACCAAGCTCATTCAGGGCGATGGTGCATCCTCGGTTTCGAGCGACACTGAGTTCGAGGTCGTCGCATCCTGGACTCTTCCCGAGGGCAAGACTGAGGCGGATTATGCGGGCTGGACTGCACCGCAGAACCCGATCCGTCTCCAGGTAAAGCCCGGCGACACCGTGGCGAGCCCGGTCTCGCTCCCCGTGGGAACCGTGGTCACGCTGACCGAGGACGCGAACTCGGCGAACCCGGCGGTACCGGATGTTACGTGGTCAGATCCGCAGTTCGCGGTCAAGGACGGCGAATCGGGTAACTCGGTGTCGTTCACGATCGAGAACAAGACGCAGACCGCTGTTAACTTGACGAACGAAGCGACGAAGATTCCGGAACCGACGCCGACGCCGACCGACACTCCGACCCCGGAGCCGACGGACACTCCGGAGCCGACCGAGACGCCGACCCCGGAGCCGACGGACACTCCGGAGCCGACCGAGACGCCGACCCCGGAGCCGACCCCGGAGCCGACGGACACTCCGGAGCCGACCGACACCCCGACGCCGGAACCGACCCCGACCCCGGAGCCGACTGAGTCGCCGACGCCGACCGAGACTCCGATCCCGACGTCGTCTGACGACGACACCCCGGAGCCGGGCGAGTCGGATGCTCCGTCGCCGGAGCCGTCGAACCCGCAGCAGACGACGGATAAGCCTGGTCTCGCGCAGACCGGTGCTGCGGACTTCGCTCCGCTCGCCGCAGTCGCAGGTCTGTTCCTGCTTGCAGGTCTGAGCCTCGTGGCACTGCGCACCCGCACGGAACGCTAGTACACAGCCACTGAGCTGACACGACAAGGATGCCCCCGGTCTTAATGTCCGGGGGCATCCTTGTGTCAGCTAGCGAACACAACACGCTTCAGCGCGTCATGCTAGACGCCTCCGGAGCGCGCGTAAACGTGCACACCAGGAGCCCGCCCTGTGCCACCGGGAAACTCTGCCGTGCGGCTCTGGTGCGCGTGAGTATGGGTTCAGTGTAGTTCTCTGCTCTACCTAAGGTTCGATTGTCCAGCATTCGGGAGCTGTGCATTGGCCGTTGTGTTTGCCAGCGGCGTCAACGCGGATTGGTTTGCTAATAGATGGGGGTATAGTTACTAAACGAACAAAACGAAAGTAGGTGTCAACATGGCAGCGTTGCAAGACTCAACAACCTACGTGCCGTCGAGCGAGAGTCGAAACGACTATGCGAATGTTCATAACTTCCTTGAGGAATTCCGCACTCGCCGTGGCCGTGAGGCGAGTGCCGCATGCTTCTTGTCGGGACCTGAGCCCGGTCAGCAGGTGGCTCTGCCTCAAGAGATCTATGAGGCTCTTGTCATGGTGGTCGACGCCATGCAGCGAGGAATGGCTGTAACTATCCGGCCCAACCACGAGCGAATTACCACCCAACAGGCAGCTGATTTGCTTGGGGTATCACGTCCGACGGTGGTGCGATTGGTGGAAAGCGGAGAACTCCCTGCGGAGAAAATTGGACGACATCGGCGAATCCTGTTGATCGACGTGATCGAGTACCAAGCAATGCGTCGCCAACGTCAGCTCGATGTAATCGCGGCAACAAGTGATCGCGACTCGCAGATTCCGACACCCGAGTTCTTCAAGGAAGTGCGACGTGAAGTAGCCGCGAAACGAGAGGACGAAGCGTGATGTTTCGCGCAGTGCTCGACACTTGCGTCCTGTGGCCAAGCCTGCAGCGCGATGTACTGCTTTCATTTGCTGTTCTCGGACTGTATCGGCCGCTTTGGAGTCACACTATTCTCGAAGAGCTGCGCTTCGCTGAACAACGAAAGCTCGAAAATCGCGGTGTCGCATCCGCAGAAGCAAGGATCCGAGCGTCCCGCCTCGTGCTCCAGATGCAAAGCACCTTCGATGATGCCCTCGTGGTAGGTGTTGACGATTTTTCGAAGAAATACGGCCTTCCGGATCCGAACGATGAGCACGTTGTTGCTGCTGCTTGCCTCGGTGGTGCTGGCGTGATCGTGACGCAAAACTTGCGGGATTTTCCAGATCGTCTATTGCCGAACGGTGTCGAAGTAAAGCCGCCAGCCGACTTCTTTGCTGACACCGTGGATTTTGCTCCCGAGATCGCTGTTGCAGCCATTGAATCTATGTTGGAAAGGTATGAAAATCCATCAATGACCTTTGAGGAATGTCTCTCTAGTCTCCAGGACAGATATCAGCTTGACGAGGGGTGTGAGCTGTTGCGACTTGCATGGATCCAGATGCAATATTAGCTTGTCCATTTACGTAAATGGGCCGCCGCGTTATTGAAGGTGGCGCAGATCGAATATGCCCTCGATTATAGGAGCGCGAGCCGAAATGATCCCGCGACTATGCACTTCCCGATGATTGGTCTACGCTTTTGCCGGCGTTCACTGCGAAAGTCAAACAGGTATCGTTGTGCAGGTGCATTGTGGTGTCAGGGCGAGTCTAGCGTCATGACCATACGCGGGGCTGACATCGCACTAGCGACCATGATTTGCGTAACATTCGTTTAGCATTCGTCCTCGGGAGTTGCCACTGGCGCGCCATTGTCGAGAATTGTTTCAGCCATAGGTCGCTTTCTTAAGTTTCGTGTTCACTTCGTCCAGTCTAGGGCTGCGGTCTTACAGTGTGTCTCCGAATTATGGGGGCTCAGTTTGAAGGAAATTGAAACTCGTACCGCTGAAAATTCTTGCAATAAGGTTCGAGCGAGTCCTTAGCTGGGCGGAGCGCTAGCAAAGGATCAGTGTAAATTTTGTTGAACGGCGTGCGGCGTTGTTTTGGAGATGGACATTCGTCACTGTTTCAGCCTTAGGCATCGAAGCGAATGCCAGTGTTGGCGAGTTCTAGGTGTGGTGTTTGTCGTTGCCCCTTGCGTTAACTAGGGAGCAGGACTCGTGCCGGGAGAAATGTATTCGCATGCGAGTCTAAATCTTAGGTGTCGAACAAGGGCCTTATTACCCCGATTGGGTTGCAGGGGGGTCCCGAAAATACGGAAAACCGAAACGCGTTCCTGCTTGATCCTGGTTTATGTTTCGAGGAACCCTAACCGTGGCTGAAGTCAATTATTGGGAATAATCATTGCATGAATGCCGCAACGTATCCGTGCCCCCCAGTACAAATCTGATTAGCTGCGTTCTTCGATTTGGTCAATTTGCGTCGTTTCGATTGTTGCTCGGAGATTGTTGGTGAATTCAGTTCGCTCAACCGGTCTAGAAGGTGCCTAGTCGATCACGTCAAATTCGGGGAGCTCACCCACGAGCTGCTGTGTCTCAAGCGAGAGCGTCACGAGCGAGGCGATGAGGTCGACCACGTACCGAGGGTTGTGCTGTTCGCGCAGCCACGCGTTCGGGTCGTTCACGATGCCCGAGGCTTTGTCGGTCTTGACGTGGTAGCGATCGATAATCCATCCGAGCGGGGAGCGGCCGCCGATCTCGTACTGCTCGGCAGCGTCGGGAATACCGACGACGGTCACGTACTCGTTGTACTTCAGCGCGGTATGTTCGGTGCGTTTGGTCCACGACATTTTCTTCGCGCCGATCTCGAACAGCTCGTATTCGTCGCTGGGTACGTTCGTCGCGAATTGCAGCTCGACGGTCGGATGCGCCGGGAGCTGTTCGTAGTGCACGTGCATTTCGGCGAGTTCACGCCCGATGCGCGCGTAGTCGCCGAAGCCTCGCAGGTTCGGGATGCGCGGCAGCATTTTCTTGAGGTCGGCGGCGTAGCGCTCGCGGTATTCGGGATGGTGGAGTACCGCGTACACGTAGTAGAAGATGTCGTCCTTGGTGATCGACGCATTGTCGTACACGCGCTGGAACATCGCGAGCGATTCGTCGGTGATGTTGTCGACGCGGCGGTAGCCGTCAACGATGGGTTCGTCGGCGGATGCGGTGAGCGAGTCGAGATTGAACCCACCGTCCTCAGCGTCCACCGGTTCCCAACGCCAGCGTGCGAATACTTGGGAATCGCCTGTCGCGTGGAGGTCGGGCAAGAGATCGGTCATGAATCCGCCGGCAGGCTTGCGAGAATCGGCGTTAATGAGGATCCCCATGTTTTCATGCCCCGCCGTTGGCCAGAAGGCACGCATCTTACCGATGACGTTGTTCAAGTCTTGATCGTAGTAGAGCCTCATTTTTGTAAATGGTCTATAGAGGCTCGCGATTAACTGGTCTGCACTGAACGAGATGGGCTTCTTCTTGTGTGACTTAGTGCGCAGGGATCGTGACCAGCTAATTTGCGTCGGATCTTCGGATGTTATGCCTTCGAACGTGTGTTTGTGGTATGTGTGAATCATTCGCCTGATATTGGTATCAATGTTTACCAATGAGAAGTTATAACACCAAACATCACGTGCGGTTTCGAGTCCTCGGCCGAACGTCGAGAATACGGTTCCGGGTGCTGGTTCTTTGATTCCGATGGGTAAATAATTTCCGAATCGCTCGTCGCGCTGATTGATCCAGTCACCGGAGTCATTCGGCGTAATCTCAGCGAATTCCGTTGCCTCAATGGAGGCCTGTTCCTGCACAACGGCGAGCTTGGTCTCGCGGTCGAGGTAGTCGCCAATGTCGTGGTAGTGCACGCGGCCCGCAGGTTCGCCCTCGCCATTCTTCACCAGAATGTTGATGCTTACACCGGTCATGATGTCGAAGACATTCCCACCCTCACGCTTCGCGGCATCACCGGTGCGGCCCCGAACATTCCCTCGCAGGTTGAACACGAAGATATCGTCAAATTCTTGAGCCCATGTCAAACGCACCCCGTCAGCAGTGTTGCCATCGATGAACCCGCTATTTGAAATGAACGCAATAATGCCGCGCTCCTTAATGCGCAGCGTTGCCCACTTAATCGCCCGGTAGTACGAGTCGTACAGTCCGTTCTTATTTTGCGCAGTCGACCGCAGCGCATACGAATTCCGAATCTCCGCATCCAATGCCGGATACTTTGCATTCTGATTATCATCATTCGCGCTCTTCTGCCCGACCGAATACGGCGGATTCATCACAATCACATTGATCGCCGAATCGAGCTGTGTTTCAATCCGTTCGGTGTTCTCGGGGAACATGCCGAGCGCCATCTCAGACTCGCGCTCCGTCATCGCAAAGGTGTCGGTCAGCGAAATGCCCGGGAACCCGCGCGACGTCGACGCGAGCACGTCGGCATCCGCGATGCCCACATCCGCACACACCTCGCGGTACACCGACTCAATATTCACCGCGGCAATGTAATAGCTCAGCAGCACAATCTCGTTCGCAAACAGCTCATGCTCGAACTTACGCACCAAATCCTGCGGTTTGATCAACCCCAGCTGCAACAGGCGCGTGATGAACGTACCCGTACCCACAAACGGGTCGAGCACATTCACGCCCTCGTCAGACAGCGACTTCCCAAACACCGCGCGACACATCACATCGGCCGAACGCAGAATGTAGTCGACCACCTCGACCGGGGTGAACACAATACCCATGCGGTCGGCAAGCTTCGGGAACGCCTTCGAGAAGAAGCGGTCGTACAGCATCACCAGCAGCGACTGTTTCGAACGCACATCGGGCAAATTGCGAATGCGTTCGGTGATGCTCGCATAGAACGCGCCGAGCTGATCGAGCTCGTTCGCGAACGCTTGGTTCGCGGCAAAGGTCTCGAGCACGCGGTTCAGCGACACCGACACCGGGTTCTCAGCCGAGAACGCGCGCTCGGGGAACATCGCGTCGAAAATCGGGCGCGTGATCATATGCTGCGCGAGCATCTCAATCGCTTCGTCCTCGGAGCTCTCGGGGTTCACCGTCTGCCCGAGCGCTTTCACGAACTCACGGAACGGCCCCTTCGCGCCGCGCGTACCATCCAAGTGCGCGCGAATCAGCGTGACACAGCGCGCCGCGATCTCATGAATGTCGTTCGCCCAGTCATCCCAGTACAGGCGGTCGCCCACCTTCTCGACCAGCTTCGCGTAAATCTGGTCTTTCCACTCGGCCTCGAAATCCGCGCCGAATAGGGCCAAGTCAGATGACCGTTGCTGCGTTGGTTGCTCGTCGGGCTCGATCGTCTCGTCGCCGATTGAATCCTGGCGTGCCGCCCGCTGCGGCTTGGTCAAATCGACCGTCTTCACCATGATCGTCTCGGGAGCCTTGCCCGAAATCGCCATCTGGTTGATCGCCGCATCCAGGCGCTCATCGTGTGCGCGCAGCGCCTGCAGTACCTGCCAAACAACCTCGTAGTTCTTGTTGTTGTCGAGCGCTGATTCAGCCGACGTCGATGCCGGAATCGCGATCGGCAAAATAATGTAGCCGCACTGCTTGCCCTCGGCACGGCGCATCACACGCCCAACTGCCTGCACCACATCGACCTGCGACTTGCGAGGATTCAGGAACAGCACCGCATCCAGCGATGGCACATCCACACCCTCACTGAGACAGCGCGCATTCGTAAGCACCCGAGCAACCGGGTTGCCCGCGTGGTTTACCCCCGGAGCATCCTTCAACCAGTCGAGCATCCGCTCACGCACCGCCGAAGACATCGTGCCATCGACGTGCAGCGCCTCGACCGACAGATCATCGGTCGGATCGTCATTCACCACATTGCTTAGATGCTCGTGGACCAACGCCGGGAACTCGCTCGCCACCCGCTTCGAGGTCTTGATGTCCTTCGCGAATGCCACGGCGCGACGCATCGGCGCGATATCGGTGCCGAACCCCTCGGCATACTTACCCGACTCGCGCTTGGCCATACCGTTCCAACAACCCACCAGCTTCGACACATCCGGCAGCGTCAACTCGTGGTTTTGATTGGCCATCTGCTTCTGGAACGAACCGGCAACCTGCGCTTCGCTCACGCCGAGCACCAGCACCTTGTAATCGGTGAGCAGCTGCGCCTCGACCGCCTCGCCGAAGGAAATGCGGTAGAGCACCTTGCCGAACAGCTCTTCGTCGTCCATCGATGCGAGCACCGCATCGTGCTCTTTCGCCTTGTTCTTGACCTTGTCGTTGTAAATGCGCGGAGTCGCCGTCATGTAGATACGGTGATCGGACTCAATGAACTCACGATCGTGCACCCGGACGAACGCTGACTCATCGTCACTCGCGAGCGTAACTCCAGTTGTGCGGTGCGCCTCGTCGCAGATGACGAGATCGAACGAGGGGAGCGCGCCTGAACGCTGCGCCTGATGCACCACATCGATCGACTGGTACGTCGAAAACACCACCAGCATGCCCTCGGACTCCTCGGCCCAACGGTCATACTCGGCGGCGATCTTGGTGGCGTCGGTCGTCGCCGGAATCGGCAGCTCCTCCAGCGGGACCGTGGTGATATCGCCCGTGGACTTGCGGCCAACCGACGGGTCAGAACACACCGCAAGTGCCGTGAACGGAAGGTCGGGATCGTGCTCGTTCGACCAGTCCACGAGGCTCTGATTGAGCAGTGCGATCGACGGCACTAGGAACAGTATGGCGCCGTAGTTATTGCCCGACTCGCGGGTGACCCGCTCGGCTAGCTTCAGTGCGGTGAACGTCTTACCGGTACCGCACGCCATGACCAACTTGCCGCGCTCGGTGCCGTTACCAAACGCATCCATGACCGCCTCAATCGCCTTGTGCTGATGAGGGCGCAGCTGCTTTCGCTCGAACACCTGCGGGGCGCGGTCGGGATCGGTGAGCTCATACGTGGACCAGTCGATGTTGGAGTGACGGAACTGGTCGACGGTGATGCGGCGCACCGGCTTGGTGAGGTTTCGCATTGCCTCGACCGCGTTGGCCGACCAATCGACCTCGGAGGTGTCGAACCACAGCCCTTCATCGATACCGTTACGGCCGACGAACGCGAGGAACGAATCGAGGTCTCCCTTGCTCACCTTCTTGTTGGCGTCGTAGAACTTGCACTGTACTGCCACGATCGTGCCGTCGGCCTTGCGGGCAATGAGGTCGGCGCCGATGTCCGGAATGCCCTCGCGACCCGGCCAGTCTTTCCACAGCCACACGTCGGTGTAGGTTGCGCCCCAGGTGGCGTCTTGAAGCAGGAAGTGGCGGGTGAGCTGCTCGAAGTAGTTGCCCTGCATTCGCTTCGAATCCGACAGACCGCGGTAGTGGTCGAGTAGGCGGTCGAAGGCCGTTGTGGTCTGGTGGAGTGCCGAATCGGCGGCGTTTGCAGGCTCAAACGAAACCACGGGTGCTGCTCTCTCTGTGTTGAGGTGAAGGTTCTCCTAAGTATGCCCGGTTTAGGCGTGTGGGTGCGGTGTTACGTGCGGTTTGTGGTGTTGATGGCAGCCACCTGGGTCAAACTGTCTCAGAAATGCCCCGTTCGTGACGAATAACTCCTTGCCCCTGTCAAAACTGAGACAGTTTGGCGCGGGGTGGGAGTTGCACTGCGCGGGGCGGGAGTTGGGTGGCGTGTGGGTGCTGCAGTTTTGAGTGGGGCGGTGGTTTGGTGCGGCGGGGTGCGGGTGCGGGTGCGGGTGCGGTGTTGCGGGCGGGTGCGGTGATGCCCGGTACCCGTCAGAACTGTCGCCAATTTGGGCGTAATCGGTCATTTCGGGCCGTTTTCGCCGGTTTTGGTGACAGTTTCGACACCAAAACCGTTCATCAGCACTACTCAGAAGCAACCGGGTCGCTCAACGACCCCGGTACCACATCCTCAACCGTGGTCTTCAACGGCTTCTCTTCAACAAACAGCAGCAGCACCAGCGTCGCCACCGCAAGCGGCACCATCATCAAGAAAATCGGCAGCAGCGCCTCGTTATACGAAGCAATGATCGCGTCGTGTATCGGTGCCGGCAGCCCGGCCACGGTCTCCGGCGTCAGCGACTGCATCCCCGCATCCGCCGACCCACCAACATCACCGAGACCGGCCAACCGCTCTGTCAAAAACTGCTGCAACCGCTGCACGAACACCGAGCCGACGATCGCCGATCCCACCGTCGCGCCCACCTGCCGGAAGTAGTTATTCGCAGCCGTCGCAGTGCCGACGATCGCATGCGGAAACGAATTCTGCACGATCAGCGTCAGGATCTGGTTCGACAACCCAATCCCAACCCCGAACACCGCCAGCGCCGCGCACATCACCCACACAGGACTGTCCGGATGTAGCGTCGACAGCAGCCACAGCCCGGCCGCCATCACGACCGCCCCAACAACTGGATACACCTTGTACCGCCCGGTCTTAGTAACCAAACGCCCGGTCACCACGGCGGTCACCAGCATCGAAACCATCATCGGCGTCAGCAGCAGCCCCGACTCGGCCGGGCCGAGCCCGGTCACCATCTGCAGGTACGTGGGGAAGTAACCCAGCGTGCCAAACATCGCGATACCGATCAGCGCGGCCGCAATCGTGGTGAGCGTGAAGTTGCGGTCGCGGAACATATGCAGCGGCACGACGGGATGCGTAGCCCGGGTCTCTGCGAAGGCAAAGAGCGTTGCCAGCACCACGGTTGCGGCGCCAGTCGCGAGGATCTCGGGGGAGTCCCACGCATAGGTGTGGCCGCCCCAAGTGCACAGCAGCACCAGCGTCGTAGTTGCCGCGGCGAGTAGCGCCATGCCCAGGTAGTCGATCTTCGCGGCGCTGCCGACGTGACGCTTGGGCAGGTGCAGGAACACGATCGTTGCGGCAAGCGCCAGCACACCAAGCGGCAGGTTCATCCAGAACGCCCAACGCCATCCCGGCCCCTCGGTGATCCACCCGCCGAGCAGCGGGCCGGCAACCGAAGAAATCGCAAACACCGCGCCCATAAAACCGATGTACTTGCCGCGCTCACGCGCAGGAACCACATCCGCGATACACGCCTGCGCGAGAATCATCAGACCACCGCCACCGAGCCCCTGCACGACCCGCGCCGCGACCAGTCCCCAAATATTGCTGGTCAGCGCGCCCACAATCGAGCCCGACATAAACAGTGCGATCGCGATCAACAGCAGCGGTTTGCGGCCGAACTGGTCGGAAAGTCGTCCGTAAATAGTCATGGTGACGGTGGATGCGAGCAGGTAGCTGGTAATCACCCAGGTCATCTGATCGACGCCGCCGAGGTCGCCAACGATGGTCGGCAGCGCGGCCGAAAGCACCGTTTGGCTGAGTGCCGCCATCAGCATGGTCACCATTAGGCCGATAAATAGCGGCACGACGGATGTGGCAGGCTCGGGGCGCGTGTCGGTTGCGACTCGCGGCGCGGCGGTGTCGGTGATGTCGATTGGTGCGGTGTCTGAAGGAAGCACGCTGCTCTTTTCTGGCATCTGTTCATAGATGCGTGACGAGTTCAAATTAGAACTTAAGCGTAGCATCGAGTTCAAATTCGAACTCGATGGCGAACGGGGCTACGCTCGAGTTATGACCCAAGCGCTCAGCCCCGCCGAGATCGCGGCCGTTCGCGCTTTTCTGCAGAGCGGTGCCCTACTGCGGAAAGCAGCCGGTGCCGTGCTCGCCGAAAACAGTGAGTTGAGCGGGCTGCAATACGAGATCATCCGTCACACCGGGGCTTCGCCCGAGGGGATGCGGATGTTTGAGCTTGCTGAACAGTGCGTGCACTCTCGCAGCGGGCTCACCTACCAGGTCGGCCGCCTCGAAGAGTTCGGACTCGTCGAACGGTACACCCGGGACGAAAACGAGCGGGCGGTTTGGGTGAAACTGACTCCGGCCGGCGAAGCCTTGCACGCCCGGCTGCGCGAGATACACAGCGCAATGCTGCGCGCATCCTTTCTCGACCTCGTCACTGCCGACGAGCTTGCCACCATCACGGCAGTGGGGGAGCGGATTATCGACCGTTTCCTCGCTGCTGAGTAGGGCGGCTCGTCAGAACTGTCACCGATTTCGCGCGTAATCGGTCATTCTGAGCGGTTTTTGCCGATTTTGGTGACAGTTGTGACCAGGATGCGGGGTACAAACGGTCACGAAACGAATGCCCCCACCATGTTGGTGAGGGCATTCGTTAGTGGGTGTTAGCTACTCGGAGCGGCGTGCGCGCCGGCCAGCGACGAGTGCGAGACCCGCAGTCAGCAACGTGGTGGCGAACGCGGCCATGGCAATCAACGACTGGGCATTTGCACCGGTCTGAGCCAGTCCGTCATTGTTACCGCCGTTCGACGAACCGCCGTCCTGGCCGTGACCAGGAGCCGCAGGGTCGGAGCCGTCCGGCGCCGGTGCGGTCGGAGTGTTGTCCTCTCCAGGAGTCGGAGCCGGGGTGGGTTCCTCTGTCGGTCCCGGTTCCTCAGTCGGAGTCGGCTCGTCCGTCGGTTCCGGGGTTGGTTCCTCGGTCGGGGTTGGCTCGTCCGTCGGGGCCGGTTCCGGGGTTGGCTCGTCGGTTGGCGTCGGTTCCTCGGTCGGTCCCGGCTCCTCGGTCGGAGTGGGTTCCTCGGTCGGTCCAGGCTCCTCAGTCGGAGTCGGGTCCTCGGTCGGCGTCGGCTCTTCAGTCGGAGTCGGAGCCGGGGTTGGTTCCTCGGTCGGAGTCGGAGCCGGGGTTGGCTCGTCGGTTGGCGTCGGTCCCGGGGTTGGCTCGTCCGTCGGTGCCGGGGTTGGTTCCTGGGTTGGCGTCGGTTCCGGGGTTGGTTCCTCGGTCGGGGTAGGAGCCGGCGTCTGGCAAGTGCACTTGCTACCGACGCGGATCTTACGCGGCTGCGGATCCTTAACAACCTTCTCCGAAGTCTCAGGATCGCCTACCGGCTTACCATCCTCAAGCTTCCAGGTCTTAGTGATCTCCTTCTCACCGAAGGAACCAGCCTGATCCTCAACAACCTTGCCAACCTCGAGGTTCGGGTCGTACTCGATAATCGTGTCGAACGGCGTGCTCTCCGTGTGCTTATCCGTCAGCTCAGTCTGGTGACCCTTGGCAGGACCAACCTCGATGATCTGCTTCACCGGATCGCTGACCTTCTCAGAGGTCTCATCCTTGCTGATCTCACCGTTTTCGGCGTTCACCGTAACGGTGTGCTTCACCTCACCCGGCTTGCCTTCCTGGACAACCTTGGTCTCCCCAGGCTGCAAGTCAGGGTTAACACGCACCTCGACCTCGAACGGGGTGTTCTCAGTCCACTCAACGGTGGTGGATGCAGGGTTGCCCTTAGTACCGACCTTCACGATCTTCTTGACCGGCTCGGTCACCCGCTCGGTCTCGGTCTTCGTGTCCGTGACCTCCGAGTTCACGATGGTCTGGGTCGTGGTCACCTTGTCCTTACCCAGCTTGCCTTCCTGAACAGTCTCCTCTGTACCGGCTTCCAGGTTCTCGTCGAAGATGATCTCAGTCTCGAACGGCACGTCCTTCTCGTACGAGGTGGTGTGAGTGCCTTCAGTCTTGGTGCCCACACGGATGATCTGCTTGGTCGGTTCCTTGGTGCGCTCAGTGGTCACGGTCGGGTCGCCCGAAGGTTTACCGTCGACGAGCTTCTGGGTTGAGGTCTCAACCTCGGTTCCGAGCTCACCCTTTTGGTCGACGACCTTTTCGCCGGCCGGCAGGGTGTCATCAAAGACAACCTCGGTCTCGAACGGAATCGGCTTCTCGGTCTTCGTCACCAACTCGCTTGGAGCCAGGCCCGGACCATACTCCACGATGCGCTTGACGGGTTCCTTGGTGGTCTCTTCCTCGACTACCTCGGCCTGGTCACCCTTCGCGGTGAACTTGGCGGTGAACTTCTTCTCGCCGTTCTCGCCTTCCTGAACAACCCGGGTTTCACCAGGCTTCAGGTCCGGGTTCTCGCGGACCTCGGTCGGGTACGGGATCGGAACCGTCCAGGTCACGTCCTTAGCACTCTCAGCAGGCTTCGTGCCGACGAGCACGACCTCGTTGACGGGTTCCTTGGTGCGTTCCCAGGTGCCGTCCTTCTTCTGTCTCTCCGTGCCCGGCTCACCTGTGGTTTCAGTCCGGTATTCACCGGCAGGGATGGAGGCGTCGTACTTGTACTCGACCTTGAACGGAACTTCGCGCGTCGGTACGTCGACGACGTTCACTACCGCCTTAACCGTGTCGGCGGATCCGTCTTCATAGGTCACGGTTACTGGGATTTCGACCTGCGTACCCGGCTTGGCGTCTGCCGGTGCGGTCGCGCTGATCTGGCCGTTGTCGTCGATGGTGACGGTCCAACCAGCAGGAAGCTTGCCCAGCTTGTAGGGGTTCTCCTTCGCAACGTTGACGTTGTCCGGCTTCTCGATCGTTACGGGCAGTTTCGCGGTCTCACCCGGGTATACCGTCTCTTCAGGGTAGGTCGGATCCGCCTCCCAGTTGTTGGACAGCTTTACCACGGTGGTGACGGGCACCTCGGGACGCTCGCCATTTGGCGTTTCAACCGTCACAGTAACGGTCTTCTTGTCACCAGGCTTGGCGTCTGCCGGCGGGGTAGAGGTAACGACGCCGGTGGCCGGGTCGACCTTGTACTTCCATCCGTCAACATCCTGCTCAGTGATCGGCGAGCCGTCTTCGTTCTTGCCGAACGAGAACTTCGAGCCCTTCGGAGCGTCGGTAACGTTGTGGTTCACCGCCTGGTTCGGGCCGGTGGCCTCTATTGAGTAGACGGGAGCAACATCGCCCTTGAGCACGACCACGGTACCCTTCACCTGCTGCGGCTTGCCAGCGTTGTCGTAGTAGGCGAGAACCGGCACATTCAGGATGTAGCCCTCAGGCGCAGTCTTCGGGATCGTCGTGGTGATCTCACCGGTAGTTTCGTCGATCTTGACTTTCCACGTACCACTGTCATCGGTGACCATCATCTCGGTCTTACCGTCCTCGAAGGTGTACCGCTTCGGCGCCTCGTCAGTTGTGTTACCGCTCAGACCGCGCTCGGGGATCGTGGGTTTCAGGCTCACGCTCGCGTTGGGCTTGTTGGTCACCGTGTCGTAGTCGGGGATCTTGATGTCCACGATGGCCTGGAACTGGACCTCGATCTCATCGGTCGTCTGGTCCGGGTAGGTGGCCTTCACCTTCGGGGTGATGACAGTTCCTGGCGCGACCGTGTCGTCAGCCTTCGCCGTGACCTTGCCGGTGTTATCGACGGTTACGGTCCAGCCGTCGGGTACGGTGGCGGGCTCAATCTCGTACTTCGCCGGATTGACCGCCTTGTGTCCCTTCAAGATGGGCTTGAGGCCAACCTGGGCGGTGATGTCCTCGTTGAACTTGCCTTTCGAAAGGCCCGGGCGCACCAGGTCGGTGACCTGCGTGTTGTTCGGGTCAACGACGACGAGTAGCTCGAGTACGTCAGTGGATCCGTTCGAGTACTCCACTGTGATTCTCGGGCGGGCGAAAGTGCCGGGGCGTGGGTTTTCCGGAGCGGTGACGGTGACGTTGTAGTCATCGTCCATTTCTACGGTCCAGCCCTCGTAGACGTACTTCTCGTCAAGTTCGACCTTGGCCTCGAAACCGCCCTCGCCCTTCTTCTTGGCAAGGTCCTTGATCAGGTCCGGGGTCTGAGTGAAGACAACCTTTTGCGGCTCGGTCGCAAGCGGACCGGTGGCGCTGTCGACGCCGGAGATGATCGTGGCTTCCGTCTTGTCATACTGCGGGCTGTGGTACTCGGTGTCATCCAGGGAGAACGACTTCGAGTCGATGACGTTTGGCTTGTTGTAACGGTCAAGCGCATTGGAGCTTTCAGACACAAAGCCGAAACCACCGTTTTCGTGCTCGACTGCAGCTCTGAGTTGATCCACAGTACGTGGCAGTGCGAGCACCGAGAAACTTACACTCTTGTCGGTCGCCAGGTCGGTACCACGGTAGTTTGGCCATTTGAAGTAAATGTCACCGTTTTCATCGACACGAAGTCGCTGTTCCCCACCAGAGGCCCGCGTGTTCGAGGTACCAATAAACTTATGCTCACCGTCGTAGGCCTCAACGACCATGCGATCGAGCGAATCGCCTTCCTCACCGTTCCAAAGTTCGGGGATATTGATGTGGCCGACCTTGGTTTCTTCACCTTCGACGATCACATGCGTTTCGAAGTCCTCCCACGACACCGTGATAGGAGCGCACTGGATGTTTTCGTTTGGCCACGGGTTCACGTAGGCCTGAAACTGAGTACTGCTTCCCTCGGTAGCCCGAAGGCTCTGGGTCGTAACGTCCTTGGTGTATTCACTCTTCCAGGCGTAGCGCACCGGGTTATTTTTATCGGCTTCTGCATACTGCTTGACCTCAGCGTCGGTCATGTTGGCGAAGAGATTCAAATTCCTCAGACTACGACTCGCATCAATTTTGATGCTTTCGTCGGCTTTGTGAGTAACCGAAAGAGGCGGGTTGACAGGGAAAGTCGTACCGACACCCATCGAGGGAACCGTTCCAGCATTCAACAAGGAGCCAAGGTTTCCCGAGTTACTAAAGCTCCAGTCCGCGAATGTGCGGTCCTGCGAGTTATCAAATGCGAGGCTCACGCCCCACGTAGTTTTGGATGGGCTGGCGGCGCTCGGTTCCAGGTTTTGCCAACTAAAACCCGCCTGGGATCCACTAGCATCACCACTCGAAACAAGGCACGTGCCTGCCGGCAAGTCCGAGGCCTTCTGCGCATCCCGCTCAACCGCGCCTGTGCCGTCGGCACCGCGCAGACCGCCGGTGAATTCTGCGGCAGCAGCCGGCTCAGAGGTTAGGAAGGTTGGTGCACCGATAAATGTGCCTGCTGCTACGGCGAGTGCCGATAGTGCGGCCAGGGGAGCGCGCAAGAAACGCTTCCGCGACGCCGATGTATTGGAGGAATCCATCACCCTGAGTCCTTAACTGCATAGTTCGCGCGGCACTCACGGGAGACCTCAGTACTACCCCGCGGGCGCGATCTTTAAACACACACTTACTGATTGATGAGTCTTATTCTTGCATTTACCCTGCGCCGTCTCTACCCCCCCCATCTGCGGCTGCTTGCCCGTGATGTCGGCATCAGAACTGTCACCAATTTGGCGGTTTTTCGGCCGGAATGACGGTTTATGGCCGATTTTGGTGACAGTTCTGACAGGGGCACAAGAAAGGGGGAGCCGCGAAGCGGTTGCACTCGTGCAGCCAGGTAAGAGCGCCACAAACCAGCCAGCAGCACACAAGCCAACTAGACTGGTGGCGTGAGTGAACTAGAGATTGGCCGCGCAAAGCGAGCACGTCAGGTGTACGCCCTCGAAGACGTAGCGATCATCCCGTCGCGACGCACCCGCGACCCCGAAGACGTATCGACCGCATGGAAGATCGACGCCTTCACCTTCGACGTGCCTTTCCTCGCCGCTCCGATGGACTCGGTCACCAGCCCCGCAACCGCAATCGCCATGGGAAAACTCGGGGGCCTGGGCGTCCTCGACCTCGAGGGTCTTTGGACCCGCTTTGAGAACCCCGCACCACTACTCGAAGAAATCGCGCAGCTTGATGCGGCCAATGCCACTGCTCGCATCCAGCAGATCTACCAAGAGCCCATCAAGGGTGAGCTGATCAAAGCGCGCCTGCAAGAAATCCGCGAAGCCGGCGTTGTTGTCGCTGGCGCCCTCTCGCCGCAGCGCACGCAAGAGCACTACGCAGACGTACTCGCTGCGGGCGCCGATATCTTCGTGATTCGCGGCGCCACCGTCTCGGCCGAACACGTCTCCCAGAACCGCGAGCCGCTCAACCTCAAGAAGTTCATCTACGAACTCGACACCCCCGTAATCGTCGGCGGCGCAGCAAGCTATTCCTCCGCCCTGCACCTGATGCGCACTGGAGCCGCCGGTGTGCTGGTGGGCTTCGGCGGCGGCGCCTCATCGACCACGCGCCGCGTACTCGGCATCCAGGCCCCCATGGCAACCGCTATCGCCGATGTTGCTGAAGCGCGCCGCGACTACATGGACGAATCCGGCGGTCGCTACGTGCACGTCATCGCCGACGGTGGGTTTGGCAATTCGGGTGCGATGGTTCGCGCCTTCGCGTGTGGGGCGGATGCGGTCATGCTCGGGGCAGCGCTCGCTCGCGCCAATGAGGCCCCAGGGCTGGGCTACCACTGGGGAGCTGAAGCGCGCCACACCCACCTACCGCGCGGCAACCGCGTGGAAGTCGGCCAGATCGGCTCGCTCGAGGCGATCCTGTGCGGGCCCGCATCCCAAGCTAATGGCGCACAGAACCTCGTGGGTGCCCTGCGATTCGCGATGGCCACGACCGGGTACACCGACCTCAAGGCCTTCCAGCGCGCCGACGTCTCCGTTACGAACAGCGCCGGAAACTAGCGCCAACCCTTGCTCAAAACCGCGCTCAAACCGAAATGGATCGCGACCCTGCTGATCGCCATCGCCGTGGTCGCGGGGTTTGTGATGCTCGGGCGCTGGCAGCTCGAATCGGCGTTTAGCTCCGCCACGACCGCAGCCGACGAATCCGCCTACCGCACCCGGGTGCCGCTGGCCAAGCTCGCAACCCCGGGCAACGGGCTGGTGGAGGAGTCGGCCGCGCGTCCCGCATCCGTCACCGGCAGTCTCGTACCCGGCGACTACCAAATCGTCGCCGGCCGCACCCAAGACGGACACAGCGGCGTCTGGGTTGTCGGTCACCTCGCGGTGCAGGATGACGGCGAACGTAGCTACACGGATGCGCCGGGCGTGCCGATTGCGATCGGCTGGGCAGCAGACGACGCGGCCGCGCAGCAGGCGATCGAAAAACTGGATACGCTACCGGTCACATCCATGGAGCTGGAAGTCAAGGTCGAGGCGGGGCAGTCACCCGAATCCGCGCGCCACGAAGACGACCCGCAGCGCGTACTGTCAATGGCCCCGGGTCAGCTCATTAACCAGTGGCATACGCACGCGAGCTCGTACTACTCAACGTGGCTATTGCTCGAAGGTGGGATGACGCTACCGGCCGGTCTCGACACCATCCACACGGTCGCAATCGACACCTCCACGCAGATTGACCTGCTCAATATCTTCTATGCCATCGAGTGGATGGTGTTCGCGGTCATGGCGATCTACCTCTGGTTCCGCATGGTGCGCGACGACTACCTCGCCGACCAGCACGCCCGCTCAGACGACGTTATTGCCGCGCAGGTGCGCCGCGAACTGCTCCTCGAGCTCGCGCGCGACCGCGCCGCGGCCAGTCCCTCAGTAACCGACCCCAGCAATCAGGAGCATCAGTGAGCATCCCCACCCCCGATGAGTTTCCGGCGATCCGCGCGCGGCTGCGCTTCTACCAGGTGACCGCGTGGATCACCGGTGTGCTGCTATTGCTGCTCGTGGCCGAGATGGTGCTGAAGTACGCGTTCAACCTCGAAGTTGAGCTCGGCGGCCCGTTCGGGTTTATCGCCACGCTGCCACCGGAACAGGTCACTGCCATCAACCTGTCAAAGTGGATCCTCATCATCCACGGTTGGTTTTACGTCGTCTACCTGCTGGCTTGCTATCTCGTGTGGCAGAAGATGCGCTGGGAGATCGGCTGGCTACTCGCGATGGCGGGCGGCGGTGTGGTGCCGTTCCTATCGTTCATTACCGAATACCTGATGACGCGCCGCGCCAGCCGACAGCTCGACGAATACCGCCAACACTGGGTCGAGCGTGAACGCGAAGACGCACAACTCGCCGATGTTGAGGCGGGCCTGAGTGAGCGAGAGCGCGCCGAGCTGGATGCGCGAGTGGCGGAAGAGGTCGCGCGGCGGCAGGACCAATAGCCGGATGCGAACCCGTAGACTGGCATGGTGACGACTTCAACCGACGCCAGGCCAGTTCTCGTAGTCGATTTCGGAGCGCAATACGCGCAGCTGATCGCACGCCGCGTGCGCGAGGCAAACGTGTACTCCGAGATCGTGCCGCACACCATCACCGCAGCCGAGGTTCGCGACAAGCAGCCGCTGGCGATCGTGCTCTCCGGGGGTCCGGCGAGCGTGTACGCCGAAGACGCGGCGAAGTTCGACGCCGAGATTTTCGAGCTCGGAATCCCAACGTTCGGTATCTGCTACGGCTTCCAGACGATGGCGGTTGCCCTCGGTGGCGAGGTCGCCCGCACCGGCAGGCGCGAGTACGGATCGACCGACACCCAGCTCACCGAGGCGGCCTCCACATCCTGCCTGTTCGCCGGGCAGCCCGCCGAGCAGGTCGTGTGGATGAGCCACGGTGACTCGGTAGCGAGCGCCCCAGAGGGCTTCGAGGTACTCGCCAGCACGGCAGACACCCCGGTCGCAGCCTTCGGTGACGACACCCGCAAACTCTATGGCGTGCAGTGGCACCCGGAGGTGCTGCACTCCGCACACGGCCAGCAGGTGCTCGAGGCGTTCTTGCACCAGACTGCAGGGATCCCGAACGATTGGAAACCGTCGTCGATCATCGACGAGCAGGTGGCCCGCATCCGCGAACAGATCGGCGATAACGAGGTCATCTGCGCCCTTTCTGGTGGCGTGGACTCGGCCGTTGCCGCAGCGCTCGTGCAGCGCGCGGTCGGTGACAAACTCACTTGTGTGTTCGTTGACCACGGGCTGCTGCGCAAGAACGAGCGCAAGCAGGTTGAAGAAGACTTCGTGAAGGCGACCGGCGTTCGGCTGGTCACGGTGGATGCGGCAGAGCAGTTCCTGGGGGAGCTTGCTGGAGTTACCGACCCCGAGGCGAAACGTAAGATCATCGGCCGCGAGTTCATCCGCGTGTTTGAGCAGACCGCGGCAGAGCTGGTGGCGCAATCGCGCAATGACGGCGAACCCGGCGAGATTAAGTTCCTCGTACAGGGAACCCTCTACCCGGACGTTGTGGAATCCGGTGGCGGAACCGGCACCGCGAACATCAAATCGCATCACAACGTCGGTGGCCTGCCGGAGGACATGACCTTTGAGCTGGTCGAACCGCTGCGTGCGCTGTTTAAGGATGAGGTACGCGCAGTCGGTCGCGAGCTCGGCGTGCCGGAAGTGATCGTTGCTCGTCAACCGTTCCCCGGTCCGGGTCTCGGTATCCGCATTATCGGCGAAGTAACGCACGAGCGCCTCGAACTGCTGCGCGAGGCCGACGCGATTGTGCGTGAGGAACTCACCGCAGCGGGGCTGGATGAAGAGATCTGGCAGTGCCCGGTCGTACTGCTGGCCGATGTGCGCTCAGTGGGTGTGCAGGGTGACGGTCGCACCTACGGGCACCCGATCGTTATTCGTCCGGTGTCGAGCGAGGATGCGATGACCGCGGACTGGACTCGCCTGCCGTATGACGTAATTGCTCGGGTTTCGAACCGCATTACGAACGAAGTCGATGGTGTGAACCGCGTGGTCATGGACGTTACTTCCAAGCCACCGGGAACGATCGAATGGGAATAACCCGCTTCATGTCCGCAGTCTTGGGTGGCTGCGGGCACGGTTCATGTATCGGCGCGGTAGTGTAAACCGCATGGACGCAACCGCCACGACGAAAGACCGCACCGATACTCGCCCGGACTCGAGGGGGAGTGGCGCACTCGGCTCGTGGCTGCTGGTCGACCTCATCCTTGTAGGCCTGTTCGCTCTCATCGGGCGTGCCGCGCACCGCGAATCCCTCGACTTCGCTGGCTGGTTCGCGACCGCATCCCCATTTCTGGTGGCGCTCGCGGTTGGCTGGGCGATTGCGCTGCTACTCGGGGTGGATACGAAGCGCGTCTCGTTCGCCGATCACACCATCATCGCAATGACGATCGCCCTCGGACTGGGGCTGCGGGTACTCAGCGGCGAAACCGCTGAGGTGCCGTTCGTGCTGGTTGCGACCGTGGTGTTGCTGGTGTTCCTGCTGGTGCCGCGCCTGGTGGTGCGCACCGTCGCGCGGCGGCGATAGCCTCCGTCACCTGGCCGCCTGGGCTTCCTTCCGGCGAAGTATTTCATGCGCTGTCGGCGGACAACTCGGGTGATTTCTTAACAATCATCCCTAGACTGTCTGTAACGCAAACCGTCAGCAGGAGAGGTTTATGTCGAACTCGGCACTTAAGCGCAACCCGTACTTTAACGGGCAGATTCAGGATGCACCGCGCCAGGCAGCGCCGGCAGGTCAGGGGCAGCAGTATGGCCAGCAGTACGGTCAACAGCCCGGTTACGGCCAGCAGCCAATGCACGAGGCCCCGCAGTATGGTCAGGGATACCAGCAGCCCGGCTACCCACAGGGCTACCAGCAGGTGCAGGCACCCGGTCCCGAGCAACTGAATCACCAGTTCAACATGCCCTCGCCATCGGCGGACAGCATGGACCGGATGACCGTTGAGGACTCGATCGCGAAGTCGGCGACACTGTTCGCTGTCGTGCTCGCCGCGGCCGCGGGTACCTGGATGGTTGCGCTGGCAAACCCGCAGTTGGGTCTTGGTCTGGCAGTAATCGGTTCGCTCGTTGCGCTGGTGCTGTCGTTTGTGCTGGCCTTCAAGAAGGAACCGAGCGTTCCGCTCATCATGATCTTCGGTGTCGCCGAGGGTCTGCTGGTCGGTGGATTCTCTGCCGCACTGGAATCGATGTACTCGGGAATCGTGCTCCAGGCAGTACTTGCGACGCTGATCGTCATCGGTACCACGCTGCTGCTGTTTACCTCGGGTAAGGTGCGCACGACCCCGAAGGTGACGAAGTTCTTCATGGTTGCTGGGCTCGCCTACCTGGTGTTCTCGCTTGTGAACTTCGGCCTGAGCATGTTCGGTGTCATTGATTCGCCATTCGGCCTGCGTACCAGCGTTGAGATCTTCGGCATTCCGCTGGGCGTAATCCTCGGTATCTTCGCGGTCGTGATGGGCGCATACATGCTCGTTGGCGACTTCGAGTTCATCGAGCAGGGCGCCCGCGCCGGAGCTCCCCGACGCTTCGGTTGGATCGCCGCCTACTCGGTGATTTCGACCATCGTCTTCATCTACATCGAACTGCTGCGCCTGATCGCAATCCTGCGCGGCAACGACTAATCCTGTGCACTGACACGGGCCCCGCTTCGGCGGGGCTCGTGGTGTTTCCGACAACAGTCCAGACAGGTACCTCGAGGTTTTGACGGGCGTCACGACTCGGCGAGCGCTGCCCGCACTGCCGCAGGGTCATCCGCGAATACGGCATCGACGCCGGTGGCGCACAGCTGCCGCCAATAGTCACCCGCGCGACCCGCAAACCTATCGGGGAGGAACACATCCTCGCCCCGGAGCGTGTAGGTGAGCACCTCGAGACCGCGAGTGTGCGCACGTTCCACCAGCGATGCATCCAATAGCGTCGTACGAACCGAAATACCGTCGACCAGTCTCGCTGCCTCATCCAAACCGGTATCGGTACAGCGCTGCGGTCCCTCTTCGCCGGGACGCACGAGCTCGCCGCATTCGATGAGCGCCACCAGCTTCGCGTCGCGCAGACGCGCAAACCAGCTGGCCTGCTGCATCCGTGCCAGCACTGGCAGCTCGAAACTCTCAAACCGCACCCCGTGAAGCGCCGGGTGATCCCACAGGCCGTCGAGTTCGTGCTCGAGCAGGTCAGCATAGTCGAACCCGGATGCACGCATCAGCGCGTCTTGTTTGAGCTCGATCACGAGTCCGCAGTCGGAACCTGCCACAAGCATGACGAGGTCGCGCAGACGCAGCAGCGGTTCGGTGCCAGAGAAGCGGTCGGATTCGGGGCGTAGCCGCGGGATGCGTTCGACCGCGCGCAGCTGCTGCAGCTCATGCCAATCGAAGTCGTCGCTGTGCCAGCCCGCGAGTCGGTCACCGGCCGAGCGACGCCGTGCAGCGAACTGGGGGTGCGAGGCGATATCGGTGGAGTCATCCAGCCGAGTTTCGTGGCGCACCAAGAGCACGCCATCGCGGGTGGGGACGACATCCGGCTCGAGCAGGTCGGCGCCGTCGCGGATGGCACGCAGATAGCTGGATGCGGTGTGCTCGGGTCGGTGCGCCGGAGCGCCGCGATGGCCGATGATGAGCATGCGCACAGTGTGCGCCGGCGGGGTTAACTGCACACAAATAGCGAGGGGCAGTTTGCCCATAGGATGGGAGCGCCATGGAGATTTTGCCCGCAGACCCACAGCCCGCCCGCTCAGGTGCCGCGCCGATCCCCGGCGATCTCGTTGACGGCCTCAACCCGCCGCAGCGCGAAGCCGTCGAGTATCGAGGGGATGCACTACTGATCGTCGCGGGCGCCGGCTCGGGTAAGACTCGGGTGCTGACGCACCGCATCGCCGGCCTTATCGCCACCCACGAGGCGTGGCCGAGCCAGATCCTCGCCATTACCTTCACGAATAAGGCGGCGACCGAGATGCGTGAACGTGTCGGCGCGCTCCTGGGCGAAACCGTCGAGGGGATGTGGATCTCCACCTTCCACTCGGCGTGTGTGCGCATCCTGCGTCGAGAAGCCGAACGATTCGGCTACCCGGCCAGCTTCACGATCTACGACTCGGCCGACTCCAAAGCGCTGATGAAACGCATCGTCAAATCACTCGAGGCGGAATCGCTCGGCGTGACCGTGCCGCAGGCCATGCACCGCATCTCCGGCTGCAAGAACGAGTTGATCGACCCCGACGGGTTCGCCCGAACGGTCGATATAACGAACCCGCGCGAACAGCTCATCCTTGAAATTTATCGGCAGTACCAACGAGAGCTGCAGCGCAATCGCGCCTTCGACTTCGATGACCTGATCGCGCAGACGGTGTGGCTCTTCCGCGCCCACCCGCAGATCGCGGCGCTGTATCAGCGACGATTCCGCCACATCCTTGTCGACGAGTATCAGGACACGAACCATGCGCAGTACGCGCTGATTCGCGAACTCACCCGTCCCGTTGCCCCCGAGAACGTACCGCTCGACACCCGCCTCGCCCTCGACGTCGATGGCAGTATTCCGGCGGCTTCCCTCACGGTCGTTGGTGATTCTGACCAGTCGATCTATGCGTTCCGCGGCGCCGATATTCGTAATATCACCGAGTTTGAACGCGACTTCCCGGGCGCGAAGACGATTCTGCTCGAGCAGAACTACCGCTCCACACAAACCATCCTTGACGCCGCAAACTCCGTGATTGCGAATAACTTCGATCGGCGGGTCAAGAACCTGTGGACTGCTGCCGGCGCCGGCGCGAAAATCCAGGGCTATGCGGGGCGTTCCGCGCATGATGAGGCACAGTTCGTTGCCGATGAGATCCACCGGCTCCACGACCAGGGCGTCAGCTACAACGAGATGGCGGTGTTCTACCGAACGAATGCGCAGACGCGTGCGCTCGAAGAGATCCTGGTTCGCGCGGCGGTGCCGTATCGGTTGATCGGTGGCACGAAGTTCTATGAGCGTGCCGAGGTGAAGGATGTGGTCGCGTACCTGATGGCGGTCGCGAACCCGAACGACGACCTCTCGGTGCGGCGCATCGTGAACTCGCCCAAGCGCAGTATCGGTCCGGCGAGCGAGACGGCGATTGCCAATTACGCGGCGGCGAATGAGCTGTCGTTTCGCGAGGCGCTCGGGCACGCGGATGCATTGGGCTTCGGTCCGAAGCTCCGTAGCGCAGTTGCCGAGCTCGCGGAGGCTCTTAACGAAGCGGAAGAATCGATCACCCCGGAGCGCCCGACCGGAGCGGTTCCGGTTGCGCAGATGCTGGAACGGCTGCTGGACAGGGTCGGGTACATCACTGCCCTGCGCGCCACCGGCAATCCGCAGGATGATGCCCGGGCCGATAACGTCGTTGAGTTCATTAACGTCGCCAAGGAGTTTGATAAGCACAACCCGAGTGGCACCCTCATTGAGTTTCTCACTGAAGTCGCGCTCGTTGCGGCGGCGGATGAGATCGATGACGAGTCGGGTGTGGTGTCGCTGATGACGCTGCACACTGCCAAGGGACTCGAATACGACACCGTGTTTATTACGGGTGTCGAAGAGATGCTGCTGCCGCACAAGATGAGCGTGGATGAACCCGGTGGGCTCGCCGAGGAACGGCGGCTGTTCTATGTGGGCATTACGCGGGCACGCAGGATGCTGCACATGACGATGGCCGTGTCTCGAACTCAGTTTGGTGAGACCGCACCGTCGCTGCCGAGCAGGTTCCTGGATGAGGTGCCGAGCGAATTGATTGACTGGAAGCAGTCGCCTGCTGAGCTGGTCGCCGCACCGGTCTTTGGTGGTGCGGGGTATCAACGCGGCGGCTACGGCACCGGATACGGTCGTGCAGGGCGCGGCGGCACCGGGGGAGCCGAATCCGGGCCGTTGCGATCGGGACGCGGTCTCAAGAGCGAGTTCAAACCCACGCGCGGTAACCGCAGCTTTGATAACCAGGTCACCGGCCGAGTCACGGATAATTCTGATCTGGTGCTGGAATCCGGTGACCGGGTGCGGCATAGCGACTTCGGTGAGGGCACGGTGCGTGTGGTGCTCGGAACGGGTACGAAGAAAATTGCCGAGGTGGACTTCGACACTGCCGGACGCAAGAAGCTACTCATCAAGATCGCGCCGCTGGAGAAACTCTCCGAGGCATAATCCACCGACCCGGCCCGCCGCCGGAGCGAGTCGCCGCCGAGCTGCGACACCCGGAGGGTGCACTGTTGAGCAGATTACTGGCGGGTTTGCACAAGCCGCAGTAGGAGCATTGGATTAAACAGCGCAAGCACACAGCCGCTTGCGGTCAGCGCGCCGATTGCTCCGAAACAGGGAGCAAGAACGAGTATCGGCCACACATCGGTGATGAACCCGGACGGCGCCGCACATAGCGTGGATAGCAGTATTGCGCTTAGTGCACCGGTGAGTATCCACGCGGAATGCTGGATCAAATGGATCCGGAGAATGTCGATTCGCGAGGCGCCCAAGTGCAAGCTGGTGGCAATTGACAATCGTCGTGGCCAGTATGCGAATAGGCCGATTACTAGTCCGATAGCTGCAGCGAACAGGTGGTTCCAGGAGCTTGGCCGCGATTGGAACTGCTGTTCGCCGTGGAGGTCTTGGCCCAAAGAGGAATTCAACTGAGTGTATTCGGTCGTGATCTCGCCACCACTATCCGAATCAGTGGGCGTGCGCTCATCCACTGTGGTGGCTAGCAGCGAATTCGGTTGGGCTATTTCTGGCCAGCTTCGTAGCCAGCATTCATCGAACGGCTGGCTGTAGTCGAGGGTTGGCTGAACGAGCGCATACGCCAACCCGCCGCGTCTGCCGTCGTTTGGGTAGGCATAGGTGCCGGCGATTGGCACGTCACCGGTTGCAGCGGTCAGCGTATTCATACCGTGGGGTAGGAGTTCCGCAGCCTCCGGGCCGAGGAAGCCGCCGTTTGTATGCTCTGATGTCGGCGTCGAGTTCAGCAGCAAGGGAGCGCTTGCGGTCGTAGACACGATCGGAATTGGTGCAGAGCTGGCTGTTGCCGCGCGAAGATAATCGTGACCTTCACGGATCGCTGCCGCGGTCACACCAGGATACCGATTCAGTTGCTCGCATGCAGCGCCATCGATGCGCCCGGGGGAGGCAACGATGCGAACATTCGCGTCGGCACTCTGAAAGCGTTCAGCTTGTTGCAACAAACCGATTACGGCTTGGCTGTCCTGCCAGGACAGCACGAATAGTGCGAAGCCGAATAGCGCGGCCAAGATTCCTGCTCGGGTTGTGCCGCTTCGAAGGTCAAGCAGTGCTTCGCGCCAGATAACCCGCCGGTTCACCGTGCTTCCCGTCCTTGGTCGTCGAGCGACAATTGCGCGTCGCAAGCGTTGGCCGTATCTGGGTCGTGCGTGGCAATGAGCGTTGTGACCCCGGCATCTGCGAGTGCCGCAATGGCTGCATTCACGGAGCTCGCGTTCGAACGATCAAGCTGTGCGGTTGGCTCGTCGATTAGCAGCAGGTCTGGTTCGGATGCGAGCGCGCGGGCAAACATGAAGCGTTGCCCTTCTCCACCGGACAAGATCGAGAAGGGCCGACGGTCAGTCAGATACCCCAAACTCAATGTTTCGCAGATTGATTGTGCATCATCCATGGCAGCAGTGAGCGAATATCCGCGGGCGAGCATTGGGAATGCAATTTGATCGATAGCAGCACGGGAAGGTACCCCGTATGGATTCTGCGGGATCCACTGAACAGCGTTGATGCCGTGTTTTCGAATCTCACCTGATGTCGGTGAAATCCAGCCGGCAATCAATGACAGCAAGGTGCTCTTGCCGCATCCGCTCGGTCCGGTAATCGCGAGACGTACGCCGCGTTTGATCTGAACGTTGAGCCCCTGGAAGAGGTAGCTATCGTCATGAAATCGATGGCCAAGATCGATTAGCTCTACGGCAGTATTCATGCACACGACCCGTCATCATTGGGGCGCTTAACGCTGGTGTCTAATGGTGACGATGAGCGAACAATCGTCGACCCCAGTTCATTGCCGAGAATCTCCACCTCTTGAATGCCATGCGAAGTGCATACCTTCCCGTGCTGCAGATCAATGGGGATCACGGCTGCCGGCGGCAGCGAGTAGGCAGTGACAGGCGTATTCAGGCTTGCTTGCACAGTCATAGCCGGGTCGTCTTCGCCGAGCTGACTTAACTGGCTCAGTAGTGCGTTCTCGTTATTAAGGCGAGTAATTGTTTCCGCGGAAAGCTGCCCTTCGGTAAGTTCTTTAGCCCTTACTGGCACACCGGTTCCACCGATTTCAAGTGTGCGATCCCCCTCGAGGGGTCGTTCTACCGGCTCGAAGGTGATGCTCTCGAAGGTTCCGGCGAAGGTGATCAGCGGCTCGTCCGGGGCCACGGTTTGGCCGAGTGGTGCTGTGCACTCTCGAACCGCCGCTGCGGGCGCAGGTAACCATATGAGGCGTTGAACCGGGACATCGTTTCCGGGGCCAACGTGTGTGAGTTCACGGACCTTGTCTATGAGCACGGAATCAACGGTTTCTCCGGGCTCGATCTCGTTGCCAAGGTCGATCAGTGCATCACGCAGTGCACGCACGTCGTTTCCAGTGTCTCCAAGTTTGAGCGGACGCCAGAGCGGTGTTTTCGTGTGGAGCGCGGTATACGGTTGCTCATTCAGGCGAAGAACCTCCTCGCCTGATTTGATGACGGCGTTTGCTCGGCAGCGCGTCGCGGTGATTCTCCCCGCGTCGGGGCTGAGTGCAGTGGTGTTGCCGCCAATGCCGATTGTTGCCTCTAGTGAAAGGGGGTCGTCGAAGGACACCTCTTCGACGGGATAGCTGTCTACCTCGGTTTGGGAGCGCAGCGTGGGCGGCGGCGCCACTGGAAACAGCAGGCTGCCAATGACCGCGCCCAACAGCATCGCGCAGCTGAGAATCGCAATAACTCCTACGCGGTCGAGGGGGCGAAGGCCAGTTTTACGCTTGAGCGAAGGCATGCTTCGGATCCTGTTGGCAGCGAGACTCGATTGAGTACTGTTGTGTTTCGTCAACCTTCCAGGTTTCTGCCCAATCGGGTTTCTTGTAGTCCTCACCGGTAAACCCTGATGGCACCAGCCCTCCGCGGACCAGACATGCAGCGACTTCTTCGCTGAGGTCCTCATTATTCGGATTGTTTCGAGTCACGAAATACAAGTGGATGACGGTATCTACGCCTTCGCTGCGAGAACAATCATCCGCGAGTCGATTGGCGGTTTCGTTGTCAATCGAGTCTGGAAATGAGAAGTCGTAGCCTCCGCCCGGCTTGAAGTCATCAAATGCAATGTTGTGTCCAGCAAGGCAGTTTCGGAAGCGATCGGTCACGACCTGTTTCTCAGCATCGCTGACCTGCTCATCGGCGAGCATCTCTCGAACCTCGTCGTCCGGGGCAAGGCCATACCTGAAGCGAAACTCTTCGGCCCATGGGCCGGTAAATTCGGGTGCTGGGTTCGGTGCACCCGTGTCCGCCGCATCCGTTTGTTGACCTTGCGTGGAAGCACAAGCGGCAAGTAGCGGCGCGGTGAGCAGGAGCACCGACGCGATATTGATCAACCGTTTCATCATGTTCTACCTAGAGGGTGTGGTGGGCTTACCGCTCGGTGAGCCCACCACAGGTGGTTAATTAGTAGTTGTAGTAGAAGGCTTCGTTCTGTCCGTGTCGGAATATGTTGGTTGCGGCCTTTCGCTGTGCCCTCGACCAGGTATTGGGCCCGGCGTCTGCAGATCGGGTGCAGTTTCCGCGGCTACAAGCGGTTGAACGGTGTCTTCGTTTCGGGTGATGGTAGTCGGAATAAACGTAGATGGTGCTTGACGGCTCACGTAGACCGTAGTTCCATGTGCCACCTTCTGGATGTGACGTAACGGCGGAGGATGGATCTGGCGTGGACAGCGGCAAAGCGAGACCAAACGCCAGAGCAGAAATCATTATCAATGTGGTTCGGGTGGTTTTCATTGCTACCTCGTTGTATGCGCTATGAAAAAGTGAATTGTGCCGGCAGGAGCAGCATATGACTCGCAACCCAAAGCTGGGACGCGTTTTCAATAACGATTGTGTTTCAAGATCGCGCCGCTGGAGAAACTCTCCGAGGCATAATCCACCGCCACCGGCCCGCCGTTGGAGCGAGTCAAGCACCCTCGACTACGCTCGGTCTCGCTATGTCACGCCTCGCCACCATCCTTGCCTCGCTCGCCGACACCGCGCTCGCGGTTGTGGTTGGTGTCGTCGTGCCACTGGCCATCGGCACGATCGGTTGGTTCGCATCCGGCAGCTACCGCTCGGTGGACTGGGAAGTACTCCTCACCGTCGCGCTGGCGATCTGGACGCTCGGCCTCAATAGCGCCGTCGGTATCGAAATCACCCCGGATGTGTATCCCTCGCTCGGCCTGGACCAACCCTTCGGGTTTGTGGTCGCTATCGCACCCATGCTGGTGACCGCCCTGGTCGTGTGGTTCGGGTATCGAACCGGGGCGCGCATCCTGAACGACGATGAAGAAGCGCCGTGGCTCGCCGTGGCAGCAAGTATCTGCGCCTTCCCACTACTGAACTTCATCGCGCTGTCAATTTCGCCGCTGGACAACGTTCGGCTGGAACCCAACGGCGTACTCGTCGGTGGAACATTATTGTGGCTCGCCGCACTTGCGCTGGGTCTACGCGCCTGGGAATACATCCCCTGGGAGCGACTGCTGGGGGAGCGCACCGGCGCCGTGCTGACGCAACTTCGCCTGAGCGTACGGCACGCCGTCGGGCTAGTGACCGGTCTTGCGGCCGCAGCAACGGTGCTCATGCTCGTCGTACTGGTCTTTCGCTTCGGTGAGGTCATCGGTCTCATGCAGGTACTACAGCTTGGGCCTTGGGGCGTCATCGCACTCGGGTTGGTGCAGCTGGCGTATCTACCAACGTTCATTGTTTGGGCGATGAGCTGGATGCTCGGGGCAGGTTTTGATCTCGGTATCGGTTCACATGCCGGTCCCGGCGGTACCGATGCCGGTCCACTGCCGGTGGTGCCGATGTTCGGGCTCATCCCCGAGGGTATTGAGCCAGTGTGGTGGGCGATCGTAGCCGTACCCTTTGCAATCGCAGTGGTCTTTACGTTATGCAGCCGCATCTTCGGCCTGGTCAGTGATGAGCAAACGTGGTGGCAGCGACTGGTGGTCCCCGCAGCTGGGTCAATGCTTGCGGCGTTGATGATCTGGATCCTCGCCTACCTCTCCCAGGGCGGTCTCGGGCCCGGTCGCCTCGTGCAGTTCGGACCGAATGCCGGGCTCATGCCGCTCGCGGCGCTCGCAGTATTCCTCGCCGGTTCGATCATCGGCACACTGGTGCCGCTACACGCGCTCGACCCATCGCGCGGGCCGGTGCATCAAGACGAGGGTGCGAGCGAAGGCGACGACGAGCACACGACAGCGCAATCACATCCGCACTCATCACATACCGAACGGGAGGCCAAGACCACACGCGGCTGGCGCGATCGGCTCGCCGCTCCTGTCTTTGCGCCGTGGGATGAACCCGAATACGACCCCGATAGCGAGGCAGACGAAGACGATGAGTACGCCGAACTCGATGAACTCTTCGGCTCGCGTGCCGCTACACCCGAGTCTGAAGCAGACGCGAAGACGACCGACGATGACTCGACGTCGCGCGCTTCGCGAGGTAAACGCGATACGGCGCTGCGCGATGTACTCGATCGCCCGGGGGAACCCGATATCTACGCCGACCTCGACTAAGCGCGCGATAGACTCGAGCAGTGCTTAACGTCGTCGTCCTTATCTCTGGCACCGGTTCCAATCTGCGTGCCTTACTAGCGGCGATGGATGCGGCTGAGCAGGCAGGTACACCGTTCGGTGCGCGCGTGGTTGCGATCGGCGCCGACACCCCGAGAGCCAACCTCACCATCGCCGAAGAACGCGGCATCCCGAGCTTTGTGGTGCAGCCGCGCGACTATCCCGATCGTGAGACGTGGGGCGCAGCGCTACTCGAGCAGGTGCAGCAGTACCACCCCGACCTCACCGTGCTCAGCGGTTTCATGCGGCTGGTGCCGCCCGCATTCGTTGCAGCGCTCACGCCATCGCTGCTCAACACCCACCCCGCGTATCTGCCGGAGTTCCCCGGAGCGCACGCGGTTCGGGACGCCCTGGCTGCCGGCGCAAGCCAAACCGGCGCGACCATCATGATTGTCGACAACGGTGTCGATACCGGGCCGATCATCGAACAGCACCGCATCCCCATCCACCCCCAAGACACCGAAGCGAGCCTGCACGAACGCATCAAGGTCGTCGAGCGCGACCTGCTGATTCGCACCGTGCAGGGCATTGCAAATGGCACGATCGACCTCAAGGAGTTTGCCGAATGAGCGCACCGAAGATCACCGAACCCCGCCGCGAACGAGACCGAGTAGCGATCCGGCGAGCGCTCATCTCGGTCTCGGATAAAACCAATCTGGTTCCGCTTGCTACCGCGCTCGGCGAGGCCGGTGTTGAGATCGTCTCGACCGGCTCGACGGCGGGCCAGATTCGGGATGCGGGAGTGGCGGTTACCGATGCGAGCGAGGTTACCGGGTTCCCCGAGATGCTTGACGGTCGGGTCAAGACCCTGCACCCGCACATTCACGGTGGTTTGCTTGCCGATTTGCGGTTGCGCTCGCACGAGCAGGCACTCGAAGAGTTCGGGATTGCACCGTTCGATCTGGTGATCGTCAACCTATATCCGTTTGCGCAGACCGTTGCCTCCGGCGCCGAAGGTGACGATGTCGTCGAGCAGATCGATATCGGTGGTCCGGCGATGGTGCGTGCCGCAGCAAAGAACCACGCGAATGTGGCCATTGTTGTCGACCCCTCGCGGTACGACGAGATCATCCAGGCAGTACAGGCTGGCGGCACTACGCTCGCTCAGCGGCGAACCCTCGCGGCGGCTGCGTTCGCGCACACTGCCGACTACGACAAGCACGTTGCCGAATGGTTCGCTCGAGAAACTGCCAGCGACACCGGCACTGAGGCACTGCCTCAGCAGCTCGAAGTGCGCGCGACGCTGCAAGACACCCTGCGCTACGGCGAGAACTCGCATCAGCAAGCGGCGCTCTACCGCATCCGAGAGGGCCGCGGTATCGCCCAGGCTAAGCAGCTGCACGGCAAGGCCATGTCTTACAACAACTATGTGGATGCGGATGCGGCGTTGCGGGCAGCGTACGACTTCGCGCAGCCAGCGGTCGCGATCATCAAACACGCCAACCCTTGCGGTATCGCGATCGCTCCTGAGGGATTGGACGATGCTGAAGCAATCGCCGAAGCGCACCGGCGCGCCCACGCCACCGATCCCGTCTCCGCGTTCGGCGGTGTGGTCGCGGCGAACCGAACGGTATCGGCGGCAATGGCAACAACCCTCAGCGAGATCTTCACCGAAGTGGTGATCGCCCCAGGCTTTGCGGACGAAGCCGTGGAGATCCTCACCAAGAAGAAGAACATTCGCCTGCTGGAGCTGCCGGCGGACTACGCTCGCGAACCGCTGGAGATCCGCCAGATCTCCGGCGGAATCCTCGCGCAAACCCCGGACGTTTTCGCCGACGAGCGCATCAGCGCATCCTGGCAGCTGGTCACCGGCGACCCCGCGGATGAGCCGACCGTGCGCGACCTCGAATTCGCATGGAAGGCGTGCCGCGCAGTGAAATCGAACGCCATCACCCTCGCCAATGACGGGGCTGCAACCGGTGTCGGTATGGGGCAGGTTAACCGTGTTGATTCGTGCCGCCTCGCGGTCGAGCGAGCGGGGGAGCGTGCGGCCGGATCGGTTGCCGCATCCGACGCGTTCTTCCCCTTCGCCGACGGCCTGCAGGTGCTCATTGACGCTGGCGTGCGCGCCGTTGTGCAGCCCGGCGGCTCCATCCGTGATGAAGAAGTCATCGAAGCGGCAACGAAGGCCGGTATCACCATGTACTTCACCGGCGAACGACACTTCTTCCACTAGTACCCAACGGGCCGGATCCGCAGCGTACCCAACCGCGCATCCGCGAGCCCACCGCATCCGCTCAACCCGAAAGAACCCGTGAACGAAACCGCGATTGGACCCCGAACCCCGCGCCTCGGCCAGGCTGTCCTGGTCGCCGCCCTGCTGACGCTGTGCGTAACCATGGTTGCCACGAATAAGCGTGACATCACCATGGTGATTCCGGCGTGGGAGACTTTCATTCGCGCGCTCAATATCGCGCTCCTGCCGACCGTGGTGTACGCGGCGGTACTGTTCTTGATCGGATCGCTGTGGCGCTTGAACGCAGTGTGGAAGGCATGTCTGGCGGCACTTGCTGGCGTGCTCATTGGGCACACGCTCGGGTACATCGTGCAGATCCTGGCAAACGGTGTCGAGCTGAACACGGCTGCGTGGCAGTTGATTGCCACTGAGCCGCTGGGGCTATCGTTCCCGTTTGTGCTCAGCGGCGTGGTGATCGCAGGCATCGTGGTGCCGTGGTTTGCCGGGGCCGGTGAGTCGGATGCGAGCAGCAAGGCGCAAGCGGGTCGGCAGCCGGCGCCGATCGCAGCCGTTGGTTCGGCGTTCATGCGAGTGCCCTCCGATGAGTTCCTTGACGCTATGGATGAGGATGCGCGCGAGCGGGCCGATGAGGAATGGGAAGCGATCGTCTCGCTGCTCGAAGCACACGAGTGGGGGACCCAGGCAATCTCGGGTGCGGAACACGAGCACGACTCGTTGTTCGTTGCCGATACCGCGCTGGTGCTCGGCGAACAGGTCATTATGGCGGTGCCGGACAAGTCCGATGAGCGCCGTATCTATACGGATGTGCGCCGGGAGCTGGAGGGTGCCGGTGCTTATTTCGATGAGCTTGAAGCGCCAGCGCAGTTCAACCCTGCCGATGTTGTCGTCGGTGACGGCGAGGTGTTTGTCGGCATGGATGCGGGGACGAACGCGGCGGCGGTCCGCGGGCTTCGCAAGCTACTCGCGCCGCGCGGTTACCGTGTGATCGCGGTGCCGGTAGCCGGCGGGGTGCGGCTATCGGAAGTGATGTCGGTGCTGCCCGATGGCACCAAGCTCGTGTGGGCTGAAGCGGTCATGATCCCGAGCGTGCTCGGCAGGTATGTGGCCGTGCCGGAGCCGCGCGGTGCCGCAACGGTTGCGCTCAACTCGAACACGATTGCAGTTTCGGCATCGGCTCCCGAAACCGCGCAGATCATCAACGCACTCGGGTATCACACCAAGCCGGTCGAGCTTGATGCGCTCGAATCTCGCGGGGTCTCGCTGACGCGCTTGCTGCTGCTATCCCGCTAGCTGTGCACAAATGTGTACACATTTGTGGCAGCATTGGCTATGATGGACGTATGTCCTTCGCTCATGTATTGCCCAGTCGGGAAGCCCGCACCGAGATTCCGAAGGCGCTGCGTCGTTTTCGTGCTGAGGGTGCGGCAGCTGAACCATTGGTATTCGGCTCGCACCGTCGGCCAGAGGCAGTGGTCATCCCGTTCGAGTTGTATACCTCGCTCCTGCCAGCAATTGAAGAACTCGAGATTGCCAAGGTCGTGAATGAACGACAGCATGAGCAAGCTCGCCCACTCAGTGCACTTGCGGCAGAGTTGGGCCTGGACCCTGCCGATTACGAGTAAGTGGCGCGCCGCAAACTGGCGCTCACCAGCCTCCCTGGATTTGAGCGCGACATCAATTCACTGCCAGATCTGCGCACCCGGAAGATGGCCCTCGATATGCTCGTGCTCATCCGCGATGGTCGCGTGCAAGGTGAGCCACTCGGCCGACACGTGAAGACCGGTGATCTTTCGGACTGCTACAAGTTCTACTTCGACCCCGTCGGTCGTGGGAAGCCCCGGTACCGACTCGTGTACCGGTACACCCCGAATGAGGTGAGGGCTATCGCAATCGAGGCTGTCGCGGTGGGAGAGCGAAGTGATCTGGAGGTGTACCTCACCGCGGCTAAACGACTTCAACGTAACCCGGAGGGTAGCCGCGACTAGCGTCGGGGAGACTCGGATTTCCTCAACTACTCGCGGGCGTTGAGGTAGGAAAGCTAGCTGATGGTGTGGGCGCCGATGATCTCGCCATAGGGCGTGGTGCCCACCTCATCGAACTCGAGGGCGTGGAAGAACGCGCCCGGCCCTTCTTCGCCGTCTTCCCACACCGCAAACACGCGCTGGAAACCGCGCGTGCGTGCCTCTTCAAACACGGCGTTGACCGCGAACCGGCCGATACCCTGCCGCTGATGTTCCGCATCCACATTCATGCGCAGGATGGTGGCGTGATACAGCTCATCATCGATATCGGGGTTGAACGTGGCCATGATGAACGCGACGACCTCACCGTCGTCCTCAACCACACGCGGCCACATGGTGTCCTGGTTGACGTACGCCTCGGCAATGGAGTGCGAAACTGGCGCCACATACGCTTCCTGCCCCGGCTTCAGCGAAAGCGCGTTTGCCGCGACAACGTTGTCGGCGGTCAGTGGAACAAGTTTGAGTGCCATAGTCGGAGCCTATACCGACGGTCGGTTACGCAGCAGGGAAATCGCGCAGAATCCTTCCGCGGTTGCAGATGCCCTCGCATGCAAACACGCGCACACATACATCGAGGAGATGTCATGGTTCGCGAACTAAGCTGAGTTGGATTGCGTCGTGACCGGCAGGTTTTGCATCCAAGCCCGCTGAGTTTGGATGCGGAATAACCGCTGCAACACAGTGTTACGACCCACAGTGCCAACACGATGGAGGACGCCACATGGCGAAGAAGGCCGCAGAGTTCGAGGGCGCGATCGAAGTGCTGGTTCGTGCAGACGGGCAGGGCGAGCTGCGCGACGGTGCCGAACTAATCCGCGCAAGGGCCGAGCACCCAGACGAGCTGCGTGCCGACCTGATGGAGCGCGCGATGACGCTGGCGGTCACCTCCGGTGAAGATATTTCGGTGCGCATCATCGACGTGGATGGGATTTACCAGTTGGTGTGCGGTGCCGATGGTTCGCTCGATCAGGTCGGTGATGTAACCCCGTTGCAGCCGGGCGATGACTCGCTTACCGAGGAGCCTGCATGCGACGAAGTCGAGCAGGCGGCGGATGAGGATATTGCGCAAGCGGGCGACGAAACCGATGAAGGCGACGATGCCGCCGAGACTGACGAGGACGAGACAGTCGAGGCTGAATCGGAACAGCACTTGCGTGAGCAGCCGGACGGCGGTTATCGCGACCTCTTTGCGGATGCCGACGGCGACGAGAGCTCGCAGGTTCAGGCTCCCCAAGAGGATGATCACGCCGTCCGGGTACCGCGGGAAGAAATGCTCGCGCCCAGCTACGACGAGCTGATCGCCGACGATATCGATGATATTGAGGACGAGCCCATCCGCTCCGCAGGCCTCTTTGACGACGCGCTCGTTGACGAAGCGCCGGACGACGAAGACGTCGAGACCGTTGCGCACGATGAGCCGGGCACGGGACATCCATCGCTGCTTGAGGAAGCACCCCTCAGCCCAGCCGAACAGGGTCACAAAGCGGCCGTTGAAGCCGTACAGCAACAGCGACAGGGCGAGGTTACCGACAGTGACCACCCCGAGGACAGCAAAGCGGAAGAACAGTGGGCACCGGTGTTCCTGCGTGACCGGGTGCAGAACGACGCGCCGGTAACATCAACGAGCAAACCCGCACTGCCACAGGCCCAGGCGCAACCGGTCGCATCCGGAACCGGACCGACACTCGATGACTTCTTCTCGGCCCCCGCCCCGCAGCACTCCCTGCCGGCGGAACAGGGCTGGCGAGCAGGCCTGCGTCGCTTGAGTGGCGGCGCAATTCACCTGGCACCGGGTAAGCGCGAACAGGCCGAACGCAATGAGCTCGCCGCTATCCAGCGAGTATTTGACGGTCCGCGCACGATCGTTGTGGTGAACCCGAAGGGCGGTGCGCACAAGACCACCGCGACCCTCATGATCGCCGCAATGTTCGGTATGCACCGCGGCGGCTACACTCTCGCATGGGACAACAACGAGACGCGCGGAACGCTCGGATGGCGCTCGCAGCCCGGAAAAAACCACAACACCGCAGTCGACCTCTTGCGGGAGCTCCCGCACTTTGAAGTCTCCGGTGGTGCCACAATTGCCGATGTCGACCGCTATGTGCGCAACCAGGGCGATGCCAAATTCGATGTGCTCGCCAGCGACGACGACGCGGCCAGCGCGGCGATCATCGATAATGACGCGTTTAGTCGCCTGCATACTGTGCTCTCGCGCTTCTACCGTGTGATGGTGATCGACACCGGTAACAATATGCGCGCCTCCAACTGGGAAGCCGCGCTCGAAGTCGCCGACCAGCTCGTCATCATCTCCACCGCTCGCGAAGACACCGCAGCGTCCGCGGCCTGGCTCGCTGACGGCCTGCGCGAACGCGGCTACGCCGACAAGCTCGCGAACGCCGTCACCATCCTCTCCTCGCCGTCGGCGAAAGAGGATGCGGAACTCACCCGCAAGCTGCACAAGCACTTTGAGGCACTCACCCGTGAGGTGGTCGAGGTGCCCTATGACCACGAGTTCGTTGGTGGAGGCCTGCTGAACATCCACCGCCTGGCGCCGCAGACCCTGCAGGCATGGCGGCATGCTGCCGCGGTGATCGCCAAGGGCCTGTAGGACGGTTCGCCGTCAGCAGGCGCAGCGCGACAGTACTCAGAGCGGATACGATTCTGAGATGCAGTTGAACGTTTCGGTGACGACCAGGGTGGCATCACCCAGCGAACTCGACGAAATCATTACTGGGCTGGACGAGCGCGCCGGCATCGTGCTCGCATCCGGCGTCGAATACCCGGGACGATACACCCGCTGGGACCTCGGGTTCATCGACCCACCGCTGGTGGTTGAAGGACGCGGTTTCGAACTCAACCTGCGGGCACTGAACGCACGCGGCCGCATCCCTCTGCACGCCTTTACCGAAGCACTCAGTGCCGTCGAAGGGATCGCTACCAGCGCGTGGACCCAGCCCGACGGGCTGCCGGCGCTCGAGGTTCGCGTCACCCCGCAGCGCGACGAAGTGCTCCCCGAAGAAGAACGCACTCGTCGCCGCTCCAGCTTTACCGTGCTGCGCGCAATGCTCGCGGCGCTCCCAGATGCCGTCAACCCACACCTCGGCCTGTACGGGGCATTTGGCTACGACCTGGTTCGGCAGATCGAAGCACTGGCCGAACCCGGTGGTGGCACCCAACGCGACCTGCTCGTTTACCTGCCCGACAGCATCCTCGTCGTCGACCGCCAACGCTCGGACGCATACCGCTGCGACTACGAATTCGAATATGCCGGCGAAACCACCGCCGGCATCGAACGCGCGGCAACACGAGCACCGTTCCAGCCACCGGTCGCAGACGCTCGCCCATGGCGCGACCACCAGCCGGGGGAGTACGCACAGTTGGTTCAGGATGCGAAAGCCTCGTTCGCGCGCGGAGACCTGTTCGAAGTCGTCCCGGGCCAGGCATTCCGGGAGCCGGTACGCACCTCACCGGCGCAGGTGTTCCGCAACCTCAAGCGTGCAAACCCGTCACCCTACGGTGCGCTCATGAACCTCGGCGACAACGAGTTCCTGGTGACCGCCTCGCCAGAAATGTTCGTGCGGGTAGACGGCCGGCGCATTGAAACCGCGCCGATCTCCGGCACGATCGCGCGCGGGGCGGACGCGATGGCAGACGCCGACCAGATCCTTGAACTGCTCAATAGCGATAAGGATCGGCACGAACTCACCATGTGCACCGATGTTGACCGCAACGACAAGGCCCGCATCTGTGAGCCCGGTAGCGTGCGCATTATCGGTAGGCGACAGATCGAGCTGTACTCGAAGGTGATCCACACCGTCGATCACGTCGAGGGCAGGCTCCGCGAAGGGTATGACGGCCTGGACGCGATCGCCTCGCATATGTGGGCGGTGACCGTTACCGGCGCCCCGAAGATCTGGGCCATGCGTTTCATCGACGAACACGAACGCTCACCACGCACCTGGTATGCGGGAGCGCTCGGGGCGCTGCTTGCCGATGGCTCGGTCAATACCGGGCTCACCATCCGTGCGGCCATGATCCGCGAGGGCATTGCCGAGGTGCGCGCCGGCGGCACACTGCTGATCGACTCGGACCCGCAGGCCGAAGAGCGCGAGACCGAGATGAAGTCGCAGGCGCTACTCGATGCGATCGCCGCGACCGGCGGTGAGGCGGATGTGGAGGCGGCCGAAACCGTGCCGGTGGGCGCGAGTCACCGCATCCTCTTCTTCGACCACGAAGACTCGTTCGTGCAGATGCTCGCCGGATATATGCGCGAAACCGGAGCGTCAGTGCACACCGTTCGCGTGCCGCGAGGTGGATTGAGCGATGACGCAATTCGCGCGCAAATCGATCGGGTCGACCCGACGCTCGTTGTGCTTTCGCCAGGACCGGGGAACCCGCAAGACTTTGCCGATGACCGCATCCTCGCCGCGGTTGATGATGCAGGTCTGCCCGTATTCGGTGTGTGCCTCGGTCAGCAGGCGATCGGTGAATACCTGGGCGCAACGCTCGGCCAGCTCGACTATCCGCTGCACGGCCAGGAACGTGACGCGGTGGTCGTTGCCGAAGGATTCCTCGACGAACTGCCCGAGCGGTTTGTCACCGGAAGGTACCACTCGCTGTACATCCGCCCCGACACCGTGCCGGATGAGCTGTACGTCGTAGCGAGCGACGATGACGGTATCCCGATGGCAATTCAGCACCGCAGCAAACCGTGGTTCGCCGTGCAATTCCATCCCGAGTCGCTAATGTCGCTGCGTGACCGCACCGGAGCGCGCATTATCGAAGCGGTATTGCAGCGTATCGGCTCGCCAACACGCAGGTAATACGGGGCTGGTGAGGATGCGGTCGGTCGCGTTCGCACCCCTGCAAACGTTCACCGTTCGTTCGCTACTGCCGCAGCCTGCGCAACCAGTATGATCGCTAGGCTGCGCTGCTGCGCATGCGCCCTCCGCGCCCCTGGGCGCCGCGTTGACGAAAGGATCCCGAGGTGACCAGCCGTATTGAGTTCCGCTACCTCTCCGAACCGGACATGATTGCCGCCGGCGTTATGGATATGGCCGCCTGTGTTGATGCGATGGAGGAAACCTTCGAACTGTATGCCATCGGTGATTACCGCATGGCAGGACCGAACAACGATTCGCACGGCGCGCGGATGATCTTCCCCGATGACCCACCGTTCCCGGCAATGCCGAAGAACGATGTCGATCGACGCTTCACCGCCATGCCCGCTTACCTCGGCGGCAGCTTCGGCACCACCGGTATGAAGTGGTACGGATCGAACCCATCCAATCGTGACAAGGGGCTGCCGCGCTCCATCCTTACCTTCATGCTGAACGACACCGACACTGCGGCGCCGCTCGCGCTCATGTCAGCGAACCTGCTCTCGGCAATGCGCACCGGGGCAGTTTCAGGCGTCGCTGCCCGTTACTTTGCTCGCGGCGATGCCCGAGTCGCCGGCGTTATCGGCCCTGGTGTGATGGGCCGCACAACCCTCGCTGCGCTCGCCGTGGCATGCCCCATGCTCGACACCGTCAAGGTGCGCGGACGCAGCCAGCAGGGAATCGATGACTTCAAAGCATGGGTGGCCGAACACATCCCGCAGATCACCACTATCGAAGTCGCGGATTCGATCGAGGAAGCGGTTCGCGGCAGCGACGTCGTCGCATACTGCACCACCTATCGAGCCGGCGATCTCGATAGCTATCCGATGTGTAAACGCGAGTGGCTAGAGCCCGGTGCCTTCGTGACCATGCCGGGCGCTGCCAATATTGACGAAGCACTCGAAGCGCAAGACGTTCGCAAAGTGGTCGACAGCTACGGATTGTACGAAGCATGGGGGATGGAGTACCCGACTCCAACCCACCAGCACGTCGGCATTATCGGCAATAAGTTCCTCGACCTCGTGTCCGAAGGCAAGATTCGTCACTGGGATATCGAGGAACTCGGGCCGGTGGTTGAGCGTCGTGCTGAAGGGCGCCGCAATCCGGAAGAAATCGTCATCTGTTCGATTGGTGGACTGCCGATCGAGGATGTGGCATGGGGCACGGTCGTGTACCGAAACGCGGTGGCGAACAATATCGGCACCGTGCTGCCGCTGTGGGACACGCCCGCGCTCGCCTAGGCGCTAGCGGAAGACGATCGTGCGATTGCCGTCAAGCAGGATGCGGCGCTCGGCAAACCACTTCACGGCCTGCGTGAGCGTGCGCGATTCCTCATCCTGACCCATCGCCTGCAACTGCTTCACCGAGTCCGTGTGGTCGACGCGGCGCACGTTCTGCTCAATGATCGGGCCCTCGTCGAGGTCGGTGGTGACAAAGTGCGCGGTGGCACCGACAAGTTTTACGCCGCGGGCGTGCGCCTGCCGGTACGGGTTCGCACCCTTGAACCCGGGCAGGAACGAGTGGTGGATGTTAATAGCCATGCCTTCGAGTTCGGTGCACAGTTCGGGCGACACAATCTGCATATAGCGAGCGAGCACTACCAGTTCGATCTGCTCATGCTCGATCACTTCGCGCACGCGCTGCTCGAACGCGGCCTTCTGTTCGGGGTTGGTCACCGGCTGGTGCTCGAATGGCACACCGTAGAACGACGCGAGGTCGCCGAGCACGGCGTGGTTTGCCATGACGCGCGGTACCTCGATCGGGAGGTACCCGGAGTGTTGACGGAAGAGCAGGTCGTTGACCGCGTGCGTTGCCTTCGAGCCCAAAATGAGCGTGCGCATCTTGTGGTTTGCCGGATCCACGGTCACCTGCGCATCGAACTGTGCCGCAACCGGATCGATATGGTGGTGGAGGTCTACGGCGCCGGTTACCGAAATCTCGGCGCGAAGGAAGAACCGACCGGTATCGGCCGAAGAGAACTGCTGCAACTCCTCAATATTGCCGCCGGCTGCGACTACGGCTCCGGTGAGCGCGTGCACAATACCGGGCGTATCAGCGCACACCAGGGTGATCACCCAGTGGGCGCGGGCGGGTTCGGAGGATTCGGAAGTGGGTTGCAAATCAGTCACCGCACCAGCGTAACCTCGATGTCGTGACCGATACCGCATCCTCGCCCGAAGTGCGCCCAATGCCGTGGGCGCAACTGTTCACACTTGCCGCAGCGACCTTCATGTCGGTCACGATCGAGATGCTGCCCACCGGGGTAATGAACCTCATGTCGAAGGACCTGGGGGTGAGCGAATCGCAGATCGGCATGCTGATGACGATCTTCGCGATGTCTGTCGTGTTCACCTCCACTCCGCTGATGTATCTGCTGCGGCACGTGCCGAAGCGGCTGTTGCTGGTGACCGTGTTCGCCGCATTTGCTGTTGGCACGATCGGCACGGCGATCGCCAGCAGCTACGCGATTATCGTGATCACACGCATTGTCACCGGTATTGCGCAGGGGGTGTTCTGGGCGTCGGTGACCGCGTATGTGGGCCATCTGGTGCATCGCAGCCAATTGACCACGGCGGTCTCCATTACCTCCGGCGGTGGTGGGCTTGCGTTCGTGCTCGGTGTGCCGTTGGGTACGGCGCTCGGTCAGTGGTTGGGATGGCGGACAGCATTTCTCGTGCTTGCCGCGCTCTGCCTGTTAGTTGCGATTCTGCTCAGCCGCATCCTGCCCACGCGGGTCGCCGAACCACAAACCGATACCGCCGCCATCGAAGTGCAGCCCGCGCCGACCGCAATCGGCGATGCCGAACAAGCAGGACGTGACCACGGCCTTCCCAAACGGCCGCGTCGGTCGATGCGGTTGGTTATTCTCGTGTGCCTGCTGTGCGGGTTGACCATCACCGCACACTTCACGTACTACACCTATATCTCGGTGCAGCTACTCGGTCCCACCGGGCTTGCGCACGAGTTTCTCGCGATCGCGCTGTTCGCCTATGGAGTGACCTCCTGTATCGCCACGTTCACGACCGGGCCGCTATTCTCCACCCGCTCAAGCCTCGGCTTCCGAATCGCCTACGCACTCATGTTCGTCGGGGGCGGGCTGGTCACGTTCTCGCACCACAGTGTGTGGCTCGGGATGGTAGGTCTGCTCGCGTGGGGTGTGTCCATGGGATTCATGCCGACCCTGCTGCAGACCCGCTTGCTTGCGGTTGCGCCCAGCAAGCACCGCGACCTTGCCAGCGCCCTGTACACCTCCGGCTTCAACCTCGGGATCTCCTGCGGTGCCTATTTCGGTGGACTGCTGCTTGACGAGTTCGGAATCGACTCGCTCGGTATCGCATTCCTGATTGGTGTTGCGGCCGCAGCGTCGTATTCCGTCATCATGGACACACTTACGGCCAGGCGAGAACGAGCGCACTAGACTGAGAGGCTGAACCACGATTTCAGCCGTGGTGCCCTGCCTCAAGCGAGGTGACGGACACTCGAACTGATGCGATGCATCCACCCGCCCCAAGTGAACGGGGCCACGACACCAAGGAGTACGCGTGACCGACTACCAGAATCTTTCGCTCTCACAGGTCGACCCCGATATCGCCGAGGTACTTCGCGGCGAACTCGACCGCCAGCGCAACACCCTCGAGATGATCGCGAGCGAGAACTTCGTTCCGCGGGCCGTGCTCGAAGCAGTCGGTAGCGTGCTGACTAACAAGTACGCGGAAGGGTACCCGTCACGCCGCTACTACGGTGGCTGCGAAGTCGTCGACGTTGCCGAAAACCTCGCACGCGACCGCGCCAAGGAACTCTTCGGAGCCGAATACGCCAATGTGCAGCCGCACTCCGGCGCAAGCGCTAACGCTGCCGTGTTGCACGCGCTGGCAAAACCCGGTGACACCATCCTCGGCCTCTCGCTCGACCACGGTGGGCACCTCACCCACGGAATGAAGATCAACTTCTCCGGCAGGCTCTACAACGTCGCAGCATATGGCGTTGACTACGGCACCGGACGGGTCGATATGGACCAGGTGCGCGAACTGGCACACGAACACAAGCCCAAGGTGATCATCGCCGGCTGGTCGGCATACCCGCGCCAGCTCGACTTCGAAGCATTCCGCACGATTGCCGACGAAGTGGGCGCCTACCTGTGGGTCGACATGGCGCACTTTGCTGGATTGGTGGCAGCCGGGCTGCACCCGAACCCGGTTCCGTTCGCAGATGTGGTCTCCTCGACCGTCCACAAGACCATTGGTGGTCCGCGCTCGGGATTCATCCTCACGAATAGTGCCGAGCTCAACAAGAAGATCAACTCGGCAGTATTCCCCGGCCAGCAGGGTGGCCCGCTGATGCACGTGGTCGCCGGTAAGGCCGTCGCCTTCAAGCTCGCGATGACCCCAGAGTTTAAGGACCGCCAGGAACGCACCATCCGCGGTGCACAGATCCTCGCCGAGCGTCTCTCGCAGCAGGATGTTCGCAACGCCGGCATCGCGCTCACCACCGGCGGTACCGACGTACACCTGGTGCTCGTCGACCTCCGCGATGCACAGATCGACGGACAGCAGGCAGAGGACCTGCTCCACGAAGTCGGCATCACCGTCAACCGCAACGCAGTACCCGACGACCCGCGCCCGCCGATGGTCACCAGCGGTCTGCGCATCGGTACCCCGGCGCTTGCCAGCCGCGGCTTCGGCGACGATGAGTTCCGCGAGGTCGCCGATGTAATCGCACAGGCGCTCATGCCGAACCCGGACATCGAAGCGCTCCGCGGCCGCACCGCGGCTCTTGCTGAACGCTTCCCGCTGTACACAGGTCTGGTGTACGCATGACGGCAATCCGCCTCGACGGAAAAGCCGCCGCAGCACAGATCAAAGACGAACTCCGTGAGCGCGTAGCAGCCCTGCGTGCTCGCGGGGTAACCCCCGGACTGGCGACCGTGCTTGTTGGCGACGACCCCGCATCGAAACTGTATGTGGGTGGCAAACACCGCGACTGTGCTGAGGTCGGTATCGAATCCATCCAGGTGGAGCTGCCCGATACCGCCACCCAGGAAGAGGTCGAGGAAGCGATCGACCGGTTGAACGCCGACCCGGCATGCACCGGATATATCGTGCAACTGCCGTTGCCGAAGCACCTCGACCAGGACGCAATCATCGAGCGAATCGATCCGCTCAAGGACGCCGATGGTCTGCATCCCACCAACCTCGGTCGACTCGTGCTCAACGTGCGCGAGGAGATCACCACACCGCTACCGTGCACGCCCCGCGGGTGCATCGAGCTCCTGCAGCGCAACGGCTATGACCTAAACGGTAAGCATGTGGTGGTGATTGGCCGCGGCATTACCGTGGGCCGCTCCATCGGGGCGCTGCTGACGCGCAGAGAGATTAACGCGACCGTGACCCTCACGCACACCGGTACGCAAAACATGGCCGAGATTTGCCGTAACGCGGATGTGATTATCGCCGCGGCCGGTTCAGCACACCTGGTCAAGCCTGAATGGGTCGCCTCGGGCGCTGCCGTGCTCGATGTTGGTGTTTCCCGGGTGCCGGATCCGGCCACGGGTAAGTCGAAAGTGTTCGGTGACGTCGACCCGCAGGTTGCCGAAGTTGCCGGATATCTCTCACCGAACCCCGGGGGAGTAGGGCCGATGACCCGGGCGCTGCTGCTGGCAAACGTTGTCGAAACGGCGCAGCGTCTAAACCCCTAGAGCGCCGCCGTCCGGCCGTAGCCGCGGCGTGACTAGGCGTCGCGGCTCGGGCCGGGGTTCGTTCCGCTTGGCTCGAACGCAACCTCGCCCCATCCGTACTCGTTGAAGGCTTCGCGCAGATCAGCGATGAGTCCGTCGACGCGTTCCACCGGGATTACCACCACGACAGCACCGCCGAAACCGGAGCCCGAGAGTCGAGCGCCGAACGCGCCTTGTGAGCGTGCGAGATCGCAGATGATGTCGATGCGCTCGGAAGTCACTTCGAAGTCGTCGCGCATCTGTTGGTGTGACTCGTTCATCAGCTGCCCGAACGCCTGCAGATCGTTCTCGCGCAACGCCCGTGCCGCATCCAAGACGCGCTGCATCTCGCTGAGAACAAAGCCCGCCCGACGCCGATCCGTCTCGTCAATCGCCGTGGTGCGCTCGAATTCTTCGTGCGGCACCTCACGAAGATATTGATAGCCAAGCGCCTTCGCCACCCGGTCACAGGCGTCGTGACGGTCAGCGACATTGCGCTCCCAATTGCGGTGGGTTTCACCGGAGTACACCAGTAGCTCGACGGCACCGAGCGAACCCAGATCGGATACGGGGATGGGGGAGACGTCATTGCCACGGGCATCGTAGAAGACGCCGACGCCAGCGTCGGCAGTCATACAGGTGACGTGATCGGCCGGTCCCGAGGAAGCCCGCACGTAGCTCTTTTCCACCTGGTAGCCGAACTGTGCCAATTGCTGCGGCGTGAGTTCGAGCTGCCACAGGTCGTTGAGCGCGAGCGACATCGCACCGCACACCGAGGCACTGGAGGCCAGGCCCGCACCGATGGTGACATCAGTGGTGAGGAAGATGTCGAGGCCGGTCGGGCGGATGAGCACTGCCTCATCACCGCAGGTTTCCGTGCGTTCGGTATTCATCTCGGCCACGTGTGCCAGTACCGCCCAGATCACCCCGAGCGGATAGTCGTACCAGGCATGCTCGGTCGGCGGCAGGAGCTGTTCGATCGTGGTGTCCACCTCGAAATCGGAAAGATTGCTGCGCACCCGAATCGTCGAGTCGTTGCGACGCGAAACTGCCACGAAGGAACGACGGTTCACCGCGTGGCCGAGCGTGAGCCCATCCTCGATATCCGTGTGGTCGCCCATTACGCTCACCCGTCCCGGTACTGACCAGATGCCTTCGGGGGCGGCGTCGAAACGGGCCGCGAATTCATCTGCAACAAATCCGGTGGTGATGCGAGTCATGGTTCTCCTGGAAACGGCGGACAGACGCAGTGCAAACTACGGTTTGTCAAAATGCTACGCGGGATTATCAAACGATGCGAGGTTGTTCGGATTGTGCGCCGCGATCACGGCGCGCAACTCGGGCCATGCCGACGCGAACCCGGGGTGCAGGGGGAGCGAGGTAACCGCATCCAGCGCCACCCATTCCAATGCCGATGATTCGGTATCACCCGCGACCGGTTCGAAGGATTCTTCGGTGACCACCACATAGGTGGTGTAGCTCCAGAACCCCAGGTCAAGGATGTGTTCATGGATGCGGGTAAGCGGCTGTGCGGGCACGCTCGCCTCTTCCTGTGCCTCGCGCACCGCCGCCTCGTACGGCGTTTCGTCACCGTCACGCGCTCCGCCAGGGATCCCCCAGGTATCGCCCTGGTGACTCCACGGTGCGCGGTGCTGTAAGAGCACCGCATTTCGTTTGGGGTCGTACACCACCAGGCCAGCCGCACCGAAGCGGCCCCAATAGCGGCGACCATCGGGTCCGGTCACCCAGCCGTCACCGGAATACGCGTGCGGCGCCCGTAGCAGCGACAGCACGGGAGCAAGTCGTTCGCGAGCGATCGAATCGAGTGTTTGCAGCGGCCTTGGCAGGCAATCGGATGCGGTGAGCTCCAGCATTTCGGCGAGCGTCGCGATCACGCGCAGACTGCCGTAGCGAGAGAACGCCTGCCACAGTGGGGCAAAGGCACTTGCGGCGGTGGGGGTGTTCGCCAACTCGATGGCAACCTCTGGGAACATGCCCGCGATTACCGAATACCAGACGTCGAACCCGGCAGCGAGATGCGCGGGTGCGGTGGCATCGCCGGATGTGCCGATGGTGATCCGCTCGGGGAGTGCGTTCCGCAGCGCGCGAATCGCAGTGTGCGGGTCGGCGCTCGCGGGAGTTTTGAACGCACGCACGGTCGGAATCTCGGCGAGCGCCCGATACGTGTCTAGGTCGAACTCGAACCGAGTGGTGGTCGGGTTGTCGTAGACGATGATCGGCAGCGATGTGCTCGCGGCGACGTCGCTGTACAGCGAGATCACCTCGGGTGCGGTCAACGGTTGATAGGACATTGGCGCGAGCAGCAGCTCGGTGACACCGGCGGCAGCGGCATCAGCCGCATATTGAATCGCCTGCGCGGTACTGATGGCGCTAATCCCCGCGGTGAGCGGTTTGGTGCATGTTCCCGCCGCGATCTCAATGACGTGACGGCGCTGGTCACGGTCGAGGTAGGCGCCGTTGCCGGTGGAGCCGAGCACGGTAACACCGGCAACATCGCTGGTATTCAGGTGTTCGAGGATGCGGGTAAAGGCGGGCTCGTCAACGCGATCGGCTCGCATCGGGGTGAGTGGGAAAGCGTTGACGTTCACGCTGGCAGCTTATCGACCCTCAGCTGAGATCCGTCCATCCACCACGGTGACCAGGCGGTCGAGTGCGTCTCGGTGAACGAGGTCGTGGGTGACCAGCAGCGTTGCCGTATTGCGTTCGTGTGTCAGCCGCTGGATGAGCGACATGATCTCCGCTCCGCGTTCCTGATCGAGCGCGCTGGTCGGCTCATCGATCAGCAGCACGCTCGGGTCGTGGACGAGACCGCGGGCGATCGCAACCCGCTGTCGTTGCCCACCCGAGAGCTGGCTGGGGCGCTTGTCGGCGTGCTCGGCGAGACCCACCGCATCCAACAGCTCATCAACATTGCTGCGAACCTCTTCACGGCGCTGGGAGCGGTGCTTACCGCCGAGCTCCGCCATCACCTCGAGCTGTTCGCGTGCGGTGAGCGCTGGCAGCAGGTTCGACTGCTGAAACACAATGCCGATGTGTTCGCGGCGAAGTTCCGTGGCCTCATCTTTGCTGAGCGTCGCCGCATCAACAGTGGTGTCGTCAGCAGTAACCAGCACGCGACCGGAATCGGGACTGATCAGGGTGGCTGCGACCGCGAGGATGCTCGACTTACCGGAGCCGGACGGGCCGGTAATCCCGGTGACCACACCGGGCTGGCCGTGCAGGGTGACATCGTCAACGGCGGTGACGCGGTCGTTGCCATCGGGGAAGGTGAGTGTTACGTGTTCAAGAGCAATCATCGGTTACTTCCAAGTGCAGTGAGCGGATCGGCTTTGGTGACGGTGCGCAGCGCAAATGCTGCGCCGGCAAGACCGAGCGCGGCCATGATGACGGCCGGTAGTGCGGTGGTGAGCAGCGAGAGTTCGAATGGCAGGACGTTTGCGGCAAGCAGACCAAGACCTACGACGGCGAGTAAACCGATGCCGATGCCGATGATCAACACGATGGCTGCTTGACCCAGTGCATCCCGAACGAGCGAACGGGTGGTTGCCCCGAGCGCTTTCAATACCGCAATGTCACCGGCGCGCTGAATGGTCCACACGGTAAAGAACGCGCCAACCACCAGGGCACTAATGCCGAACAGCAGCGCGATCATGAGACCGAGCGAACCGATTTCGGATTTGAATGATTCAAGCGCGGTCAGGCTCATGAGGGCGGTGTCCGCAGAGGTGCCGGTATCGGCAGCAATCGCATCGAAGTCGGTGCCCTGTTCACCGGAGACCGCCAAGAGGGTGGGGTCGCCAGTACCGCCGAGACGGTCGCTCAGTTCATGCCAGGCGTCGCTATCGACCACGGCGATTGGGGTGTGGCTGTAGTGCAGATCAGTTGCGATGTCCGCGACGGTGTAGTCAATACCGGCGATTTGTACGGTTGCGCCCTTAGCCGCGTTGAGCGATTCAGCTGCCGGTTCTGAGAGCACGATCTGATCGGATGCATCGGGCACGAGCTCGGTGAGTTCGGTACGACGCGCCTCGGTCAGATCGGTCGGCAGGCCGAACACTGCGAGGCCAGTGGTATCGCGGGTCTCGGTGTCGTTGGCGTCCTCGGCGAGCGCCGCGCGTGCCTGGGTGATGCCAACGGCAGTGACGGTGTCGATACCGGATGCATCCTGCCAGGTCTTCGTGGCCGCATCCGAAATACTCGATGCGGCGAAGCTGGTGCTGCCATCATCGGATTTGCTGAGCACCAGGCGGTCGCCGGGAAGGGCGAGGACTGCCGAGATATTTTGACCCGCGAGACCGCCCGTGAGACCGGCAAGGAAACCGACCAATAGGGTGATGAGTGCGACCACTGCGCTGATGAGCGCGAACCGGCCGCGCGCGTGACGTAATTCGCGCCAGGCTACAAACATGGGAACCTCCTTGGCCGCGTCGTTCGCGGCTGATGATTCCAGTGTGTTCGCGCGGGTAGCGGAACACATCGCCTGAAGCATTGGACCCTGTCTCAACCATTTGGTTGAAACAGGGTCCGTGTGCCGGTTGCCGTACCGGCCAGATGGGCGATAGGAGCGCGTTACTTCACTACGTGGAACAGGCGCTTATTGACGAACTCATCGATACCCAGCGGGCCGAGTTCGCGGCCGTAGCCCGAGCGCTTGACTCCACCGAACGGCATCTCCGACACCTCGGGTGCCTGGGCGTTCACACCCACCATGCCCGCTTCCAGCTGTTCACCGAACCGCTCGGCCTGCTCGCGATCGGTCGAGTACACCGATGCGCCGAGCCCGTACGGGGTGTCGTTTGCCAGTGCCAGCGCTTCTTCCTCGCTGTTCACCTTGAACACCATGGCAACCGGACCGAACAGCTCCTCGCGGTACGCACGTGCTGCCGGGGTCACATCCACGAGCACCGCTGGGCTCACCCAGTACCCGGGGCGCTCGAGACGCTCGCCACCGATGAGTAGCCGCGCGCCATTTGTGGTGGCATCGGCAAGCTGGTCGAGTAGTCCCGTGGCGGCAGCTTCGGATGAGAGCGGACTGAATCCGCCACCGTCACGGTTATCGAGGGGGTCGATCGGTTGCAGCTCGGCGGTGACTTTAACGAGCTCATTCACGAACTCGTCGTAGATGTCGGCCATCACGATCATGCGCTTGTTCGAGTTGCATGCCTGGCCGGTGTTCTCGAAGCGGATGGCCGCCGCTTCACGAGCCAGGGCGGGGATATCGTCGTGCGAGAGTACGACATAGGGGTCTGCGCCGCCGAGTTCGAGCACCGCCTTCTTTAGCGACTTACCCGCCTGTTCGGCAATGATTGCGCCGGCGCGTTCCGAACCGGTGAGCGATACGCCGGCGACTCGGTCGCTGGCGATCAGCGTTGAGATCTGTTCGTGGGTCGCAAAGAGGTTCTCGTACACGCCCTGCGGAACACCGGCCTCGCGCATGATGTCAGCGATGACGGTGGCGGATTCGGCGCAGATCTCCGCGTGCTTCAACAGCACCGTGTTTCCGGCAACCAGGTTCGGTGCGGCGAAGCGAGCGACCTGATAGTACGGGTAGTTCCAGGGCATAATTCCGAGGATCGAGCCTAGCGGGCGGCGCTGGACGACCGAGCGCGAGGTATCGGTTTCGCTCAGCACCTGGTCGGCCAGCTGGTCGGGTCCGGCTTCCGCGAAGTAGCGGAAGATATCGGCCGAGAAGTCAACCTCGCCGTAGCTCTCGCCGAGCGGCTTACCCATTTCCGTGGCGATGATCCGCGCGAGCTCGTCGCGCTTCGCGGTGAACAGCTCGCTAACGCGGCGAACAACTGCGGCGCGCTCGGCAATCGGGGTTGCGCGCCACGTTGCCGTTGCTGCCGATGCGCGGTCGAGGGCCGCGGCCAGCTCGGCATCGGTGATGAACGGCACCTCCTTGGTGATCTCGCCCGTGGCGGGGTTTTGGGTGCGATAGTTCGCGGGCATAGGTACTCCCTTGGCAGTTGATTGTCAGTGGGCTATGAAACTTGGGTGCTGCGCAGCGCCTGCGCGATGGCGGTGAGGCCGCGACGTACTTCATCATCGCTGATGTTGCAGGGCGGCACCACGTGGATGCGGTTGTCTGCGGTGAACGGCAGAATGCCCTGTTCGAGCAGCGCGGCTTTCACCGCCGACATGTATGCCGCCGATACTGGTGTGCGCTGCTCGGCATCGGCGACGAGTTCGATCGCCCAGAACACGCCCCGGCCGCGAACCTCACCGACCACGTCGAGTTCTGCTTCGAGCGCACGTAGTTCCGGGCCGATGATCTCTTCGCCCAGTCGTCGCGCGTGCTCGACGATCCCCTCATCCCGCATCGCCTCGATCGTCGCCACCGCAGCAGCGCAGGCCAGGGGATGACCGGAGTAGGTAAGACCACCCGGGAACACTTCATCATCAAACTTCGCGGCGATCGGTGCCGAAACGATGACACCGCCCAGTGGCACATAGCCGCTATTAACACCCTTGGCGAAGGTGATGAGGTCGGGGACGACATCGTGTGCCGAGAATGCGAACCACTCGCCGGTGCGCCCGAATCCGGCCATGACTTCATCCAGGATCAGCACGATTCCGTAGCGATCACAGATTTCCCGCACACCGCGCAAGTAACCGGCCGGTGGCACGAGCACTCCGGCGGTTCCGGGGACCGATTCGAGTAGGATCGCCGCAATCGTTTCGGCCCCTTCGGCGAGGATGGTTTGTTCAAGATGCTCCAGGGCACGTTCGCTCTCCTGGGCCTCGGTTTCCGCCCAGAATCGAGTGCGGTACAGGTGCGGACCGAACACGTGCAGGTGGCCGCGCGCGTAGTCATTGGGGATGCGTCGCCAGTCGCCGGTGGCGACGATGGCAGCGCCGGTGTTGCCGTGATACGAGCGATAGTGCGAAATGACCTTGTCGCGTCCGGTGTAGCGGCGGGCCATTCGGATCGCGTTTTCGTTCGCGTCGGCACCGCCGTTGGTAAAGAACACCTTCTTGAACCCCTCGGGCGCCAGCTCGAGGATGAGCTGTGCGGCGCGGGCTCGTGTGGCGTTGGCGTGTGCCGGGGCGATCGTAGTGAGCTGCTGTGCCTGCTTGGTGATGGCAGCGACAACTGCGGGATGCTGGTGGCCAATATTGGTGTTCACCAGCTGACTTGAGAGATCCAGGTACTCGTTGCCGTCGTGGTCGATGAGGGTCGAGGCGTGTCCGGTCTTGAACGCCAGCGGCGCGAGTGTTGCCTGCGCCGACCACGAGTGCAGTACGTGACTCGTGTCGTTGGCGATTACTTCGGCATTGGTGAGTTCTGTCATGGTGCTCCCTTGCAACAGTGGTGACTGTGCCCAATGATTGCGCGACACCGCATCCGCAGAGCGTGCCGATTCCGTGAAGTGCGCCGTGAAGTTTCGACAAATCCGCACCGTAGGATGGCTGGATGCCACTCACGCTGCGCGAACTCATCAACACACCGGAGCTGAACCTCAAGCTCGTTGAGGGCGAGGAGAGCCCGAACCTCGAACACGAACTGTCCTGGGTGCATTCATCCGATCTACTCGACCCGACACCGTGGTTGGAGGCCGGACAATTGCTGCTCACCGATGGCTCGCAGTTCACCGGCGAGTCAAGCGTGAGCGAGTATGTCGGGCGGCTACAGGATGCGGGGATCCTTGGGCTCGGGTATGCGGTCGGGGTGATTTCTGATTTGGTGCCGGAAGAGCTCAGCGAAGCCTGTCGAACGGCCAACCTGCCGCTCATCGTTGTTACTGGGCGGATGCCGTTCATTCGGATTATTCGCTACGTTGCCGACCGGATCGCGGCCGACCGCAGCGCCCGAACGATGAAATCGATTGCCGCGCAGCGCGCAATTGCCCGCGCCGCTCTGCAACCGAATGGCCTTGCGGCAACCCTGCACGAGCTCGAAACACAGCTTGATTGCTGGGTCGCGCTCTACGACCAGCTGGGCCGGCCGATCCGCCTGCAAACCAAGCGTTCGGCCCCATCCAAACTCATCGACGACCTCTCCGCATCGGTTGCCGCGACGCTGCGCGGCGCCAAGCGCGCCAGTCGCACGCTCGACACCGAAGCCGGTGAAGTGACGCTGCAGACCATCGGTCGCACCGGGGCGCTGCTGGGCGCACTGGTGATCGGCAAATCGATCACCGGTGACTCGGAGAGCAATGACCTGGTCGCAAGCGTGCTCGGCATCGCAACCATTGCGATTGAGCAGCACCGAGTGCTCGATACGGCCCGGCATGAGCTTCGTCGCGGGGTGTTGGCGCTCCTTGAGGCGCAGGCGACGGATGCGGCTGTTGCGGCATTGCGGGCACTCGGCGGATGGGTGCCAGACGGCCCGGTCATGGTGTCGGCTGTTCGTGGCGTCAAGAATTGGCGGGCGACGCTCGGGGAATTGGAAGTACTGGCATCCGGCGGCGAGTTCGCCTTCGCCCAGGTGGGCGAGGAACTCGTCGTCGTCGAACCCGCTCAGCTGACCCCTCGGCCAAGCGCCGCAGCGTTCGAGGGACGCGAACTAGTAATTGGTGTGTCGCGCGCGGTCGAGCTGCGCGAGTTTGCCGAGGGACTGCGACAGGCACGACAGGCGGCCGACCGGGCGCGCTGCGGGGAGCCGGTCGAGTTTGAAGCGCTGGCGCAATTGGGGATGTTCGCATGGCTGGAGGCTGCCGACGGCTCGGTGGCAGCACAGCGACTACTCGAGTCCGTGTATTCCCGCAGCGATGCGAAGGAACTGCTGCGCGACGTTCAGGTGTGGTTCGCACACAATTGCGCTTGGGATCCGGCGGCGCGCGAACTCGGGATGCACCGGCACACACTGCGCAGCCGCGTTGATCTGGTCGGGGAGCTGTGCCACCTCGACCTCAGCGATTTTGGTGCGCGCGCGGAGCTCTACGCGGCGCTGCAATTGCGAGGATGAATCACACCAGCTAGTGCGAGCGTGATCTCCACAACAACCAGACGAAATAAGGTGCGCCCAACAGGGCGACGATGAGTCCTGCTGGCACCTGAGCGGGCGCGATGACGGTGCGCCCAATAAGGTCGGCAACGCCTACGAGCACCGCCCCGAGCGTCAACGCAACGGGGATAACTCGGTCGTGCCGCGCGCCAACGAGGGCCCGGGCAGCGTGAGGAGCGACGAGCCCGACGAAACCAACCACTCCCACTGCGATCACACTCAGTGCAGCCAAGATTGCAGCGACCGTGAGTAAGAGCAGGCGTGAGCGCTCCAACCCCACCCCGAGTAGGCGCGGGGTGTCTTCATCCAGTGCGACGAGGTCGAGGTTTCGACGCTGGGCGAATACGACGGGCAGCGCTATGAGCAGCGCTATCGCGAGTGGAATCAGCTGCTCCCACGTGCGGCCGTAGGTAGTTCCCGAAAGCCAAGTAAAAATCTTCGGGGTATCCCAGGGGTTGCTCCGCAGAAGGAGGAACGTGGTCAGGGCAATCGTTCCATACGAGACGCCGATTCCGGTGAGAATGAACCGGTCGGCGCTGATGCCCCCTCGCCAAGCGAGCACATAAACGAGAACGAAGGCCGCAAACGCGCCGATAATCGCCCCAACCAGCATCCCGAACATTGAAGCTGATGCGCTTGTGGTCACGAGTACCGCACCGAGCCCCGCGCCGCCGGTGATGCCTAGCAAGCTCGGTTCAGCAAGGGGGTTCCGGCTTACAGCTTGTGTGAGTGTACCGGCGAGTGCGAGGGCTGCTCCGGCGGTGATGGCAGCAACTACTCGCGGTGCACGTTCATCGAGCGCGAATGCGATCTGTGGGGGTGCCTCGCCTTGCATCCACAGTGCAACATCACCGGTGAGTAGACAGGTACTGCCGAGCAGGAGGCCGGCAACGATGGTGCCGGCAAGGAGGGCAATGCACAGCGTGAGCACGAGCGCAAAACGACTACGGCTGCGTGCACCAAAACGGATGCTCGGCGGCTGTCTTGTGGGGCCCGAGTCGCGTAACCGTCGCGCCATGAGCACGAGGATGATTGCTCCAAGGATGGTTGTTGCCACTCCGGTCGGAACCGCGAGTGCACCTTCGGGACCGATCAGTGCTCGCAACACCGCGTCGGCGAGGATCACGAGAATCGCACCGACCAGGCCGGAAGTCGGGATGAGGAGCAGATGCCGATTGAGCGCGGGTACCCACCGCGACATGAGACGGGTGAGCACTGGCGCACCGAGCCCAACAAAACCAATTGGTCCCGCGAGTGTGAGCGCCGTGGCAGTGAGCATGGTGGCGATTAACAGGCCGGCGATACGTGTCTTGCGAACAGGGATGCCTAGGGCTGACGCCGAATCGTCACCGAGCGTCAAGATGTCGAGGTTTCTTGCGAGCAACAGGGCAAGCGTGAGCGCGATTAGCGTGATGGGCGCAGAATGGAGGAAAGCATTAATGCTCAGTTGCGACAGACTGCCGCTTCCCCAAGCAAGTAGGCCCTTGGTCTCCTCTTGAAACAGGATGAGCAGGGTCGAGGTCGCCGCCTGACACGCCATCGCGAGTGCTGAGCCGGCGAGTACGAGCCGCGTGGTTGATGATCCGGCGCCGCCGGCAAGTCCAAGCACCAGGGCTGCCGCGCCGAGTCCGCCAACAAATGCGACGCTGCCAGTTGCCCAGATCGGTACGGTGACCCCGAAGGCAGCCACTGCCGTCACGGCAAGATGAGCGCCGGCAGTAACGCCGAGAGTATCGGGTGCGGCGAGTGCGTTTCGAGACAGGGATTGCATGAGCGCACCCGCTGCGCCCAGCGCAATGCCGACGGCTGCGCCTGCCGCGAGGCGAGGTAGGCGGGAACCGAAGAAAAGGTCGCTGTCTACGAGTAGCGCGCCGCTGGTGCCCTGCATGAGATGCCACAGGCTGGTGAGTGCCAGCAGGAGCAGCAGGGCGCACAACGCCACAGCTGCGTTCGCTGAAAACCCTGAATGATGCTCAGTTCCCCTCGATCTGGAATCCATTGCCGAGAGTTCAGTTACTTCCGAGGTATTAGTGAGCGAAGTGCTCGTTGCCGCCGACTTTCGCACGACGGTTTACTTGGTGATGACGTCGACGTAGGCGTCGATGATCTGTTGTGCGGACCGCGGGCCGCCGAAGGTCCAGATGCCCTTGGGGAAGGAATGCACTCGGCCTTCTTTGACTGCGGGAATGGATTTCCAGGCGGGGTTGTCGGCTGCAGAGGCAAGGAAATGATCGTTGGTCTCGGCGGCGACACTGGTGTGCAAGATGGTGGCATCGCCGATTGTGGTCATACCTTCAATGTCGGTGGTGCCCAGACCGTAGACGGAGTCCGTGTCCCCAGTCCATGCGTTCTCGAGTCCCAATCGTGTGCCGATCGCGCCAACCAGTGAGCCATCACCGAACAGACGCAACGAGACGTTACCGCCATCGACCCAGCCGTCGAGGTAGACGAATTCTGTAATTGCCGGTTCGGTGGCCGCGATCTCGGTTTCGGCCTCCTGCAAATGGGTTTGGAATTCTTCCGTGACGATTTTGGCACGCTCTTCACGGCCGGTTGCCTGTGCGATGAGGTCAAACGTCGACAGCATCTTGGCAATCGGATCGTTGCTATCGGCACCAATCGTGGCGAGAACAGGGATGCCATAGTGTTCAAGCTGACCAATAATCGGGTCGTCTGCAGCGGTTGCCTCAACGATCACGAGGTCGGGCTGCGTGCTGACGAGGGTATCGAGGTTGGGTTCTTGGCGAGTGCCCACATCGACTACACCCGCAGGCAGAGTTTCGGCGGTCACCCAGGTGCTGAAGCCCTTAGCGTCTGCGACTGCGACGGGGCTGATGCAGAGTGTGAGGACATCTTCGATCTGCTGCCATTCCAGCACAGCAACTCGTTGGGCTGGTTCGTCGAGGTGAACGGTTCGGCCAAAGTCGTCGGTGAGCTCAACCGCGCCGGTAGACGTTTTGGTGGTGTCGCTGTCGCATCCGGCCGCATTGCTGCTGAGCGTTTGGCCCTCCGACTGGGATGGGGCTGATGTTGTGCCGCAACCAGCGAGCACGATGGTCATGGCGCTGAACATGGCGGCGAGAATGAAGGGTTTGCGCATTTGAACTCCAGAGTGAGGCACCCGTTGTGCGGGTGCATGGGGATAAGGGATGGGCTAGGCAGATAGCGTTAGGAGTGGTTTTCGACCTCGAGCATGGTGGCGACCTCTCGGAGCGATGCGGACGCAGCCACTTGTGGTGTCATGACTCGTGTCGATGGTCAGTCCGTAGGCTTGTGAGAGATGCTCGCTCGTGAGCACCTGTTCCGGCGTTCCAGTAGCGCGAACCTGCCCGTTATGCATAAGCACGACCTGGTCGGCGACAGTGGCTGCCTGATTGAGGTCGTGGAGGACAACGCCGAGTGCTGTGCCGCGATCGGCGAGATCGCGAACAAGGTCGAGCGTTTCAACCTGATAACGCAGATCGAGGTGGTTGGTGGGTTCATCGAGCAGCAGGACACCGGTGTCTTGTGCCAGGGATGTCGCGAGCCAGACACGCTGCAATTCGCCGCCGGATAGTTCGTCAACTGGCCGATCGGCCATCAGTGTGAGGCCCGTAAGGTCGAGGGCGCGGTTGATGGCTTCGCGGTCGGTGTCGGTCAGGCCCGCGAATCGGCTTCGATGGGGGTGGCGACCGTACGCCACTACGTCGTGGACGGCGAGCCCTGAGGGATGCGGGCGAGACTGAGAGAGCATTGCCACGATGCGTGCGAATTCGCGTGCTGAGTACGCGGTTGTGTCTTCGCCTCCGATCTGCACACGGCCAGCATCAATGCGGTGCAGGCGAGCCAGTGCTCGCAGCACCGTCGACTTCCCGCTTCCGTTGGGGCCGATCAAAGCGGTGACAAGTCCGGGTCGCAATCGCAGTGAAGCGTTCTGCACGACGGGGGTGCGGCCGTAACTCAGGGTCAGTGTTTCGGCACTGAGGTCGCCGGCGATATCAGCATGCGAAGAAGAGGAACTATTCATAGTTAGGTAAGCCTAACCTAATTCTGGATATAGTGAAACCGTGAATGTACAGCCCCACCACTGCTTCAATACTGTCGTTGCTCGTGTCGTTCGGCTGAGCCCACACTTTGTGCGGGTGACGTTTACCGGCGACGAGCTTGCGCACTTTTGTGTTGACGGTCCCGACCAACGAATCAAACTCATGCTCCCGTTACCTGATGGTTCGGTTACTGATGTTGGGCAGCTTGACGAAACCACACCGGTTCGTGAGTGGTACACGCGGTGGCGGATGCTGCCAGATACGGATCGCAATCCATTACGGACTTACACCGTGCGAGCGTGGCGGCCGGAACTGCGCGAAATCGATGTCGACTTTGTACTTCACGGCATCCACGGCCCTGCCTCGGCCTGGGCATCGAGCGCTGTTCCAGGTCAGCAGATGGTGGTGATTGGCCCAGACGCGCGTGCGAAGGATCGGGGCGGTTTCGAATGGAAACCGGGCGCCGCTACGAACGTGCTCATCGGGGGTGACGAAACTGCCGGTCCTGCGATCTGTGCCATTGTTGAGTCCTTGCCACAAGCAGTGCGAGGCGACGTATTCATCGAGGTACCGACGGCCGCAGATGCAATGCCGCTGACAACATCCGCGGGGATAAACATTTCTTGGCTCGCTAGGAACGATGCCAGCCATGGTGAACGGCTCGGCGCGGCGATTCGTGAGTGGGGAAGCCGCCGACTATCGACCGGATGCGGCGATCACCTAGCATCCCCGGGGCAGGCATACCCATTCGAGGAATCCGACGCGAGCGAAACGCTGTGGGAGGTTCCGGAGCAGTCGTCAAGCGCGGAGTATGCCTGGTTGGCAGGTGAATCTAGAACGATCACAGCGCTGCGGAGATATCTTGTGCGTGACCTCAACATCGACCGCGGTTCGGTTGCCTTCATGGGGTACTGGCGTCTCGGTCGCGCCGAAAGCTGAGATTAAGCCACCTGTGCCGCTGTTGTCGTGCCGTTTCGCTGTTTCTTGCATCGACGCAAATACTTCGTGATCTTGAGCCGGGTAGAGTGCCGTACACCCCTACGGCTGCCAACTTGGCACGTTGTCGATGCCGATAGGCGGGTGGAATAGTTCCACTTGACACAACGAAGTGAAATGAGGATGCACTATGGCCGCAATTCGGCGAACTGGATATGTCTGGGACGAGAGCTTTGCCTGGCATAACACGGGCAATACGGCTGCGATCTGGCCACCGAGCCCCGTTGTGCAGCCGATCGAGGCGTTTGAGAACCCCGCGACAAAGGCGCGCTTGGCGAGCCTTATCGAAGTGAGCCGGCTCGGAGAGCAGCTCATCCGCCGAGGAACTCGGCTCGCGACTGACGAAGAGCTGCTTCGCGTCCACGATGGCGAGTACCTGCAGCGGCTTGCGCGGGAAAGTGAGCACCTTGGTGGGGAAGGCGGCGATGGCGAGACGATCTTCGGTGTCGGCTCCTACGAGATCGCTCGCCGCGCCGCGGGCTCGCTGATTGACCTGACGGATGCGGTGCTGAGCGGTGAACTCGATAACGCCTATGCGCTCGTTCGCCCACCGGGGCACCACGCCGAACCGGATCGTGGCCGCGGATACTGCCTTCTCGCCAATGTGCCGATTGCGATCGAGCACGCCCGTCAGGTTCGCGGCGTCGAGCGCGTGGCCATCGTCGACTACGACGTCCACCACGGAAACGGCGCGGAGCGCATCTACTGGACGGATGGCGATGTGCTGAACATCTCCATCCACCAAGACCAGCTCTTCCCCGAAAACTCCGGCGAGATGGAAAAGAACGGTGAGGGTGCAGGTGCGGGTGCAAACCTCAACATCCCGCTCCCAGCCGGTAGCGGTCACGGGGCGTACCTCGAAACCTTCCGGCAGGTGGTCTACCCGGCACTGGCACAGTTCCAGCCCGACCTCATCATGGTCTCCAGCGGTTTTGACCCGTCGATGCTCGATCCGCTCGGCTGCATGTCGGTGACGTCCGAGGGCTTCCGGGAGATGGCACGCCTGCTACTCGAATGGGCTGACGAGCTGTGCGAGGGACGGGTGGTGTTCTCGCATGAGGGTGGCTATTCGCCGGTGTACGTGCCGTTCTGCGGACTGGCCGTGATCGAGGAGCTCTCCGGACACCGCACCGAGGTCACCGACCCGTTCGCATCCGGATGGGCAAATAATCCGGTACACCAGCTGCGTGACGATCAGCAGGCGGTTATTCAGCAAGCTGCCGAGCTCGTTCGCAAGGTTCCTGCCCGAGCGAACTAACACCGGGTACCGCATCCGCTCGGTCGAACGGCGGTGCGATACAAGAATGCGGCTGCAGTGTGCGATTCACTGCAGCCGCATGTATTGCTAGGGTCTAGTCGTTCTGCGGGAAGCCGAGGTTGATACCGCCGTGCGACGGGTCGAGCCAGCGGGTGGTGATCGCCTTCTGCGCGGTGAAGAACTTCACACCCTCATCGCCGTGCGCCTTGGTGTCACCGAAGATGGATTGCTTCCAGCCACCGAAGGAGTACGCGGCAATCGGTACCGGGATCGGCACGTTCACACCGATCATGCCCACCTGAACTTCGTTCTGGAAGCGCCGGGCAGCGCCACCATCATTCGTGAACACGGCGGTGCCGTTACCGTACGCACCGTTGTTAATCAGGTCGAGACCCTCATCGAAGGAGTTCACACGAACGACCGCGAGCACGGGGCCGAAAATCTCTTCGGTGTAGGCGCGGGATGTGAGCGGGACACGGTCCAGCAGCGTGGGGCCGAGCCAGAAACCGGCCTGGTCGCCGTCGACCTCGATACCGCGACCGTCAACGACGACCGTGGCGCCATCTTCGGCGGCGATGTCGATATAGCTTGCCACTTTGTCGCGGTGAGCTTCGGTGACCAGCGGGCCCATATCGCAGCCGCGACGACCGTCGCCGACCTTGAGCTGCTGCATCCGGCTGACGATCTTTTCAATCAGCGCGTCCGCGACCGGCTCTACCGCAACGACGACGGAGATCGCCATGCATCGTTCACCGGCAGACCCGAAGCCGGCGTTGATCGCCGAGTCGGCGACGAGGTCGAGATCGGCATCGGGCAGCACGAGCATGTGGTTCTTCGCGCCACCGAGCGCCTGGACGCGCTTGCCGTTGGCGGTACCGGTTTCGTACACGTATTTCGCGATCGGTGTCGAACCCACGAACGAAACCGAGGCGACCTGCTCGTGCGTGAGCAGTGCATCCACCGCGACCTTGTCACCGTTAACGACGGTGTATACGCCATCCGGCAGGCCAGCCTCTTTCCAGAGCTTTGCCAACCACAGCGCGGCGGATGGATTCTTTTCACTGGGCTTTACAACCACCGCGTTACCGGCAGCGATCGCGATCGGGAAGAACCACATCGGCACCATCGCCGGGAAGTTGAAGGGGGAGATGATGGCAGCTACGCCGATTGGTTGGCGTACCGAGTGGATGTCGTATCCGGTCGATACCTGCTCGGAGAAGTGACCGCGCAGGTGGCTGGTGATTCCGCAGGCGTACTCCACAACCTCTTGGCCGCGCGCAATCTCACCGAGTGCATCGTCAATGACCTTGCCGTGTTCTTCGGTGATGATCTCGGCAAGCTCGCCCTTGCGTTCGTTCAGCAGTTCACGGAAGCGGAACATGATCGCGGTGCGCTTTGCCAAAGACATATCGCGCCAGTTGAGATATGCGGCGTGGGCTGATTCAACTGCGCGAGCAACGTCATCTTCGCTCGCGAGCGCGGTGCGTCGGATTTCGCGACCGAGTGCCGGATCGAACACCGGTGCAGTGCGGGGCTCGGCAGCGAGGTATTCTTCGCCGTTGATCCAGTGCGGGATGGTGTGTGCAGTCATAGTGGCTCCTTCGTTGAGCGTCAGCAGTCGTCAATGACCGGATGCAGCAACGCTACGGTGGCAAGCCGACACCATCATTAACGAAAGTGGCAGGATGTGCGGTGGTCAGTGCCGAAATGGCAGCATGCTGTGCTGGTGCAGATCACTAGCATGTTGGCCACATCACGCATCCGCCAGGTAGCGGTGCAAACCCACAATGACGTGAGGAATCACACATGATCAACGGAAATATTTCGCATTGGTGGACTCAGCTCGGAGTCGCCACTCCGCGTCCAGCGCTACCGGGGCCGATCGATGTCGATATTGCCATTGTGGGTGCCGGATACACGGGACTGTGGTCCGCCTACTACCTAAAGAAGGCTGACCCAACGCTGCGGATCGCCGTGCTCGAGCAGCGATTCGCCGGCTTTGGCGCTTCTGGACGCAACGGTGGCTGGCTGGTGAACAGCGTCACCGGTGGCCGCGAACAGTATGTTGCCAGTCACGGTCGGCAGGCAGCGCAAGCGTTTCAGCTGGCGATGAACGACACCGTCGCCGAGGTCGAGCGGGTCGTGGCGGATGAGGGGATTGACTGTGATCTTGTCCGTAGCGGTGAGTTGAACGTAGCTCGATCGGCATCGCAGCTCGCCCGACTCAAAGCGTTCTATGACGCGGAGCGTGAGTGGGAGCACACCGATGTTGAGTGGCTCGACCGCGGTGCGCTCAGTGACCGCATCCGCATCGATCGTGCTCGTGCCGGAGTGTGGCAGCCGCACTGTGCGCGCATCCACCCGGCCAAGCTGGGGCAGGGGCTCGCTCGCGCCGTCGAAGCCCTCGGCGTCACCATCTATGAGGGGACTCGGGTTACTGAGATCGAGCCGCAATTGGTGCGCACCGACCGTGGTCCGGTACGTGCCGAACGCATCCTGCGCGCCACAGAAGGATTCACCGCCGGTATTCGTTCTTTGCACCGTGACTGGTTGCCGATGAACTCGTCGATGATTGCTACGGAGCCGCTCAGCGATGCGGTTTGGGGGCAAATCGGTTGGAACGGTCGAGAGCTGCTCGGTGATTTCGCGCACGTGTATATGTATGCGCAGCGCACGGCAGATGATCGGATCGCGTTTGGTGGGCGGGGCGTGCCGTATCGGTGGAACTCGGCGACTGATGTTGACGGTCGGACCCAGCCACAAACTGCCAAAACGCTGCGAGACCTGCTCGTGTCGTTTTTCCCGGCTGCGGCGGATGCACAGATCGATCATCTTTGGTCGGGAACGCTCGGGGTGCCGCGTAACTGGGCTGCGACCTGCGTCTTCGACGAACGCACCGGAATTGGGTACGCCGGCGGCTATGTCGGTACGGGCGTTGCCACCACGAACCTCGCCGGCCGCACGCTGCGTGACCTTGTGCTCGGACACGACACGGAGCTGGTGCGCTTGCCCTGGGTGAATAATCGGGTGCGCCGCTGGGAACCGGAACCGTTGCGCTGGGTGGCGACACGGATGATTTATGGATCCTACGGGGCCGCGGACCGACTCGAGTTGCGTTCAGAGAGTTCGCGGACGCATCCAATCGCGAAGATCGCGTCTGTGGTTTCGGGTCGGTAGCGCCGGAACATGGTGAAGAAACTACTGCTTTTAGAGATAGATAGGGTTGCGATATGACTTCTATTGAGCCGGGCATCGTGCTTGATGCTGCTGCGATTTCCGTTGAACATGAGCAGGTACCTGCTGAACACGAACCGCAGGATGGCACCACCACGGGTGTTGCTGAACTCGGCAGCTTCGCTGAGTGCGAGACGGGCGTTTGGGAGATGAGCCGCGGTGTGATGCACGATATCGAGGCTGATGAATTGTGCGTGATCATCGCGGGGGAGGCGACGGTGGAGTTCCTCGATCGTGACCTTCCCGATGCGCAGCTGCGTGCTGGTTCGGTGTTGCAGTTGAGTGAGGGGATGCGTACCCGCTGGACGGTGCACAGCGAGCGGCTGCGCAAGGTGTATCTCGCGCCCTAAGCGCCGCGTCGAGCACTCTTGCAGCGCCGCAGCATAGGCTTCGGGTATGGCAATCGTGAAGATCAACGCAATTTCTGTTCCCGAAGGTCAGGGTGAAGAGCTCGAGCGGCGGTTCGCTGCGCGCGCAGGTTCGGTCGACGGCAGCCCGGGCTTCCGCGGATTCCAGCTGCTGCGCCCCACCGCCAATGAAGACCGCTATTTCGTGGTGACGCACTGGGACGATGAGGAATCCTACGTCGCCTGGCGCGACGGGACCGCGCGTGCTGCACATGCTGGTGAACACGGCAAACCCGTCGCTAGCGGAGCGACGCTGCTTGAGTTCGACGTGGTGCTCGACGTGCAGCCGAGCACCAACTAGGCACCGACCGCGCTAGGCAATTGCGCAGCGGCGCACCGCGAACGGCCGCAGATCAAACGGCCAGTTCGCCACACCCGGCTGTCTGCCCGCGACAAGGTCGGCCATGATCTGCCCGGTGATTGGCCCGAGTGACAGTCCGTGCATATTGTGACCGGATGCGACGAGCACCTCGCCGCTCGGAGTTGCCGGCCCGATCAGCGGTAGCCCGTCGGCAGTCATCGGGCGTGGCCCCATCCACTCATCGGTGCGGCCATCCCAATCAGCACCATCGATAAGCCCCTCGGCAAACCCTCGGAGCACCTCGATACGGTCGCTATGGAAGCGTTCGGGTTCGCCGTCGAACGACATGATGCCCACCACGCGTAACCGGCCACTCATCGGAATCAGCACGCAGTGCCGGTCCATTGAATGAATGAGTGTTCGTGGCATCGTCGCTACCGGCACCGTAAACGAGTAGCCCTTGCCGGGCACCACCGGTAGGTGAGGGATGCGCGAGCGTCGCAGCACCTGCGAGGTCCAAGCGCCGGTGGCAAGCACCACCCGGTCGCCCGAAATCGTGACCTGTCTCGCATCCTCATCGAGGCACACAACGCTTGCACCATCACCGAGTTTCTGTACGGTGAGTCCGAGTCTGACCTCGGCGCCGAGCTCAGTAATGCGTTCAATCAGGCTGGCGACGAACTTGACCGGGTCGATCGATACTTCGCCCGGCAGCATGTACCCGAACTTGGTGCGGTCGGTCAGCGTCGGCTCCGCCTCGCGCAATTCGCGGCCCGACATGGGGTCTTCGGGCGCCTCACCCCAGCCGCGTCGGGCCCGCTCGGCATACAGTGCGTGTGCCTCAAGAACCGCGGCTTCGCTCTCAGCCGTCATGAGAAAGCCGGTGCCGCCACCTGAGGTGTCAATATCATCGGCGGCCATCTCGTCGAGGGATGTGAGCAGATGCGGTGTGAACTGCGCCAGCGCTGCGTCGCCCTTGGCTTTTAACGGGCCGGTGGATGCGGCGAGAAATCCCATCCCGAAGCGTGCGAGCTGCGGCAGTCGCAGCGGCGCGATCGACAGATAGTGATGGTGCGCGAACACGCCCTGAATGACATCGCGAGCAGTGTTGCTCGATGCCAGCGGCGCGACCATCTGCGGGGTGAGTTCGCCGGCGTTGCCGGTGGCAGCGCCGGCACCGAGCCGGGTGCGGTCGATGATCGTCACCCGATGACCGTCGCGGAGCAGCCAGTAGGCGGTGCACAGGCCAATCAGGCCACCGCCGGCCACCACAACGTGTTGTTTCACTGCTGCTCCCTTGCAAATAGCGCCACCTGTTCGGCGAATGCGTCAATCAGTGCCTTCGAAGCGCGCGTGTTTTCGGCGCCGACCGCACGGGCGCGCGCAACCAGCTGTTCGCGGTCGAATCCTTTCTTACCGAGCGCCGATTCATCCCACTGTGCGATTCGCTCGGCATTCACCTCGGGGTGAAATTGCAATCCCCACACTCGCTTGCCGATGCGGAATGCCTGGTTCTGCACATCCGCTGAACGCCCCAGCAGTACCGCATTCTCGGGGAGCCGCGTGATCTGGTCGACGTGGTTTTCGATCATGTGCGCGCCTTCACCCAGCACGCCAAGTATCGGGTCGGTGCGTCCGTTTTCGGTCGTGGTGATGAGTACCGCACCGCTCTCGGGGGTGCCGTATTCGCCGCGCACCTCGCCGCCGCCCACATGGGCGAGCAGCTGCCCGCCGAGGCAGATTCCGAGCGTTGGCAGATCCGCGTCGATTGCCTGCTGTGCCAGTTCTCGCTCGGCTGCCAGCCACGGAGCTCGTTCGTCTTCGTACGGCAATAGGCCGCCGCCGAGCATCACCAGACCGTCGAAGCCGTCGAGTGTTGTGGGCAGGGGAGTGGTTTCAGCGACGACATCGACGGTTTCGATGCCCGCTTCACGCAGCCACTCACCGGCTCGGCGCGGACCCGACTCGGTGGAATTGATCACCATCAGAACCTTGCTCATGGCTAGTCCTCCTCGACCGTGTTGATGAGTGCTGCAGTGCGGCCGATCGGCTCGCCAGCTTCACCGGCCATGAACTTCGTGTAGTCATCATCTGAGGCCTCGAGTACCCGCAGGGCGTTCTCGGTGCCGAGCGCACGCAGATCATCGCCACTCCACCCGCGCGATGCGAGCTCGGCAAACAGCGCCTGGTAACAGCCAACATTCTCGAGCCCGTCGGGCATCTCATCTGAGCCGTCGTAGTCGGCGCCGATGCCCACCGCGTGCACACCGGCGAGCTCGCGGAAGTATTCGATGTGGTCGGCCGCATCTTTCACCGTCACCGCGGGTGCTTCGCCCTCGCTGCCGGCGACATCCCAATCGCGGCGATCTTGCCGGAGGAAGGAGGGTACGAACGCCACCATGAGCACACCGTTGCGCGCACCGATTTCGCGGATGACGTCATCGGGCACATTGCGCGGATGTGAGCAGAGGCTGAGCGCGCCTGAGTGCGTTACGATCGGCGGTCGCGAGGTAACCTCCAGCGCATCCCGCATTGTTGACGGGGCCACGTGTGCGAGGTCGACGAGCATGCCGATGCGGTTCATCTCGCGCACGACATCGCGGCCGAAGTCGGTGAGTCCGCCGTGTCGAGCCTCGTCGGTTGCCGAGTCGGCCCAGTCGATAGTGCGCGACCAGGTGAGGGTCATGTAGCGGGCACCGAGCCGGGCATAGTTGCGCAGTACGGCGAGCGACCCGCCAATCTGCGCGCCACCTTCGACGCCAATGAGCGATGCCACCCGGCCTGAAGACATCACTTCGCGCGCTTCGGCTGCGGTGCGTGCTGCGCCCAGCTCGTTGGGGTAGGCGGCGATGAGGCGGTGGATGAAGTCAATCTGTTCGAGGGTTGCGGTCACCTGGTCGGCCTCGTGCACTTTGTCGGGATTCACCCACACCGACCAATACTGGGCCGCAAGTCCACCGGTGCGGATGCGTTCAAAGTCGGTTTGGGTGGTTGGGATGCTGCCGCCGAGATTCTCGGTGGAGTAGCCAAACTGTTTGCGTACTTCCCAAGCAAAGTCGTTGTGGCCGTCAAAAACTGGGTACGTGGTCATGTAATCTCCCTCGTTCATATCCGCTTCGCTGCGGAGCTAGACGGTTGGTTTGGTGGATGGGGAATCGTCACGAGCTGACTCGTGTACGGGTTCGTAGAGCTCAAGTCGAGCGGCCATGCGGTCGCGCTCGTTGAGTCGGCGACGCGCGCCCTTGGCGCTTGCCGAAATGAGCGTGCCCAGTAGGTGCGTGACTGCTGCGATCGGGGTGGGCGAGTCAATGAACGGGGATGTGCCGGTGTTGACGACGATGAGCCGGTCGGCGAATTTCGCGGTCGGTGCCTGCGCACTATCGGTGACGATCACGACCGTTCCACCACTGCCATGGAACTCGCGCGCTAATCGAACCATCATCGAACGGTAGGGTCGCATCGAAAACAACAGCAACACATCCGTTGCACGCACATCGGTTAGCGCCACGAGCGGTGATAGCGCGTGCGATTCGATGAGGTGGATATTTGACAGGGTCGCTGAAAGCTCGGTGGCCAGGAGCAGCGCAAACGCAGAGCTGGTGCCTTCGCCTGCGATGAATCTGCGGCGCGACTTGAGCACCAACGCTGCTGCTTGGCGCGCTGATTCGGTGGCGGCAATCTGCTCGTAGGTGTGGGTGAGTGCTTGTGTGTCGCTGGCAATGATGCGCTCCTCAAGAGTGGCCGCGCTGAGATTCTGCGGCACTCTTCGGTCGTATCGTTTCCGAGGCGAACGGCGCTGTTCGGTATCGGTCACCGGGATTCCTCCCGTTGGAGTTGTGAGACGTGACCGTTGCCGGTATCCGTCTCCTATGACGGCCTCAATTCGAGGTTGCTGGTGAGCTTAACCGGGTGGTTCTGATAGATGCAAGCAAAAGATACGTTTCCTAAGCTAAAAATTTCCTCGCCTGTTGTTGCCTGCAGCGGTCGGTGCGAGCGAGGTTTGTGCGGCGTTGCGCGGATCCGGTCGAGTCTTACCGGACGGTAGTTATTTGTCACGCATCTGTGAGGGGCAACACTCCGCAAGTTTTCAGTAACGTTCGTGACTTCCGCATGAGCGTAAGGAATCGCAGCCATATGTTCGCCGGATACGTGCGCCATTTTCGCAGGATGTGAACCATATCACTTGACCAACGTGTGCTCAGTGGTCATAATCTTTCACAATCAAGTGGCAATGGGGCTGCTTGAGCGGAAGGACCCAACATGCGTACCGCATCCAGAAAGCCATTTTTCCGAACAACTGCCATCGCAATCGCAGCAGCAGTAGGGCTTGCTGCGGCTCCGCCGAGTATCGCACTCGCGAACGAAACTGCCAGCGTCGAACAAGCCGATGCTTCGACTATGCGCATCGCCACCTCGGGGTTCGTCGACTCGTTTAACCCATTCACATCGATCTATCTCGCGCCGACGAACGCACTGCGTTACATCTACGAGAACCTCGTGCAGTACTCGCAGGAAGACGGCTCGCCCACCGGTGGCCTGGCAGAAAAGTGGGAGTCAGAAGAAGACGGCGCCAAATGGGTGTACACCATCCGTGAGGGGCTGAAATGGTCGGATGATGAGCCCATCACCAGCAAAGACGTCAAATGGACCTACGAGCAGATCATGACCGATGAGGTCATGGCTAGCGCAAACGGCAGTCTGGTCGCGAATTTCGAGTCGGTTGAGGCTCCCGACGATCGCACACTCATTATCAATATGAAGAAGCCGCAGGCCGCCGTGCCCGGCACCGAAATTCCGGTGGTACCCGAACACATCTGGTCAAAAATTGACGACCCGGGCAAGTTCGCCAACGACAAAGATGTTGTTGGTTCCGGGCCGTTCATTCTCAAGTCCTATGCCGCGAACCAGTCGTATGAACTCGAAGCGAACCCGAACTTCTGGAACGGTAAACCTGAGATCGACCGGATTCAGTACGTCTACTACACCGATGCCGATGCCTCGATCCAGGCGCTGCGCGCTGGGGAGATTGACTTTATTTCCGGCCTGACTCCGACCCAGTACCGGGCGCTTGAAAACCAGGATGGAATTGCGCTCAACTCGGGTATCGGTCGTCGGTACACATCGCTTGCCCTCAACCCCGGTTTCCACACCCGCAGCGGCGAAGCGTACGGTAACGGTAATCCGGCATTGCACGATAAAGCCGTGCGACAGGCGATTCGTCTCGCCATCGATAGCGACGCGCTCATTAAGAATGTGATGGAAGACCAGGCGACTGCTGCGACGAGCTTTATTCCCGCATCCTATGAAAAGTGGATGCTGCCAGAGGACGATCCGGCAATCGTCAAGTTCGACCCCGAGGCCGCAAAGCAGAAGCTGGATGAGGCCGGCTGGAAGCTCGGCAGCGACGGGGTGCGCGAAAAGGACGGTAAGAAGCTCAACCTCCGCTTGCAGATCGACGGTAGCTCGTCCAGCGAGCAAGCCCTCGCGGAATACATCAAGCCGTGGCTTGGCGATGTCGGAATCGGTGTGAAAGTTGTCTCAACGGACAGTGACACGCTAAGCACTGAGGCGAACGCCGCGAACTACGATATGTACTTCTCGGGCTGGTCTCTTGGTCCTGATCCCGACTACCAGCTCGGTATCAATACCTGTGACCAGCTGCCGACCAAGACCGACGGCACCGGCGGTACGAGTCAGGACGGCTACTGCAACCCGGAGTTCGACAAGCTCTACAAGAAGCAGCAGGTTGAGCTCGATGAATCCAAACGCATCGAGATCGTGCACGAGATGCTGGCCATGAATTACGAAGACAGCGTCAGCGTGGTGCTCTACTACCCGAACCAGCTCGAGGCATACCGCTCCGACCGCTTTGAAGGCTTCGCCAAGATGCCCGCCGAGAACGGCATCATCGCAAACCAGTCGGGCTACTGGGGATTCCAGCCAGTGAAGTCCGTCGGTGAGGGCGGTGCCTCTGGTGGTCCGCAGACCGGCCTGTGGGTCGTGATTGGTGGGGTCGTCGTGGCCGGTGTGATCGCTGTTGGTGTAGCGGCTAACCGTCGTAAAAAGTCGGCCGATATCGAATAGCGGTGGACCATGTCGAACTCAGTCCCACCGTCAACATCCGCGATCCAAACCACAGCAGATGCGGAGGAGCCACAGCGCGATTCATCGTTCTGGCGCTACTTGGCGACCAAGCTCGCCGGCGCAGCGATCAGCCTGGTGATGGTTGTCCTGCTCGGATTCTTCGCGTTCAAGCTGCTTCCGGGTGATCCTGTCGCCAAGATCGCCCGGGAACGGCAGATGAGCCCCGAGCAGATTGAGAGCCTGCGTGCCCAGTACGGTCTCGACAAACCGCTGTGGGAGCAGTTCTTCAAGTTCATCCACGACATTGTCACGTTCAATTTCGGGGAGAGCTATGTGTATAAACGCTCGGTTTCGGAACTCATCGGCGAGTACTTTTGGCCCACGATTCTGCTCACCGGTACGGCGGCGATCATTGCGATCACGCTCGGGCTGTGGCTCGGACAGCGGTCTGCGTGGCGGCACGGAGGCTTGTTCGACCGTATCGCCAGCGGTGTCTCGCTGGTGTTCTGGTCGGTGCCCACGTTCTGGCTGGGCCTGCTGCTGCTGATGTTCTTCGGCGGCACTCTCCACTGGTTCCCGACCGGCGGGATGCGTTCGGCTAATCCGCCGACCGACCCACTCGGAGCAATCGGCGATGTGGTCTCACACCTAGTGCTGCCAGTGATCACGATGGTGGCGGTGGTGTTCGCGCAGTACCTGATGGTGATGCGCTCATCGCTCATCGAAGAGATGAACGCTGACTACCTCACCACCGCCCGAGCCAAAGGGCTTCGAGAGGACTTCGTGCGCGAACGCCACGCGGTACCCAACGCACTGCTGCCCACGGTAACGCTCGTTTTCATGCATATCGGTGGGCTGATCGCCGGTGGTGTGACCGTCGAAACGGTGTTCTCGTGGCCGGGGCTGGGGAAGCTCACCTTTGAGGCGATTAAGGGACCCGACCTGCCACTGCTGCAGGGCACCTTCGTCGTCTTCTCCGCCATCATCATCGTCATGAATCTGCTGGCCGATCTCGTGTATCGCCAGCTTGACCCGAGAGTGAGGCGCGCATGAGTACCACGACTGCTGTACGCACCCCTGCTCAATTCGCTCGTGCCCGCCGCTGGAAAGCATTCCGGCAGTTCTGGAGTGACTTCACTGGCTACCGCGCCGGAATGATCGGTTTAATCTTCCTCGTGGTGGTGGGGATCATCGCGCTACTCGCGCCGGTGATCGCCCCGTCCTGGATGCTTGACGTCACCAAGATTGGCACTCCAGATAAATTCGCGCCGCCATCGGCTGAACACCCATTCGGTACCGATAACCAGGGTCGTGAACTGTGGGTGCGCATGGTGTGGGGCGCCCAGTCATCACTGCTGGTTGGCCTTGCCGCCACCGCGATGTCGATGTTCATCGGCACCATTGTCGGGATGGCAGCTGGTCACTTCACCGGCTGGGTGGGCGGCCTGTTGATGCGTATCATCGACTTCTTCTTGGTGCTGCCGTCACTGATTCTTGCCATTGTGCTTTCGAGTGTGCTCGAGCGCGGAGTCCTCACCATCATCATCGCGATCGGACTCACCTCGTGGGCCGGTACGGCGCGTGTGGTTCGGGCTCAGACCCTCACCGTGGAGTCACGTGATTACATCAAGCGCTCGCGAGTACTGGGTGCGAGCCACTGGCACCTGCTGACGAAGCACGTGCTACCGGGTGTGCTGCCACTGGTGCTGGCTAATACGACACTGACGATTGGTTCGGCAATTATTGCCGAGTCGACCCTCGCGTTCCTCGGGCTCGGCGACCCGCTCACGCAGTCGTGGGGCACCGTGCTGAAGAACGCGACGGATGCATCCAGTGCCTCGAACGGTTACTGGTGGTACATCCTCATCCCGGGTCTGGCGATCTTGTTTGTGGTGCTTGCCTTCACACTCATCGGACGCGCGGTTGAAAACATTCTGAACCCGACTTTGAGGAAGCGATAATGGCCGATCTGAAATTTGAGGATGTATCGATCACCTACCGCACTTCGGGTCGGAATGACCGCGGCGAGGTGCATGCGGTAAAGAACGTAAGCCTCGAGGTGCCCGCAGGATCGACGCTCGGAATTGCCGGCGAGTCGGGCTCGGGTAAGTCAACCCTGGTGATGAGCGTATTGCGGCTGCTGCCGAAGACATCGAAACTCACCGGTCGGGTGTTGCTCGACGACACCGATGTCGCCGAGCTGAGCTTTGGTGAGCTGCGCGCGGTGCGGTGGACTTCAGCCGCAATCATCTTCCAGGGCGCAATGCACTCGCTAAACCCGGTGCGAACCGTCGGCCAGCAGATTCTCGAGGCACTCGAGCTGCACGTGACCGAAGAGTGGGCTACCGAAACGGCGCGCAAGGAGCGAGTCATCGAGCTGCTCGGCCGTGTTGACCTGCCGGCAGAGAAAGCGAATGCGTACCCGCACGAGCTTTCTGGCGGGCAGCGTCAGCGCGTAATGATCGCCATGGCCCTGGCCTGTAATCCCGAGGTCATCATCGCTGACGAGCCGACCACTGCGCTCGATGTCATCGTGCAGGAGCAGATCTTGAGGATGATCTCCAAGCTCGTGGCAGAACGCGGGATTTCGCTAGTGATGATCAGTCACGACCTGTCAGTGCTGGCCACCGCCTGCGATCGCATCGCGGTAATGCGTCACGGAGAGCTCATTGAGGTTGGCCCGGCGGGCCAGATTTGCCACGCCCCGCGTGAGCCGTATACGCAGAAACTCGCGCACGCATTCCCCACGATCGGTGATCCAGCCTCGCGGATGCGGCCGGTGAGTCGTCACGAACAGGATGATGACGAACTCCAGCAGCAGGAAGCAGCGCCAGAAGACGCGCCCGTACTGCTGGACGCCCGCAATGTCAGTGTTACCTACACCACCGGCGGCCGGAAGGTGCAGGCGATCCGCGGGGTCGATCTGCAGATTCGGCGCGGTGAAATCGTCGCCCTGGTGGGCCAGTCAGGTTCTGGCAAAACGACCTTGGCGAACACCCTGATCGGGCTGCAGGAGCCGGACCCGGGTGCAGAAATCACCTTTGATGGCACGCCACTTCCCACGAAGCCGGCGCAGCTGCGCGAGTTCCACAAGCGCGTGCAGCTGGTGTTCCAAGACCCGTCCGCGGCACTCAACCCGAAAATGACCGTCTACGAGTCGGTTGCTGAGGGTCTGCGCGTGCAGCGGTTCGACGGTGACGAACAGGAACGAGTACGGCAGAGTCTGCTGGATGCTGAACTCACCCCGCCCGAAGACTATTTCGGTGCAATTCCGCAGGAGCTCTCCGGCGGGCAGCGTCAGCGCGTGGTCATTGCCGGAGCGCTGGCACTGCAACCCGAGCTGCTGATTGCCGATGAGCCGGTGGCATCCCTGGATGCATCGGTGCGAGGCGAAATTCTCGGTCTGCTGCTATCGCTGCGCCGGAAGCTCGGCCTTGCCGCACTCGTGATTACCCACGACCTTGGCTTGGCGTGGAACATTGCCGATTCAGTGGCCGTGATGCATCGCGGCCAGCTGGTCGAGCACGGCCCCACCGAAACTGTGCTGCTGAACCCGCAGCACAGCTACACCAGGACACTGCTCGCAGCAGCCCCAAGTATGGGCGATGTCAAACCGGAGCCGCAGCAATGAGCATCGCGTTACCGCAGCTTTCCGAACCGATCGCGTGGAGCATCCGGATCACCACCCTTGACAGGGAAATACTTGCCGAGCACGAACCCGACCGGGTGAGCAAGACCGCCAGCGTCGGCAAGGTGTTTTTGCTCATCGAACTTGCCCGGCAGATTCGCGAGGGCAAGGTGGCTGCGGATGCGCTGATCGACCTGTCGACAACGCTTCGTGTCGCTGACTCCGGGCTCGCGTACCGGTTCACGAACCAGTCGATGGCGGTGGCGGATGCAGCCCTGCTGGTGGGGACGATGAGCGACAATCTGGCGACGAATGCCCTGATCGATGTGTGCGGGCTTGAACGTGTGCGTGCGATCGCCGGGGAGCTCGGCTACACCCAGACCGCGCAACTTGACTACATCCGTGATGACCGTGGCCCCGAGCATCCCTGGACCCCCTCGTACGGCACCGCGGCAGAGCTTTCGGATCTGATGCGGCGCCTCGCGAATGGCGAGGTGCTATCACCCGAGATCTCGCAACAGGTGCTCGACTGGCTGGCATCCGACGCCGATACCTCGATGGTTGCCGATGCGCTGCTGCTCGATCCGCTTGCGCATGTCGAGCCCGAGTATCAGTCGATGGTGCTGCGCCACAAAACCGGCACGATCGAACAGGCGCGCATCGATGTTGGTGTGTTGCAGGGGCCGCAGCGTTCAGTGGCCTATGCGGTTGCCGCGAATTGGCCCGAAGAGGTGCCCGATCAGCGGGCGGTAGCGCTGGATGCGATGCGCGAGATAGGTGAACAGATTCGCCGCTATGTGACCGATCTTGACCGTGACGACCCTGGAGCAGACTCGAGTGATTGATTTCCCCACCGGTGACGGTTGCCGCTGGTCAGTGCTGGTGCGCGATATCGACTGCGAGCAAGTGTTGTTGCAGCACTGCCCCGAGCGGGTGCTGAGTACTGCGAGCATCGGCAAACTCTTCTTGCTGCATCGCCTGTTGTATGAGGTGGATTCGGGCACGCGGTCGCTCGATGAGCGGGTGACGCGCCTGCCGAGCGATTTGATTGGTGGCTCGGGGCTGTGGCAGAAGCTGCAGCAGGATGAGCTGTCGCTGTATGACCTCGGGGCACTCGTGGGTTCGGTGAGCGATAACGACGCCACGAACGCACTGCTGCGCGTGATTGGGATCGACTCGGTGCGCGAGCATGCCCGGCAACTGGGCTATCAGCATTCGCGTCTGAACGATGCGATCCGTTGGCCGATTCCGCCGGGGCATCCCTCGCGGCTTTCGGAAGCGAACGCGAGCGAGATGGTTGATTTTGTCTCGCGCTTGCAGCTCGATCGTGATCTCTCTCGCAGCAGCGGCGATATCTTCCGCAAGTGGCTTGGCGCCAGCGCCGATATGTCGATGGTGGCGTCGGTGTTTGATTTCGACGGTCTCGACCATGACTGTTTCGACGGTGGCGTGTGGCTGTGGAACAAAACCGGTACGATCTCGACCGTGCGCGCTGATGTTGGTGTGGCAATGAGCCGAGACCGGCGTATCGCCTATGCGGTACTCGCTGAGTGGGATGCGGGCGCGGATGCGCGCGGGCCCGTGCTCGAGACGATGGCAGAAGTCGGCCAGCTGATCGGTGAGGCAATTGGCTGGCACGATCCGCGACCGAAGCGGTCGGCTGCTCGGGCCGAGGCAGCGCCTGCCGCGACGCTTGTGCCAGTGGCGGATGCGCGGGCCGAAATCACGGCGGCCGCAAGCGACTCCGCGCTGCGTGATGTGCGGTATCTGGTGCTTGACGGTGATAGCGGCGCTGCGCTGCTGGAACGATCGGCCGATGCACCGAGCCCGTCGGCGAGCGTGATGAAGACACTTACCGGCACCCTTGCGCTGGCGAATCTTGGCGCCGACTACCGGATCCCTACGCGGGTAGTCCGGACCAGTGAGACCGAAGCGGTGCTGATCGGCGGCGGCGATATTACGCTTTCGCGCACCCCAACGGGCGAACCGACGTTCTACCCGCATCCTGCCCACCTGGATGACTTGGCAGCGCAACTACGCACCAATATGCCCGAGCTGAAGCGGTTGTTGCTCGACGATGGGCTGTTTGCTGCGTCGCAGTGGCACCCCACCTGGGATGAGGCGGGCCGATCACCCGAGAACTACATACCGTTTATCACCTCGCTGCAGCTGGACGGCGACCGCGACGACCCACTGCTTGACGACAGTGCGCGTAGCGAGAACCCGGTGGGACGAGTGGCTGCTGCGCTTGGTGCGTTGCTGGATGACGTGACGATTGTGCGCGGGAGCGCGTCGGCTGCCTCGGAGGATGAGGTGGCCCGGGTGGAGTCAGCGCCGATGACCGAGCTCGTGCGTGAAATGCTGCGCAGCTCAGATAACTCGCTCGCGGAGACGCTGGCGCGAGTGGTGGCGATCGCGCGCGGTGCAGATGCCTCGTGGGAGTCGGTACAGCGTGAGATACGGGATGCGGTTGCCGAGCTCGGGCTGGATGCGTCCGGTTGCGAGTTCGTGGATGGTTCGGGGTTGAGTGATGACAACCGGCTCACACCGCGTTTTGTCGCGCAGCTGCTGCGGCGCGGGTATCTCGGTGAAGAACCGTTCGCGTCGCTGGTGCCACTGCTAACGGTGTCCGGTCAGACCATGGCGGCAAGTCGGTTTACGGGGGCTAACCGTGTGGTCGGTGACTCGGTGCGCGCGAAAACGGGGTTCATCAACTCGGTGCATTCACTCGCAGGCATCGTGACCACTCGGGGTCAGCGCAACCTGGTGTTTGCCGTGTTTGCGTGCGATCTCGATACGCCGGTCGACCGTGAAGCTCGGCTTGCCGTAGATCGGTTCGTGACCGCGCTGCATCTGCACGGTGACGCATTGCAGTAACGCCCTCACCGGTGGGCAAAATGTGGGCACGCCCCAGCGGAGCAAGAAAACACCCCCGCCAGCTGCCAGTGTTTTACTGGGTTGTAGCGGGGGCGTTTGGAGGTGGGCCCAGCGGGGCTCGAACCCGCGACCCATGGATTAAAAGTCCACTGCTCTGCCAGCTGAGCTATAGGCCCGCAGGACAGTCTAGCCGGATGTTGACTCGTTGCGGTCCACACGCGGGGAATCGTCCGCATCCGCATCCCAAATCTCACTGCCGAGCACCGACTCGGCATCCTCGCCATCAGCATCCGCTGCCTTGAAACGACCGCGCGACGGCCACAGGCCCTTCTCGCCCCGGCGCCACCATCCGAACGCGACAATTGCCGAGAATACCGTCAGCATTACCGCAATAAGCAGGCCAATTGTTGCCGGATGAGCGCCCATCGTCGCGTTCAGACGAGCCCACCCAAGGATCAATAGCCACAGCTGCGTCAGCAGCGTAAATACTGCCCAGACCCCGGTGGTGCGCAACGGTACGGCACGAGGTGAAACGACCCGCAGTACCCACAGCACGGCCAGCACGAATGTCGCAAGCACGGGCAGTGCGCCAAAGAGGAAGTTCCCAATTGGGTTGAACCCGGTTAGACCCGGTAGCTCGCCGATCCCGAACCCAACTACGAGCATCTGCCATCCTGCGAGAAACGGCGTTTTCTCCAATAGCGGATACGTTGCCACCCACCACGGCACGGCCATGTTCGCCAATAGCGCCACGGCGACAACACCAGCACTCACCCGCTTGTCACGCGACTCGGGGAGAACCCGCGAACTTGTGTTTGACCCCAACGCTCCGCTGTCATTCGTCGATTCCGACGGGGGAGTGGACGATCCGGGAGAACTACTGCGCAATGCCATGCTGCAAGCGTAACCAGATGCGACCGGACACACGACTTGGCAGACTGGAACGCAGCGAACAGGAAGGGTGGTGTACGTGGAGAAGTTTCACCGGCCGGTACGGATGCCGATCGAAGCGTTCGAGGCATTTATCGGTGCCGACGATCCCGCGGCCACAAACCGAATCGCGCACGACACCGCACACGCCCTGCTCAACCGAGTGCGCCAGTCAGGCGACCCGCAAGTGGTCGAACGCACGGTCGAGTACGCAAATACGCACGGTCTCGACGACCTCGTGCAGCTGTGGGCGCCGGCCGCCCCCGAAACCCTGCCCGGTGCGCTGTGGCGGCTCTACCTCATCCACATGGCGGTATCGCAACACCCAGACCACGCCAGCTACACCTATCGCCGTGGCGCTGCCGAAGACCGCTCGATCAGCCACATCGTCGCCGGCGCGCAGGAACCCACGGGCCCGGAAGAAATCTTGCAGCTAACCGCCACCATCCTGCGCGGCGCATTCATCGGTGATTTCGCTGCAGCCTTGGAGCGAGCCGCCGCGTTCTGCGCCGTCATGTCGATCGGTTCGGCATCCCTTGCCGAAACCGACGAGACCACCGCTCCCGAACGAGCAAACCGGTTCACCATCCGCTCAGCCCGGTACCTCGATTTCGCGCGCGAACTCGCGGCAAGCGCCTCGCGGTGGCGTCGCGGAACACTCGAATAACGTCGGTTCAGGTACCCGGCATGGATGCGAGTAGCAGTATCCGCAAGCACGTCACCTTGTTCGCGCCCTTGCGTTCACGAACCACATTTAGCAAGATGGTGTGCGCCGGGCCGCAGTAACCCCGGGCTCCATTATTTTGCCGCTTCGAGCGGCCTTTCGCCGAGAGGCGTTCTGCGGTCCGGTTTTTTTGCTGCCGTTTGCAGCGCGGTACCGCATGGCAAACGGAGGAAAAGCAAAGCGGTGGGGTAGCTGTAGCCACCCCACCGACAGTGCCGTTGGTTTAACCGAAGCGACCGGTCACGTAGTCCTGAGTCTGCTTGTCCTGCGGGTTCTCGAAGATGTTCCGGGTGTCGTCAAACTCAATGAGCTTGCCCGGCTTACCGGTACCGGCAATGTTGAAGAAGCCGGTGCGGTCCGAAACACGAGTTGCCTGCTGCATGTTGTGGGTCACGATCACGATCGTGTAGTCGGTCTTGAGCTCGTGGATGAGGTCCTCAATCGCGAGCGTCGAGATCGGGTCAAGTGCCGAGCAGGGCTCGTCCATCAGCAGCACATCAGGCTTCACCGCAATGGCGCGAGCGATGCACAGACGCTGCTGCTGACCACCCGAGAGTCCACCACCGGGAGCATCCAGGCGGTCCTTAACCTCGTTCCAGAGGTTCGCGCCGCGCAGCGACTTCTCGACGAGCTCAGCGGCGTCCTTATTCGAGATGCGCTTGTTGTTCAGGCGCACACCGGCGAGCACGTTCTCCTTGATGGACATGGTCGGGAACGGGTTCGCGCGCTGGAACACCATACCCACCTGACGACGCACGTTTACCGGGTCAACGCCCTGGCCGTAGAGGTTGTCGCCGTCGAGGAGTACCTCGCCATCAACCCATGCCTTGGGGATTACCTCGTGCATACGGTTCAGGGTGCGCAGTACGGTCGACTTACCGCAACCCGACGGGCCAATGAACGCGGTTACGCTCTTCGGCTCGATGGTCATGTTGACATTCTCGACAGCCTTGAACTTGTCGTAGTAAATGTCCAGGTTCTTGATTTCAATACGCTTTGACATGTGTAAATCCTTTATACGACGTTGTCGTTCTTAGCGGTTGCTCTTGGGGGAGAAGTAGTGACGAACGATGCGACCGATGATGTTCAGCGCCATCACGATGATGAGCAGCATGAGCGCACCCGCCCATGCCAGTTCGACGGCTGTCTTATCGGTGAAGCTGTACTGCTGGTAGACCAGAGTCGGCAGTGAAGCCATCGCGCCGTTGAACGGGTTCGTGTTCAAGTTCACCGTCATACCGGCGGCGATCATCAGCGGAGCGGTCTCACCGATCACACGGGCGATAGCGAGCAGTACACCGGTCACCAAACCACCGAGGCAGGTGGGCAGAACAACCTTGGAGATCGTGCGCCACTTCGGAACACCGAGCGCGTACGACGCCTCACGAAGGTCGTTCGGAACGAGTCGGATCATCTCTTCGGCCGAGCGAACCACAGTCGGGATCATCAGCACGAGCAGAGCGATTGAGCCAACGAAACCTGACTTAATCTTTGTCATGTCACCGCCGGTCAGATCGGTGAAGATCTTGAACAGCGCGAACGCGAACAGACCCGCAACGATCGAGGGGATACCGGTCATCACGTCGACAAAGAAGTTCAGCGCACGGCTGAGCATGTTTCCCTTGCCGTATTCGACGAGGTAGATCGCCGTAAAGAATCCGATCGGTACCGCCAACAGCGTGGTCAGACCGGTGATCCACAGCGTTCCGACGATCGCGTGCTGAGCGCCTCGAACCAGCGGTACCGACGCGTCATTCGCGAAGAACTGCGCCGAAAAGAATCCGGGCGAACCCTTGATCACCAGCGTGATGATGAGCGATAGCAGCGGGACCATCGCCAGGATGAAGGCGACACCTAGTAGACCCGTCACCAGACGGTTCTTTGCCTGTCTTGCACCCTCAACAGCGCTGGAGATGATGTAAACCGCAATCAGGTAGAGCAGACCGGCAACAACCAGCCAGCCACCCCAGTTGAAGTTCATGGTGAGCTTGCCGGATTTCTTCGCAACCTGGTAGAGCGGGTCGCCCGAGGCGAGCCAAAGCCCACCGAAAATAACCGTTGACACCAGCAGCGCACCGAGCGCGATGAGTGCAACCTGCACGCCAGACAGACGTCCGGCAGTGAGTCGATTAACGGGCCGTTTCGTTGTTGAAGTAGTAGATGTTGACATGGTTTGTTCCTCCTACTTCGAGCTGCGGGAAATGATCCAGCGGCCAATTGAGTTCACGATCAGCGTGATGGCGAACAGTACGAGACCACCGGCGATCAGCGTTTGCGAGTCCATACCGTGCGATTCGGGGAACTTCTTCGCGATGGACGCCGCAATGGTAGTCGGGTTCTGTGATGTCAGCAGCTTGAAGGTAACGATCTCGGCGGATGCGAGCACCATCGTCACTGCCATCGTTTCACCCAGGGCACGGCCGAGCGCGAGAATGGCGGAAGCGAACATACCCGAACGCGCGTACGGGAATACCGACTGCTGCACCATCTCCCACTTGGTAGCACCGAGGGCAAGCGATGCCTCTTCGTGCAGACGAGGAGTCTGGAGGAAGATCTCGCGGCACAGCGAGGTGATAATCGGCAGAATCATGATCGCGAGCACAATCGCCGCGGTCATCATGTTCTTACCTGTCGGGGTTGCACCACCGGCGAACAGTGGGAACCATTCCATGTTCTCACCGAGCCACTTGTACATCGGGCCCATGATCGGGGCGAGGATGAGAATACCCCACAGGCCAAAGACAACGGAGGGGACTGCCGCGAGCATGTCAATGATGAAGCCCATAATTCCCGAATAGCGGCGGTTGGTGAAGTGGCTGATGAACAGCGCCACACCGATACCGACTGGGAGCGCGAGCAGCATCGCGAGCAGTGACGACCAGATCGTTCCGAATACGAGTGGGGCTACGTAGTTGAGGAAGCCATCGTTCGCGGTACGGATCGAGTCGCCCTCACCGGAGCCGATTGGCGAGAAGAGCGACGGGGCACCCTGTACGAGCAGGAACAAGAACACTGCGGCAAGAATTGCGAGGATGAGGGCGCCGGATGTGGTCGAAATAGTTTGAAAGATGATGTCGCCTGGTCGGCGAACGTTAGTAGCCGAAGGTTGGGCGGGTTTTGCCGTAGTTTCGGTACTCGTCATGGCGATTGCCTTCCTTAAATGTTAATGAGGCAGTGAGACTGAGCTAGAGCTGAAGGGAGAAATGAGTGGGGGTGCCGGACGCCCGCAAACGCGCGGCGCCGGGCACCCCCGCTGAGATTCGATGATCGAACTCAGATTTACTTCATTGCGTCGATAGCGGCCTTAGCCTTCTCTGCAACTGCAGGCGACAGCGGAGCCGAGCCAGCAACATCTTCCTGGCCAGCCTTCTGCTGTGCTTCGTCCGAGATTACGTACGAGAAGTAGTCCTTAACGAGCTTGCCCTTCTCGGCGTCCTTGTACTCGGCGCAGCCGACCAGGTACGAAACGAGGACGATCGGGTACGATCCGTCGCCACCCTCGAAGTTCAGTTTGTACGAGAGGTCGGTCTCAGCGCGGCCCGATTCGAGCTCCGAAGCCTCAACAATCTTTGCGGCAGCTTCTGCGCTGTAAGGAACGAACTCCTCGCCCGACTTGATCGAAGCGGTGGTCAGGTCCGAAGTGGCCGATGCGTCGAGGTAACCGATGGTGCCCTCACCGCCGCGGATAGCGTCAGCAACACCAGCGGTCTTGTCTGCACCTTCACCGGGGAGACCGGCAGGCCATTCCTTGTCCGGCTCGTGGGTCCATGCCTCAGGAGCAACCTCAGCGAGGTAGTCGGTGAAGTTCTCGGTGGTACCCGACTTGTCACCGCGGTGAACCGGGGTGATCTCCGAGTCAGGGAGCTCTACACCGTCGTTGAGGCTAGCGATTGCCTCGTCGTTCCACTTGGTGATCTTGCCGTCGAAGATCTTTGCGATGGTCTCGGCGTCCAGGTTGAGTTCTTCTACGCCAGGAACGTTGAACGCAATAGCGATCGGCGAGATGTACGCAGGGATCTCAACGAGGTCCGAGCCGTCAGCGCACAGCGGGAACTTGCTCTTCTCGATTTCTTCGGTCTTGAAGGCGCGGTCCGAACCGATGAAGTCAGAGGTACCGGCCACGAAGTTGTCGCGACCTGCGCCCGAACCGGTTGCCTCGTAGTTAATGGTTACGTCGCTCTGCTTCTCCTGGTAGCCAGGAACCCAGCCGTTGAGCTGAGCCTTCTCCTGCGACGAAGCACCTGTAGCGTTCAGGCTTCCCTTGAGGCCCTCAGCAGGGGTGTATTCGATGCCACCCGCAGCAGCGGTCGACTCGCCGTTCTCTCCGCCACCTGCGTTGTCTCCGGTGCCCTCCGAGGCACAGCCAACGAGGGTGAGAGCGGCAATTGCGGTCATAGCAACCGAGGTGCTAACACGCGAAAGCTTCATTGAGTTTCCTCCGTAGAAACGTCGAATTTTCGAACCAGGTTTCTGGGTTCTCCCTGAACGTAGGCGTCAGTGATGACGTGAGCGAATCCTGCGCGTTAACGATTGGTAAATAACCGCGGGCAAATTAGATCTGTGGCCCGTGTGCTTCTGCGTGCACGAGCCGGAGGTCGTCATCGGTGCGGGCAAGGTGCAAGACGACAAACTCTGCCGTAGCAAGCATTCCGAGCGCCTCGAGTTTGTCTGGAACGGACACACATTGCTTGCTGACAGCATCCAGAATCGAAGGCACCATCGGGGAGTGCGAGCACAGCACGGTCGCTTGACCCGCATCCAGCACATCATTCACGGTCTGGGCGACATCGCTCCATCCGAGTGACAGATTCTGTGAAATGGATGCGGTGATCTCCGGTTCTAGCTCCAGCTCGTGAGTGAGTGGGCCCACGGTGGCCAGGCAACGGACCGCAGTGGATGTGAGCACGCGCGTTGGCTGGTACGCCCGCAGGATCGAAACGATCTGCATGGCCTGCGCCTGACCGCGCGAGGTGAGCGGGCGGGATTCATCATTTCCCGGCCAGCCGATCGCAGGGGCGGCCTGGGCGTGTCGAAGCGCGATCACCGGCGTGGTTCGCGCCGTACCGTTCGTGATGCGCTCTTCAAGAACCGCCAAGAGATCGCGGTCGCGCGAATAGGTGAGGAGCTTTGCCGCCTTGGACAGCGAGAGCCACTGCACTTCGCCCACTTCGTCGTTCGGAACGAACGAATACTGCTCGAACTGGGCGTCATCGATCTCGGCAACCCAGTAGTGCACCTCTTTGGGGCGGCCGCTGGGGAGCTCGTATTCGGCAACGCCGATGGGTGCGCCGAGGGTCACCCGCAATCCGGTTTCTTCCTCGATTTCGCGTACGGCGGTTTGTGGCAGCGTTTCGCCCGGATCTACCTTGCCCTTCGGGAAGGAATAGTCGTTATGGCGTTCACGGTAGATCACCATCACGCGCGGCTTCTCGCCATCCATTCGCCACACCAAAGCGCCGGCAGCGTAGACCGTATCTTCGAAATCGTCGTGGGAGTGTTGCATGAGCGGGCCGCCAAATCAGTAAGTGTGGTGGAGCAGAAGGTGTGTGAGGCTACGGGCGCAGGGCGTGCAGCGTGGGGCGTGCGGCAACCATGCGCATGACGGTGTTGTGCACGTCGACGAGGGCCTTACCATGCTCATTGAGATGCTTGCGCACCCACTCGCCATCCGCACCAAGATGCCATGTCGCCGACTCGTCGGACATACCGAGATCAAAGAGATCCTGGAGTGTGGCGACGTGTGCCGGGTCGGTGATCTGCACGAGCGCTTCGATGCGGCGATCGAGGTTGCGGTGCATCATGTCGGCAGAACCGATGAACACCTTCGTGTCGCCGCCGTTGTGAAAGCTGAAGATGCGCGAGTGCTCGAGATAGCGTCCGACGACTGAGCGCACACGAATCGTTTCGCTCAGGCCAGGTACGCCGGGACGCACGCCGCAGATACCGCGCACCCACACATCGACTGGAACACCGGCCTGGCTTGCGGCGTAGAGCGCATCGATGAGCTGCTCGTCAATCATCGAGTTGACCTTGATGCGGATGCGGCTTTCCTCGCCTCGTAGCGCCGCCTGGCGTTCGTTCTCGATCAGGTCGAGCAGCCCCTTGCGCAGGTGCAGCGGAGCGACCAGCAGGCGCTTGAAATCACGCTCGATGGCGTAGCCGGAGAGCTGGTTGAACAGGCGAGTGATATCGGTGGATACATCCTCGTCGACCGTGAACAGGCCGAGGTCTTCGTAGATGCGCGATGTCTTTGGGTTGTAGTTACCGGTACCGATGTGGTTATACGTGCGCAGCTGGTGCTCTTCGCGGCGAATGACCTGCAGCAGCTTGCAGTGTGTTTTCAGTCCAACCAGGCCGTACACCACGTGGACGCCGGCCTTTTCGAGCTTGCGCGCCCACACGATGTTGTTCTGCTCATCAAAGCGGGCCTTGATCTCTACCAGCGCAAGCACCTGCTTACCGGATTCTGCCGCCTTAATCAGCGCAGCAATAATCGGGGAATCGCCCGAAGTGCGGTACAGCGTCTGCTTGATTGCCAGGACGTCCGGGTCGGCTGCGGCCTGTTCAATGAACTTCACCACGCTCGTCGAGAACGACTCGTACGGGTGGTGTACGAGGATGTCACGGTTGGCGATTGCCCCGAACATATCGGGTTCTTCGTTCGATTCGGTGGTTCGGAACGCCGGATGCGTGGTCGGAACGTGCGTCTCGTACTTCAGCTCAGGGCGGTTCACGCCGCCCAGCGCGAATAGCGCGGTCAGGTCGAGTGGGCCGGGCAGGACGGTGACCTCATCATCCGTGATGTCGAGCTCGTCCTTGAGGAGCTCGATCGTCTCGTCGTCCATGTCCTCGGACACTTCGAGGCGGATAGGGGGACCAAAGCGTCGGCGCAACAGTTCTTTTTCGAGCGCCTGCAGCAGGTTTTCGGTCTCGTCCTCTTCAATGGTGACGTCTTCGTTACGAGTGACCCGGAACGCGTGGTGGTCAATGACCTCCATGCCGGGGAAGAGCATTTCCAGGTGCTGGGCAATGAGATCTTCGAGCAGGATGAACCAGTGCTTGCCCTCGGGTGACTCCAGTGGATACAGACGCGGCAGCATCGGCGGCACCTTGAGGCGTGCGAAGTCGGTCTTGGTGCCTTCCGGGTTGCGCACTCGCACCGAGAGGTTCAGCGAAAGGCCCGAGATATAGGGGAATGGATGCGCCGGGTCGACAGCCAGCGGCATCAGGACGGGGAAGATATCGTTCGAGAAAATTTCGGTTAGCCGAGCCTGCTGCGCCTGGTCGAGGTCATCCCATCCGAGGATCTCGATACCTTCCTCGGCGAGCATGGGGCGAACAACATCGCGGAAGTGCGTGGCGTGGCGCAGCTGCAGCTCGCGAGCGCGGGTGCGGATTTGTGCGAGCTCGGTGCGAGGCGCGATGCCTGCGGGAGTGGGCACTGCTAGGCCGAGATCGATGCGGCGTTTGAGTCCTGCGACGCGCACCATGAACCACTCGTCGAGGTTCGAGGGGAAGATGGCGAGGAAGTTGGTGCGCTCCAAGAGCGGTACATCGCTCGCTTCGCCGAGCTCGAGCACCCGCTGGTTGAACGCGAGCCAGCTCATTTCGCGGTCAATGTACCGGCTTACCTCGCCGAGGCCTTCGCGATTCTCGTGAGTAGTGTCCATGTGAGCAAGTCTCTCAATTTGTGGTGAACGGTGCCCGAGCGGGCCGGTTGAAAACGCTGAGTGTTCCGTATCAGCCGTACTGCACATCGCTGAAGTGCTCCTCGTACCCCAGCTTCCGGTACAGTCCGAGCGCGCTGTGGTTGTCCCCATCGACGTACAGCTCGGACTTGCTCCTGCCGAGTTCGGCGAATCGTGCAAAGGCTCTGCGCATCAGCGCGCCGCCGAGGCCGCGACCGGACGCATCCGGATGAATGCCGAGTACGTAGACCTCGGCCGCATCCTCGGTGATCTTGCACCAGCAGTAGCCGAGCAGGCGTTCTGGGGCGTCTTCGGGGGTCACCACAAAGAAATCCTCGGCGCAGAACCACGGCTGGTTCATCCGCGCCTGTAGATCGTCGAGTGTGAGTTTCCCTTGTTCGGGGTGATCGGCAAAGACCGTAGCGTTCAGCGAAACCCAGGCCACCGCATCCTGGCTCTCGTCGAAGGTACGAACACAATATCCCTCGGGTGTGGATGTCTGTGCCGAATCGGTCGGTGTGGTGGGGCGGGTGAGCATAAATAGCGTGCGAATGGGGCGAATCCCAACGCTCGCCGCCAGTGCTCGGGCGCCGGCAGTATTACCGTGCGCCCAGAACCGGAGCGGAGCCGGAGCCATTGCGACAAGCTGGTCGTACAGCCTACGGCCGTACCCGCGCTCGCGGTGATCCGGATGCACGGCAAACTCGACCTCGTATGCATCGTTATCGCCCGCCGGGGCGCAGAGTGCCAGAGCGACGAGCTCATTGGTTGATGAGCGGATGGCAAGGGCATGCCGCGATTGCGGTGCAAGCATGGATGCGTCGTTGAACGGCGAGGCGTTATCGGCGGTCTTGCAGGCGTGTGCGAACTGTTCGAGGGCATTGCCGAGCGTTGAAGCAACCGGGAGCGCGCGCAGTTCCATGTCCCCATCCTAATAATCGGGCGCTCCGGTCTCGGCCTAGCAATACCTCGCGGGTGCACTGGTCGCGGTAAACTGCCCGAATGGTCACTGGCAACACCGCATCCGAGCACACCGACGCGCAGCTGCGTCGAGTTCGGTATTGGGGGCGGATGCGTATAGTCGCGGTCTGGGTTGCTGCGGTCTTGCTGGTGGTTGCGATCGGTTTGCTCGCCAGCCCGCAGCGCCAGCTCACCTGGGTGTCGATCTCGATGATGATGCTGGTGTTGCTCACCGGTCTGCTGCAATTGGCCGACGGCCGATCGGCCGGATATATCCACCGCTTCGCACTAAGCCTCGTCGGAGCTGCGCTCGTGCTCGCCATCGGCACGCTGATCTTCCTCGCCAATGGTGCCCAATCATGGGTGTTGGTGTAAGCGCGCGAGGTTGATGACGAGCGGGCGGGACGCTCGCCGGTGATGCACTGACCGGTTAGACTTACAGCTATGGAACTGTTCTTTGAGATCCTCTTTATGGGCTTGCTCGGCGGCGCAATGGTCGGCATTCTCGGCGTAAGCGTGGTTGTACTTCGTCGCCTGTTCAAGGGTCAGAGCTAGCCCGCAGGAACTGCTGAAGCGGTTGCCCGGCATGATTGTGCGCGCCGGGGCATCGCACCGACGGTCTGCGCGAAGGGCGAGGTGTTGCACATGATGGAAATCCCCGTCGACCTGCCACCAGAACTGGTACCGCTCACCTGGGTGATTGGCACCTGGGAAGGCAATGGCATGGTCGAATACAAAATCGACGATCAGTTGCGCGAGCACCCCTTCAGGCAGCGCATTGAGTTCACCCACTCAGGGCAGCCCTATCTCGAGTATCGATCACAGGTGTGGTTACTCGACGATAACGGCGAAGCAGCCGATAGCCCGCTTACCAGCGAAGCCGGCTTCTGGCGGCTGGCCCGTAAGCGAACCGACGGCGATGTCGGTCCCGGCATGCTGCCCCCATCCGCATCCGCCGAAATCACCGATGCTGAAGGCGTCGAGGCGCTGCGCAATAGCGACAACGGGTTTGACCTGGAGGTGACCCTCGCGCATCCCACCGGTGTGAGCGAGGTGTACTACGGCATGGTGCGCGGACCGCGCATTGATCTGGCAACGGATGGGGTGCTGCGCACTGCCGGTGCGAAAGAGTATCGCTCGGCCACGCGGCTGTACGGCCTGGTGAACGGGCGGATGTTCTGGGCATGGGATATTGCCGCGCTCGGACAGGAACTCGCCACGCACGCCTCCGCACAACTGGATCGCGTGTGACCACGCCACTTGCCGCGCAGCGCGCGCTCGCGCTCGGCGACGCGGTGGTGTCGCTGCCGACTGTTGGTGCAATCAGCGTCACCGGCGAGGACCGACTGACCCTCATCCACTCGCTCACCACACAGCATGTTGCGGGCCTGGAAGCGGGGGAGTGCGTCGAGAACCTCGTGCTCTCACCACAGGGACGCATTGAACACCAGTTCTTGATGGTTGATGACGGTGCGCGCACGCTGATTGCCAGCGAAACCGCGAACGAGCTCGGTCAGTGGTTGATGCGGATGCGGTTCATGATGCGTGTCGAGGTTGATGAGCTTTCCGGACACATCATCGGTACGTTTGCCGATCCGAATGGCCGAGATCACGCGGTGCAGTGGGGCGATCCGTGGATGCAGGCGGACGGTATCAGTTACGCGAAGGCACGTACGGCTGCCGACTACCCGCTGACGCTGCAACTGGTCGACGAAGTGCCACAGGGAGCCCTCGCATCCGAAACCCTGGAAGGACTACGCATTGCCGCGTGGCGGCCGAGATTCGCGACCGAAGTCGACGAACGAGCACTGCCGCACGAACTCGACCTGCTGCGCAGCGCCGTGCACATGAACAAGGGATGCTATCGGGGTCAAGAGACTGTCGCCAAAGTGCATAACCTCGGTCATCCGCCGCGCCGATTGACGTACCTGAGCCTTGACGGCAACGTGCCCGAACACGGTGCGCTCATCCGACTCGATCCCGAGGGCAAACCGGTGGGCCGCATCACCTCGGCGGCGACGCACTACGAAGAGGGCCCGATCGCCCTCGCGCTACTTAAGCGAAACACACCGGTGGATGTGCCGCTGAGCGTGGATGACTCGGATGCACCGATCACCGCCGCGCAGACCGTCATTGTGCCGCCGGATGCGGGGAGTGTCGTGTCACTGCCGCCGCGGCGCTAGCGCGTGACAAATGTCATGTTGATGTCGTGACGAACGGTAGAGCGAAGGCAGCTTCACCGGACGCAAACTAAGAACATGAATACAACGGCGATTCAGCTACGTGACGTACACAAACACTTCCCATCGGCCGGTGGTCTCGTTCGCGCGGTAGACGGGATTAGCCTCACGATCGAGCAGGGCGAAATCGTGGCGCTGCTCGGGACAAACGGCGCCGGTAAAACCACCGCGCTCGATATGGTGTTGGGCCTCACCAAGCCAACCTCCGGTGAGGTGTCGGTGTTGGGAGGTACCCCAACCTCGGCGATTCATGCCGGGAGGATCTCGGCCGTATTGCAAACCGGGGGGCTGTTGGGCGACTTGAAGGTCGAAGAAACGGTGCAATTAATTGCCGCTATGTACAGCAATCATGCCCCGATTGAAGACGTGATGGAGCGCGCCGGTCTTACCGGTATCGCCAAACAGATGGTTTCGAAATGCTCCGGTGGTGAACAGCAGCGGTTGCGGTTTGCCCTCGCACTCTTGCCCGAACCGGACATCATCGTGCTCGACGAGCCGACCGCCGGTATGGATGTCAACGCTCGGGCGGCGTTCTGGGACGCCATGCACGAGGAGGCAGCTCGCGGTCGCACCGTAGTGTTCGCGACGCACTATCTGCACGAAGCCGAACAGTTCGCCAATCGAATCGTGATGATGAACCGCGGACGAATCATCGCGGACGGCAGCGTCGCCGAAGTTCGCAAGCTCGCCGGTAAGCGACGTATCGCAGTGCGTTGGCCGGACGTATCCGAACAGCAGCTCACGCAGCTTCCCGAACACGAGGTCGTGCAGCGGGAGGGTGAGGCCATTACGTTCGCTGCCGTTGATTCTGACGGCCTCGCGCGATATCTGCTCACCCATACTCCCGCATTCGACCTCACGATCACCGCAGCAAGCCTCGACGAAGCGTTCAGTCACCTCGTCGAAGTTGATGGCTCAGATAAGGACCGCACCGAACTCGAAGGAGCAGCACGATGAGCAGGACCGCAGTAACCAGCTATATCGGTATTGAACTGCGCCGTCAGCTGCGCATGTTCGTGAACGTCTTTTTCATGATCGTGCTGCCGATGGCGATGTACCTGATTTTCGGTGGCATGCAGGATTACGGTACGCAGGAGCTGTGGACCGGGCGAGGCAATGTTTCGGCAATGATCGCCGTCAGCATGGCGGCATACGGTGCGATCACTGCCACATCGGGAACGGCGGGTGCGGCCGCGGTTGAGATCCAGCAGGGATGGGGGCGACAGCTTGCGCTGACACCGCTACGTCAAGCGCAATTCGTGCTCAGTAAAACAGTGGTTGGGCTCGCTCTGGCGATTCTGCCGGTGATCGCCGTGTTCGCGGCAGGGTTCATCACCTCGGCAAGGATGGAGCCGTGGGTGGTTGCGGCATGTGCCGGACTGATTCTGGTCGGCCCCGCGCTCGTGTTTTCACTGTACGGGCTCGCGATCGGTCTGTTCTTCCGCAGTGAGTCAGCCGTTAGCGCAGCAAGCGGCATCATCGTGGTGCTGTTCTTCCTCGGCAACGCGTTCGTACCGCTGAGTGGATTCCTGCTCGACCTGTCGGTGTTCACTCCGGTGTGGGGTGTGATGCAGCTGGCGCTTTGGCCATTGACCGAGGGCGCAGTGACTAGTCAGGACGGCGGATTCACCCAGTACGAGCTTTGGCAGATCCTGCTCAACCTGGGCGTCTGGGCGACAGTGTTCGCGGTGCTTGCACTGCTCGCGGTGCGTCGAACAACATCGCGACGATAGGGTTACAGCAATCAGTGTGCCGCCGAAGCCTGTGCTTGCGGCGGCACACTGCATATCGACAGCCGTTGCCGACACCGGGCTGTGCATAAGGACACCACCATGGAAGAACGATCTGACCGCATCCGCAACCCATACGAGCAGTACTGGTTTGCCATGATCTGGCTGGTCTTCCTGATCATCCCGATCATGCTGGTGAGCGAGCTGTCTACCGCCGGACCCGTATGGGATTCGATCGCCTACGCCTGCACCATGGTCTTCGGTGTGATCTACCTGATTGCGATGCGTCGATACGAGGACGACGCACCACTCACGCAGATCATCGCATGGGCCGCGCTGCTTTGTTCGGTGTGCCTCCCGACAATTCCCGCACTCGGGTTCGCGGTGGTTTCGTATACGCCGTATCTAATGGCGTTGGGGCTGTGGTGCCTACCGTTTCGGCACGGCTTGGTGTGGGCACTGGTGCTGTTTGCTGTCTCGGTGCTTGCGGTGCTGGTGCCGTTCGGCATTGTTGAAGGAGCCCAGATACTACTGAATATGAGCGGCGCCTATATTGCGCAATTGTTTACGGTGGCATTTCGGCTGATCGAATACCGCAGCGCCTCGGCCGCGAAACTCGAGCGCGAGCTTGCGGCAGTGCACGAGCGCGAGGAGATATCGCGTGATATTCACGATTTGCTCGGGCACTCACTCACTGCCATCTCGCTGAAAGCGCAGCTAGCGAAACGGCTGGTTGACACGAATCCGCAGCAGGCAGCGCACGAGCTTGACGAGTTGCTGCAGATTACGAGCCGATCGCTCGACGAGGTGCGAGGGACCGTCGGGCGACTGCGGACCCCCGATTTAGCGGCGCAGCTGAAATCAGTGCAGACCATGCTCGAGGCCGCCGACCTCGAGTACCGAATCGAAGGCAGCGTGCACGAGGTGCCCGTCGAGCACCGAGCACTCATGGCGTGGGCCATGCGCGAAGGCGTGACCAACCTCGTGCGCCACGCAGACGCGAGTGAAGCTACCATCACCATCCGGCCAACGCTCTTACGAATTGCCGACAACGGCACTGGCACCGAGGCGCCAGAGGGCCACGGACTGACGGGCCTGCGGTGCCGGGTAGAGGATGCGGGAGCTACGCTAGAGATTCGGCCGCTGCACCCGGGAGGGGAGCGGCCCGGAACCTGCCTCGAGGTGCAACTCCAATGACAATCCGCCTTTTGATCGCCGACGATCAAGATCTCGTACGCGGCGCCATGGCGGCACTGCTCGGGCTCGAGACTGACCTCGAGGTTGTTGCCCACACGGGACGTGGCGATGAAGTGGTCGCACTGTGTCGCGAGCACGAGGTGGACATCGCCCTGCTGGATATCGAAATGCCGGGGATGAACGGTATCGAAGCTGCTGCAGCACTCGCCCAGTCGGGTCTCAGCACGCGTGTCATTATGGTCACCACGTTCGGTCGCCCCGGCTATTTGCGGCGCGCACTGGCGGCATCAGCACGCGGATTCATCGTCAAAGACACTCCACCGGAAACGTTGGCGCAAATCATCCGCGATGTATCCGCCGGAAAACGAGTGGTGGACTCGACCCTTGCTGCCGAATCACTCGGTTTGGGTGAGAGCCCGCTCAGCGATCGCGAGACCGAGGTGTTGCGTGCGGCCGCCAGCGGTACATCCATCCGTGAGATCGCTGCCACCGTGCACCTTTCGGAGGGAACCGTTCGCAACCATCTCTCGGCGATCATTGGCAAATGTGGTGCACGGAACCGCGCCGAAGCCGCAAAGATTGCTGAGACCAACGGTTGGTTGTAGTCGCTACCCTGGTGGCATGAACGAACCACTCACGCTCATCCTCGTCCGACACGGTCAAAGCCAGTGGAACGAAAAAAACCTGTTTACCGGTTGGGTCGACGTTGACCTCACCGACAAGGGCCGCGCTGAAGCGGTCCGCGCCGGCCAGCTCATCCGAGAGGCTGGCTTGGCCCCCGACATCCTCTACACCTCGCTGCTGACCCGCGCGATCGAAACCGCCAATATCGCCCTGAAAGAAGCCGGCTTTAACTGGATTCCCGTCAAGCGCAGCTGGCGGCTGAACGAGCGCCACTACGGTGCGCTCCAGGGCAAAGACAAAACCCAGGTGCGTGACGAGTTCGGCGAAGAACAGTTCATGATCTGGCGTCGCTCCTACGATGTACCGCCGCCCGCAATTGCCGATGACGACCAGTACTCGCAGGTGGGCGACCCGCGCTATGCGGGGCTCGGCGACGAGATGCCGCGCACCGAGGCGCTCAAACTGGTACTTGACCGCCTCCTGCCGTACTGGGAGTCCGACATCTCCGAAGACCTGCGTGCCGGTAAGACCGTTATGGTCGCCGCGCACGGTAACTCCCTGCGCGCGCTGGTGAAGCACCTCGACGGCATCAGCGACGACGATATTGCAGGCTTAAATATCCCCACCGGTATCCCGCTGGTGTACAAGCTCGACCCGAGCACGCTGCGTCCGGTTGAAGCGGCACAGTACCTCGACCCGGAAGCCGCTGCGGCTGGAGCGGCAGCAGTAGCCAACCAGGGTAAGTAAGCGTTGTGGCGCTGCGGCGCCGACAAGACAACAACCGGGGCGTCGACTCGACGCCCCGGTTTCTCGTTGAGAATGTTCGTTTATTACGCGGGTCGCGCACTAGGCGCGTTCTTCTCGGTGGTCTTCGACACGGTGTCGGATGCGGCGAGCGATCGATACTGCATGGTCGGAGAACCGTTCGAGGTATCGGTTCGCGAGCGTTGCATCCACGATCTGGGATGAGGTCATCTCGATGTCTTCGCGCGGGCGAGTGAGTGTGGTCAGCACTTGTTTGTGGAGCGCATCAACCGCGTCGTCACTGTCGATGATTTCGGCGATGTAGTCGGGATTTTCGGTGCGCAGCAGTGCCTCAACGCGAACTGCCTGTTGGGCGGCGTGCTCGCCCATCTCCAATAACTGTTCACGCACCGCCTGCACGCCCGCACTTTCGGGGAAGCGCATCCGCGCCAATTGCGCGATGTGGGCTGCCAAATCGCCCATTCGCTCCAGCGAACCACTCATACGCATGGTGTCGACAATGAACCGTAGGTCGTTGGCTACCGGCGCCTGCAGTAGCAGAATTTCGAGCGTGAGATCATCGATCTGGGCGCTGAGATCATCGATGATGAGGTCTCCTGAGATGACCTGATCGGCAAGGGAAACATCAGAGTCTCCCAGTGCGGCGACGGCATTCTGAATAGCATCAACGACGCGCTGCGCAATGTCTACCAGACCCTGTTGGACCTCGGCAAGATTCTGTTGAAAGACTTTGCGCATCGCATTCCTATCTCGTGGAGCTCAGAAGGGGAAAGCTATGTGGTGCACATTACCGGAGAGTTAACTCTGGATTTGGTTACTTACGATTTCTATCGTGGTCGGCGATGGATAACGCGGTAGCTATTTGGTTGGGCATTGCAATTGGCCTGGTTGCAGGTCTTGCAATCATCGCTACCGTGCGTTGGTATTTGCGCGCCAAAGCGAATCGTGAATTGATCGGTAAACCGCTGATTCCGGAAGGTGTGGAAGACCTGCTAACAACCCTGCCGCAGACCGCAATCATCGTCGATTCCTCGTATAACGTGCTGCGCGCATCCGAGAAAGCCTACGACTCCGGGCTTGTGGTGAAACCCGATGTGCTTGCTGCATCGATGCGGCCGCTGGTCGACGGAACGCTGAACAACGGCAACCCGCACGAGTCTCAGATCACGGTCTTGCGTGGGCCCTTTGGGTCGACCGAGCTCCACTTCCGAGTTCGGGTGTCGATCATGGATGGGGGATACGCGCTGGTGCTGGCGAACGACATTACCGAGTCCGCTCGCGTAGAAGCGGTGCGACGCGATTTTGTTGCCAACGTATCGCACGAGCTCAAGACGCCGATCGGCGCGATTACCCTGCTCGCGGAGGCAGTAAAAGAGGCCGCAGATGATGTTGAGCAGGTGCAGTACTTTGCCGATCGGATGCTGGTGGAAAGTGATCGGCTCGCGCGGCTAACGCGTGAGCTGATCGATCTGAGTCGTCTGCAGGCGATGGATACCCTCGAGGAAGCGGAGGACGTGCGGGTTCGCGGGGTGTTGGAACAGGCTATTGAACTGAACCGTGTACTCGCCGAGAACAAAGACATCGAAGTGCAGCTCAAGGCTGGCGACGACCTTGCAGTATGGGGTGATGAGAGCCTGCTACTGATGTGCTTCCAGAACCTCATTACGAATGCGATCACGTACTCGCCGGAGGGCTCTCATGTGGGCATCGGAGCTCGCAGAGTGAACGACATTGTGGAGATCTCCGTCGCGGATCGCGGTATCGGTATCTCAGAGGCAGATCGCGGGCGTATTTTCGAACGGTTCTACCGCGTCGACTCTGCTCGTTCACGTAACACCGGCGGCACCGGTCTGGGGTTGAGCATCGTGCGACACGTCATCCAAAACCACGGCGGCGAGATTCAAGTGTGGTCGAAACTCGGCGCAGGGTCGACGTTCACGGTGCGCCTCCAGGCGGCAGACTCTCGAGTGACCGGACCCGCAGCCAATGAACATGATCGCGAGAGCGACTAGCGGCCGCGTCGATGCGGGTTAACGTTGCGTTTCCCTCCCGTATGCACAATGGAGGGGTGACTCGTATCTTGATCGTTGAAGATGAATCCTCCCTGCATGAACCGCTGGCGTTCCTGCTGAAGCGCGAAGGGTATGAAACAGCCGTCGCGGAGAACGGGCTCGACGCAGTTGAGCAGTTCGAACGAGATGGTGCCGATCTCGTCCTGCTCGACCTCATGCTGCCGGAGATGCCCGGTACCGAGGTTTGCAAACGGATCCGTGCGATCTCAAACGTGCCGATCATCATGCTGACCGCTAAGGATTCAGAGGTTGACATCATCGTTGGCTTGGAACTCGGCGCAGACGATTACGTCACCAAGCCCTATTCCACGCGTGAGTTGCTTGCGCGAGTGCGTGCGGTGTTGCGTCGCAGCGAGCAGGATGAAGAAGACGAGGACGATGGAATCGTGCAAGTCGGCGATATCCGGATGGATATCGATCGCCACACCGTACTCGTGCGCGGAACGCTCACGCAGATGCCGCTGAAGGAGTTCGAACTGCTCGAGTACCTGATGCGCAATGCTGGCCGCGTCCTGACCCGCAGCCAGCTGATCGATCGTGTCTGGGGTCCTGACTACTACGGTGACACCAAGACGCTTGACGTGCACATTAAACGCATCCGCTCGCGTATTGAAGAAGCTCCCTCGTCGCCGCGATTGCTGGTGACAGTGCGTGGTCTTGGCTACCGATTCGAGGCATAACGCAGGCGCCTAACGCTGTTGGACAAATAAGTTCGGCCCCGTCCAAGTGGACGGGGCCGAACTTATAGCTTCGTGTTGCGGTCGGCTAAGTAGCTCGGTCGCAGCGCCTATCTATTATTCGACAGGGGCTGCTTCCTCCTCGCCCTCCTCGGGAACGGTGCTCTCAGCCGGAGTCTTCGCCGGTTCCGGAGTCGCGGTCGGCTCAGGCATTGGCACCAGCGTCTGGTATTCCTCGAGGATGTGCTTGGCATCGTCATCGCCGAGCACCGGAACTGCCTTGTCGTCCACCGTAACGGTCTGCGTGCTGCCCTGTGCATCCGTAAACGTGGCCGTGAACACCGGGGTTACGGTCGAGCCGGTGGGGAAGTCGCCGCTAACGATGTTCGGCCCCGCTTCGCCGAAACCGAACTGCGATGCGGCACCCTTCGAGCTGTGGGTGAGTTCAGCGGTGCTGGATGAGCCATCGAACGTGATTTCGACCTTGGCGTCCTCGCTGGTGCGGTTCACTGCGGTGTACACGAGGTTGGCCTGCTTGCCCTCACCATCGGTGATCAGCAGCACGTTCCGCAGGGCGATATCGCCCAGTTCAACGCTCACGCCATCGCTGGCGTCGTACTTCATGGTAGTGCGCTGCGGGCTGATCATGTTGCAACCGGCGAGCCCGGCGCTTAGTGCGACGGCGAGCGCGGCTGCGGCAACGGCGCGAATCTTCACTGCGATGGCCTCCATATACGTGCGAATCAATCTGTTCGCGAAGCTTATGCTCCGGTAAGCCTAGCCGATTGGCGTGCTGCTTTGCTTACTTCGCGTGCGCGTGGCACGTTGAGGCGCTGCATCGTAGCACTAATGCATGGTAAAGTAGGACATCTTGGTGAGAAACTGGTGAGCCAGGAAGGGGCCTGCATCAATGAATCTTGAGGTCGGCGAGACAGTCGTATACCCGCACCACGGGGCCGCGACGATCGAAGAGATCAAGAAGCGCGTTATCAAGGGCGAAGAACGCACATACTTGAAGCTCAATGTTTCGCAGGGCGATCTCACCATTGAGGTGCCCGCAGAAAACGTTGAACTGGTCGGAGTGCGTGATGTCATCGACGAACAGGGCCTCGACGAGGTATTTGATGTGCTGCGTGCACCAATCACCGAAGAGCCAACGAACTGGTCGCGACGCTACAAGTCGAACCAGGAGAAGCTCGCCTCCGGTGATGTCATTAAGGTTTCCGAGGTCGTGCGCGATCTGTGGCGCCGCGACCAAGACAAGGGCCTTTCTGCCGGCGAGAAGCGGATGCTCGCGAAGGCACGGCAGGTACTGGTCAGCGAGTTGGCGCTCGCGGAGTCGATCGATGAAGACGCCGCGAACGAGCGCCTCGACGGTGTCCTCGCCAGCTAGCGTGCGATGACCTGCACCGGCATCGTTATCGGAGCCGCGGGCAGCGGAACCCGTCTTGGGCGAAACATGCCCAAAGCATTCGTGCCGGTGGCGGGGGAGACCATGCTTGCCCGTTCCCTTCGCGGGCTGAGTGACCTGCCCGGAGCAATCGCGGTGGTGGTTGCCGTACCCCCGGGCGACGAACACGTAAACCGACAGGCTGAGGAAGCACTCGCATCCCTTGCCGACCTGCTCGGCGAGCGGCTGGTACACGCAACAACCATTGCTGGCGGGCAAACGCGATTTGATTCGGTGCGCGCCGCACTGCAAGCGCTGCCGGAGGCCTGCGATGTGGTGCTCGTGCACGATGCGGCGCGAGCGCTCACTCCGCCAGAGCTATTCGTTCGAGTTGCGCAGGCAGTGCGCGAGTACGACTGCGGCGTTGTGCCGGTGCTCCCGGTTGTCGACACCGTGAAAACGGTCGACGATACCGGCACCGTTGTGGCGACTCCGGACCGAGCGACCCTGCGCGCTGCCCAGACACCACAGGGCTTCCCAGCCGCTTCGCTCCGTGCCGCATACGAGGCAGGACAATCCACAGCCACCGATGACGCAGCAACCTATGCGGCCAACGGCGGCAGTGTGCGCACTGTGACGGGTGATCCGCTGGCGTTTAAGATCACCACCCCGCAAGACCTAGAACGAGCAGAGCGCCTGATGAACGACACACCCGCCGCATCCGCACTGCCCGAAATTCGCGTCGGCATCGGTACAGACATTCACGCATTCGACGCGGCGGCTCCGTGCTGGTTAGCGGGTATCCACTTTCCGCACGAGCCGGGACTATCGGGCCATAGCGATGGGGATGCGGCAGCACACGCTCTCGTAGACGCGCTACTGTCGGCTGCAGGGCTGGGCGATATCGGCACGCTCTTCGGAACTGACGACCCGCAGTTCGCCGGCGCTCGCGGGAGCGTCTTCCTCACCGTCACGCGTGAGCGATTGGCACAGGCAGGATGGCAGATTCAGAACGCCGCCGTGCAGGTCGTGTGTCGACGCCCCAGGTTCGGTGCACGCGCCGCCGAGGCTTCCAGTGTGCTCAGTCAGCTTGTCGGCGCCCCAGTATCGGTATCCGCAACGACCAGCGACGGGCTCGGATTCATGGCGGATACCACCGACGGCGGTGTGTTTGCATTCGCGACCGCCTGCCTGCGCCGCGGCTAAGTACCACCTGCCAGCCGCATCCGAACCGAGCGCATCCAAACCGCGCCTTCGCCGAAGATGCACGAGCGCAATTAGACTTGCTGGCGTGATGCAACGCCTCTATGACACTCGTGCCCAGTCTCTGGTCGATTTCGTTCCCGGTACTCCCGGTTGCGTATCGATGTATGTGTGCGGGCCCACCGTGCAATCGGGGCCGCACCTCGGACACCTGCGTTCGGCATTGGTCTACGACCAGATGCGCCGCTGGTTCTCGCACGAAGGGATGCGAGTCACACTCGTGCGGAACGTCACCGATATCGACGATAAGACGCTCGCGAATGCGACCGAACACGAACCCTGGTGGGCGCTTGCATACCGGGTTGAACGAGAGTTTGCGCAGGTGTATTCAGCGCTGCGCATCCTGCCGCCGACCTATGAACCGCGCGCGACCGGCGCGATCCCAGAAATGCTCGAACTGATTCAGCGACTGCTTGATCGAGGGCACGCCTACGCGGCCGATGACGGCAGTGGTGATGTGTACTTCGACACTGCGAGCTGGCCAGACTACGGTGCGTTGACCCACCAGCGTGTGGAGGATATGGCGGCTGCCGTCGATGGCTCGATGCGCGCGAAGCGCAACCCCACGGATTTTGCACTGTGGAAGGGTCAGAAGGCGGGCGAACCGGACTCTGCTGCGTGGGACTCGCCGTGGGGTAGAGGGCGGCCGGGCTGGCATATTGAATGCTCGGCAATGTCCACCAAGTACCTGGGCTCCTCCTTCGACATTCACGGTGGTGGTCGTGATCTACGGTTCCCACACCACGAGAATGAGCTGGCACAATCGGCGGCCGCGGGCGACGGTTTCGCACAGTACTGGATCCACAACGGGTTGGTATCGCTCGGTGGAACCAAGATGTCCAAGTCGGTCGGAAACATCATTTCTGCGACCGAGCTGGTGATGACCCGCAGGCCGATCATCGTGCGTTACCTCTTAGGCACCGGGCACTACCGTTCAACTGTCGAAGCCGGGGACAACGCCTATCAGGAAGCCGAGGCCGCCTTTTCGCGGATCGAAACGTTCTTCGAACGGGCGCAGCGCTCACTGGGTGAAATCGAGCCGGCAGCGCGCGTGCCGGAGGCATTCGCCGAGTACATGCGTGACGGTTTTGCCGTGCCGCAGGCCGTTGCGCTCATCCACGAAACGGTGACACGAGGCAACCAGGCCCTGGACGCAAACGACGAGGCGGCTGCACGAGAGGCCGTGGCTCATGCTCGCGTCATGCTCGATGTGCTTGGTCTTGACCCGCTCGCATCCGAATGGCGTGATGAAGAGGGCGACGAGAGCGCGCTGAAGCCTGCGATGGATGCGCTCGTGCGCGACCTGCTCGAACAGCGAGCACAGGCACGAGCCGACAAAGACTGGGCTACCGCTGACCGCATCCGCGATACCCTCACCGCGGCCGGAATCACTATTGAAGACACCCCCCAGGGATCTCATTGGAGCGTGAACTAAATGAGCAGCTCACCCGCACACGGCCGGCCCGGCGCTATTCGTAAAAAGAAGAAGGGGCCGGCGAAGGGCACCGGTGGCCACGGGCGCAAGGCGCTCGCGGGTCGCGGCCCGACGCCGAAGGCTGAAGATCGTCACTGGGCGAAGCAGCGACGCCGCAAACAGGCTGCAGCCGGTAGCCGGCCGCAGCAGCGTCAGTCGCAGCGTCGCCGCTCCGGTGGAGTGCCCAGCGATGTTGAATTGGTGACCGGTCGCAATGCGGCGCTGGAGGCGCTGCGCGCCGGAATGCCGGCAACAACGGTATATGTGGCCTCGGGTATCGACGTTGACGACCGTGTCAAGGAGGTCATTCAGATCGCCGCGAAACGGCAGATCCCCATGTTGGAGATCACCCGTCCGGAGATGGACCGCATGGTGCCATTTGATGCCGTGCATCAGGGCATCACGGTGAAAGTGCCGCCGTATGAATACGCCGACCCGATCGAACTGCTTGAACAGGTGGTTTCTCGCGGTGAACGGCCACTGTTTGTGGCATTGGATGGGATCACCGATCCGCGTAACCTCGGCGCAATTATTCGTTCGGTTGCCGCGTTTGGCGGCCACGGCGTGATCGTGCCGCAGCGACGCGCCGCCGGAGTCACCGCATCCGCATGGCGTACCTCCGCGGGAGCGGCGGCGAGACTGCCGGTTGCATTGGCCACGAACCTCACGAATACGATCAAGCAGCTCAAGCAGCAGGGGCTGTTCGTTATCGGTCTTGACGGTGACGGCGACGTGACCCTCCCAGGGCTCGAACTCGCCGATCAGCCGATCGTGGTCGTAGTCGGTTCAGAGGGCAAGGGGATCTCGCGGCTGGTTGCCGAGCACTGCGATGAGATTGTGTCGATCCCGATCGATGGTGCAACCGAGTCGCTGAACGCCGGAATCGCGGCCTCGATTACCTGTTACGAAATCGCCAAGCTGCGGGCTGCAGCGCAGTAGTCGCAATTACCGCTACGTTGTCTCGGAAGTAGCGGGGAAGCGGTGCAGGCGCTCGGTATTTGGCTGTAGCCGGATGCGGTCGCCAGCCTGTGGATGCTCGCGGCCGTCCACGCGCGCGACGATCGGTATCTGCTCGCCTGCGATAGTGGCGGTGGTGTGCAAGTAGCCATCGCTGCCGAGCTCTTCGACGAACTCCACCACGGCATCAAAACCGGGTGCGTCGGCTGCGACGAGACGGAGGTCTTCGGCGCGGACGCCGATGCGTGCGTCGCCTTCCGTCCAGAAGTTCATTGCCGGAGTGCCGATGAACGAAGCAACGAACTCGTTGGCGGGGGAGTCGTACAGTTCCTGCGGGGTGCCGAGCTGCTGCAACTTGCCATCTTGCAGGATGGCGATGCGGTGCCCCATCGTCATGGCTTCGGTCTGGTCGTGCGTGACATACACCGTGGTGGTGCCGAGGCGGCGCTGTAGGGATGCGATCTGAGCGCGGGTGTGCACGCGCAGTTTCGCGTCGAGGTTCGACAGTGGTTCGTCCATGAGGAATACGCGTGGTTCGCGGACGATGGCCCGGCCCATCGCCACGCGTTGACGCTGGCCACCAGAGAGCTCGCCGGGTCGGCGATCCAGCAGCTGCTCGAGGTCGAGTAGGCGGGCTGCTTCCTGAACCTTTGCGGCGCGATCCGATTTGGAGACGCCTCGGGTTTTCAGCCCGAACCCCATGTTCTGCGCCACGGTCATGTGTGGGTAGAGCGCGTAGTTCTGGAACACCATGGCGATATCCCGGTCGCGAGGCGCCACATTGGTGATGTTCTCGTCGCCGATATAGATCTCGCCCTCATCCACCGGCTCAAGCCCTGCGAGCATGCGCAGGGTCGTGGTCTTCCCGCATCCGGACGGCCCCACTAACACCAAAAACTCGCCATCTTCAATCTCAAGGTCGAGTGATTCGACAGCGTTGCGTTCGGCATCGGGGTAGCGACGGGTCACACCGGAAAAGGTAACTGCGGCCATGTCGATCAATGCTAGTGGTGCGCGGCTGGATGCGGCGACCCACGGGGTCATGAGAGGTGCTTCAGGTGGATGAAATGGCGTTGATGGTGCGCTCGTCGCGCAGAACCGCGTAGTATGTCTTCGTTGCCGACTTAGCTCAGCTGGCAGAGCAGCTGTCTTGTAAACAGCAGGTCACCGGTTCGATCCCGGTAGTCGGCTCTCAGTACAACTTCAAACCGCGCGGTATGCAAGGGCTACTGCTCGGGTGTTTCTTGCGGAACGAATTTGAGGCAGACCGAGTTCATGCAGTAGCGGTCGCCGGTAGGGGTGCCGAATCCGTCCGGGAAAACGTGCCCCAGGTGCGAACCGCATCGAGCGCAGCGCACCTCGACGCGCTTGTATCCGGTTGTGAAGTCATCGTGGTATTCGACCGCTTCTTCGCGCAGCGGCTCCCAAAAACTTGGCCAACCGCATCCGGCATCGAACTTCGCGCCGGCTCGAAACAGTTCGTTATCGCAGGCGCGGCAGTGGTAGGTTCCCGGACGCGCTTCATCCAGCAGCTCCCCGGTAAAGGGGTGCTCGGTGCCAGCCTGTCGCAACACCTCGTATTCGAGGGGGTTGAGTAGCTCGCGCCACTGCAGATCGCTGCGCTGGATCTCGTAACTCATATTGCCTCCGACCTCGGTGATGCGAATGTTGGCAAGCATACGCGCGCCACATGGAATGCGATCGCAACGGCCGTAAACTTCGGACACAGCAATCGCAGTAGTCAGGGGAGAGGAGACGCGGATGCATAGCACGGCTGCAGCGTCGACGCACTCCACGGCCCAACTCGGAGACGAAGACATCCGGATTCTCGAGTTTGAGCAGGAGTATCCTCGGCACAGTGTGCACAAAGAAGCACGTATTCGGCGACAATTTGGGTATTCGAGTGCCCGTTACTATCAAATTCTCGGTACGCTCATTGAGTCACCAGCCGCACTCATCGCGTACCCAATGCTGGTGAATCGCCTGCGCAGAGTTCGAGATGAACGACGCGAGCGGCGTAACCGTCCGGTTGCGGACTGACCCAATAGAGAGACCATTTTGAAGTATCCAAAGGACCGTTTCGACGACCTCCCCAAATCGCTGTTGCGCCGCGGAGCGCACCGGGCGCCGCGTACACGGTTGTCCAAGATGTCGTCCTGGATCGTTGCGCTGTGCGCATTCGTGCTGCTCGTTGGTTTGGGCGTCGGTGTGATGTGGATGATTGACAAACAGGTGCAGTTCATCGCCGACGATGAACCGAAACAAGCGCAGCCGACCGAAACTGCCACGCCGAGCGAAACGCCAACACCGACACCGACCGGACCGAGTGCGACCGTCGACCCCAATATGAATGTGACCGTGCTTAACGGTGTGGGAACTGGGGGACTGGCAACTGCCGGATCCGAGCACCTCGCTCAGGCCGGATTCACGGTCGGTACGGTCGCGGATGCGGACTCATTCGAGAACCCCACCACTCGAGTCGTCATCGCCAACGAAGAAGCGCGTGGCGCGGCGATGGGTGTTGTGGAAGCAATCGGCGTTGGTGAAATCGCCGTCGACCCGGAAGCCGCTACCGAAGGCGAGATTATCGTCACGCTCGGTGCGGATGCCGAGGCGAAGCTCCTGGCAGAGTAGCCGTACGCGCAAGTCAGCCCGATCGGCGAGATCGGTGAATTCTCACAGATGTCGTGTGAACTTCACCGCGTGTACATGTGATGTGCACGAGCAGGCCGCACTCGAGTTCTAGAGTCGGTGCAGTTTCATCTGCAACGAAAGTGGTTTCGTCATGAGTACCGGCACCGTCAAGTGGTTTAACGCCGAAAAGGGATATGGGTTCATCACCGTAGATTCGGCGGATGCGGCCGGGCAGGATGTGTTTGTGCACTACCGCTCAATCGAAATGGACGGTTTCCGTACGCTCGCAGAGGGTCAGGCCGTCGAGTTTGACATCACCGATGGTGAAAAAGGTCCTCAGGCCGAGCACGTACGCCCGGTTTAGTGCGCGGTGATCTAACCCGCATCCTGAGCTGGGATGCGGGTGGTGTTTGTGATTGGCGCGGGCCTGTTCGCCCTCGGCTAATTCTCGGCACCATGCGGTGGTGCCGCTTGCACTCTCAGGTGGTGAGTGCCAACATTGTCGTTAGCACTCGACCTCCCTCAGTGCTAAGACGTACCCAATTCACGTCCGGAAAGGACGACATTTATGTCGAAGATGATTGCCTTTGATGAAGAGGCCCGTCGCGGTCTTGAGCGCGGTCTCAACGTGCTTGCCGACACCGTGAAGGTGACGCTTGGCCCGCGTGGACGCAACGTAGTTCTCGAGAAGAAGTGGGGCTCGCCCACGATCACGAACGACGGTGTTTCGATCGCCAAGGAGATCGAGCTCGAAGACCCGTACGAGAAGATCGGCGCGGAGCTCGTCAAGGAAGTAGCGAAGAAGACCGACGATGTCGCTGGTGACGGCACCACGACCGCCACCGTGCTCGCTCAGGCCCTGGTTAAAGAAGGTCTGCGCAACGTAGCTGCCGGCGCCGACCCGGTTTCGGTGAAGCGCGGAATCGACAAGGCGGTAGAGGCCGTAACCAAGCACCTGATCGACAACGCCGTTGAGGTAAGCGGTAAGGAGCACATTGCTGCCACCGCATCCATCTCGGCTGCCGACCCGCACATCGGTGAGCTCATCGCCGAAGCGATCGACAAGGTTGGCAACGAGGGCGTCGTGACCGTCGAAGAATCCAACACCTTCGAGACCACGCTCGAGCTGACCGAGGGTATGCGCTTCGACAAGGGCTACCTCTCGCAGTACTTCGTAACGGATGTTGACCGTCAGGAAGCCGTTTTCGAAGACCCGTACATCCTCATCGCCAACTCGAAGATCTCGAACGTTAAGGACCTCCTCCCGGTCGTTGACAAGGTCATGCAGGCCGGTAAGCAGCTGCTGATCATCGCCGAAGATGTTGACGGCGAAGCACTGGCAACCCTGGTTGTGAACAAGATTCGTGGCATCTTCAAGTCGGTCGCTGTTAAGGCCCCCGGCTTCGGTGACCGCCGCAAGGCCATGCTGCAGGACATCGCCATCCTCACCGGTGGTCAGGTCATCTCGGAAGAGGTTGGCCTCAAGCTCGAGTCGACCACGCTCGACATGCTCGGCCGTGCTCGCAAGGTCATCATCACCAAGGATGAGACCACCATCGTTGAGGGTGCCGGTGACGCCGAGCAGATCGACGGCCGTGTAGCACAGATTAAGGCTGAGCTCGCGAATACCGATTCGGACTACGACCGCGAGAAGCTGCAGGAGCGCCTCGCCAAGCTCGCCGGCGGTGTAGCTGTAATCAAGTCGGGTGCGGCAACCGAGGTTGAGCTCAAGGAGCGCAAGCACCGTATCGAGGATGCGGTCCGTAACGCGAAGGCTGCTGTTGAAGAGGGCATCCTCGCCGGTGGTGGTGTCGCACTGACCCAGGCATTCTCGGTCATCGACGCGCTTGAGCTGAGCGACGATGAGGCAACTGGTGCCAAGATTGTTCGCGCCAGCCTCGATGCACCGCTCAAGCAGATTGCAATCAACGCAGGACTCGAGCCAGGTGTTGTCGCCGAGAAGGTTCGCGGACTGGAGATCGGCAACGGTCTCAACGCAGCCACCGGCGAATACGTTGACATGATCGCAGCGGGCATCCTCGACCCGGTTAAGGTGACCCGTTCGGCGCTGCAGAACGCCGCATCGATTGCTGGTCTGTTCCTCACCACCGAGGCCGTCGTCGCCGACAAGCCGGAGCCGCCGGCACCGGCACCGGCTATGGACGGTGGCGCAGACATGGGCTTCTAGTCCGGTCGACGAGCTAATGATTTGGGGCGGTAACCTCCGGGGTTACCGCCCCCTCATCATTTCCTGAGGATGGTGGGCGAGATGCCTCGCGAGGCCGGTTACGAGAACATGCGGATAACGTCCTGTTCGGTGGTGCCGTAGTAGTTGGCTGCCGAACTCAGCGCAGTGTTGATGTTGTTGATCGCATCCTCAACTTGCTTTTGTGTTGCTCGCCACTGTTCAACGACGCTTTGAAAAGCTGCCGAGGCCTGCCCCTGCCAGGAGGCCTCAAGATTGTTGAGCTGCGTGGTCAGCTGATTGGAGTGCGTTTGTACTGCGTCGATCTCGCTGCGGACCGCGCCGACTGCCGACTGGAGTTGGTCGCTATCAACGGTGAACTTGGCCATGGGATGCTCCTTCGGTAGTGTTCCCGCGCGCTTCGGGCGCGAGTAACGCGAATACCGTAAGGGCATGCATCCGTGCCCCGCCGCATCCCGCGATGAACCTGTGGATTACTCGTTATCCACAGGCGGCGCGGTGAGTAGTGGGAACTTGAGGCGGAAAGTTGCCCCGCCTCCGGGGGTATCGACAACATCGACCGTGCCCTGGTGCGCCTGCATAATGGCGGAGACGATCGCGAGCCCAAGCCCCGTACCGCCGGTCTCGCGAGCACGAGAAGTATCTGCCCGCCAGAAGCGCTGGAAGATCTGCTTTCGGGTGTCTTCGGGGACGCCTTCACCGTGGTCGATGATCTCGACAATGGCGCGCTCGCGGGGGACATCAACGACGATGCCGAGCTCCAGCGGGCTGCCTTCCGGCGTGTACCGCAGCGCGTTGCCGAGCACGTTCTGGATTGCTTGGCGAACCTTGTCGCTATTGCCATGAATCATCGCCGGAACCTCAATCAGCTCGGCATCCGCTTCGATCTCTGGTGAAACGTTCGCGACATCACTCGAGGGGACAGGGGCTTCCTGTTCGGCAGTGGCCTTCTTCTTTGTGGATTTGCGACGCAGATTTGGAATCAGTTTGCCGAGCTTCTTGCGGGTACGGCGCCTGCCGGCGCCGTCGGGGCGCGGCACGGCGGTTGCTCCCGTGGCCAACGCGAGGCGAGGGCTTGTCTCTGGGGTGCTCGGCTCAAGACCGAATGCTGTTCCATCCGGGTCATAGGAATCGGTGCCGTCACGGATCACTCGCGCCGAGTACACCCGAACCTCGCGGTCGGGAGCCTGCGCAGTCGTATCAAACGCGGCATCATCAACAAGCGGTTCGAGGTCGATGACATCCATCGGAATCTTGCGATTCTCATCGAGTCGAGCAAGCTGCAAGAGGTCTTCCACCAGACCGCCCATGCGCAGCGCCTCGCCCTCGATGCGGTCCATCGCCTGGCCGACCTTATCGGCATTGTCGAGCGCCCCCATGCGATACAGCTCGGCATAACCGCGGACCGTGACCAACGGGGTGCGCAACTCGTGCGATGCATCGCCAACAAATCGGCGCATCTGACTAATCGTGCGATCACGGTCAATCAGCGCACTATCGATCTGACCAAGCATCGCGTTCAACGAACGCGAAAGGCGACCAACCTCGGTATTTGGGGTGGCTTCGGGAAGACGCTGATCGTAGTCGCCAGCGGCGAACGCGCTCGCGGTGGTCTCGACTTTTCGCAGCGGTCGCAGGGTGGCGGTCACGAGCAACCGGGTTGTTACCGCCGCGAAAATCAGAACTGACAGTCCGAAACCGAAGAAGATCGCCAGGAAGCTCGCCATCGTGGCGTTTACATTCGACATCGGGAGGGCCACGACCAACCTACCGACGGCCGCATCCGTCTCGTAGCTTTCACCACTGGCAACGACCATCCGCCAGGCAGCGCCGGTGCTGTCGCGGGCTTCGGAGACGACCAGATTCGGTTCATCACCGACCGGCCCTGGGGATGCGGGAATCTTTGGGGCGAACTGTTTGGGCCGTACCGCCCAGTTATCTGCGATTACCTCGCCGTGTTCATCCAGTACCGCCACGTAATAGGGTTGCGGTGCGCGCTGCACGTGGACGACCGAAAAATGGCCTTCGACCGCTTCACGCCCCAGCACCAACGAAGGGTCGGCGGCGATAGAGCGCAGTGATGCATCCGTTTGACCGACCAGTGTCGGACGCAACAACAATGTGGTGCCGGTACCCGCCACGATGAGCGAGAGAGCCAGCAGCACCACATTGACAATTGTGAGCTGATTGCGCAGGGACAGCTGATCCCAGCGCGCAAAACCGCGCCATGCCACCGCGCTGAAACCTAAACCTTTGCGCCGGGAACCTTCAGCATGTAACCGAAGCCACGTTTCGTCTGGATGAGCGACTCGGTGGTGCGGGAATCGAGCTTGCGGCGCAGGTACGAAATATAGGACTCGACGATACCCGCGTCGCCGTTGAAGTCGTACTCCCAGACGTGGTCAAGGATTTGTGCCTTGCTGAGCACACGGTTCGGGTTCAGCATCAGGTAGCGCAGCAGCTTGAATTCGGTCGGCGACAGATCGATCGGTTCGTCATTGATGAACACTTCGTGGGTGTCCTGATCCATCGTCAATTCGCCGACGCGAATCACCGCTTCTTCTTCGGAGTGCATCGTGCGGCGAAGAATCGCTTTGATTCGGGCAACGATTTCGTCGAGGCTGAAGGGCTTGGTGACGTAGTCGTCGCCGCCGGAGTTGAGTCCTTCGATCTTGTCGTCGGTTTCGTCCTTCGCGGTGAGGAAGAGGATGGGGGAGGTGTAGCCGGATGCGCGCAGTCGTTTCGTCACAGCGAATCCCGACATATCAGGCAGCATCACGTCGAGCACGATGAGGTCTGGTTCTTCATCGATCACCGCTGCAATTGCGCCGGCGCCGTTACCCACGGTGCGAACCATGAAGCCGGCAAAACGCAGGCTCGTGGAAAGCAGTTCGCGGATGTTCGGCTCGTCGTCAACAACCAGGATCTTTGGTCCACCTTCAGTCATGTGAACCAGTATCGGGTGTCCTGCCTGTGCGGTTTCTGAAGTTTCCGGTTGGGCGCGCTGCGGGCACCTTGGGTGTGGCTATTCGGTACCCCGCGTCTCGATATCGGCGGCGTCGATGATCGAGTATGCGTATCCCTGTTCGGAGAGGAACCGCTGCCGGTTCTGTGCGAAATCCTGGTCGACAGTATCGCGGGCAACCACCGTGTAGAAGGTCGATGTTTCGCCAGTGGAGCTCGGGCGCAACAACCTACCCAGCCGCTGAGCCTCTTCTTGGCGGGAGCCATAGGATCCGGACACCTGGATCGCGACCGATGCATCCGGAAGATCAACTGAAAAATTCGCCACCTTCGAAACCACCAGCACTGACAGCGAGCCGTCACGAAAGTCTTGGAATAGTGCTTCACGCTCGGCAACCGGGGTCTTGCCGGTGAGCTTTGGTGCATCAAGTGCCTGTGCGAGTGCGTCGATTTGGTCGAGGTACTGGGCAATGACCAGGATGCGGGATTGTGGGTGTGCGGCCACGAGCCGGCGAACCACCTCGGCCTTTACTTCGGCGGTCGCAGCGATTCGGTAACGGTCCTCATCGCTTGCTGCGGCATATTCCAACCGCGTCTCGTGCGGTAGCTCAACGCGAACCTCGATGCACTCAGCGGCGGCGATATACCCCTGCGACTCGATTTCCTTCCACGGCGCATCGAACCGCTTCGGGCCGATCAACGAGAACACATCACCTTCGCGGCCGTCTTCACGAACGAGCGTTGCGGTGAGACCGATGCGTCGACGCGCCTGCAGCTCGGCGGTGAGCTTAAACACGGGTGCAGGTAAGAGGTGCACTTCGTCGTAGACGATGAGTCCCCAGTCGAGCGAATCAAGTACCGAGAGATGCGTGTACTTACCGGCGCGTCGAGCGGTGAGGATCTGGTAGGTCGCGATCGTGACGGGGCGGATCTCTTTCATCTCACCCGAGTACTCACCGATTTCGTCTTCGGTGAGCGTCGTGCGCCGCAAGAGCTCTGCTCGCCACTGGCGCGCAGAGACCGTATTCGTAACGAGGATGAGCGTGTTCGTTTGAATCGCCGCCATCGCGCCAGCCCCAACAATTGTTTTCCCGGCGCCGCATGGCAACACCACCACACCCGATCCGCCACGCACAAACTGGTCGACCGCTCGCTGCTGGTATTCGCGCAGCTGCCAACCGTCGTTCGTGAGCTCGATCTTATGCGGTGTGCCGGGCGTGTAGCCGGCGAGATCCTCTGCGGGCCACCCGAGCTTTACCAGTTGCTGTTTCAGTGCCCCACGCGCCCACGCTTCAACCCGCATCCCGCCGTCTGGTGCAGGACCCAAGAGCATCGGCGCGATTCGCGAGTTTGAAGCGACCCGCTGCAGTACGGCATCGTCACTTGCGCGCAATACCAGGCCCGACTCATCGCGGGTAATGCTGAGCTTGCCGTATCGATTGACCGTATCGCGCAGATCGACCGAGACCGCATCCGGTACCGGAAACTTTGCGTAGGAATTGAGCGTTTCGAGCATTTCATCGGCCGTGTGGCCAGCGGCACGAGCGTTCCACAGGCCGAGCTGGGTGATTCTGAACGTGTGGATGTGCTCGGGCGCGCGCTCCAGTTCGGCAAATACGGCGAGTTCGTGGCGAGCTTGTTCGGCTTGCGGATGCGCCACCTCAAGTAAGACGGTGCGGTCACTTTGCACAATCAACGGCCCAAGACTCATAGCGCCCCAGTCTAGGGGCCCTAGGCAACACGCAAGAAGCTATTCCTCCACCGAGAGTTCCCGCACGCTACAAATTGAACGCAGTGGAATCGTGCGCTCCACATCGGCATCACCGTCCCGAGCGCGAACCCGCTGATCGGTAACCGCTAGTGGCAGTAGCAACAGCTCAACCGCATCCTGCCCCGGAACCTCAACGTCGACTTCGACCCAGGATTTGCTGCGGCGAGCCAGTTCGAGTGCGCGCCGCACCCAAGTGTTGTGATCATCCGGGGCGGTGTCTCGGAGTGCAGTAGCGAGTTCCTCAGCGAGTTCGACTGCCTGCTCACTGACCGGTACCTTTGCCTGCGCGCGGGCACGGGGGAGACGGGAGGTGATGATCTGGCCCTGGGCGTCCTCGAGCACGGCCGGATAGCGGCCCTGAATGAGCGCCGCTAGCGCTGTGGCGCTGCCAACTCGGGTCGTGAACACCCGCTCGCCGTTGGCAAGTTTGTGTTCGGCCAGTGAGAGTACTGCCAGTGAGGTATCGATTCGGATCGCGTCGTGAACCTTCTCGTTTTCGGCGCGAATCTGTGTGTGACCGGCAACCTTGCGCACTCGCACAGTGCCAAAGCGTTCATTGCAGCGGTTGATCAGGTACTGCACCGGTTGGGGGATGCCGGTGAGTGAGCGTTCTTCAAGCGCGGTGGTGATCGATTCGGCATTCCAGCCCGCTCGGAATGCCGTCATGATTGAGTGTTCGGTCAATCGAAACTGGCTTGCCAATGCCCGCTGCTCGAGCTCTGCCAGCTCGCGTACTACGATATCGTCGGCACCGCGCAGCGGCCCCGGGGCGATAACGGTGCAATCTGGCTGCAGATATACCTGCGCAACTGGAGCCGGAAACTGTGCCGCGGCGATCCGCTGCGCTTCGGTAACGTCACCGCTGAGCAGATTTGCACCCATCGCTGTGCACAGCAGGCGTTCCTCGGTGCGGACCGTGATGCCGAGCGCTTCGCCAAGCGGCAGACCGCTCGCGTCTGCGGATAGCAGTGCCGAGGGATCGAGTTCGTCATACCAGTGCTGTGCGAGCCGTGACCACCGCTCATCCTGACTTGCCTGCAGAAACTGCTCTCCCGCATCCGTGAGCGCCCAGCTGTCTTCCAGTGGCGCGAGGAGCTGCGCCCGACCGAGCAGCTGGCCGAGCTGCACCACCAGCGTCGGGTCAGCATCGGGGAACTGCGGTGCCAGCCGGCGCAGATCAGCGCTGCGGATGCGAATACCGCGACGATCTTCACGGACCGGTAGCGCGCGGTGGCTGATCTCCCAGCACAGGTCAGCCGCAAGTTGGGTGGTTTCGAACGCCGTGAGTGTGCCAGCAGCGTCATCACTTGTGGGCGGGATGTCGGATGTGAATGGGATGCACGGAAGTAGCTCGGCTAATGCAGTTTCTGTGACTGTGAGCAGTGTTAGATCGGCGTTGTCGCGCGTCGCCAGCGCGAGTTCGGCAGCGATCGAGCATGCTTCGGATTTCTGCTCGCGCAGGTCGACGAGCGTGGACAATGGCAATCGGCGTAGTGCGTCGGTAACTGCGTCGTATCGGCATAACCAATCGGCTAGGTCCATCGGTTCGGCGATGCTGCGCAGGGCTACCTGGCGTCGTTGAAGCAAGCGGCTGATGCCGGCGGCATCGAGCGTGCGCAGGTGGTGCAGGAGACGCAGTGAGTCGGGAGCGGTCATGCAGAACGTTTCGGGGATTAGACGGCCCGGTTCGTCGAGTCGTCGTCGGCGTGCTCGTAACGACGGTTGAGGCTGACATGGATGATGATTAGGGCAACCACGCAGATGAGTGCGAGTGGGAACCCGTAGTACGCCACCGCCATCACCACTGGCCACAGGGCTGTTGGTCCGACTGCGAAATCAACACCGAGTAGTGGGGCGATCAGCAGCGTAACCATGGCAATGAAGGCGAGTCCCGCAGTGATGGCAGCCGCGTAGGTGAGCGCCAGCTCCGCGGTATGTGCAGGGCGGGATACGGATGCGCTTGATTGTTGGGGTTCAGGGGACTTCATCACCGATCCAGCCTAGGGGAAATAGGTTTCGGAGCCGATTCAGAAAGTTTCCGTGAACCGGTGCTGTTTGCCTACAGCGGAACCAGCGATGGATGGTGGAATGCTCGGTAGACTGTAGCTACTGCGGTGCGCCGTGCGACGAGCGGCCACAACAAACGTCAGTGTCGTCGCCAATCCCAGACTCAATCTCGGCAACCTGGTTTGCGTGAACCGCGCATTACTATGCACAGCACTCACCGCGATTACGCGGACTACCAAAGGAGAAAACCATGCCCACTGGCAAGGTGAAGTTCTACGACGCGGAAAAAGGCTTCGGGTTCATCCATGGCGATGACGGCCAGGAGGTGTTCCTGCACGCGACGGCGCTGCCGCCGGAAGCACCAGCGCCCCGTGCCGGTACCCGCGTCGAATATGGGCTTGCTGATGGCCGCCGCGGCGCGCAGGCACTGTCCGTACGCGTGCTCGAGGCACCCGCATCCGTCACTCGCGCTCGCCGCAAACCCGCTGACGATATGGCCGTCATCGTGGAAGACCTCGTCAAGGTACTAGACCGCATCGGCGGACAGCTGCGCCGCGGTCAATACCCGCAAGGAGCTGCCGCGAGTAAAGTTGCGGCCATGCTGCGACGGGTAGCGGACGATCTTGATGCGTAGCGAACCGCGCGGCAAGACCGAATCGTTTGCCGATCTCAAGGAGCACGCCATGACCGACGAGTGCGCCGGCACCGAAACAGACACGACTGCCGACGAACCGTCGGAGGCATCAGCAACCGCAATTGCGGCCACAGTCGATGACATCGCACCCTTGGCTGAGCTGCGGGCGCTTGCCGATCGCGCGCTCGCTGAGATCACTGCTCCCGGTGACGTGGGCGAGTTTGTTTCTGCGCAGATGGAGGCAGACTCGGTCGCCAAGCTGAGCTACGCCGTGCGTGTGCCAGGGTATGCGGACTGGTTTTGGACCGTTCTGCTGACGCGCGTTGATGGCGCCGAGGCGACCGTGCTCGAGTGCTGCATGCTGCCGGGCGAGGACGCCCTCCTCGCTCCACCGTGGGTTCCGTGGGAAGAGCGCTTGGCTGAGTTTCGGGCTACGCACGATCGGCGTGGAAATCCGCTACCGCAGGCGGATGATGAGCAGGCAGAAGAAACTGGCGACCAACCGCGCGAGCGGGTACGCACGATGACGCGTACGCGAGTTCGCCGCCGTCGCCGTCGCGACCGCGAAGCGGAGTCGTCTGCGACCGCCGAACACGATGTCGCTGGGGATGCCGAAGGTGACTCCTCTTCGGACTAGTCCGCGATCTGCTGCGCCACCCAATCGATTGCTGCAGCAAGCTGCCTGATGTCGTGTTCAGTAACTGCGGCGAACGTGCCGATGCGCAATTGGTTACGGCCGAGGCTGCGGTACGGAGCAATATCGACGATGCCGTTGTCGGCGAGGATCGTTCGCAACCGCGCACCATCCACCGCATCCGCTAGATCAAGCGTGACCACCACCTGCGAACGGAACTGTTTCTCAACGAATGGGGTTACCCACTCGCGTTCATCAGCCCAGGTGTAAAGGAAATCTGAGCACGCACGGGTGTGCGCGTCCATTGCAGCCAAGCCGCCGTTGTCGAGCATCCACCGCAGTTGACTTTCAAACAGTGACAGCGAGGCAATTGCCGGTGTGTTGAGCGTTTGCTGTTTACGGGAGTTATCCAGGGCCTTCTTCAGGCTCAAGAAGCTAGGGATATAGCGGTCGGATGCGGCGATCTGTTCGATGCGCTCGATCGCGGCGGGGGAGACGATGGCAAACCACAGTCCGCCGTCGCCGCCAAAGTTCTTCTGCGGTGCAAAGTAGTAGACATCGCACTGGCTGATATCGACGTCGATACCACCTGCTGCGCTGGTCGCATCGATCATGGTGAGCGCTTCCGGTGCATCGACGCGAGTAATGGGAACCATCGCCCCGGTGGAAGTCTCGTTATGCGGGGTGGCATAGAGATCGATACCCTCGGACGTCTCTAGTAATGCGGCAGATCCCGGCTCGGCTCTACGAACATCGGGCGCCTGTAGCCAAGGGGCTGCGGCAGCGGCAGCGAATTTGCCACCGAACTCGCCAAACACTGCGGTCTGCGCTCGCTGCCGGATCAGTCCGAACACGGCCGCATCCCAGAACGCTGTTGAACCGCCGTTGCCGAGAATCACCTCATAGCCTTCGGGCAGGCGGTAGAACTCGGCCAGCCCCTCGCGCAGTTGTTGTACGAGCTGCTTCACCGGTGCCTGTCGGTGAGACGTGCCCAGAACCGTGCGTGCCCGTGCGTTCAGGTCGTCGATCTGGGCCTGTCGAACGAGCGACGGTCCCGACCCGAAACGGCCGTCGGCGGGCAAATACTGTTCGGGGATGCGCAGTTCAGTCATGTCTCTAGCCTACGGTGGCTCGTGGTGCGAAGCTCGCGTATCGGAAGCAGCAACGAGCGGTGCGCGCGCGATAAGCTCATGAGTATTGCTGCGGGGTAGCTGTCTTGTGGCGAAACGTATTCACTGTGGGAGAGGAGGGCGCGATGGCGAACCTGGTGGACACCACCGAAATGTATCTGCGCACCATCCTCGATCTGGAAGAAGAAGGTATCGTCCCCCTGCGCGCGCGAATCTCTGAACGGCTCGGTCACTCCGGGCCCACGGTTTCGCAGACCGTTGCGCGGATGGAGCGCGACGGTTTGGTTGAAGTCGCACCCGATCGGACGCTCGTGCTCACGGAGATAGGGCGAGAAACAGCAGTGCGGGTGTTGCGTAAGCACCGCATCGCAGAAGCGTTGCTTGCTGACCTGATCGGGCTTGATCTAAGTCTGGTGCACGAGGAGGCGTGCCGATGGGAGCACGTCATGAGCGATGAGGCCGAGGCGCGTATTTTTGCGATCCTTGGTGAACCCACGCACTCTCCGTACGGCACGCCCATCCCCGGCGTTGACGCGCTCTATCGAGACGCGGCGAAGTCTTTTCGCACCGGCGTGGTCGCGCTCGCCGATGTGCTGGCATCGGTTGAGGATGCAGCAACACCGATAGCGGTCACGGTGGCGCGGCTGGGTGAGCCCATTCAGGCTGAGGCACCGCTGCTTTCGCAGCTTTACGACTTTGGTGTGGTGCCAAGGGCGCGACTTGATGTTGTCGCAAACGGTGACATGGTGCGATTCTCCGCTAGTGGGGATGAGGCCCTGGACGTACCGGCTGAGTTTGCGGCGCACCTTTATGTGCTCAATACCGCGACCACGTAGAGACTGCCGCTTTCGCAGTCACGTGGCGCCCACATCCGGCTAATTCATCCCGACTCACTGCCAAAAGTAAATTCTGTTTTTTGGTCGTGACCAGGGAAAGGTTACCGAATTGTAAAAATAGTTGTTATCAATGCGTGACATTGCCGTGATGTTTCGTTACAGTCGTTTCCTGTCGACGAACACAAACGTGTTCACGCAGTCCCGGGGCACCTTCCCTGCCACTCGGTACCGCGTCAAATAACTCAGGAGCGGGGGAGGCAGCAGCCTCAAGGTGCGGAGGGTCGTAATTTGGATAACGTCACGCAGATTAACGAAGCGCCGCTGACTCGTCGGCAGGCACGCGAAATTGAGCGCCGCACCGGCGTGCGCCCGATCGCGAAGGCTCCGAGCAGTGCGTTCGTTAAGGACACCGGCAAGATTGAGCGCAACGAGGTTGAAACACTCATTTCTGCAGTGCCAACCGAAATTCTTGAGAAGGCTGCTGCGCCGGTCGTTGCTGGGACTGAAGATGCAGTTACCGATGAGCAGGGCCGCAGCCTGACGATTCGCGCAGCTGTTCCTGCTGCGCTCGTTGCTCAGCGTCGTCGCCGGGCTGCTGGCTCGTTTGCCGCAGCTGCTTCAGTTACCGCGCTTGCTGCTGCTGGTTTCTCGAGCCTGGCTGACGCGAACAACGTTGACGTTGCTGCAGCGGACCACAGTGCCAACCTAGTTTCGGCAGCTTCCTCCAAGGATGCGGCGTCGAACTCGGTTGCGCTCAAGGCTCCTTCAGTAGATGCCAAGGCGCTTGTGGCTGATGCCGAGAAGCTCGCTCCGGTCGAAAGCTTCGACGCCGAGTCCGTCGCAATGGCAGCTGAGCTTGACGCTCCGGAGCCCGTTACCTCCAGCGGTGGCAGCGAGGAAGCCGATAGCGAAGGTGACAACGCAGATAACGGTGCGAACATCTCAATCCCCGCTACCGGCAATGTGCAGGAAGCCATTGTTGCTGGTGCCATGGCGCAGCTTGGTATCTCGGGACTTGACTGCACCGATATGGTGCAGAACGCTCTCGCTGCCGCAGGGCTGACCACCAGCCGTTTCGACGGTGGTTACGACATGGGTGTGGAGAGCTTCTACCAGTTCGGTACGGTGATCCCCGCATCCGAGGCACAGCCTGGTGACCTCATGATCTCGCCCGGAAACCACGTTGCCATCTACATCGGTAACGGCCAGGCCGTGCACGGTGGTTGGAACGGTGCAGCCGATGACACGGTTATCGACGGTGTCAACACCTACTCGTACGACTACGTTCGCGTAAACGGCTAATCAATCGTGTGTTCGACTGCGGGTGCCCCGATGTGGGCGCCCGCAGTCGTTTTCCGACGTCTTGGTGATTCTTACCGGATAGTGAACTCTGCGTTACGGCACTGTGCATCGGCCCGTCGAGGACACGGTTGGTTCGTGATGGGTGATTACCATACCTTTCGTATGCACTATTCGGTGCCTACGCGAACGCAACGTTTGGAGCATTCCATGTCCATGCCATCCACACACGCACGGGTGCGTAGCCCGCGTGTTTTGGGTGCGTGCTGTGGGTTTGAACATCATGTGCACCATGGAATAGCTCCGCTGCGCCCATCGAGCTCGGTTTGCCGGGCAATGGCGCGTGAATTTTCAAGGCACTGCAGTATTGCGGTGCCTTTTGTGGTTTCCGCGGCTCGTAAGGTGCGGGATGCGGCCGAGAAGGGGATGTAGGGATGCGTACGCTCGTGCTCAACGCTGGATATGAGCCAATCGCGGTTGTCAGTGACCGGCGTGCGCTTGTACTCGTGCTGAACGGTAAAGCGTCAACGTTGGAGGAGGATTTCGAACGGCCATTGCGCACGGTGCAAACCGAGTATGCGCGCCCGCGAGTGATCCTGCTCAACCGCTATGTTCGCATCCCGATGGCCCGCCGAAACCCTGTTTCGCGCAAGGGAGTGCTGCGCCGAGACAATCACACCTGCGGTTATTGCGGGAAGTTCGCGAACACTATTGACCATGTGCTTCCGCGTTCGCGAGGCGGCAAGGACAGCTGGGAGAACCTCATTGCATGCTGCCTGCGTTGCAATAACGTCAAGGGTGACCGGACCCCGGCAGAGATGGGGTGGACGCTTCGGCGTGAGCCCACGTCACCGAGTGTGCGTGGTTGGCAGGTGCGGGGCGTCGATCGCTGCGATACGAGCGAGTGGGCGCCGTACCTCGACCCGCACCGCCTCGTTGCCTAGATCGGGGAGGGCTCAGCGTCTGTGAAGACCAGTCACCGCATCCCGATGGCGGGCGTTTGCGGGGAGTTGCCCCGAGTCGATCCGGGCCATCAGCTCGGTGTCGCGGGATGCGGCCGCGTAGTCTTCCATGCGCGTGTGCAGTTCTAAGCGAAGCGGCGCGTAGACCATCGCTTCGAGCTGTGGAGCGAGTACCGGTGCGCGGTGCGCGAACGTCACTTTCCAGGTGACTCGAGTTTGTTCGCCCACGGGGGTGAAGTGCCAGCCTTCACCGTACTGTTCCAGCCACCACGGTCCCTTCACCATCGTGGCGCTAGAAAGTTGGCCCGGTAGCCACATGTCCTGGCGCAGGATCACCCGTCGGCCGTTACGGACGCGCTCAAATACGAGGGTGCCTTCGCCAAGCTCGGTGGCGTCGCGTAGCAGCCAGCGCTTGAGTACCTGGGTGTCCCAACTCGTCCGGTCTGATCCGAGCGAGTGTGCAAGGGCAAAGGCGCGCTCGGGCGAAAGCGCAACGAGCGCCGAAACTTCATAAGACTGAGACATGCATCCAGTGTATGAAGTCGGCGCTCGACTGCGGCTGCGCGTTAGCTGCTTGCTCCGAAGACGGGTAGCCCCTCGGAAGGCTGGATGATGACGAATCCGGGGCCGTGGAATGCGAGTTGGAATGCTTCGCCTGAGCCGCGGCCAATGAGCGAGCCCATCTTGAAGTCGTTCTTAATGGTCGGGGAGAGGTTTGCCGACCAGCACACGGTCGCCTGCGGGTCGGTGAAGATTGGCCCCTGGGATGCATCCAGGATGAGCGGTGTGCCGTCGCTGACGACCGCCACCATGCCTGAACCGCCGATTTCAAGGTTGAAGAGACCGCCGGACATCAGACCCGCGTTTCCGAGCATGCGCGGTTCGTATTGCAGGGTGGCATCGAAAGCGAGTACGTGATCGGTGTTGAGCGTGAGGCCCTCGTTTTCGAGTTCCATGAGGAAGATTTCTTGGGCCTGGATGGCGAGCCACGCTTCACCCTGACCGGATACACGCATCAGGTTCTTGCCCTCGCCGGTGAACTGCTTCTTCAAGAAGTTTCCGAAACCGTTGGAGCCTTGGTGTGCGAAGTCCAAGTGGCCGCGGTAGGCGACCATGGCGCCCTTCTGCGCAACGATCTCTGGCCCCATCCCAACGCGGAGCAACTTGCTCGATTCGAGCACGTAGCGGTCAGTGGATGGGTCGCGGTGGTTGTCTTTGTCGAAAATTGGGCTGCGCACGGGAACCTCGATTGCATTGGTGAGTTGGACAGCACCATCATTGCAATGTTCGTTGGGAGTAATTAGCGGCGTGAGAGTGAACCTGCGTCATTCGCAAGTTGCACGTCTGTGATCGCGCGCGGCGCGTGCCATTTGGCTACGATTGGATGCATTGCCTCCGTAGCTCAGTGGATAGAGCATCCCTCTCCTAAAGGGTGTGCGTGAGTTCGATTCTCGCCGGGGGCACTCGCTCTGACCCGCCGACTTCCGCTTGTTTATGCGGAAGTCACAGGTCAAGGATCAACGAAAATGCGCTCCGTGCCCACATTTTGGCCACATTTCAAATCACATTGAGGCACTGCGAGCCTCGTTGAGCGACGCCGCGACCAGGTCAAGATCGGCATCGAAAAGATCGGCGTAAGTGTCCAGCGTGGTAGTCGCGGATGAATGCCCAAGCATCCGCTGCACGGCCTTCACGTGCGCACCAGCGCTGATCGCAAGAGACGCCGCCGTGTGCCTAAGATCGTGCGGTGTCGCGTTCACCAGCAGCAGCATCACGTTCTTCAACTGCCTTATCGCGTTCTCCCGTGATCGTGTCGACTTGCTTACGCAGATCCGCGAGTTCGGATTCAGCGTCGCGCAGCTTCTTCCGCCACGTTTTCGCTTCGTTCCGCACCTCGCTCATCTGTTCCGCAGTGAACGTTTCAACCTGCTCGGTGTCATGCTGATCGGTCATAGTTGTTCCCTCCTGGGGTTGCGTGCCCCACTGCTTCGGGGCATGAAAAAACCCACCCCCAGGCGTGGGGATGGGAAAACTAAATGACCGCCAACTATCAGTGGCGGTCAAAGAATTAAGTTACTTAGCTGCTGGTTGTTCGCGCTCGATCGCGGCAGCAAGCTCACGCTTCGCGTGTTCGATAGCGCCGTCATACTTCCACGGTTCACCTGGCTTGGCCTCAGCGCGTCGCCTCGCGTAGAGCCATTCCAAACGGCGCTCACAGTCAGAAACCCTGTTATCAATGACGGCAGAAAGCGCCATGCTATTACCCTGAACCGGGCCAGCATTACGATTCATTTCTATTCCTCCAATACCGTCCTGTTCTAGCTGCGTTACGTTGCTCGTCGTACTCAGCTTCGTCAACACGGACACGCGTCCCTCGCATTATCAGTACCTCAACCTCATCCTGATGGGCAGAATAGGCAGCGATAGGCATCGCTTGAGTTCGGCGGCCAGCAAAGACTTAGATCTCATTCTCGCCGAACGGGTCGACTTCGCGGTTCTCCGGGAACGTTGTCGAAGTGAACCCCTTGAGCGTCATTTCCTGACCAACCAACGATGACACGTCGTACGCCCTATCTACTCCCATCCACCGGATGTCTTCCTCGCGCCGATACAGGCGCAAGTCACGACCAAGCTCACGAGAGCCAAGCACACGATCCAACACGCTCGCCGTTTCTTGCAGCTCACCGGATACCGCATCACCGAACCGCAGGTGCCTATTGATCTCACGATAGCTACCAGTAGTCCACTCGAAAATGTGGTCTTCTTCATCGGCAGTAAGCGTCCGGTCTGTCGTGAATGCAAAATCCTTGGTGGCATCCACAAAGTCGAGATCCTTGCGAGTATCTACCGTTTGCTTTGTTGCATACCGTTCGGGGAACAGCTTCTGCATCCTGGCAGCAACCTCTTTATCCGAAGGCGACCGGACACCCTCAGCCTCAAGCTCGGCACGCGCCGCCATGTACTTTTCGTACAAATCGTCCGGGTCATAACCCTCCAGATGCGCCTTCCCCGCACCCCAAGACGGCACAATCTGACAATTGCACCGATCGTGATAGCCACCGTTAATGCCGGCAGTCTCTTTCGAGTGATACACCCAACCACGCGACGCGAGCACTGCGCGCCTCCGGGGTGTCAAAGAAGGGATATGCGAACGAGTTCAATCGAATCGCACTCATCATCGGCGGGAACCCCCCGGGTACAATCAGCACACACCATGAGATTCAGTCACTACCTCGCCATCGTCGCCTGCCTCGGCGCAGCCGTCATCGCAGGCATACACGGCGCCACCTGGGCAGTCACCCTCGACGCTGCCGCCATTGTGTTCATCCTGTTTGGTGCACGAAAGGGACGCGAATGATCGTCTACCTCAGCACATCCGAGTTCACTGCCCGTATCGGTGTCAAGCGCGATACATTGAACCGCTACCAACTACCAGAGCCGGATGCGATGATCGGCAACATCCGCGGCTGGCTACCCGAAACAATCGACAAGTGGAACGCATCCCGTCCTGGACGTGGCCGCAAATGGAATGACGAGGGCCGCAAGTAGGCTGCCACGCTCAAGATTGAAGGCCGACGACTAGAAAGAGCCGGGGCACTTTCTGCAGGTACGATCGCGGTCAGCGAATGCCTAGGGTACTGAATGTCGAGACCATCCGAACGCTGGATTCGCAGCAGCTTCGAAGCCGGCGGCTGGGCACACCCTCCGAAATCCTGATGAATGCGTGAAACTCCCGGGGTGCTGCAAGTTTGTACGCACACCGTCGCATAAGTTGAAAACTGTGTGGGGCATTTTCCGTAATCGAGACAATGGTCGACGTGACGACGCCGATAAGCGTGAACACGCGAAGGCGCAGGACGTCGACGACTCAAGCACGTACGAAACGGAACCCATCCACGACATCGACGAAGAACGCGAGCTCGTGGACGGGGTTGGCCGCAACGAAACACCGAGCGATTGGATTGACCAGGTACGCGCAACCCGCGCCGGAAACCAAGAATCCGCATTCGCGCCCCCGGCTGACGACTCCAGGTCAGAAGCGCCCACGAACGATCCGGTACTGGACGGACACGGCGAATCTTCCCGCACTACCGATGCCGACTCCACGAGCGCTGACTCCGATGACGAGGCGGCCGCATCCTCGCAGGTATCAACCGAGGCAGAGCCGACCGGCGCTGAAAACAAAGCCAATGCATCCGACACGCCTGAACCGGTCAAGGCCGTAGACGAGCGTGTCGCTCACGAACAGTGGCGCAAAGAACTGGCAAGCCTCGGCGGTCCATCGCCGCAGATTACGTTCAGTAGCCGACGCGGTACCTACATCGACCTGACTACAGCGCACCCCTCGGGCGTCGCGCTGCTACTCGCTCGGCGCCCGGTCATGCTCTCCAGCCTGCTGCGGGAGCCGCTGACCTTCCGCAACGCGCTCGATGCTGCCGGGCACATCGATCGACTCGGCGCAGAACTCGAAGCTGCCCGCGGCCTGAACACCATCCAATTGGCGACCGGGTTCGCGACCTGGATCGGCGAAGGCGGGGCGGAACGAAACGCGCCCATCTTCCTACGTCAAGCGACCGTTCGCCGTATCGGCCGTGACTACGAGATCCGCTTGCGCGGAAAACTCCACCCCAACGTTGCCCTGCTGCGAGCCATGCACAACGACGGCGCGACACTCCGCGCCAGTGAGCTCATGCGGCATGTTGAAGACACTGACACGCTGCTGCCAGACTCCGCCTTCAACTACGTGCGCGAGATGGGCCGAAGCCTGACCGGGTTCACAGTGGAATCCATGGCCGCACTGTCCACGTTCGCCGACATCGCCGATGCGATGCTTGACGACCTCGGCGCCATGGACGAACCCATGATTCGCGCCCTCGCCGGTAACGTCGGCGCCAGAGAGCAACTGGGACAGCCCATCCGAGCCGAACAGGAGATCGACCCGGATCGACGAGACCCCTCATCCGACCGCCTGCTGCTGGATGCAGACACCCAGCAGGAGCGCGTTGTGGATGCAATCCTGGGCGGTTCGAACCTCGTCGTTGAAACCCTGCCCGGAACGGGAGTGACACAAACGGTTGTCAACGCCATCGGACAATTGCTTGACCGCGATCGGCGGGTCCTCGTTGTTACTCCGCGAACCGCATCCATTCGCGATATTCGCTCCCGCCTCGCCCACGCGGGCCTCGAGGGTGTAGCGCTCACCCCTCGCACGTTGCGACGTGACCTCATCACTGCGATTACCCGCAATGAACAAGCCCAGCGGCCAAACACTGCCGAGCTCGATGACGCGCTCGTGCGCCTGCGCCGCGTGCTCTCCGACTACCGAGAGGCGCTCATCATCGACCACGAAGCGTTCGGTGTCAGCCCGCTGGACGCTCTAGAAGCGCTCAGCCGCCTCGAGCTCCTGGACGTGCCACCATCCACCACCGCTCGGTTGCGACGCGATGCGCTAACTGACTTCGCCGATGTGGCAGCACGCTCGCAGGCCGGCGAGCAACTTCGGGAGCTTGGAGAACTCGGTCAGTTCCGGTTTGACGAGTCAGAATCCCCGTGGTTCGGCGTCGCGTTCGGATCAACGGATGAGGTCAGCGAGGTGTACGGCACCGCAGTTGAACTCGCAGATGGCCGCATGGGTGAGTTCCTCAGCGAAACCCGAGCAATCGTTAAGCAAACCAACCTGCGAGAACCGGAAACCTTCGCTGAACTCGGCATCTACCTGCGGCTGCTCGCCGATATCCGCGAGACGCTCGACCGCTTCACCCCGGAAATCTTTGACGCCGATCTGGCCGAACTCATCGAAGCCACCGGAGGTCGTCGAGAGGGCAGCGATATGCCATCGGCTCGTCGACGCGAACTTCGCCAGCTCGCACGTGAGTTCGTGCGCCCCGGTGTCACGGTCTCCGAACTTCACGAATCCTTGAAGTATGTGCAACGGCAGCGCATCCTCTGGCATCGCTATGTTCAGGATGCGGCACACCCGAGCGTTCCTACCGGCATCGATGCCGCGCGCGATCACTGGCGAGACCTCTCCGCGAAAGTGCAGCTGGTGGATGCGCCGTTTGAGGACGGCGGACTCCAGACACTCGCGGCAACACCGCTTGAAGAGCTCGAGGCTCGGCTCGCTCGGCTCGCAGCACGTTCCGAGGTACTCGAGAATGCGGTTGATCGGCTTGCGCTCAACGAACGACTCACCGCACAGGGGCTTGGCGACCTACTCGCCGACCTGGCAGAACGGCACATCGAACCGGAACATGTTGCTGATGAGCTTGAGCTTGCCTGGTGGCAATCCGTGCTCGAAGAGCAGCTTACGAACGACAAAGCGCTGCTCAATGCCAATACCCGTGTCGTAACGCGACTCGAGAGCGACTTCCGCGTCGTCGACGAGGCACACACCACATCCACCGCAAGGCAGATTGCTTGGAAGTTGGCTGAAGCGTGGAAGGTTGCGCTGGTTGACGGTGAGGACCAAGCCGAGGCATTCCGTGCGCTGCTGCGCAAGCCCGGTGCCACCTCGCGTCAGCTCATGAACAAGGCGGCGCAGATCTCCACCCCGCTGACTCAGGTGTGGCTGACCTCGCCCTACGATGTACACCGTATTGACGAACGGATCAAGTTCGACACACTGCTTCTGGTGGACGCTGGTGCGTTCACTACGGCTGAGGCGCTCGGAGCCATTCGTCGGGCAACACAGGTCGTCGCGTTTGGCGATCCCGTCACGCAATTCCCGACCCCGTTCCTCACCGCAGTGCAACCACCGATGGAAGCAAAACGTGTGGACGCCACGCTCAGCGCGGCGGATTTGGAACAGCTGATCAACGGTTCGATCTATGCGCAGCTGGCCCAGTTTCTGCCGTCGCTGGCGCTGACGCGCTCATATCGAGCCGGCGGCGAGGACCTCACCGAACTGGTCAACGAACGGTTCTACGAGGGGCGGCTCGATTCCATGCCCTGGGCCGGTGCCTTCCTTGGGCACTCATCGCTCGCCTACTCGTATGTACCGAACGGCACCGGCATGCCCGATGCACGCACTGGTGCAGTTGAGGCAACCGATGCTGAAGTGACCCGCGTCATTGAGCTCGTCCTTGACCACGCAATTCACCGCCCGCGCGAATCGCTCATGGTCGTGAGCGCATCCGCAGCCCACGCCCAACGTGTGGAACAGGCCGTATGGTCGGCGATATCGCACCGCACCGATGTCGCAGAATTCTTTACCCGACCCAGAAACGAACCGTTCCTGGTCACGACCATCGAAGGGGCCGCATCCCAGGCCCGAGACCGCGTTCTTTTCTCGCTGGGCTACGGGGTCACCCCGCACGGGCGAGTGCTCTCAGAGTTCGGCGTGCTCGCGGGCCCCCTCGGCAAACAATCGCTCGCGGTGACGATGACCCGAGCACGGCGCTCACTGGTTATGGTCACCTGCATCCGACCCGAACAGCTTGACCTGGGACGGATCACCCCGGGTGTGCTCGCGCTGTGCGAAATTCTCACTGAGCTCGACGAACGCACCCTCGCCGCTGGCGGTACGAACAACAGCGAAGATGACCACCACCGGCCCATGCTCACCGACCTCGCCCGACGGCTCGCATCCCTCGGCATGCGGGTACACCTCGACTATCGCGGACGCATCCCGCTTGCTGCCTCATATGAGCATCGGGCAATCGTGATCGACATGGAGGCCGCCCGCTGTGGCGACGATACGCGGACGCTGACACTTCGGGAATCACTGCGCCTGCGCCCAGAACTGCTGAAACGCCTGGGGTGGTACTACCTGCGCGTGCACGCGTTTGAACTTTTTGCCAACCCTGAGTCGGTGGCACAGCGCATTGCCACGGCACTTGAAGTTCCGATGGGTGACAATGGTTCGCACGAGGCTCCCGCACTTGCCGATGCGCCGAGAGCAATCGAGGCAATATCCGGGGCTGCAGCCGAGGAGCAGGACACACAGTCCAGCTCCTACTGACCGAAGGAGGCGACCGTGCACACACCACCAGCTTCAACGAACGAGCGTGCACGACCGCCTCGCCGCCGCGTGATCGTCCCAACCGCACCCGGCGTCGACCCGACCCCGCAGCGTGTCCCGATCAGCACCGCAAACCCATCCGGTATCGAAGCCGAGCTTGCTGGCGAAGACCGCCTCGTATCGTGGGGTGACGACCATGATCTCGAGGTGTTACCGGACGCAGCGAGCACCTCGAACGACGAACGACTGCGCGCCGACATCCCCCCGCACAATGTTTGATCGGCAAGCAGCGGATGCGGCCGGAGACGATCCGCAAGACGGTTCGGGTCGGGTGCCGTACACGGCCGAGAACACCGAACCCGTGCCGGTGCAGCGAGCTGCGCGCACTGACTACTCGACGGTTGAAACCGGGCAGATCTCCCTCGGCGATATTCGTGAGGCGCTTGAAGCAAGCAAGCAGCAAGCCGGTGAGCGACCTCGCATCCCGGCGGAAATCTGGGCGCTGAACGTCGCAACATTCCTCATCGCCATCGGGTTCTCGCTGGTGGTTCCCGTGCTGCCTCAGTATGCAAAAGGATTCGGTGTCTCGGCGACCCTCGTGACCGTTGTGGTCAGCGCGTTTGCGGCCGTGCGCCTGCTATGGGCGCCGGTGGCGGGGCGATTGCTGGAGCGGGTAGGCGAGCGCCGCACGTACAGCGTCGGGTTATTGATCGTTGCACTCTCGAGTATCGCTATGGCGTTCGCCGCGAACTACGTCCAGCTATTGCTGTTCCGTGGTGCCGGCGGTATTGGCTCGGCCATGTTCACGATCGCGGCGGCGTCAATGATGGCTAAGTATTCGCCGCCGGAGATTCGCGGAAAGATTTCGGCGATCTGGTCGGGGGCGTTCCTGATCGGGAATGTGACCGGTCCGTTCTTCGGCGGCATTCTCGGCCAGTGGGGGATGACCGTACCGTTTATTAGCTACGGTGTCGTGCTTATCCTGGCCGCAATCATCGTTAGCATCGTGGTGCGCCGATCCGCAAGGACGCGCTCGGGGGAGTCGGAGATCCCCAAGCCTGCGCTCACACTTCGTGCCGTATGGCCAAGTCGCTCGTACCGTGCATCCCTCGCCTTCGCCTTGGCGAACGGCTGGTCGAGCATGGGAATCCGCATCGCCGTGGTCCCGCTGTTTATTGGCGCGACGATCAGCGCCGAGCCGTTCGATGCAGGGCTCGTGGTTGCCGTCGGTGCAATCGGCAATATGTTGGCGCTGCAATGGTCAGGCCGAGCAAGTGACCGTCGCGGCCGACGGCCGCTCATTATCGCAGGGCTGATCGTGTCGGCGATCGGTGTTGCAAGTCTCGTCTGGGCTACCGGCAGCATTGAACTGGTGCTGCTCGGCATGTTCGTTTCGGGGCTCGGATCGGGGCTATCGATGCCGGTATCGCAGGCAGCAATGTCCGATATCGTCGGCCGTAACCATACCGGTGGCCGTCCGCTGGCCGTCTTCCAAATGACACAGGATCTCGGTATGATTCTCGGCCCGATGATCGCCGGGGCACTGATTGATCTGGCTGGATTCCAGTGGTCGTTCGTCGTGGCATCCCTGGTGCTACTCGTGCCAGTATTCGCGTGGCTGAGTGCCCCCGACACGATCCGCCGCCCCTAACAGGGTCAACGCTTCCCGCGCATCCTGCCGATCAATAAAACGGGGCGGGAGGCTAATGCCTCCCGCCCCGAAATAATGACGATCGTTAGTTCACCTGGCGAGCTGCAAGCAGGTCGCGGATTTCGATGAGTACGTCGGTTTCTTCGACCGGTACTTCCTCCTCCGGAGGCAGGTGGCCGTGCTTGCGAACGTACATCTTTTCGTTGAGCTTGTTCATCGGGAAGATGATCGCGAAGTATACGACCAGAGCGATGAGCAAGAACTTGATGATGGCGGCGATAACCAGACCGACACCGAAGTGGATGTTGCCAACAGTGAGTACAGCCTTTTCAATTTCTTCGGCGTTGAATAGGGCTGCGATCAGCGGGGTGAAGATTCCGTCAACGATCGCGGTAACGATTGCGGTGAACGCGTTTCCCATGATGACCGCGGTGGCAAGTTCGATGACGTTGCCGCGCATAATGAATTCTTTAAAGCCGTTCAAGGCTGCTCCTTAATAATTGTTGCTTACAAAGCAATGGTAATGGTACCGGTGATGCGTGGTTTGCAGAAGGCCTCTGCGTGCACGCCAGGTGAACAATCGACCCGGGAACGGTGGCGGTGCGCAGTCGGATGTAACTCAGCGCGAAGACTGCGCTATCGAGATATGGATCCGGCTGCAGGGAACCAACCGCTGGGCGTGATGATTGCGTTCACTGGAATGTCATGCGGTTCGTGGGGCAATGTGTCAACAATCTCGTCTGAATGTACGAGCGCGATGCGAAGCACCGCGTCCGGCAAGGCAGCGAACAGTCGGTCATAAAACCCGCCGCCCCACCCTAGCCGTAAACCGGCGCGAGTTACACAAGCGGCTGGCACAATAATCGCAGCACAGGTAGTGATTTCCGATTCTGGCACCTTGGCGCCAACCGGAATCGGTACCTGGAGTTGCGGATGCCGATCGCGCACACCCGTATCGGCGACCCAAGATAGCCGTCCGCCTGGTTCTGGCACCGGCAAGAGGATGCGGTTACCGCGTGCGCGTGCGCTCGCGAGATACCGCTCGGTTGGTGGTTCCAGTGGCGTGGCGCAAAACGCGGCCAAGGATGCCGGGGATGGTGCCAGTGAATCGAGACAGTCGTTGATCTGATCCGCAACAGCAGATGCCAGTGCTGCGGTGGCAGACGCGCCCCTGGCACGACGCTTGGCACGAACCTCGCGGCGAAGGGCGGTTTTGGTTGCCGCAATCTGCGCCGCAGCATCGCTGTGTGCGCTCATGCCCTGTGCCTCCGAAATCGATTGTTGTGCATCCATGCCACTCGCTAACGGTAACGCTGTGTTTCTTGAAGTGGCGAGTACCATGCCAGGTATGACTGAGCAGGTGACGAAAGCAGTAATTCCCGCAGCGGGCCTCGGCACGCGATTTCTTCCCGCGACCAAGGCGTTGCCGAAGGAAATGCTTCCGGTAGTCGATCGCCCAGCCATTCAATACGTCGTTGAAGAAGCCGTGCAAGCGAATCTGAACGACATTCTGATGGTGACGGGCCGGAACAAGACCCCGCTTGAGAACCATTTCGACCGAGTTGCTGAGCTAGAACAGAATCTGGAATCACGCGGCAAGAACGACCTGCTTGATGAGGTACGGCGAGCGAGCCAGCTCGCCGATGTGCACTATTTGCGTCAAGGCGATCCGCTGGGCCTTGGTCACGCGGTGCTGCGTGCCAAACAGCATGTCGGTAAAGACTCGTTTGCGGTGCTGCTGGGCGATGACATCATCGTTGATGGTGGCCAGCTGCTGGCCGAGATGATTGCAGTGCATCAGGAAACCGGAGCGAGCGTGGTGGCCGTGCAGGAGGTGCCTCTCGAGCAGGTCTCCAACTACGGAGTGGTGGCACCAAACCTCATCGGCGGCGAATTTGAGCAGGCGGGGTCGCATCGTTGGCCGACCTACTGGGTGAACGAACTCGTTGAAAAACCTGCCCCTCAGGACGCACCGTCGAACTTTGCGGTGATTGGCCGCTACGTACTGGGCGCCGAAGTGTTCAAGGTGCTTGAGCGCACTGAGCCCGGCCGCGGTAACGAGATTCAGCTCACGGATGCACTGCAAACGCTGGCGCAGCAGCGTGGGGCTGGTTCGGGTGGCGTTGTCGCGATCGTGTACAACGGGCGACGATATGACACCGGGAACAAACTTGACTACCTGAAGGCCAATGTCGAACTGGCCCTGTCGCATCCTGAAATCGGTAGCGAGGTACGCGACTGGTTGCATGAGTTCACCGCCGACCTATCAACCGGCACTGACGCATCGCAATAATCCGGGCTCTGCTCTCGTCGGGGTGAACTGATCGTGCTGCTGGGAAAGAATCCGTCACCGTGGCTTGAGGACCGGGGGTTCGTCGTGCGCGCACTGCGGCAGCGCGATGCGAAAGAACTCGAACAGGCACTGTTGCGCGATCGGGACTGGCTACAACCTTGGGAAGCAACACTGCCTTCAGGAACGGGGCGCTGGGATGTTCGCGGGGCAGTGCGCTCCATGCTTGAACAGGCCCAATCCGGTTCAGTGTTGCCGTTCGTGCTCGAACACGAAGGCTCAATTTGCGGACAGCTCACCGTAAGCAATATTCAATATGGCGCCGTGCTCAGTGGCGCGATCGGCTATTGGGTTTCGAAACATGTTGCTGGGCGTGGGTTTGCGCCAACGGCGGTGGCACTGGTGATTGACTATTGCTTTCAAGAGTTGGGGCTGCACCGAATCGAGATCTGCATCCGACCTGAAAACGCAGCATCGCTGCGCGTTGTTGAAAAGCTGGGACTCGTATACGAGGGGCGACGGAACCGGTTCATTCATATTGCTGGTGACTGGCGCGATCACTATTGCTTTGCTGTGCTTAACGAAGACGTACCGCAGGGGGTATTGCAGCGCTGGCGGTCCGGCAATGCGGACGAGTCGTTGGCAGCAAGACCGGAATCCGGCCCGCTTTCGTAGCGAAACCTCAAAATTCACTTAGTTCACATAAGACACTCCATTCACAATGGATCGGCTGTGCGCTCGCGGAACGTAGCGTAGCTACATGCAGGAATTTGGCGGTGCGAGCGGCATTGCTGTCGCGCTCGTGGCGGCGGTAACCGTCGGGATGTACGTTCCGACGGTACTTCGTGAACGCAAGGTCAATACCAGCGCACGGAATGCCCTTCGCCTGCAGCAGACGATTCGAGCGATGGCTGAGGCGTCTGAAGCGCCCCAGGTCGTTGAGCTCGAAGCGAATGCGCGCACCGTTCGCGCGAAGAAGCGTGAACTTGCCCATGCTCGAAAGCTTGAGCTTGCCGCGCAGCGCGAACAGGCTCGCGTGGAGGCGCAGCAGCGTGAGGCATCGGCGAAACTTGAGCTTGAACGCGTCGCACAGCAGGAACGCGAGGCGAAGCTGCGCGAAGAGGTGTGGCGGGCTGCCTCAGCAGCACGCGAGGCAGAACTTGAACACGAACGACAATTGGCACAGGAACGAGAGGCAGCAATGGCAGACGTAAATGCACGGCAAGCGGCAGCAGCTCGTGCCCGCGCGGCAGCGGCGGCAGCGGCCGCACGCGAAGTGCAATTGATTTCGAGCGGCTCGTGCGCAGCCGACCGCTGGGCGAACGGTAACTCGGGTGCGACTCGAGCGATTGAACGGCGCCTTACCGCCGAGCAGCCGCAGGTCGAGAAGAACGCAAACCTTGCTGCACGTCGCCGTCGTGGGCGACTGGCCGCCACCGGTGTTGGTGCTCTTGGGCTCGTTGCGATCGTCGTTGGCATGCTCATCCACATCCCGCTGGTGATCGTCTGCGGTGTCGCGGTGGCTGCTATTGCAGGCGGGATGCTGTACCGCATCAACTGGGTATGGCTCGCGTCGCAGCGCTCCTCGGCATCGGTCGCCGCACCCGAGCCGGATGTTGCTGTCGAAGAGGAAACTGTGACGGCCCCCGTATCACAGCCGGTGGTGCACGATATTGAGCCGGAAGAGGAACAACCTGTGGCGGCTGCCCCTGGGACCTGGACCCCGGTGCCGCTGCCGAAGCCGCTGTACTTGGATCGTGAGCTGCCAACCGATGCGCCGAACCCGGACGGTCCCGGCGGAAACGATCGGTTTGATGAGGACCTTGCAAAGCTGTTGCATGAAGAAGCGCTGCGTTCCACTGAAGCATTGCGTTCCGCGCAACAGCAGGTGCCAACCATCGGTGCTCGAGGTGGCAGCCGTGCGCAGGCGGAGGATGCACCCGTACAGGCGGAGCGAATTCGGCCAATCACCGTGGCATCGGACTCAAAGTGGGCGGCGATGGGTGACCTAGATGAACTGACTCAGACCGATGGTGCCGGTGACCTCGGTGACCTGAACGCAGTATTGGCTCGTCGTCGAGCAAGTTAGTCGCGTTTGAGTCGCGGTCGCGCGGCTCTGGTGACTACAACACAACATGTCCCGAGTGCATCCGCTCGGGACATTGTTGTTTAGAATGAGGTATTCACGCGGCACGTGCCGCACTGACCGCTGGGAGATACATGGCTCGTGTTGCACGCTCAGAGCACTTCAACGGCACTGACGATACGCCGTTGTCGGTGTCTGCGGGGACGTTTGACGCTTCGGGAGTGGACCGTCAGCGCACGGGCTCCTCAAACGCTCGGTCGGTGATGAATAAGGCTGGGATTTTTGGTTTCCGAGCCGGATCGCAGCAGCAGCGTGTCAATCTCGTGACGATTGCGGTGCTGCTGACCACGGTGCTGCTGCTGCTGCCGATGGTGATTTCGGCCGTGGGATCTGCTCGCCGCGAGGCAATTCTTGCTGCCGAACGGGAATCCGAGGATCGACCGGTAATGGTCGTGATTGACCCTGCGGTTGACGAAGCGAAGAACTCGGTCAATCAGGCGCTGGGAGCGTATGCGATCTCTTCGGCATACGTTCCGCAGGATAAGGCAGACAAGATGCGTGAACTGCTTGAGCAAGTGTCGGCATCGGTCCATGAGAATGACGAGGGGAAGACCCGAGGGTTCGCCGATGAGGCGCGCGAGTACTTCGTGAGTAGCTATGCGCCTGCGTTGGCGAAGCGTGGAATCGAGCTTGCTGATGAGTGGGGCTCGATGAACTGGGAGACCTACACGGGTATTGAGGATGCGGTGGAGTCGCTGCAGGGTGCGCTTCCGGGGAAGAACGCGGATGCGATCGCAAAGCGTGTGATTGATCTTGCGTCGTTGCTCGGTCAGGGCCGCGATGAGCACTACCAGAACCGTGTCACCTATGTGCCACCGCCACCGCCTCCGGAACCGGAGCCTACGAAGACGGAGGAACCCAAGAAGACCGAGGAACCCAAGAAGACCGAGGAACCCAAGCAGACGCAGCAGCCGAAGCCTGAGGAGACGAAGCCTGCTGATCCGGAGCCAGCTGAGACGCCGGGCAACGGTGACACGTCTTCGACTGTGAAAAACGGGTAGTGCGAGGGATGCGGAAACGCTGCGGCTCTTGGGTCGCGGTTGCGCGGTGCTAGACTGATGTAATCGTTCGCGATACGGGCCTATGGCGCAGTTGGTAGCGCGTCTCGTTCGCAATGAGAAGGTCAGGGGTTCGAATCCCCTTAGGTCCACAACGGCTAACGCCCCCCTTTTTTGTGGGGGCGTTGTTGTTTGTGTTGGGGATGAGAACCCCGTGTGGGCCCCCGCTATCGAAAGCCTCGAGCACTTGGTGTGTCACCAGTGGATGCCGAGCATGTCGGCGCTACGCTGCCAGTGCTCACGCACCATCGACGGGTCGTAGGCCTGTCGGTTTGTGCGACCGACTCGGCGGGGAGCGCTGTAGTACTCACCCGACTTCCACTCATCTTCAGGCGTGCCGTCAATGAACGCGCGAAGACGCGCGCCGCCTCGCTCCGGGGAAATGAGGAACCGTTTCAGAGCCCCGTGATAGACGCGTTGGAAGTAGCTGTCGGTATCAGACGCGAAATTCGTGGCGACATTGCCGGGGTGGAACGCGACCGAAGAAAGGCCGCGGTCATGGAATCGCTCGTGCAGCCCCTTGGTGAAGAGGATGTTTGCGAGCTTTGCATTGCCATAGGCCCTGTTTGGCGTGAAGTTCCGCCAGTTATTGAGATCGTCGAGGTCAATCCTGCCGAATAGTCGCGCGCCAATACTGGACGTGTTGACGACCGCCGCGCCACTTTCGGTGAGCGTGCCGATCAACAAATGCGTGAGGAGATACGGGGCGAGGTGGTTGACTTGAAACGTCTTCTCGAACCCGTCTGCCGTGGCGGTGGGGCCGGAGAACATGCCTCCCGCGTTGTTCGCCAGCACATCAATCCGCTCGCAACTTTGCCGCAGCGTGTCTGCAAGGCGGCGTACCTCATCGAGGATCGCGAAGTCGGCCACATGATATTCGGCGCCTGTTACAGCGGCGACGGCGCGGGTCTTCTCCGGAGAGCGTCCGACGAGGATCAACCGTGCATCGGTATCTGCGAGCTGTCGCGCTGCCGCAGCGCCGATGCCGTCACTGGCTCCGGTAATAACGATGGTACGCATTTGGGCTCCTCATGTGTCGTTGCTTATGCCGTAAGTCTGCGAAGCGCGTATCCCTGACGGTCATCGTTGCCGCGTAATCCACGCCGTTCACTGGCTCGCAGTGTCACTCGGTGACTCTGTAGATCCTGCGATGGCTTGCAGCAGCAGTGCGACGTCACTTTCGGGGAGCAATCCGTCGTCATTCTCGGTGGTAGCGAGCGCAATGCGGGTAAGAATCGAACCCACCACCAGATGCGCCGCAGCGGTCGCGTCGGCGGTCACCCGTTCGCCTCGTGCCCGTGCACGGTCAAGAATCGAGATCAGATGCTCGCGGGTCGGATTGAGAATGCTCGTTCTCACGATTCCCGCGAGTTCGGCATCGTGCGCCGACTCACCGACCAGCGCGACGAGAGATGCTCCGATTCTGCCGGAGAGCACCCGGCGTTTTTGGGTGAACAGCTCCCGTAGATCACCCGCGGTCGAACCGGTGTTGATATCGGCAGTCTCGGACGCGGCGATCTGCTCGGCGGTTGCGAGCAGCAGGTCGCGTTTTGATGGCCATCGTCGGTACAGCGTGGCGGTTGATACGCAGGCTCGCTTCGCGACGAGCGCGGTGGTCAAGCGGGCGTACCCCTCATCCGCCAGCAACGACAGCACGGCCTCCATAATCGCGGGAGTGAGGTCAGCGTTGATCGGTCGACCGCGCGTTGCTGTCTGCTCGTTGTCGGGCTGTGCCATGACCTCACCACTCACGTTATTCAATACGAAACGACTTCGTTTCGTAAAACTACCCGCTCTCGCAGCTTCACGCAATGGGCAAGCGTCCACCGCGCCAGTCTTCTCGTCACGAAGCGCCGTGGCGCTCAAATACGGGAGTCTGTTGAGTAGCGTCAATTGTCGAGGTCATTGTGCTTGCCGATGCCGGTTCGGCGAGGGTTGCTAGGGTGCGGATGTGAGCCGAATCCTGTTCGCGCCCGAGACGTTCAATCTTGGGGAGACCTCCCGCGGTGTGGAGGTTGCCAGGGAACTCGCTCGGCGCGGATACGACGTGCTCTTCATGGGGTATTCACGCGGTTCGCCGACTACGTTCGCAACGCAGGCTTCACGCTCAAACTCCTCGAGCCAGCCCTCAGCGAAACCGAAGCTGATGCCCTGATCGCGGTCGATCAGGGGCGATCACTTCGCCACCCGTTCACAACTTCGATGGTTCGACAGCGGGTCAATAGCGAACTGGAGCTGATTCGGTCGTGGCGACCGGATGTCATCGTGATCGGAACCACCCTGTCGATCTTTCTCTCGGCAAGGATCGCCGGCGTGCCATTAGCCTACGTCAAGCCGTTCCCGCTCAGTCGGGGTCATTTGGCGCGAGTTCGACAGTTGCCGTTATTCGCCGGGAGCGGCGTACTCGCGAACATCGGTAACCGAGCCGCGGGAACGCTTGCGCGCCGACTCGCGCCTCGCATCCGGTGGAAACCCTCGTCGTTCGTGCGGGTGGCTCGCGAGCACGGCCTCGACCTTGCTGGTTCGACGCTGGGGTTTATGGCGTGCGATGTTGATCTGATTGCCTCCCTGTTTCCACTCATCGATGCACGTCCGATGGCGCCTGGCGAGGTCGCGGTCGGACCGGTGTATGCCCGCAGCGACGCGCCGCTACCCGAATCCCTTGTGGCACTGAAGTCGCGAACGCGTCCCTGTGTTTATGTCGGGTTGGGGTCTTCTGGCAATGCACGGTTGGCGAACCGGTTGCTTTCCCAGCTCGGCGAGATGGATGTCGACGTCATTACGTCGGCCGGGCGGTTCCTTGACGACGCTGCCCGCCGTGATCTGCCTGACTCAATCCAGGTTTTCGACTTCCTGCTCGCAAACCAGCTTGCCGGGCTCATCGACGCGTCGATCATTCACGGTGGCGAAGGCACGGTGCAGACCGCCTGTGCATCCGGAGTGCCATTTGCGGGAATCGGGCTTCAGCTGGAGCAGCGCTGCAACATCGACGAGTGTGTGCGTTACGGCAATGCGCTCCGCTTCACGCCCACCGATGTGCGCCGGGGGCGCTTGCCGTCGCTCGTTACACGACTGCTGACCGACGAAGGTCTGCGCCGTCGAGCGCGCAAGTTGGCGGAGATCGCCAGTCAATACGATGGCCCCGCCGCATGCGCGGATGAGATTCTCTCGTTGGTCACCGAAGACTGACGACCGCGCGAACCGCGGATGGAATTACGCGCATCGAGGGGGAACCAGTAATGCGGGTGTAGCACCAAGGCTAGAACGGACGCGTGATACCCACTGACCGCGGGATGCGGGCGAATCGCCGTCTGGGGAGGTTGTGTCGCAACACCCCGTGGTGCCTCACTGTCAAGTCCCCGCGAAATTTTTGGGGTTAGCTGACGCGGCGGCGGATGCCTGTGAGGTTGGGGATGGCCGGGCGGGCTTCGTGTTCGAGGCGTTGGGTTTTGAGGCTGGCCAGGCGGGTGAGTTCGGTTTGGATGTGGGTGATCTGGTGAGCCATGGCTGCGGGTTTGAGGCTGGTTTTGTAGGCGGCCAGTTCGGCTTGTTGGGCAGGGTTCAATATGCCGGAGGCGAGCAGTCGTTGGTAGGGAGTGGCAGGGGTGTCATAGAGGCGTTTGCGGCGTCCGATTTGGTCGGTGGTCCAGCTGGTGGGTTTCTTGGTTGGGGTGAGGTAGTTCAGTCGGTCACAGACCAGGGCCCACAGTTGGTTGAGTAGGTTGAGTTCGGTGGGGTGTCGTAGCGGTGGTAGAAGCCGTAACGGCGCACGAGGTGGTTGTTCTTGGACTCGATGGTGGCTTGATCGTTCTTCTTGTAGGGCCGGGAGCGGGTAAAGAAGACCTTGCGGTCGCCAGCCCAGCCGATCAGGTCGTGGTTGATGAACTCGCTGCCGTTGTCGCAATCGATTCCGGTGACCATGTAGGGGACCTGATCAATGAAGTGGTCGAACGCGCCCAGGACGTGGACCGCGGCGTTGTTGCGGATCGCGCGGGTGAAGACCCAGCCGGTGTGAAGGTCGGTGAAGTTCACGCTGCGGCAGAACTCGCCTTTGAGTGTGGGGCCGCAGTGGGCGACGGTGTCGACTTCGAAGAAGCCGGGTTCTGTTTCGACCTCGTCGCCGGCTTTGCGAATGGTGATCGAGTTGCGCAAGAGCGTTCCTGGGCGGGTGGTGGATTTGCCCCGGATTGGGTCTGTTGCTTTGGTCGGGGCGAGGTAGCGGTCGATCGTGGCTGCTGACATGGCCAGTAGTTCTGCACGAACCTCGGCGTTGTAACGGCCCTGGTCTTCGACTAATGATCCTTCGGCTTCCATGGCCTGCAGCCAGCTGGCCATTGAGGCGGCGAGGTACTTACCGCACAGCCCGCCGCTGGTGGCCCACACGCTTTGGAGTACTTTGCGAGCGTTGTGGGAATACTTACAGCCCTTGGTGCGGCGTCGGTCGATCACCGCAACGGTGGCGGCGGCACGGCCTTTGGGCTGGCGCATCCTGGCCCGTAACTGTTGGCGGGCGTGGTCCCGGTTCCAGCCAGTTACTGCGACCACCTGGTCCAAGATGATGCCCTGTTGTTTCTTCGATGCTGACTCGTAGGCAGCCGCGTACTTCTTGGTCACTTCAAAGCGTGCCTGCATGGAAAGCCCCTCATCACCCATACCCCTGATCGTTGCGGGCACCAGACACGTTTCGCGGGAAAAGCATGTGAGGCACAGGCCCTGCTACGCGGGGACCATGTATGAGTCCCGTCGCATTATTGACTCTAGGGTACATAACCGGGTAGAGTGCAAGGCATGGTGAGACCGAGGAAGTGGGAGGAGGGTGCGGTGCTCGACGCCGCGGCCGCCGAGTTTCGGGTGCACGGCTTCGCCGCCACCTCCACCCGGCAGCTCTGCGATGCGACCGGTGTGCAGCGGGGCAGCCTCTACAAGGCGTTCACTTCGAAAGACGAGCTGTTCGTGCGAGCCCTCGAACGCTACGTCGAGACCACCGGGAGTAAGCAGGAGGCCGTGCTCACCGAGTCCGACCGGAACGGTGCCGCACGGTTGAACGGGCTGCTTAGGCTCATTATCGGCGAGGAAGAGGCCGCCGCTCGCGAGGGCCACGCCGCCGGGTGCATGGTCGTAGGTGCTCGCATGACCCCTGACCTGGGAGAGCATGATCCTCGCGTCAAGAGCCTCCTCGACCGTGCCCTGGACCAGCAGATGGGCCTCGTCGCCCAGGCCGTCCGCGTCGGGCAGCTCGACGGCAGCATCAACCAGCAGATACCGCCGCGGGATGCGGCGCTCTCGGTCGTCAGTCTGATCTCGGGCCTCCGCGTCCTCGCCCAGACAGGATCGACACCCGACGAGCTGCGCCGAGTCGCGTCGCTCACCCTGGGGGCGCTCGCCGCACCCTGACCCTCCGCCCGGCACCACGACGTTGAGTGCCGGACCTCTTCACGCCCTAGTTATTGACTTTCAGATACATAACATTTCCTTGAAAGGCCCGCCCACTGATGAAGCGATACCTCTACCTGCTGATGGCGACGCTGCTGGTGGTGACGATGAGTGAACTGCAGACCGCGGGGATGATGCCGTACATGGCCGCCGACCTCGGCGTGAGCACCGGCACGATCGGCCTGCTGGTCTCGGTCTACGCGCTCGGCATGGCAATCGGCGGGCCGCTGGTCGCGATCGGGCTGCGCGGGCTCCCGCCTCGTCGTGCCCTGTGTCTCGTGGTCGGTGCCTACGCGGTGTTCGAGATCCTGGCGCCGCTCGTGCACGAGTTCTGGTGGCTCGCCCTGATCCGAGTGCTCACCGGCTGCCTGGCGGGGGCGATGTTCGGGCTGTGCATCTCGTTCGGGGTAAGGCTTGCGCCGAGCCCGGACCGGATCGGGCAGAACGTCGCGATCGTGATGAGCGGGCTCATGGTCGGCACGGTCGTCGGCCTGCCCGTCAGCCACTTCATCGCCGAGCAGTGGAACTGGCAGACCAGCTTCTACCTCCTCGGTGGCGCGGCGCTCGTGATCTGCCTGATCGACCGTCTCGGCCTGCCCAGCGTGGAACCGGCATCGGAGGAGTCGTCGGTCCAGGACGCACGAGCATTGCGGAAGCCCGCACTGTGGGCACGGTATCTGGTGAGCCTGCTCACGATCGGCGCAACCTATGGCGCGTTCTCCTACTTCACCCCGCTGCTGGAACAGAACGCCGGATTCTCCGCCGGAGCAACCACATTGATCCTGCTCGCCTACGGCGTCTGCACTGTGATCGGCAATCTTATTGTCGGTCGCTTCGCCGACAAGCACGCCGTCGCTGTCCTACGCTTGGGCCACGCCCTTGTGTTCATCGCCTTGGTGATCCTCGGCCTGTTCAATCACCTGCCGGCGATCACGCTGCCGTTCGTGCTGGTCATCGGCTTGGGCGGGGTCACGATGAACCCCGCCCTCATCACCCGTGTGGTCGAAGTCGGCGGCTCGGGCAATCTCGTCTCGACCGTGCACACCGCCGTTATCACCTCCGGCGTCATGGTCGGCACCGCCATCAGCGCCCTGATCATCAACCTGACTGGTGACGACCCGGCAGCAGCGATGTGGACTGGGGCCGTGCTTGCCGTCGTCGCCAGCATCGTCCTGGCGGCCCAGACCCGAAGCCGCAGTGCAAGGGTCGAGGCAGCGCAGCGGGAGGTAAGCGACGTTCCCCGTGGTTGACGCGGGAGCTGGGCTACTTGAGCCCGACCGGGGTGGCCTCGTCGGGTGCGGCGTGCAGGAGCGTGGCGAGCAGTCCGGGGAAGCGGGCTTCGAGGTCGTCGGCGCGGAGGTGGACGTAGCAGCGGGTTCCCTCGTCGCGGGTGCGGGTCACGCCCGCGCTGCGGAGGGTCTTCATGTGGTGGCTCAGCGTGGACTTCGACACCGGCGCATCGAGCTCGCCCCACTGCCGTTCCTGCCCGTCTGAGAGCAGCAGCACGATCCCGAGCCGCAGCGGGTCGGACACGGCCGACAGCACCCGAGTCAGCGAGATGTCGCTGACGTCGGGGTGCTTGTCCTCCGAGTGTTGACCGCGCGACATGCCCTCATCCTACCTTGTTCGATGTTCGCTGTATATCGAACAAGATGCTACTGTCGATTCATGTTCGTCAAACATCGAACATAAGCTTTCGAGGGAGGATCATGTCACGCAGCCCCGTCTGGCTCGCCGCCTTGTTCATCGCTACCTTGGCGCTGGGCACCGATGAGTTCGTCATCGCCGGAGTCCTGAACACCGTCGCCGCCGACCTCGGGGTCACCCCTGGGGCGGCGGGGCAGTTGGTGACGGGCTTCGCGTTCGTGTTCGCTCTCGGTGCCCCGGTGCTGGCGGTCTGGCTCGACCGATACCCGCGCCGTCTTGTGCTCTGCGGCGGCTTGACGGTGTTCGTCCTGGCGAACCTCGGCTGCGCTATCGCGCCTGACCTTTCGGTGCTGTTCGGGCTGCGCATCGTCGCGGGCTTGTCGGCGGCCGCGGTCTCGACTACGGCGTTCGCGGCCGCTGCCGAGGGAGCCCCCGAGGGCAGGCAGGGCACCTACCTCTCCGTGGTGACGGCAGGGCTGACGGTGGCGCTGTTCACCGGGGTGCCGGTCGGCACCTGGATCGCCGGAGCATGGGGGTGGCGCTCGACGTTCGTCCTCATCGCCGCCGTTGCTGCGGTCGCCGCGGTGATCGCCCTGACGACCATGCCCCGGCTGCCGGGAGCCGCCGCGAGCACGCTGGCGACGCGACTAGCCCCGCTGCGCCGTCCGGCGGTTCTGCGGATGGTCGCGGCGATCTTCCTGTGCGGCACGGGCGGGCTGATGTTCTACACCTACCTCGGCCCCATCACCGTCCACACCCTGGGCGACGACAACACCCTGCCGATCCTGCTGCTGATCGTCGGTCTCGTCGGGGTCGTCTCGGCGCTGCTGGGCGGTCGCCTCACCGACACCTACGGCCCCAGGCGGGCGCGCCTGGCGATCCTCGGCGGGCACGCCCTCGCCCTCGGCCACGCCGCCGTTCTCGTGATCGTCGGTGCACCGATCTGGCTGTTCGCCATCGGGATCGGCCTGTGGTCGGTGTTCGCGTGGGCGCTCAACCCGCCCATGCAGGCCAGCACGATCGCCGCCGCGCCCGAAGCGGCGATGACCGCCGTCTCGCTCAACATCTCCGGCCTCTACCTCGGCACCGCCGTCGCCGGAGCCATCGGCGGGCTCACCCTCGACCACCTCGGCGCATCCGCGATCCCCGTCGTTGGCGCTGTCGCTCTCGTGGCGGCATGGCTGGTCGCGGCCCCCGCGATCCCGACCCGCACAGCACCCCAGAGTGAGGCTGCCGCACAGCCATAGACGATCTCTATTGACCAACGCACGGGTCTTTCCGCCGTTATCCGCGCGTACCCGGACGATCCATCGCCCTATCGGGCCGGCGGCATATGACTGCGTGCGGATCATGCTCGTGCGCGATGGCACCGCGATCGTCTTCTCTGAGTTCGGACAACAACCGGTCAGCTTCGGAGATGCGATCCTGCTCGGCCCGAACGTGCTCTGCGGCATCGAGCCCGAAGGCCAGGTCACGATCACGACGATCTACGTTGATGTGGAGTTGGCGCTCGATCACTTCTTCTGGCAATACTCCGCTGTACTGCACGACCGGCTCGACGCGCAGGGCTTCGCGGCAAAGGTCTACTCCGAGCCCGCACAGGTGCTTCATCTCGGACGAGATCGAGCGGGGTTGGTGCTGCCGTGGCTCGATGAGATGGTCGCGCTGAGCATCGAACGCCAGTTCCACGAACGCTTCCCTCGTTTACAGTCGCTCTGGTTCGCCGTTGTAGACGTTATCGCGCCGTTCATCCGCGTCTCCCCAGTGCGTCTGACCAGGCTGCAGCGTGCTCGGGTCAAGTCCCTAGAAGTGGTGTAGCGGTCGGATCCTTCGGGTTCGGTGGTTCAGGCGGTCAGGGTTGCGGTCGTGTGGTCGGTGGTGCTCACCTCCTGGGTGGCGGTCGCGGTGGAGATCAGGTGGAGCTGGGAGCGGCGTAGGACGTCGAGGCCGAGGTAGCGGCGTCCTTCGAGCCACTCATCGGTCTGCTCGGTCAGGACCGCACCGACCAGGCGGATGATCGCGTCGCGGTTCGGGAAGATCGAGACGGCGTCGGTGCGGCGGCGGATCTCGCGGTTGAGGCGCTCTTGGGGGTTGTTCGACCAGATCTGACGCCAGATCTCCTTGGGGGAACGCGGTGAACGCCAGTAGGTGCTCTCGTGCGGCGGCGAGGTGGTCGGCGACCTCGGGCAGACGCTCGCTGGTCTGTTCCAGCAGCCGGTCGAACTGGTCGTTCACGCAAGCCGCGTCGGGCTGGTCATAGACCGCGTGGAGACCAGCTTTCACGGCGGGCCAGGCCGCTTTGGGGCAGGTGCTCATCAGATTCGCGGCATAGTGAGTGCGGCAGCGCTGCCAGGCGGTGCCGGGAAGGTTCGCAGCGATCGCCTTGACCAGGCCCCGATGCGCATCGGAGGTCACCAGGCGCACTCCCGTAAGGCCGCGGGCGACGAGGTCGGCGAAGAACGTGTTCCACGCTGCCGCGGTCTCGCTGGTCGCGACCTGCATCCCGAGGCACTCGCGGTGCCCGTCGTTGTTCACCCCGGTCGCGACCAGCACGACCGCGCTCGTCACGCGTCCGCCGTCGCGGACCTTCATCGTCAGTGCGTTGGCGGCGACGAACGTGAAAGGTCCAGCTTCGCCCAGCGGCCGATGACGGAAGGTCTTGACCTGCTGGTCGAGCTCGCTGGCTATCCGGGAGACCTGGGTACGGGACAAGCCGTCGATGCCAAGAGTCTTCACCAGCTTGTCCATCCGGCGGGTCGAGACGCCGGCGATGTAGCAGTCCGCGACCACGGTGATCAGCGCGGCCTCGGCGCGCTTGCGACGCTCCAGCAGCCAGTGCGGGAAGTACGTGCCGGTGCGGAGCTTGGGCACGGCCACATCAAGCGTGCCGACGCGCGTGTCGAGCTCGCGGTGGCGGTAGCCGTTGCGCTGAGCGGTCCGGGTCTGGCTGGACTGGCCGTACTCCGCGCCGGCGACGAGGTCGGCATCGGCAGACAGCAGCATGTTGATCGTGTTCTGCAGCAGGTCACGCATCAGATCCGGCGACGCGTCACTCAGGGCGTGACTGAGGAGGCCGTGAGGGTCGACAATGTGAGGAGCGGTCATCGTGATGACTCCGTTCGAGTGAGAAGTAGAGAGCTTTCTCGAAGGATCACACGGTGACCGCGTCGCCGTTCGGGACGATCACGGAGCCACCGCGTTACACCACTATGCGGGACTCAACTGCCCGGTCGTGACCGCCAGGATGCAGGGCACCGCGTGGGCACACAAGCGGGCCGGGAAGAAGCCTGCCGACTTGAAGAACGAGCAGTGGTGGCAGCAAGAACTCACCGATGCCGGATACGACCCCGAGAACCTTGGCCGTAGTGTCGTGCAAGTCCCGGTTTCGTTGGATGCTCTGCCGGTGCAGGAGGTCGCTTCTCGTGCGCTGGATCGTTGCACCGCCGCATCCTCGGCGTGGACACCTCACACGGTGCAGGAGCAGGTGACGAGGATCGTCACTGAGGCGGGCGTGCAGGCCGCACCAGCCGAGTTGCGGGAGTTCATCGGCAAAGCGTCCGAGGTTGCGGTCTCGGATTGCTTCTCGATCCTGCCACCAGGGGCGGCGACGCCGGAGCATGTGGCGCATCTGACCAGCCTCGGCGTGGTCGCCGCCGAGACTGCGCTACGCGACCAACTCACCGTCAGCACGCCGGAGCAAGAGCCGCAGCACCCCGAGGTCACCGAGGCGGCACAAGCCACCGGACTCGACGGCGGGCAGACTACAGCGGCGGCAGCAGTCGCTTCGACCGATCCGCGTGTGATCGTCGAGGGAGCAGCAGGCAGTGGCAAGACCACCATGCTTCGCATCGCCATCACCGTCGCCGCCGAACACGGCAGGAGCACGCGCGTGGTTGCGCCGACGAAGCGGGCGGCGCGGGTCGCGCACGACGAACTCGACGTGCCCGCAACATCGGTTGCGGCGCTGGTGTATGCACGCGGGTGGCGATGGAACGACGATGGCGTCTGGACTCGCCTGAACCCCGGCGACATCGATCCAATGACCGGCGAAGTCTACTCCGGCCCGCCGCGTGATGCCGTGCTGTCGCGGGGTGAGCGGGTGATCGTGGACGAGGCCGGGATGCTCGACCAGGACACCGCCCACGCCCTGCTGACCGTCACCGCCGAGGCGGGGGCGGCGGTCGCACTCGTCGGCGACCGTGCCCAACTCCCGGCTGTCGGTCGTGGTGGGGTGCTCGACATGGCCGCCCAGATCAGGGGTCGCACCTACGACATGAGCGAACTGCACCGCTTCACCGACCCCGAGTACGCCACCCTCACCCTGGCGATGCGCGACCGGGAGAACCCCGGCGCAGTGTTCGACCGACTCGCCGCCATGCACCTCGTGACCCTGCACGCCGACGAAGATGCGGCCCGCGAGCACATCGCCGACAACACCGTCCAGGGTGAGGCGATCACGGTGGCGACCAACGACGAGGCCGCCGCGTTGAACGAGCGCATCCGCATCGGACGTGTCGAGGCGGGCGAGGTCAACAACACCATCACGGCGACCGGCAGCGATGGGCTGAGTATTGGAGCCGGTGACCTCATCCAAACCCGCCGCAACGACAGCGATGTGGGGGTCGCCAACCGGCAACAATGGCGAGTCCAGCACGTCGAGGACGATGGCACCGTGTACGCCCGTGAGGTCGGCAGCGGGCGCAAGAACCCCCGCACCGTTGCCCTGCCTGCCGACTATGTGGGTGAGCACGCGCACCTGTCCTATGCCGCGACTGCCTACGGCGTCCAAGGCGCAACCGTCAACGGGGCGCACACTGTCTTGTCGGAGGCGACGAGCGCGGCAGGCGTCTACGTCGGCATGACAAGAGCCCGCCAGACCAACCGGCTCCATGTTGTTGCCGAGGACATGGCCGACGCCAGGGCGCAGTTCATTGACGCGATGGAACGAGACCCGGCAGACCATGGCCTCGAACACGCCACCCGACAGGCCGCCGAAGCCGTGCGCGGGTTCGTCGCAGACGGCCCGGTGCGGCTGGTCACCGAAGAACTCGCCCGCCTCGACCACGAGACCGCGCGTGCAGAGCAGGCGGCGGAACGGTGGGAGCAGACCGCCGCGAGGTTCGATGCCCAACGCGCTACCCCACCAGGCTGAGGACGAGGACAGCGTCGCTGTGCTCCGACGAGCCGAAGAAGCCGCCGAGCAAGTGCGTGCCGAGGTCACCGGGCCATTGACCGCGCAGGCCGAGACTGACGGTGCCGCCTACCTCGATGCCGTCACAGACGAGGCCGCCGCCCATGGCCGCCTCGCCACCGTGGGCAGATTCCGTAAACGCAAGGCCCGCGCCGAGCAGCAGACCGCGACACAGCGCACCCAGTCGTTGCGCGGGCAAGTCAGCCAGGAGTGGGGCACCACACCCGCGAACCCTGATCGTCTCCCCGAGTGGGCGGGCCAGGTCGCAACTACGCGCGCCGGGAGTGACCCCCGCGTGACCGATGTCGCCCAGCCTGTCGAAGCGGCCACCGCCGACCGCGACACGATGCGGAAGCGGCACCAGCAGGAGCGCACGGCGTTGCTCGCCAGCGAGTACGGGGCCGAGCACGCCCAGGCAGCCCGGTACGGGATGCGCCGCACCCCCAACCCCGAGCGTCAAGCGCACGACGCCAAGAACCGGGCCGCGCTCCTACGCTCAGAGGCCGACGAACTCCGCTCCCTTCCCATCAACGACGCCGCCCATCTGATCGAGACCAAGCACGCCGCACAAGAGCAGGCGCGACAGGACGCAACCGAACGAGCACGAAAACTCCGCGACCCGCTCCAGCACGACCCCGCCGAACCGACCCGAGCCGCGAGGGACCGAGACGGACCCTGTAGCCGGGCGCAGCTCGACAGCAGGCACGCGACCAAAGCGACCACGTGAGCCCCGGGGCTCGGATATGCTCAACTGAAGGGAGCAGACCTCTCTCTGGGCACGAGTTCAAAGGGGACAGACATGGCCGTTTTCTATTCTTTCCACTACGACAGAGATGTTCATCGCGTGCAACTCATCGAGCGGATGGGAGCACTTGAATGTCAGCCGATCCTCAACCATCAAGAGTGGGAGACAATCAAGAGCGGTGGTGACAAAGCCATCAAAGAGTGGATTTCTGACAAGATGAAGTGGAAGTCAGCGGTCATCGTTCTTATCGGCAAAGAGACTGCGTCTCGGGAATGGGTTCAGTACGAGATACAGAAGGCTTGGGATGACAAAAAGCCGCTTCTCGGCATTCAGATCCATGGCCTGTCCTCGATGGGGAGCGTCGACTCGGCAGGGTCGAATCCATTTGACAAAGTCCCAGGCGTCTCAGGAGTTCCAATCTTTGATCCGACGCAGACAGACTGGACGGGGAAGATCGATTCCAAGGCCACCTACAACCACCTGAAAGATCGCCTGAAGACATGGGCAACGCAGGGCAAGACTCGTCTGTGACCGCTGATCTCGATTGCCCGTTCTGTACAATTGTGCAACGGAACGATCCCGATGTGCGCGAGGTGTATCGGGACGATCAGGTAGTGGCCTTTTTCCCCACAGACCCGGCCGTGCTGGGACACACTCTGATCGTCCCGCGCGCGCATGTCCCCTTCGTTTGGGAGCTACACGATGAGGATGCAGAGCACATCGGCCTGCTTATCTCACGCATGTCGCGAGTAATCGTGGAAACCACTGGAGCAGAGGGCCTCAACGTTATTCAGTCAAACGGACAGGTTGCTACCCAGACTGTCAATCACGTCCACGTTCATCTCGTCCCCAGATGGACGAACGATGCCATAGGCCGCATCTGGCCCCCCGAGACTCACTACTCCGAGCATGCGAAAGACGAGACTTGGGATGCTCTCCGCGAAGCTTGTAGAGGGCTTCGCCTATGACGGATCACGACACGACCAACAGGGAAGGCACAAGAGAAACCGTCAGGTTAAAGCACCTCGACTACATTCAGAGCATCGTCGCTCGAATGGCTCATTCCTCGACGCAGGCAAAGAGTTGGCTCTTGCCCGTGGTCACTGCGACGTTCGGGTATGCGCTTACCCAACGGTCGGGAACTGTAGCGTTGTTAGGTATCGCCGCCATTCTGCTATTCGGCTACATGGATGCGAGTTACCTCCGGCAAGAGCGAGCGTACAGGCGGCTCTACAATGCCGTCGCTGCGGGGAAGAAGATTCCCGAGCTATCACTCGACCCGCATGATATCGACCGCAAGATTCCAGACGCTGATGGCGATCCGTCACCGAAGGACAAATCCGACAAAGAGCCAAGTTTTTGGAGGAAGTTGCGGACGGCCTTCCGTGGCTGGTTCTTCTTTGACCCTAGAGTCTGGTTCTCGTGGTCAATCTTCCCCTTCTACGGAGGGTTCCTCGCTGTTGGAATCGCTGTTCTTTGGTACGCGATTGCCCACTGAGCCAGCTGACCAGGCACTGAACAGCGCCTCGACGTGACCCACTTAGATGTCACTTTGACAATTCGAACGCAGGATCGCATGGCAGAGTAACTGGTGTCCTCAGCCAGCAGTACACTGGAACTGCGCAGACGCGCACGATCACGGGTGAGTGTGTTTAGGGTACCTCGGTTACGCCGTCACCGCCCACCGCGCCACCGACACCGCCCACGTCCTCGTCGAGCCCACCACCACGCGGGAGAACCTGTATGTGGCGATGACGCGCGGGCGGGAGTCGAATCAGGCGTACGTCGTCCTCGACCGTCCCGATGATCACGCCACGTCGCATCCGGGTGACAATCCTGACGCCACCGCCCGCACGGTCCTCTACGGCGTGCTCCAGCACAGCGGTGCTGAGCTGTCGGCGCACGAGACCATCCCCGCCGAGCAGGACCGGTGGGGCTCGATCGCCCAACTCGCCGCCGAATACGAAACCATCGCCGCCGCAGCCCAACACGACCGCTGGACCACCCTGGTCCGCGGTTCCGGGCTCACCGACGAGCAAGTGCAAGCCGTCATCGACTCCGACGCCCTCGGCGCCCTCACTGCGGAACTGCGCCGGGCCGAAGCCAACCACCACCACGTCGACACCCTCCTGCCACGCCTCATCAAGGCTCGCGGGTTCGCCGACGCCGACGACATCGCCTCCGTCATCCACCACCGCCTCGCCAACGCCACCACCCGACCCGCGGGCTCCGGCCGCACTCGACAGGCACCGCGTCTCATCGCCGGGCTGATTCCCGAAGCCGCCGGCCCCATGACCCCCGACATACAACGGGCCCTGACCGAGCGCCGATACCTCATTGAAACCCGAGCAGAAGCAGTTCTCGCCACCGCCCTCCACCCGCAAGAACCATGGGCTATGGCACTCGGTCCGATACCCGCGACTGGGCGGGAGAGGCAGCAGTGGCGACGTCGCGCCCTGGTTGTAGCCGCCTACCGTGACCGCTACAGCATCACCGGCCCCACGCCGCTCGGGACGCCGGGCGAGGGCGCCGCACAGAAGATCGACGCCGCCCGAGCGTGGGCGGCTGTCGACCGAGCAAAGCGCTTCGGCTGGAGACCCGATCAGGCACAGGAACGTCCCCGTTCGACACCCGTTCGTCAGCTCTGAACGCCATCCACAGCGCCTAGAGTGGGAGTGCCCCGGGGTTGAACAAGCCCATCGGCGCGCCGACGGGATCAGGGCCGCCAGCCTCGGCTAATCTATGCTCATGAGTCAGAGTGTGGCTGTTGTTGCCCCCGAACGTGCTGACGATGACGGCTACGAGCTCAAAATCTCCCGCCTGACCATCGACAAGCTCGGCGTGAAGCTGTACGACCGGGTGAGCGCGGTCGTCGCCGAGCTGGTCGCCAACAGCTATGACGCAGATGCCACCGAGGTCAGCGTCGAGCTCCCACTCGCCACTCTGCTCAGCGTCCAAGACCCGGCCCTACCAGAGTGGACAGTGACCGTCACCGACAACGGACACGGTCTCACTCCCGATGAGGCGCGTGCCTACTACCTGCGGGTGGGCGCAGATCGCCGAAAGTCTGGAGGAGCTGGCGCGCGCAGCCGCAGGCTCAACCGTCCAGTCATGGGGCGCAAGGGCATCGGAAAGCTGGCTCCATTCGGCATATGCAAGCGAATCGAGGTCATCTCGTCGGGTGGCGACAAGACGGCCTCAGGTCACTTGACGAGCCACTTCCTCATGGACTTCGACAAGATCATCGGCGAGGACAGCGACATCCCGGTGCAGCTCGACAAGGGTGATCTCGACGGCACGTACCAGCCCGATTCCGGCACAAAGATTGTGCTGACCGGCTTCCTCCCCAAGAGAGTGCCTGACGCCGAGGTTTTCATGCGGCAGCTTGAGCGCCGATTTGCCTTGGCCGCCACCGACTTCGACGTGATCGTGCGAGACTCGCGCAGGCCTGCCGAGCCGCCGCTCACGATGCAGAAGTTCCAGATTGATGTCGTGGAAGCGACCCGCATCGACCTCAGCACTAGGCCCGTGACTGTCGAAGACGGCACGCTCCTACCGGTCTCAGGATGGGTAGCAATGGCGACCGAGTCGTACCGTAACGAGGAGATGGCCGGCGTGCGCATCTACGCGCGCGGCAAAATCGTCGCGACCACACGAGACTTCGAGCAGCGCGCCGGCTTCACCGGCGAGTTCGCGACTCGCTCATACATGGTCGGAGAGGTCCATGCGGACTGGCTCGATGACGATGATGACGACGACCTAGTCCGAACAGACCGACAGTCCATCCTGTGGGAGTCTGACAAGGGCTCTGCATTGCGGACATGGGGCGCCGACATCGTCCGCGAGATCGGCCGTCTGGGCCGCCAGCCGAGACGCGAGAAGGTCAAGAAGCGCTTCCGCGAGGTTGCAGAGCTCGAACGTCGTGCGCGCGAGCGCTTCTCTGACGAGTCCGTCATTAAGGTCGCGCTAAGCATTGGCGACAGCATCGGCGGGTTCGCAGCCGAGGACGAGCTCACCGACACCGAATATGTAGAAGGACTCGCGCAGGTCATCCTCTCAGTCGCGCCCCACCAGGCGCTCGTCACCGCCTTCCAGGACTTCGAGCGTACTCGCACCGGCGGACAAGAACCGACGCTCGAAGAGCTTGTAGACCTGTTCGGCAAGACCCGCGTTGCCGAGGCAGCCTCCTACGCTCAGATCGCCAGCGAGCGAGTGCGCGTACTCGACCAACTCGACAACATCATTTTCGACACCGCCCGCGACGAGGCCGCGCTGCAGCGAATTATCACCGAGGCGCCCTGGCTTATCCAACCGGACTGGACGGTTATCACCGCGAACCAGAGCCTAAAGACCTTCAAGACCTCGTTCGAAAACTACCTCAAGCGCGTACACGGCATCGAGGCCACGCTCGTGATCGAGTACGAGAAGAAGCGACCCGACTTCACACTCGTCGCAGTTGGTGGCATGCTCCACTTCGTCGAAATCAAGGCATCCGGCCACGCCTTGGACGACGAGGACTTCACCCGGCTCTTCAGGTACGTAGACGCACTTCGCAAGTTCTTCGAGAGCAACCCGGACATGGCTGCGGAGTTTCCCCGGAAGTGGCGGATCGACCTCGTCGTGGACTCCGTTGCGATCAAGGATCCGATGAGGCAACAGACGTACAAAACGGTCGTCGATGCCAATGAGGTATTCCAGCTCTCGTGGGATGACTTCCGCAATCGCGCTCGCCGAACCAATGAGGCATTCCTGCAGGCGCGAGACGCCGCCACCGTCGCCGCCAAAGCGATCCAAGGGAGCGGATCGTGAAAGCTCTGAGCCTGTTCTCTAACTGTGGGGCGGGTGATGTCGGTTACAAGGAGGCCGGCTTTGAGTTCAACGTCATGGCTGAACTCAACCCCAATCGACTCTCGGTGGCACTCGCCAACCACCCGACGGCAGTCGGCGTACCTGGAGACCTGCGGAAGACCTGGACGACCGTGATCGACAAGTGGAGAGCGTCCGAGGGGGTGAAGCCGCCAGACCTTCTCGCTGCCTGCCCACCTTGTCAGGGGATGAGCAGCGCCCGTGGTGGCCTCGGCAGTCATGACGACCACACGGCGGGTGGCCGTGATCCGCGTAATCTCCTAGTCACCGTGATCGAGGCAGTCGCCCGAGAGCTCAAGCCGCGGGCGATCGTCGTGGAGAACGTGCCAGCCTTTCTCACGCGCGTAGTTCCCCACCCCGCAAGCGGCGGCCCGATCAGTGCGGCGCTGATTCTCATCGAGGCTCTGTCCGACGACTACGATGTCTTCTCAATGATCGCCGACCTCGCGGATTGGGGCGTGCCGCAGACGCGCAAGCGATCCTTCCTCACCCTGATCCGCAAGGATGAGAAGCGCCTCGCTCGGCACGAAGGGTTCTCGCCGTTTCCCGTTCCCACGCACGCGAGTGATTGGGGCGGGAAGCAGGTGACGATCGCCGAGTCTCTTAAAGAGCTTTCGGCCGCGGCCCTCGACGCGTCCGACGCTCAGAAGGCCGCTGACCCGGCCAACCCCATGCACTTCGTTCCGGTCTGGGACGATCGCCAGTACCGGATGGTCGCGGCGATTCCACCAAACTCGGGGAAGGGGGCATGGGCCAACCGGCAGTGCTCCTCTTGTTCCGCAACGACACAAGACCCCGACGCGGCGCTTTGCTCGGCATGCAATGCACCGTTGCTACGGCCGGTCGTCAAAGACAATGATTCCTGGCGGCTCGTCAAGGGTTTCCGCACCAGTAGCTACACGCGGATGAAAGTCGATGCTCCTGCATCCACGGTCACCACCGCAAGCGGCCGTGTCGGAAGCGACAAGACGATCCACCCTTGGGAGAACCGGGTTCTGAGCCCCTACGAATGTGCCCACATCCAGACTCTCCCCACCGACTTCAAATGGGGGGATGCTCTGAAGCGGTGGGGGCACACGAACCTGCGCGAGATGATTGGCGAGGCCGTGCCGCCGCGATTCACTGAGATGCATGGGCAGGCCATCCGCGCCTTCATAAATGAAGCTCCGGATGTACCGCTGCTCCCGGCCGCTGATGCGAGGTTGGTGAGGGCTCGCGAGCATCTCGACAGGGCCCGAGCCAAGGCACACAGACAGCCCATGGATGCCTGAGTCGCCGGCTGAGCCCCGGCGTAAGGTTCGAGCATGGGCGTTGGGTCGTGGGCATCGAGCCCCGCGGCTCGCAAAGCAATGCAGGCGAACCGCAGCCGAGACACCAGCACCGAGTGCGCTGTGCGTCGCATCGCTCACTCGCGCGGCATGCGCTACCGGGTAAATTCGCGGCCAGAGAGCCGCATCCGGCGCACGGCGGACATGGAGTTCTTTGGCGCCCAGGGCCGTGTTCATCGACGGGTGCTTCTGGCATGGCTGCGAGACCCGCTACAAGACGCCCAAGTCCAACGCTAGCTACTGGTCGGAGAAAGTCGAGCGGAACCGTCAGTGAGACCTTGAGACCAGTGCGCTTTTCGGCCTGGCGGATGAGGACCCTACGACATCGCCACCGGCACCCCGAACAAGCAGCAGCGTGTTCTGGTGCTCTGTCGGGCAGCCCGGCGCCGTCCGGGGGATCTGGCCGCGAAGGCGCTCGACCAGCTGCTGACGGCCCTGCGCGTGGACGGAACGTTCGACAGCGCGGACCTGCAGACGAAGGAGCACGTGGACACGCTGCGCCGGGCGCTCGCCGCCCAGGGCGCGGTGCTCGACGACGAGGGGTGTCTTCAGGAGCACGCGCTCGCCCTGGAGACCGTCGGAAGGCAGGCTCTCGACGCGCAGCTTGCACGGCTGCGCCGCAACGTTGAGGACCCCGGTGCGCTCGTTGGTGGCGCCAAGGAGTTCCTGGAGTCGATCTGCGAGTTCGTGCTGGAGGAGCAGATGATGCTCCCGACAGGGAAATTCGACTTCGAGCCGCTGCTGCATCTGGCGATGGAGCGGCTCGGACTCCAGCCCCAGTTCGTCGGCGCCTCGCAGCCTGGCGGCAAGTAGCTCCGCGCCATCTATCAGTCGGCCAAGACAACGGCTTCGACGATCAACGAGCTGCGCAACCTCCAGGGCACCGGCCACGGGAGGACGCTGTCCACGGGCATCAGCAAGGGGACCGGCCGCTACGTGATCCGCGAGGCGACGTACGTCGCGGAGCTGCTCCTGAGCATGCATGATCGGCAAATGGGTTGAGGCTCCTGACAGCGCTCCCGGAAGGCACGAGCTAGGACGGCATGGTCGATGCGTCGCCAGCAGGTCGTCGGTGTGCGACGGTCTCAGCCGTAGTCCTCGCCGCGGTCGTCAGTCGTGGGCTGCGTTCCCTCCCTCTCGGCCAGGGCGGGGAGCGTAGGCGAGCGGATGCTTCCGCCCAGCGACGAGAGCTGCACGTTCCGCCTGGACGTGAGGTTGTCTACCGTGTCTCGGATGTCTCGGCGCATGTAGCTCATTAGCGATGGGCTTGATGTGCTTTCGGGAGTGCTCCGCGACTGTGCGTGTCGCGCCTCATGACACCGGCGGCGATCAAGTGCGTGCGGACCGTCCCCGCCGTGTAACCGAACCTGTCGCCCACACGCTCCAGTGAAGCCCCTTGTTCATACATAGACCGCATCAGCTGAATCTCGCAGCTGGACGGTGAGTGGTTACGGAGGACGACACCGCGTTCCCGAAGGAGACGAGAGAGCCGCTCATGTCCAAGACCCACCTGTCGGGCCACGGCTTTCAAGGACCCGCCGACAGCGTAAGCGGCCTCCGCTCGTTGAAGGACGTCTTCGGATGCTCCCGGTGCCTGCTGCAGTTGGCGCCTCCGATGGTGTGACGTGTGCGGTCTCGCGCGGATCGACCGGTGCGCTCGCACCATCTGAATCACCGGCGGGGCAAGTTTCGACAAGCCTTCCGCTAGGTCCACGTAAGATGAGAAAATCGAAACTTGCCCCGCCTGATGGCGGGGCAGTTTTGTTTCTGCGGTGACTTTGGCCGGGGCGTTGATGCTGGCGTGGGCTTACCCTCGTGATGTTGCCACCTGAGATGGCGGGTCGTGGTGGCCTGCGGGAGGGTTGTCGTCATGGCAAAGCGGAAGAGGTATACGCCGGGGTATCGTCGGGAGGCTGCGGCTCTGGTGCTGGATGGATACCGATCGTCCGATCGCGCATGTGGTCGAGGAGATCGGCGTGGGCGCGCAGTTGCTGGGTCGCTGGGTCCAGCAAGAGCGCGAGCGCCGCGATCCACCACCGGGACCGAAAGTGCCGTTGGCGGCCGAGGAACGCGAGGAGCTAAAGCAGCTGCGGCGGCGGGTCCACGAGCTGGAGCAGGACAACGAGTTCTTGGGAAAAGCAGCCGCCTTCTTCGCGTCGAAGCCACCTCGTCGGAACGGTTCGAGTTGATGGATGCGCAGTAGGCGAACTTCGAGATCACACGGATGGCCAGGTTGCTGGGCGTGACCCGTCAGGGTTATTACGCCTGGTGCAAGCACCGGGAGTCCGGTCCGGGCCCGCGGGCTCGGCGGCGGGAGGTGGTCGATCAGGCGGTGCGCGAGGCCTTCCATGCCTCCGATGATGTCTACGGGCCCCGAGGATCACCCGCGAGCTCGCCGCCAAGGGCGTGGTAGTCGACCGCAAGACGGTCGCGGCATCGATGCGCAGGCACGGCCTGGAGGGCATCAGTCCGAGCATGTTCACCCCGGTGACCACGATCCAAGACCCCGCAGCGACGGGTTTCGCAGATCATGCCCAGCGGCAGTGGGATCAGGGGTGTCTCAATGCGGTCTGGACCAGCAACATCACCTACCTGCGCACAGGCGAGGGATGGCTCTACCTCGCGGCGGTCTGTGACGGTCACTCCCGGCGCGTGCTGGGGTGGGCCATGGACGAGTGCCAGGACGCCGGTCTCGTGGACCGGGCGCTGCGCATGGCCCACACCCTGCGCGGCACCGTCCCCGACGGTCTCGTGTCCCACGCTGATCGCGGCACCCAATACACCTCGCAGACGCTGTTCGAGACCTGCGAAGAACTGGTGATCCTGCAGTCGATGGGACGGACCGGGGTGTGCTGGGACAACGCGATGGCCGAGTCGTTCTGGGTCACGCTGAAAACCGAGTTCTACGACCGGCGTTCCTGGTCAACCCGGGCCGAAGCCCGCCGCGAGATCGCTCGCTGGATCGAGATCGTCTACAACCGTCGCCGGCTGCACTCCAGCTTCGACTACACCAGCCCGGTCGCGTTCGAGAACACCATCAAGCACCGCCAGACCAAAACCGAAGAACACACTGATCAAGCCCAAGCAGCTTGATCAACCGTCAACAACTTGCGGGCAAGCCCAGCTTTTGAATTTAGGCGTATCAGTGCAGATTACATCGGGCTGGAGACGACCGTAAAGTGTTGTTCGCCAGAGGGGTGCTCGATTTCATCGAGTACGGCGATAGCGAAATCCGCGGCACTGATCATGGAAGTACCATCGGGATTTACGAGAAGAATGTCATTGCCGCGTCGATAAGTGCCGGTTCGGTTTCCCCGTTCGAAGAGAGCTGGAGGGCTGATATAGGTCCAGTTCTGATTCGAGTGTTCGCGGCATGCTTCGAATTGTTCCAAGCTAGCGCTGGCAATGGGTACCCACTCTTGCGGAACGAATGCACGATCGTCGATTGCGCGTTGCGAGGGGTTGTTGGGGGAGCGGAGCGGGGCCGAACCACCTATGACGAACATGGGGGTACCCGTCGTCTTGGCCGCGTTCAGGGCAGATTCGGTGAGATCCACGATTTCCTGCTCTCGGCCCGGCGGCATACGCACGGTTAGCACTGCTGAGTCCGCCGTCGTCAAGAGGCGCTCGACCTTTGAAGTGTCCGCGACATCGATCTGCACCGGAGTGAGTCGTTCGTGATGCATGGTGTCTCGTCGTGTTCGTGCGCCTGCCGTGATGTGGTGACCGCGGCGAAGTCCTTCCTTGACGATCTCGCTACCAGCCATGCCGGTGGCGCCGAAGACTGTGATTCTCAAGTGGTTTCCTTTCGCTGGGTGGGTTTGGGGAGCTGTCCGGCAACGAGTGCTGTCAACGCTGTGGCGAATCCGGCCAGTTGGAGGAGGGTGAGAGATTCGCCTGCGATGAGTGCGCCGAGAAGTGCAGCAGTCAGCGGGGACAGCAGTCCGAGCAGCGCGGTGGGTGTGACGGAGAGGTGGCCGATGCCGGCGAACCAGATGGTGTAGGTGAGCAGGGCGCCGATCAGACCGAGCCAGGCGTAGCCGGCCCATGCGCTTGCATCGATGTCTTGGGGGATACCGTCGAAGGCGAGCGCGGGGATCGCGAGTAGGAGGCCTGCCGCGGTGAGTTGCCAACCAGCCATGCCGATGGCGCTGAGATCGTGGGGGCGTCCCCATTTCTTGGTGAGGACGACACCGGTCCCCATGGATGCGGCACCTGCTAGTCCGGCAAGGACGCCGATCGGATCGAGTGCTGCCTCTGGGCCGAGCACGACCATGCCCACGCCAGCCATGCCGGTGATGCCCCACCACAGGCGCCATCCTGAGAGTCGCTCGTGCAGGATGAGGACCGCGAGGAAGGCGATCACGATGGGCTGGACAGCGCTCAGTGTCGCGGCAACTCCTCCAGGTAATCGTTGGGCGGCGACGAACAGCAGGGGGAAGAACGCTGCCATGTTCAAGCCCCCGAGTGCGAGGCTCTTCCACCACCAGTGCCCACGCGGGAGCTGGCGCGACAGCACTAGTGCGATGAGCCCGGGCGGCAGGGTGCGCATGAACGCAGCAAAGACGGGGTGTCCGTCCGGCAGGAGGTGTGTGGTGACTATATAGGTCGTTCCCCACACCATCGGCGCCACCGCGGTCAGGACAACCCACCCGGCCTGCCTCCCCTTGAGGATCTGTTCGCTTGCTGCCATGACATCAAGCCTGTCGGCTGATCGGGGATGAGTCCAACACATGCTTGTCATGGCAGCCATGCGTGGGCATCATGGATGTGTGGAGTTGCAACAGATGCGGTACACGGTCGCCGTCGCAGAGGAGCGCAGTTTCACCAAGGCAGCTGAACGGTGCTTTGTGGTGCAGTCAGCGCTAAGTCATCAGATCAAGGCACTGGAACGGGAGCTTGGCGTGCAGCTGTTCGCGCGCACATCGCGTCGTGTCGAGCTCACCGCTGCGGGGGAGGCCTTCGTGGCCGGTGCCCGGGAAGCACTGCAGGCCACCGAACGTGCCATGGTGAATGCCGCTGCGGCCGAGGGTGAGGTGCGCGGCACCCTCACCATCGGCGTGATCCCGACCGTCACCGCGATCGACATTCCAGCCGTGCTCGCGGAGTTTCATGCCATACATCCCGCTGTGCGGGTGCGTCTTCGTGGCGGTGGCAGCGAGCAATTCGTCAACGACATTCGTGCAGGGCAACTCGACGTCGCCTTCTTGGGGCTCGCCGAGTGCACCCCACCCCAAGGGATCGCCTTCCGCGAACTCTCTCACGAGATGCTCGTGGCGGCGCTACCAACGAACCACCACCTGGCGCGCCGCAAGCGTCTCAAGCTCGAAGAGCTTGCCGATGAGACCTTCGTCGATTTCCCCAGCGGGTCTGCAGGGCGCGCCCAAGGCGACCTCGCCTTCGAGGCTGCGGGCTTGCAACGTGATGTCGCCTTTGAAGCCATGACCACCGACCTGATCATCGGTCTTATCCGCAACGAGCTTGCCGTCGGCCTGCTTTCCGTGCACGTCGTCCCAGACGACCCAGGAGTGGTCGCAGTCCAACTTGTCGATGGCCCACGGAGGGTCGAATACCTGGCCTGGAACGAGTTCAATCCCAGCCCCGCCATCAGAGCTTTCCTCAAGATGGTTACGGAAAGATGTGCGTGATCGTCTGAACCATGAGGCACTGCCTCCAGCGATTATCGCTCCAACTTCAGATCCGATTCTCTACCCCCATTGAGGCTGCGCTTTCTATGGGGTGAGAATTCCGGAGAAGCTAGGGGCACGGGCTGTACTTCGGGATCATGCTGGTCCCCGCTCCAAGGTAGTGCCTTGACTGTTTGGCTATCGGGACTGCTGCACGAACAGGTGACAGTGGTTAGTCACGCAGCCTGAATAGCTGGCGTGGTCATGATTGTCTCGAACTCGATCGGGGTCAACCGGCCGAGACGGTTTTGACGACGACGTCGGTGGTAGGTCCGCTCGATCCAGGTCACGATCGCGATCTGCAGGTCTTCACGGGTAGCCCATGAGCGGCGGTCGAGGACGCTCTTCTGTTAGCAGTGCGAAGAACGATTCCATGGCGGCGTTATCGCCGCAGGCGCCGACTCTGCCCATGGATCCGACCATGTCGTGACGGTTCAGGGCGTGCACGAATTTCCGGCTCCTGAATTGAGATCCTCGATCGGTGTGAACTACGCATCCGGCGACGTCACCTCGTCGGGCGACGGCGCTGTTCAGGGCCGTGGCAGCCAGATGTGACTTCATCCGCGAGTCGATGGAGTACCCGACGATCCGGTTGGAGTAGACGTCCTTGAACGCGCACACGTAGAGCTTTCCTTCACTTGGCCAGTGCTCCGTGATGTCCCCGATCCAGAGCCGGGTCGGCCCGTCGGCGCTGAATTCGTGCCGGGTGCGGCCCTTCTCATCGGTGACGGCGCAGAGGTCGTCGTGGACCGGTGGTCCGGGCTTCTTGAATCCGCTCTTGCGCTTCCCGAACACTGACCACCAGCCGTTGCTGGAGCAGATCTTCCACGCGGTGCGTGGCGTCATCAGCTCGCCGGCGTCGCGGGCCTTGTCAACGAGGAACCGGTAGCCGAACTCGGGGTCGTCTCGGTGGGCGTCGAACAGGGCGTTGGCGCGGTAGGCCTCGTCGAGTTCGGCGGTCGTGATCGGGTTCTCGAGCCAGCGGCAGTAGGGCTGACGGGCGATCTTGAGCACCCGGCACGTCACCGTCACGGGGATCCCATCGGCGGCAAGGTCGCGGACGAGCGGGTAGCTCATTTTCCCGGCAGATGAGCTTGGGAGAAGTAGGCCGTGGACCGCCGCAGGACCTCGACTTCTTGTTCAAGGGTCTTGATCCGCTTCTTCGCTTCCCGCAGCTCAGCCGACTGCACGGCGGTGGTCCCGGGGCGTTCACCGTCTTCGATGTCGGCCTTCTTCATCCACGAGTACAGCGTCGTGACGTGGATCCCGAAGTCCTTGGCGATCTGGGAGAGCTCAACACCGGGCTCACGGTTCCTGGCGACGCGAACCACATCGTCGTGGAACTCCTTGGGGTACGGCTTCGCCACGGGGACATCCTTCCAGCCCAACCATCTGGTTAGGACCTGTCGGTGTCACCTATCCGTGCAGCAGTCCCCAGCCTCGTCCGGTCGAGACAGCTAAAGGAAGCTACGTCTCTATAAGTGTGGACACGCACGCCTCCGAATTGCCCTGTGGCTCGCGACCATCCGCGCCAGCGCGGGGCAAGTTTCGACAAGCCTTCCGCTAGGTCCACAACGGCTATTGCCCCACGCGTGGCGCTGCGTGGCTGGGTCGTGAGTTATCAGCCGCGGACGGGGTTGACCCAGTGAAGTCCGGGGAAGCGGGCGAAGTCGGTGTCAAAGGAGCAGATGCTGGTGCCGTGTTCGATGGCAAGAGCCGCGAGGTGGGCGTCCGTGACGAGGTTCCCTTGTAGGTTACCGTCGGTGAGGAGTTGTCCGAGGATGTCACGGTGGCGGCTCCCAGGAACAGGCACCCAGGCCTGGTCGGCGTCAAGCCAGTCGGTGATGTAGCTCCACGCGTCCGCCGGGGCGAGAGGGTTCTCGGACACGCGGGGGTGGGTGATGATGCGTTGAAAGGCCATCAACGATACCCACGGCAGTCCGACGCGCTCGACGCCGTTCATTGCCTCGTCCAGCCAGGTCCGGGCAGCGGCGTGAAAATGTGCCCGGTCATCGACGGCGTAAAGCAGAACGTTCGCGTCGACAATCACTGGGCATCCTTAGCGTCGTACTGATCGAGCAACTCCAGGGTGTCGGCGATGTCGGAAACGTCGACCTTCAACCCGACACTTGCCGTCCGCTGCCGGAACCGCGCAGGTGCTTGCTTATGGTTCAAGCCCGCGCGGGCGAGTTCGTTGACGGCTTCACCCAGGCCGATGTGGCGCTCTCTGCGTAGGTGTTCCGCTGCCGCCGCAACCTCTGGGTCGAGTCGTATGGTCGTCCTCATATCGGCAGCATAACATCAGAGATGTAAGCAAGCTGCATCAGTGATGCCAAGAGGTCGGTTCTCATGCGAAACGCGCCCAAAGTCCTTTCCTCGCCACCAGTGACGAGGAAGCAAGAGGCGTGGGTTGATCGGCTCCACCACATTCGATCGCGGCATTTGCGCTTCGGGGGGATGAGGACCCCGTGTGGGCCCCGCTCGCGGAGGCTCGGCGTGTCGGCAGCAGGTCGTTGCTCCAGTCATTCTGCGGCCGTATTTCCAGGGCGTTGCCGTCGTGCGTCACCTTCAGCACTTATAGTGAATTGACGGCTAGCTTCCCAACGGAGAGAGATGTGTTGAACATGGAGAACACCAACCCGGCAAATAACCAGCTACCCAACGATGGCGCTCAGGGTCAACAGCCTGTGAACCCGGCTCAGCCGCCGGCAGGCCAGCTAAACCAGGCCCCGTCAGCTGGTGAACACAACACCTACCCGCAGTGGGACTCTCCAAACTCGAACGGTCAACCCGCGCCCGGTCAGCCACAGGCACAGCCGGCCGAGGGGCAGGGCCAGCAGTGGAACGGCCAGTCCGCAAACCCCGCCGGCGGGTACAACCAGAACCAGCAGGGTCAGGGCGGGAACAACCAGAACCAGTACGGCCAAGGCAGTAACAACGGCAATAGCGGCTTTGCAGGCCTGCTGCGCGAAACCGCCTTTACCCCGGGCAACCTGCAGCAGCAGATCTCGAATATGAACCTGCTGCAGCAGCTCACGCTCGGAGGCCTGGGCGGTGCCCTGCTGCTCCTGATCGGCTCGTTTGGCACTTGGGCGACGGCTACGAGCGCCGGATTTGGTTACAGCTTCTCCGTCAACGTTTCGGGGCTGCAGGGCGATGGTGTATTCACCCTGTTGCTCTCGCTGATCTACGCGGCCGCGCTCGCGATTCCCATGTTCGTGCGGATGGAACCGAAAGCTCGCGGGTACTTCCCGTTCGCAGCAATCTGCTCCGCAGGACTTGCAGCACTGACGGTCCTCATCGCATTCCTTCGGGCCCTGACCACAACCGGCGTTGGTCCAGGCTGGGGTCTCATCCTCGCCGTCATCGGTGCTGCGGCAATGCTTACCTGCGCAATCCTCGCATTCATGAAGGCACCGAAGATCAAGTAGTCGCTCGGCGCGAACGAACTAAGGGGTGGGACCCGAACGGATCCCACCCCTTTTGTGTTTCAGGCTGCGTTACGCGCGCACGGCGTGCTGTTCGATATAGGCACGCAGTTCACCCGCATCCGCAGCCATATCCACGGTGCGCTGCGGGCGCGCCAGCAAATCGGCCAATTCGGCGGAAACCTCCGCCTCGAAGCCGAGCGCCTCACGAACCGTTTCGGCAAACTTCTGCGGCTTTGCCGTCTCCAACACCAGCATCGGAACGCCCGGCTCCTGCCAGCCGCGGGCAACGGTCACACCATCGGCAGTATGCGGGTCAATAACGATCCCCGATTTCTCGTAGGTGGCGCGAATGGAGGCAAGACGGTCCTCGTGCGTAGACCTGCCGCTAACGAAACCAAACTCGCTGGTGAAGCGCTTGCGGAACTCACTCAAATCAAGCGACCCCGTCGCATCCAGCTCAGCCCACGCGCGCCGCAGCGCCTCGGGGTCGCTGCCGAGCAAAAGATAAACAAAGCGCTCAAGGTTTGACGCCTTTGAAATATCCATGGATGGGGATGAGGTCGCGAGCGTGTTCTCGCGAGAACGCGGTGTATACACGCCCGTGCGGAAGAACTCATCGAGCACATTGTTCTCGTTCGTTGCGAGTACCAGCAGGAACACCGGCAGCCCCATCTGTTTCGCGAGCAAACCCGAGAAAATATTGCCGAAATTACCGGACGGAACCGAGAACGACACCTTCACGCGGCCACGATCCGACTCAGCAACCGCATCCGTCGCTCGAAGCCACGTCCATACGTAATACACCGACTGAGCGATAACGCGGCCGAGGTTAATAGAGTTCACGGTCCCGAGGGAATTCGCCGCCTTGAAGTCGAGGTCACCATTGAGCTCTTTCACCAGCTGCTGGCAGTCATCAAACACACCGTCAACCGCAATGTTGTGAATGTTCTCATCCGGGAGCGAATACATCTGCGCACGCTGGAACTCGCTCATCCGACCCTGCGGGGAAAGCATGAACACTGCGATCCCGGGCTTCGAACGAAACGCGTACTCGGCGGCCGAACCGGTGTCACCAGAGGTCGCCCCGAGGATATTCAGCGTTCGCCCGCGCTTGGCAAGCACATACGGAATCGCCTCGCCGAGGAACTGCATCGCCATATCCTTGAACGCCAGCGTGGGCCCCTCGGAAAGCCCGACCAGCGCCGTGCGCTCATCAATCGGGGTCAGCGGCACCTCAGCTGCGAACTGGTCGCCATAGGCGCGTGCACACAGATCGCGCAGCTCATCCGGATCGATATCGTCCCAGAACAGGCCGATCACTGCGGCGGCTAGCTCGGCATACCCGAGCTCACGCCATGCTTCCAATTGCGCCGGTCCAATCTGCGGGATTTCCTGGGGCACCACCAGGCCACCGTCGGGTGCGAGACCTTCGAGAAGGATGTCGCTGAACGATGCGGGTGCCATTCCACCGCGCGTGGACACATACTGCATAGTTGACCTCGTGGTAGCTGATCTGGTTTGTCTATTCTGCCAGCGGCTACAGTGAGCCAGGTAACCAAACGTCAAGTTCTGCACGCCTGAGCACCCCCAAGTACGCCCAGAAAGCACCGAATGTCTACCGACTCACCACTACAAGCGCTGCCGCTGCTATTGCAGCAGGCAAAGCAGCAGGCGGATGCGGCACTGGGGCAGGCGCGTATGCGCGCGCAGCAGCGGGGGAGCAACCCGGCAGGCGACGAGAACCTACTCGTGCACGGCGACAACCTCGCAATGCTTGCTGATCTCGCGGTTGCGGTCGAAGCCGACTCCGCACGCGGTGCCGCTCTGATCTACCTTGATCCGCCGTACGCATCCGCAGCGGACTATCGCAGCCGCATCCAAACCACCCTCGCCGATGGCAGCAAGTTGGCATTGGAGCACCTCGCCTACAGCGATCGGTGGGCGAACGGCATAGGTGACTATCTCGCAATGCTCGCGCCACGGCTGATGCTCGCGCGGATGGCGCTGCGTGAAGACGGTGCAATCTGCACGCATGTCGATTGGCATGCCGCCCACTGGGTTCGGGTGCTGCTGGATGAGGTGTTCGGCGCCGAACATTTCGTGAACAACCTCGTATGGAGTTATCGCTCCGGCGGGGCCTCGAGAACCACCGCGGTTCCTCGAAAACACGACGATCTGCACGTGTATCGCCGCAGCGACCGGTTCCGCATTCACGGACAGCGAGAACGGCAGTATCTCGAAAAACCGTTTATGGGCAGCAAACGCGATGCAGCCGGACGTCACTATGTAGACACCATCCTGCGCGACGTACTCGAAGGCGAACTGCAACTCGTGAACGAGGACGGCACACTGAGTACGATCAGCGTTCGGCCGGTGCTGAACATCTCCGCTGAACGTACCGGGTACGCCACCCAGAAACCGATTGGGCTGCTCGAGGTGCTGTTGCGCTGGTTCACGAAACCCGAAGACACCGTCGTCGACCCGTTCGCTGGCTCGGGCACAACTGCGATCGCCGCGACGCGACTCGGACGTAACTGGGTGAGTTGCGACGCCAGCCCACGGGCCATTGCCGTGCAGCGGCATCGCCTGGATGCGATCGGCGCGACATACCGTCTCGCAGCTACCGAAGATGCGAGCACGCCCGAGAGCGACCCGCCGATACAGTGCGCCGTAACCGGCCGCATCCCGCCCGAAATTAGCCTGACGGCCGCACCCATGCAGGCAAGCGCACTGGCCAACCTTCGACCCGCGCGCGGACAGCGTGTGGATGCGATTGCGCACATTGCCGGTGATCCGCTCGCAGCAGTTGCCGGGTGGGTGTGTTGGGTCGGGGGAGAAGCAGTGGCCTCGTCGTGGCGGAATGCCAGCGGACAGCTGCAAACCACACTCCCGCTACCGGCCGATGCGGATGCGGTCACCCTCGAGGTCGTCGACCTGGTCGGGGCCTCCCGCTGGCGCCCGCAAGTGTCGCTTGCTGAACTACCATCGAAGCATTGACTCGGCACGGTCACGGTCCTCGGGGATGCCCGGCCACGACCTTGCCGCTTGGATCAGGAAGGTGACGGCATTCTCGATGACTCGGAGTGACGCGAACGCACAGGCCACACTTAGCAGCGATCAGCGCGATCTGGCGGCAATGATCCGCGAACGCATCACGGGTGAGGTGGACGCTTCAACGCTTCGGCGCGCCGAATATTCCAGCGACGCCGGCAACTATCGCATCACTCCCGAGGTCGTCGCGTTCCCCAAAACGACTGAAGATCTGATCGCAATCACCGATGTCTCTCGGGCTACTGCAACCCCGTTGCATATGCGTGGCGCCGGAACCTCGATCGCCGGTAATGCGATCGGCCGCGGAATCGTGGTCGACACTTCTCTCTACCTGAACCGCATCCACGAAATCGACCCGGTCAACAAGACCGCACGAATCGATCCGGGCGTGATCGTCGCCCAGCTGCAAAAGGCGGCGAAACCGCACGGATTACGATTTGGACCAGACCCGTCCACCTGGACACGCTGCACGGTCGGCGGCATGATCGGCAACAACGCCTGCGGCTCCCACTCACTCGCGTTCGGTCGCACCGCGGACAATATCGTCGAGCTGGATGTCATCGACGGCATGGGGCGTCGCTTCACCGCAAGCGATGACCTCAGCGTTGTTCCCGGTCTAGATGAGTTCACGCTGCGGCATCTGGCCACGATCCGTACCGAATTCGGCCGGTTTGGTCGGCAGGTCTCCGGCTATGCGCTCGAGGCACTCCTACCAGAGCGCGGGCATAACCTCGCACAGCTGCTGGTCGGATCCGAAGGAACCCTTGGTGTGGTCCTCGGCGCCACCGTGAACCTCGTTGACGTGCCCAATGCCCCGGTGACTATTGCGCTCGGGTACGAATCGATGTTTGCCGCGGCAGACGATATCCCCGCACTTCTTGAGCACAAGCCCGGCGCGATTGAGGGGCTGGATGCGCGACTGGTCGAGGCCGTGCGTCGCAGCCACGGTGCCGGGGCCGTGGCAGCGCTCCCGGAAGGTGGCGGCTGGTTGCTCATTGAGATGCCCGGCGAGAGCGAACAGGACGCACTCGACCGCGCGCACGCCCTGGTTGCCGCATCCGCCGCCACCGCAGCAAATATCGTGGCCGATCCGAGCGAAGCCCGGCCGATCTGGCGCGTACGCGAAGACGGTGTTGGGCTTGCTAGCCGCACTCAGGAAGGCGAACAGGCATGGCCCGGATTCGAGGATGCGGCAGTTCCCCCAGAACACCTGGGGGAGTACCTGCGCAAGTTCGATGCGCTCACCGAAGCCCACGGCATCTCCGGTATGCCCTACGGTCACTTCGGTGATGGCTGTATCCACGTGCGCCTAGCGATCCCGCTCGAACGCGACGGGGCTGCGCTGCGTCGTTTCATGCTGGATGCGGGCAGGCTTGTTGGTGAGTTCGGCGGCTCGATCTCGGGTGAACACGGTGATGGTCGAGCGCGCAGCGAGCTACTACCGCTGATGTACTCGGATGAAGCAATCGCTGCATTCGGGGAGCTCAAATCGCTCTTTGACCCAAACAATCTGCTGAACCCGGAAGTGTTGGTGAACCCGGCACCGCTGGACGCGGACCTGCGACGCCCGCAGGCATTACCGACCCCGCGCATCCGTGGCGGTTTCTCGTGGCATGATGATGGCGGCGATTTCACCCGCGCCGTGCACCGGTGCGTTGGTATGGGTAAGTGCCGTGCCGATAACCGTGCCGCCGGCGGGTTCATGTGCCCGAGCTACCTCGCAACAAAGGACGAAACCCATTCGACGCGTGGCCGCGCTCGAGTCCTGCAGGAGATGACGAACGGTCGCCTCGTAGCCGACGGGTTCAAGTCGAAGGAAGTGGAAGAGTCACTCGACTTCTGCCTGAGCTGCAAGGCCTGTGCAAATGATTGCCCGGCCGGCGTGGACGTGGCCGCCTACAAGTCCGAGACCCTCTACCGCAAGTATCGAGGAAAGCTGCGACCGATCAACCACTACGTCCTCGGCCAGCTACCGCGGTGGGAGAAGATCATGTCGCCGCTTGCCCCGCTGGTAAACGGCATGTTCGCGATCCGACCGCTGCGCAAGCTCATGCTCTCGCTTGCAGGCGTGGACAGCAGGCGCACGATTCCACCGATTGCCCGCCGCACGTTCCAGCAGGATCGTAAGCGCAAACTTCGCGCCGGCGAAGCAGTTGGTGTGGATGCACCGCGCAGCGATCGTGCGCGCGTACTGGTTTGGGCGGATTCATTCTCGAACGGTTTCGCGCCCGGAATCGGTCACGATGTCGTGCGTGTACTCGACGCAGTGGGGCTGGAGGTAGTGACCCCCGAGTGGTCAGTGTGCTGCGGGCTCACGTGGATTTCGACGGGTCAGCTTGATGGTGCCCGTGCACGGCTTGCCAAACTCATGGATGAGTTTGCCCCGCTGGTTGCCGAGGGCGTGCCGATCGTCGGTGTGGAGCCCAGCTGTACTGCGGTGCTGCGCAGCGACCTGCTGGAGCTATTCCCCGAAGACCCGCGGGCACGCAGTATCGCCGAGAACACCTTCACACTCGCCGAAGTACTCACCGGCAAGGCACCGGTGACCGTGACCAATGAAGGGGTACTACCGAGCCTTGCCGGCACGGAACTGGTCGTGCAGCCGCACTGCCACCAGCACTCCGTGATTGGCTTCAACGCGGACCGGCAGTTGCTCACATCCCTCGGCGCCGACCTCACCCAATTGGCAGGATGCTGCGGTTTGGCCGGTAACTTCGGTTTGGAGAAGGGACACTATGAGGTGTCGGTCGCGGTGGCCGAGAACTCATTGCTGCCAGCACTGCGCGAAGCTAGTGCGGATGCGGTGTTCCTCGCCGATGGATTCTCGTGTCGAACGCAGGCCGATCAGCTGATGGGCCGGGAAGGTGTGCACCTGGCCACGCTGTTGGCTGAGCGGATGACGCCGGACGGTAATGCGCGCTAGACGACCGCACCGTCAGCACGCGGCCCCTGGTCATCCGCGTTCGCTGCGTTCTGCTCGACCTTCTTGCGAACATCGTCCATATCGACGTTGCGGACGGCTTCAATGACCTGTTCGAGGGTGGCCGCAGGCAGTGCACCGGCCTGTTCCAGGATCATGATTCCGTCGCGGAACACCATGAGTGTCGGGATCGAGCGAATGCCGAGGCTCGAGGCAAGCTGCTGGTTCTCTTCAGTGTTGACCTTCGTGAACGTTACGTCTGGATGCTTCTCGCTAGCAGCCTCATACACGGGCGCGAACTGACGGCACGGGCCACACCAAGAGGCCCAGAAGTCGACGAAATAAATGCCTTCTGCCGTGACGGTTTCCAGGAACTGGTCTTGTGTGAGATCAATAGTTGCCATTTGGCGATGGTACGTCCCGGGGCTGCTAACAATCTGGCAGCCCCGGGACGCGTAAGACGGAGCGGTTAGCGCTTGTCGTCTTCGGGAAGCTCGCTGTCGGGTTCTTCCACCACCGCGTCATCGGGGGCGAATGCCGAATGGTCGATGGGCTCGTTTGTACTCTCGTTCGCTGCACTATCCGCGATTGCCTGATCAACCGGCGATAGCTCGCTCGCCGCCTCATCCGGCGAGTCGGTTACTACGTCAGATTCGGCAGCATCGGATGCGTTGTCAGCAGTCACCTGCTCGTCAGCGTCCACCGGTTCGTCGGCTTTGCGGTCATCGGTCGCGGCGCCAGCCACCAACGGCGTATCTGCCGTTTCCTCATCGACGCTCTCAGCCGCATCCTTAGCGCTCACGCCCGTCGTGCGCTCGGGAACCTCGTAGTACTCGTAGAGCGTGTCTTCTTCCTCGGGGGAGAGGCTCTGGTCAATCTCAGTGTGTGGCGCTGCGGTGACCTGCGACTTCGAATAGGGCACGTTGATGCGTCGCTCGTAGCGTTCGGCGAGATCGAGCGGTACGAAGAATTCCTTGGTGCCGAATAGGCCGGTCTTTACGGTCACCCAATTGGGCTCCTGCGTTTGGTCGTCAAGGTACACCTGTCCGACCTTGCCGATCTTCTCGTCGTTCGGTCCGTACACCGTGGACTGGAAGAGCACGAGTAGGCGCTCTTCGGCTTCCTGGGCCGCGAGGTCGTCGTTGCTCGCTGCATCGGCGGTTTCCGCAGAAGCTGCGCCATCGGCAGTGTCGGATGCATCGCTAACAGCGGTCGATTTCTCACCCGCACCTGCGGCGGGCGAAACGGTATCGCTTGCTTCCTCGTGACCGATCGCGGTGCTCTCGCTGGACACAGCGTTTTGCTCCGATTGCGGGGTTTCGACGTCGGGGCGTTCGTTGTTCGCTTCAGCCATGGAAACAGTCCTCAGAGTTGATTCGTTGGTCGATCGCTGTGCGTTATGCAGTACAGCCGGTTGTCTCGAACCCTACACAAGCGATGCCGTAAATCCGCTGACCCGATCGCTGATTCGGGATGCTATTTGGTCGATCCCTCGGTGTCACCCCCGGTCGGTGACGGTAGCGGCGGCATGTTCTGCTGCTGTTGTGCTGCCTGGGGTACAGACGCATATCGGTGGTCGTTCGCGCCACCAGTAGGGGTAGGCACTGCCGTTGCGGGCTGTTGGTTTGGGTTGCTCGTAGCCGAGTTGCGGATTCGACGAACCAGCTTGCGAAGGCCCGCGAACCAGATCACCAGGCCCAATAGGACCGCGATTAGGATGCCTGGCAGGGCATAGCCGAGGCCCTGCACGGTCTTGCTCAGCGTTTCGAGCAGGTTATTCCAGCCCTCAGACAGCCCCGCCATGAAGCCTGCTTCCGGTGCTTCGACAGCAGATGCATCCGTGGACATCGTGATGGTTACGGTCGAGTAGGTGATCTCGTCGTTCAGCACCTCAAGCTGTGACTTGAGGCTCGCGAGTTCTTCTTCCCGATCACTGAGTTCACGCTCGATCTCGAGCATCTCACTGGTCGACTTCGCTTCCTCCATCATGCCGCGCAGCGATTTGATGGAGCTCTCCAGGCTGGCGATCCGAGACTCGAGATCTACCTTGGTGAGGGTGACATCCTCAGCATCGGTCTGTGTGGAGGTGACCTCGCCGAGGTCAGCCAACTTGTGCACGAACTCGTCATGGGCATCGGCTGGTACGCGGACGGTGAAGGTCGCGGTGGCGTAGTGGCCTCCGTGCTCTTCGGCGCGGTTATCGAAATGCCCGGAGGCAGCATTCACACGCTCGTCGAGTGCGGAACTTGCCGCCGCCAGATCATCCACCCGCATCCGCACCTCAGTGTTTACCCGGATTGCGCGCTCGGCGGTCGCGGCCGCTTGTTCGCCCGCTTCTGCGCCAGGTGCCGGGTCTTGTTCAGCCTGCGCGCCACCGTGATCGTCGACATACTGTTCGTTCGGATGCGAGACGCCCTCGGGCGGTGTGGTGGACGCTGCGGTGCAGCCGCTGACCAGACCGACCACGGCAAGCGCTCCGATGAGCGCGGCAAAGAACCGTTGGGCGCGCTGCCGATTCGTTGCCGATGCGGAGGTGATCTGCGAGTGGTGTGAAGGCTGGGTGGTATCCATGCCCTCTATGGTTCGCGATGTGGCCACGAACCGCGTCAGGCTGCCGGTTCGAACCGTTCAGCCGCGGGATGCATCCCGAAGTTCCCAAACGCCAACATTCAGCTGAGCGAATGCCACCTTGCGGATGACATTGTCTTGCCGACTAAGCGAATGTGTCCGGGTCCTTTCCAGTTCGTTCACCGGTGTCGCAGGCGGCGATCGCGTCGAGATCTTCGGCGGTGAGCGTCACCTGTGCGGCCTCGAAGTTCTCTTGCTGGCGTTCGAGGTTCGCCGATTTCGGAATTGCCACATTGCCGATCGCCAAATGCCAGGCGAGCACTGCTTGACCCGCGGTGCATCCGTGTCGCGCTGCAACCTCCTGGATCGCGGGATGCTCGAGGTCACGTCCGCGGTTCAGCGGAGCCCATGCTTCGGTGACGATTCCGTGTTCTTGGTGGAAGCGGCGCAGTTCGGGCTGGGCGAACAGCGGGTGCAGTTCGACCTGGTTGATTGCCGGAGCCTCGCCCGTTTCGTCAATCAGTCGCTGCAGGTGGTGTTCCTTGAAGTTTGCTACACCGATGGTGCGGATGCGTCCCTCGTCACGCAGGCGACGCAGCGCCTCCCACGTTTCGACGTATTTGTCCTGTGCTGGGTCTGGCCAGTGGATGAGGTAGAGATCAACCTCTTCAACGCCGAGTGCTTCGGCCGACTCATCGAATGCACGCATTGCGGCGTCGAATCCGTGATGGTCCTGCCAGACCTTCGTGGTGATGAAGACCTCATCGCGGGGGAGCCCTGACCGGCGCAGTCCCTCGCCCACGCCGGCTTCGTTGTCGTAGACCGCGGCAGTGTCGAGGTGACGATAGCCGATCTCCAGCGCGCGACGCACGATTTCTGGGGCGTCGTCATTGCTGATCTTGTAGGTGCCGAATCCCAGCTGAGGGATGCGGTGGCCACTGGCAAGTTCGATGTTCATATTGTTCGCACTCACGGGGCCGACCTTAGCCGGACAAGCTGAGGTGTGCGTTCAGTCCGATTGGTGGCGGGATGCGAGCGGTATCGGCCCGGCATGCACGAATCGATGTCGGAGGCTCGTGTTGCACTGAAGGTGTGGATGTCTGCACGTTGTCGAGGCGGGCGCATCCACATCCAAATGAGCTTGTCCACAGGAGGTGTGTATAAGGCCGGGGAAGACATGTGTATAAGTCCGCAAAAGTTGTGCAGACACGCCGTGTCTTTGTGGATTGTGATGTGGAGAACAACACGGTTGTAATTCGACATGTTGTGGTGCTAGATTCATCAAGCACAACATCTAGTGGCTCAAAGCGGTTCACTGCCACAGCGGATGGATTACTCACCGATCATCTAAGTCATCGAAAAACGAGGCAAATTATGGCTATTTCTGTGTACAGCAAGCCCTCTTGCGTTCAGTGCACCGCAACTTACCGCGCCCTCGACAAGCAGGGCCTCGAGTACGAGGTATTCGATGTGTCGGCAGATGAAAAGGCACTGGCTGCAGTCAAGGAGCTTGGTTATCTGCAGGCGCCGGTTGTTGTTACCGACTCTGATCACTGGTCGGGGTTCCGACCCGACAAGATCAACGAAATCGCGCAGTTGCGCAGCGCCTAGGAATCGCTGCCGTTACGCCCGGGCCTGTTCATGCAGTACCCGGGCACTGCTGCGGACGGGCCCTATGAATGGACGGATGCGATGAGTGAGATCATCTACTTCTCGAGTGTTTCGGGGAATACGCACCGGTTCGTGCAGAAGCTCGCGCGCAGCGCGCAACGAATCCCGTTGCGTACCAGTGATGAAACGATTACGGCTACTGAGCCGTTCGTGCTCATCGTCCCCACCTACGGGGGCGGCAATGGTCGAGGGGCCGTGCCGAAACAGGTCATTAAGTTTCTCAATGTGCCGGCGAACCGAGCGCTGCTACGCGGCGTGATCGTTGGTGGAAACACCAACTTCGGCGCAGCGTACGGGCTGGCCGGAGACATTATTGCGGGTAAATGTCAGGTGCCCGTGTTGTATCGATTCGAACTATTCGGCACATCAGACGATGTGCAGCGAGTGAACGAGGGATTGGACGAATTTTGGCGAGCGCAAGCGACACCACAGACAGTGCAGTAACCATCACAGAACTCAAGGATGGCCACAGCTCGGGTATGGACTACCACGCGCTGAACGCCATGCTGAATCTGTATGACGACAACGGAAAGATTCAGTTTGAGAAGGACCGCGAGGCGGCTCGCGAGTACTTCCTGCAGCACGTCAACCAGAACACCGTGTTCTTCCACGACCTGGAAGAACGCCTGGCATACCTGCTCGATAACGACTACTACGAGCGCGAAATCATCGAGCAGTACTCGTTGGACTTCGTCCGTGAACTGCGTGAACGGGCATTCGCTGCGAAGTTCCGTTTCCCCACCTTCCTCGGCGCCTTCAAGTTCTACACCTCGTATGCGCTGAAGACCTTTGACGGTAAGCGTTACCTTGAGCGCTTCGAAGATCGAGTCCTGATGGTGGCGCTGGGGCTTGCTCGCGGAGATGAACAGCTCGCAATCGACCTGCTCGATGAGATGATTGCCGGTCGCTTCCAGCCGGCTACGCCCACGTTCTTGAACGTCGGAAAGAAACAGCGCGGAGAATTCGTCAGCTGCTTCCTGCTGCGCATCGAAGACAATATGGAGTCGATCGGTCGTTCGATTAACTCGGCGCTGCAGCTTTCCAAGCGCGGTGGTGGCGTTGCGTTCAACCTCTCGAATATTCGTGAGTCGGGCGCACCCATTAAGCAGATCGAGAACCAGTCCAGCGGCATTATCCCGATCATGAAGCTACTGGAAGACTCGTTTAGCTACGCGAACCAGCTCGGTGCGCGTCAGGGAGCCGGTGCCGTGTACCTCAGCGCGCACCACCCCGACATCATGCGCTTCCTCGACACCAAGCGAGAAAACGCCGACGAGAAGATTCGCATTAAGACACTCTCACTCGGTGTCGTAATCCCGGACATCACCTTCCACCTCGCCAAGCGCAACGAACCGATGTACCTGTTCTCGCCCTACGACGTCGAGCGGGTCTACGGCAAGCCGTTTGGTGACATCTCGATCAGCGAACACTACGACGAGATGGTCGATGACTCCCGCATCCGCAAGACGAAGATCGATGCGCGCCAGTTCTTCCAGACACTCGCTGAGCTGCAGTTCGAGTCGGGATACCCGTACATCGTGTTCGAAGACACTGTGAACCGGGCAAACCCGATCAACGGTCGCATCAACATGTCGAACCTGTGCAGCGAGATTCTGCAGGTGAACTCGCCTTCGAACTACAACGCCGACCTCAGCTACGAGCACATCGGTGAAGACATCTCCTGCAACCTCGGTTCGATGAATATCGCCTTGGCAATGGATTCGGATGACATCGGTCGTGCGATCGGCACCGCTATTCGCGGTCTCACTGCGGTCAGCGATATGTCGTCGATCGACTCGGTACCTTCGATTCGCAAGGGGAATTCGCAGTCCCACGCGATCGGTCTCGGTCAGATGAACCTGCACGGTTATCTGGGACGTGAACGCATCCACTACGGATCAGAAGAAGCGCTCGACTTCACGAACATCTACTTCTACACCGTGGTCTACCATGCGATTCGCGCTTCGATGGAGATCGCCCGTGAACGAGGCGAGCGCTTCCACGACTTCGAGAACTCGGATTACGCAAACGGTACGTTCTTCGACAAGTACATCGACAAGGAGTGGGCTCCCGAAACGGAGCGAGTTCGTGAACTGTTCGCAAACCACCACATTCCGACGCAGGACGATTGGCGCGAGCTCAAGGCCCTGGTTCAGGAACACGGTATGTACAACCGCAACCTGCAGGCAGTACCGCCGACCGGCTCGATTTCGTACATCAACAACTCGACTTCGTCGATTCACCCGATTGCCTCGAAGATCGAAATCCGTAAGGAAGGCAAGCTGGGGCGCGTGTACTACCCGGCGCCGTTCATGACGAACGACAACCTGGAGTACTTCCAGGACGCCTACGAGATCGGTGCCGAGAAGATCATCGACACCTACGCAGTGGCAACTCAGCACGTCGACCAGGGACTCTCGCTCACCCTGTTCTTCAAGGACACAGCCACAACGCGCGATATCAACCGTGCTCAGATCTACGCATGGCGTAAGGGAATCAAGACGATCTACTACATCCGCCTGCGTCAAATAGCGCTTGAAGGCACCGGCGTAGAGGGCTGCGTGAGCTGCATGCTGTAAGCGCAACCGTCTAAGACACGGCCCGAGTTCCACGCAATGCGGTGGGCTCGGGCCGTTTCGGTTGGATGCGGTTACCGGTTAGTACTCATCTGGCACCAGTACCGGGGTGTCTCGGTTGAGGCTCTCACCGCGGAAGAACGGGCGGGAGGACTTCGAGAGTGCCCAGCACCCCATGAGGAAGAAGCCGAGCGCGAGCGAGCCGACACCGACAACGAAGGCACCGCCGACACCGAGGAGCACGGTGTAACTGTAGTCAACACTGATCATGTCGATCGCCGATTGGATGAAGGCGTAGGTCAGCATGAGTCCGCCCAAGAGCGGGAACAGGCCCTGCATGAAGAAGTTGCGTGCTGATGTGAAGATCTGGTCGCGGAAGTACCACACGCATGAGAAGGCGGTAATCGCGTAGTAGAGCGCGACGGCCAATCCCATCGACGTGATTGAGTCCAGTAGCACCGCCTCGGAGATGAGCGACATGACTCCGTAGTACACGATCGCTGCAATACCCATCAGCGTCGTCGAGAACCACGGGGTGCGGAAACGCTTGTGTACTTGCGCAAACTGCTTGGGCAGCGCGCGGTAGACCGCCATCGAAAGGGTGCCTCGGGCCGTGGGCAGGATGGTGGTCTGGGTTGACGATGCGCCGGAGACGATCATGGCCAGAATGAGGAACCAACCCCACGGGCCGAACAGCAGGTCGCGCAGCACCGTAAACACATCGTCGAGATTGGCTTCGTTCGTGAGGCCGATGCCGGTGTCACCGAATCCGGCGAACATCATCGTTGCTACGGAAACGCCGACGTAGGTCACCAGCAGAATCGCAATGGTCAGCATGGCTGCCCGGCCCGGGGTAGTGCGCGGGTTCTTGGTCTCCTCGTTCAACGCGAGGGAAGTGTCCCATCCCCAATAGATGAACAGGCACAGCAGCACCGCGGCAACAAAGCCTGACCAGGACTCGACTTCGGCGGGGTTGAACCACTGCCAATCAAATTCGGCGGGGGAGGGGGATATGCCGTTGGTGGCGCCGATGAACGCTAGGACACCGAATGCGGCGAGTGCGGCGTATTGGATCACCATGAGCGCCATCTGCATCTTCTCGCCAATTTGCACGCCGAGTGTGGAAATCACTGTCATCACCGCGATGAACACGATGCCGGTGACCACGACGATGAGCCGATTTTCGGCGAAATCGTGCAGGCCGACCAGATACCAGAGATACTTACCGCTGATCTCGGCGACATTGGCGAGCACCATCACCGCCGACACAGCGACTGCCCAGCCACCGATCCAGCCGACAATCGGGCCGAATGCCTTCGTGCCCCACACGAATGTAGTACCGCAATCGGGCATCTCGCGATTGAGTTCCTGGTATGCGAGGGCGGCAAACACCATGGGGATGCAGGCAGCGATGAACGCGACCGGTGCCTGTTCGCCCACCTCAAGGATCACCCAGCCAAGGGTCGCGGCAAGCGAGTACAGCGGTGCGGTAGAAGCAAGGCTGATGACCGTGGAACCGACGATTCCCAGCGCACTGGTGTTGAGGCCTTTGCCCACATGGATGTGGCCGGTGTCGGTGATATTGGTCGGTCCCGTTGCCGGTACCGTGCTGGCGCCACTCGCGGCTTGGCCGTTTGCGCTGGGTTTTGTCGTCATTAACCAATCTCCTCGCCCTCGAAGAAAGAATGGTTGAAAAACTACACCGGCTGGTCGGTAAAGTCCAGCGCGGGTGGGCTTGGTGGGCGGCAGTTACTCGCGGAGCATGCGTAAGCCATTGATGTACTTGGCCAGTTCAACGGCGGTTGCCTCTGACGAGTAGCGCGACTTGCCCGCATCCTCACCGTCGACCTCGGCGCTGTGCGCGATGCCATCGCCCAGTAGCAACACGGCAGTGGCCAGTGACTCATCCTGTAGCTCATTGAGCACGGGTTCATACCAGCGCTCACGGCACTCGCGCAGAGTCTTGCGGACCAGTTCACCGTACGCGGGCGCCAGGCGGATGAGGGTGTTGTGCGCGCGTTCGAGGTCGCTATCAAAGAGAACGGACGTGCGCAGGTACCACTCGGTGGCCGACATTTGTGAGCTGTTGAGTTCTTCGAGGTCGGCGGCAACGAGATCGTGCAAGCGTTCGCACAGGCCGGTAACTAGGGCGTCGCGATTCGGAAAGTGATAGAGCAATCCGCCCTTGGAGACATTCGCGGCCTGGGCCACCGCATCCAGGGTTGCCGCACGATCTCCCTCGCGCAGTACTAGTTCGCAAAACGCATCAAGCAGCTGTTCGCGACGAGAGGGTCGCGTCGTTGATTGCGGGGCGTCTTTACCTTGCGTCATGGCATCACTGTAACGAGCGGAAACTTGACAATTGGTAACTGTACCGACTAGACGGTTACCTAGAGGAGGTATTCGTGACGTATGCGACGAAGCATGCGCAGCGAACAAACGATATGACTAACCGCACCCCAACCGCATACTGGATTGACCGCGCTCTGGCGAGAGCAACACATCCGAAGTTGCGCGGGCACGTCACCGCAGATCTGTGCATCATCGGCGGTGGATACACCGGATTGTGGACCGCGATCCTTGCGAAGCGGCGCAACCCAGATACCCGCGTAGTAATCCTGGAGGGGAACACCGTCGGGTTCGCCGCCAGCGGTCGTAACGGCGGATTCGTAGAGCCGAGTATCGGACACGGTATGGGCAATGTCGCTTCGCGCTGGCCAGACCAAGCGCGGGACATCGTGCGGATCAGTCGCGAGAACTTTCGTGAAATGGAACACGATATCCGCGAACTCGGCATCGATTGTGACTGGGATGAATCCGGAGCACTCTGTTTTGCCCGCACTCAGACTCAAGTAGCCGACCTTGAGGCGGGCGTTGAGGAATGCCTGACCTATGGTGAAGCTGCCGAGTTCATTGGCCCGGAGAAGATCCACGAGGTAACCAAATCGCCCGCGTATCTGGCAGCGATGTACCAGCCCGAGGTGGCCACCGTTGACCCGTACAAGCTCGTCACCGGGCTTGCGGATGCGGCCCAAGCACTCGGCGTTACAATCCACGAGCACTCGGTGGTGCAGTCCCTGCGCGACGACGCACAGGGCGTAACCGCAACTACCGCGCACGGAGAGGTGCGCGCGGCACAGGCCGTGCTCGCCACCAATGTGTATCCAGCGTTGCGCAAGCGGCTTTCGCTCACGACCGTGCCGGTGTACGACTATGCGCTGATGACCGAGCCGCTCAGTGACGAGGACTTCGCCGCAATCGGCTGGACCGGTATGGAGGGATGTTCGGACGCCGGAAACCGATTCCACTACTACCGCAAGACCGATGACGGGCGGATCCTGTGGGGCGGTTACGATGCGATCTACCGGTTCGGCTCGCAGCGTGGCGAGCGGTTCACGCAGCGCCAAGCATCATTCGAACAACTCGAGGCGAACTTCCGCGAAACCTACCCGCAGCTCAACCACATCCGATTCACCCACCAGTGGGGTGGCATGATCGACTCCTCGACGCAGTTCTGCCTCACCGCCGGAACCTTTGCCAACAATCAGATCGCGTACGCGCTCGGGTTCACCGGCCTCGGCGTTGCTGCCACGCGCTTCGGCGCGAATGTGGTGCTCGACCTACTCGCCAACGAACGCACTGAGCGCACCGAACTGGACATGATCCGCCGCAAACCCTTGCCATTCCCGCCGGAACCCATTCGGTCAATCGGGATCGGGCTTACGCAGTGGTCGATGGCTCGTGAGGATGTGAGCGGCAAGCGAAACCTGTGGTTGCGCACGATGGATGCACTCGGACTCGGCTTCGACTCCTAGACATCGCCGGGGCGATCGCTAACCGCTGAACCTGCGTACGTGTGGCGCGCAGCCAGTGGATACGAATCCGACCTACCCTAGGAGCAACGTTGTTTGAGAGGACGAATTCGCATCATGATGACCGAACAGACTCGCCCTGAGCCACACGCAGATGTAGTTGAAGCCATTAACTGGAACCGTATTGAGGATGATAAAGACCTCGAGGTATGGAACCGGTTGACGAACAACTTCTGGCTGCCGGAAAAGGTGCCGCTGTCGAATGACATTCAGTCGTGGGCAACGCTCACCGAGCAGGAGCAGACCCTGACGATGCGTGTGTTCACCGGTCTAACGCTCTTGGACACTGTTCAGGGAACCGTCGGTGCGCTGCGGTTGGTGCCCGATGCCACCACCCTGCACGAAGAAGCGGTGTACACCAATATCGCCTTTATGGAGTCGGTGCACGCCAAGAGCTACTCGTCGATTTTCTCGACGCTGGCGAACACCCCGCAGATCGACGAGGCGTTCCGCTGGTCGCGTGAGAACACCTTCCTGCAGCGCAAGGCACAGATCATCGTTGACTACTACAACGGTGAGGATCCGCTGAAGAAGAAGGCTGCTTCGGTGCTGCTGGAGTCGTTCCTGTTCTACTCGGGCTTCTACCTGCCGATGTACTGGTCGGCGCACGCGAAGCTCACCAACACGGCCGACCTCATCCGCCTGATCATCCGTGACGAAGCGGTGCACGGGTACTACATCGGTTACAAGTACCAGCAGGGGCTCGAGCGTGAAACGCAGGAGCGCCGTGATGAGTTGAAGGATTGGACGTTCTCGCTGTTGTACGACCTGTACGAGAACGAGGTGGCTTTTACGCACGACCTGTACGACGGTGTTGGCTGGTCGGAAGACGTGAAGAAGTTCCTGCACTACAACGCGAATAAGGCGCTGATGAACTTGGGGTATGAGCCAATGTTCCCGTCGAGCGTGACCGATGTGAACCCGGCGATCCTGGCAGCGCTATCGCCGAACGCCGATGAGAACCACGACTTCTTCTCGGGCTCGGGATCAAGCTATGTGATCGGTAAGGCTGAGAACACCGAAGACGAAGACTGGGACTTCTAGCAAGAACCCGACCCGAGTAACGCCCCGCGACAGCGGGGCGTTACTCGTTGCTACTGCCGTCGAGGCTCCTGTTTCGGGCGAGAAACGTTTAGCTGTTAGTGTGTCTGGGTTCAGGAAACTGACAGTGTTTCCCAGTGTTGGGTGACACGACACCTGTACTGCCAACGACGACAGAAGGAGTCTTCATGGACATGGCACGAAGCGTCGCTAGGACCTGGCGGCGCCAATGCAGTCCACTGCTCACCGGTATCGCAATCGCGATCATCATGCTGTTTGGGCTTGTTACCGCAACGTCCGCAGCTGCCGCCCCCGATGCATCCCAGGAACAAGCCGCACAAGCATCGAGCGCACAAGCCGGTACCAACGTGAAAGAAGTTGAGGGTAAGACCTTCACCATCGCGACCGACACCACCTGGGCGCCCTTTGAGTTTGAAAAGGACGGCGAACTTCGCGGTATCGACGTCGATCTGATCAAGGCGATTGCCAAGGATCAGGGATTTAACGTCGAGATCGATGTGCTCGGTTTTGACGGAGCCCTCGCGGCCGTTCAATCGAACCAGGCCGATGCGGTTATGGCCGGTATGAGCATTACCGAGGAGCGCAAGAAGTCCTTTGACTTCTCCAACCCCTACTTCGATTCCGGCATCCAGATGGCCGTCGCCGAGAAGAATGACGACATCAAGAGCTACGAAGATCTCAAAGGCAAGACCGTATCTGCCAAGACCGGTACCGAAGGATACGCCTTCGCCGAGAAACTCGGGAAAGAGCACGGCTTTACCGTCACCGGGTTCCAGGATGCGGCTGACACCTATAACAACGTAACCAGCGGTCACTCGGTGGCCACCTTTGACGACTACCCGGTACTGGCATACGCCATTCAAACCGGAAGCGCAGGACTGAAGGTCGTTGGTGACCAGGAAGCCGCATCCAGCTACGGTATGGGTGTTGCAAAGGGGAAGAACGAAGAACTCGTTCGCGCCTTTAACGAGGGTCTGAAGAACGTCATTGAAAACGGCGAGTACCAGAAGATCCTCGAGGAATACCTCGGTGAGCTCGCGCCCGATGCCGCCAGCATTGGTAACGGGAAAGCGGCTCTCGGCAACGAACAGCTCGAGCCGGGTGAGCCGGGCTCGCTCCCGGAGAACCCGAAATTCCCCACGGATACCCCCAAGGACAAGGGCAAGTTCGTCATCGCCACCGACAACACCTTTGCGCCGTTCGTATTCAAACGCGATAACGAGCTCGTCGGTATCGACATGGACCTCTTGCGAGCGATCGCGGCGAACCAAGGGTTTGAAGTCGAAATCAAACCGCTCGGATTTGACGGTGCGCTCAGCGCGGTAAAGGCCGGTCAGGCGGATGCGGTGATTGCCGGTATGGGAATCACCGAAGAACGAAAACAAGAGTTTGATTTCTCTGACCCGTACTTCGAATCCGCACCCGTTATGGCGGTTAAGAAGGACAGTGATGTCGAGGGATACGACGCGCTGGAGGGCAAGTCCGTAGCCGTTAAGACCGGTACTACCGGCGCTGCATACGCGAAAGACCTCTCGGAAAAGTACGGCTTCAGCCTGAACACCTTTAACGACTCCGCCGATATGTACAACGATGTGGACACCGGTAACTCGGTGGGTGCATTTGAGGACGAACCGGTATTGCAATACGGCATTAAGACCGGTGACCTGGACCTCAAGATCGTTGGTGATCCCGGAGACGCAAGCCAGTACGGCTTTGCAGTTGTCAAGGGCGAGCAGGCCGAGCTCTTGAAGATGTTCAATGAAGGCCTGGCGGAGGCTAAAAAGTCCGGTGCCTACCAACAGATCCTCGACCGCTACCTTGCAGGCGAACAGGAAGCGGCTTCGTCCGGATTCTTTGACCTGGTTGTGAAGTCGTTCCCCTCGCTGATGCAGGGTCTTGGCTTGACGCTGCTGGCAACTGCCCTGTCGATTTTCTTCGGCATGATCCTCGGTATTGTCTTCGGAATCATGAAGCTGTCGCATATCGCACCGCTGCGATGGCTTGCCAGCGCCTACGTCAATATCTTCCGAGGCACTCCGGTGATCGTGCAGGCGTTCTTCTTCTACTTCGGTGTGCCGAAAGCGCTGGACATCACGCTCGATGTGTTGATCGCCGGTGTGATTACCCTGTCATTGAACTCCGGTGCGTACATCACCGAGGTTGTTCGCGGTGGTGTGCAATCAGTTGACCCCGGTCAGATGGAAGCATCCCGTTCGCTGGGTATGAGCTGGACCTCATCAATGCGCAAGGTCGTCATGCCGCAGGCGTTCAAGATCATGACTCCGAACCTGATCAACCAGTTCATCATGACGCTGAAGGACACTTCGCTGCTGTCGGTACTCGGCTTCGCTGAGCTCACCCAGCAGGGGCGCATCATCATTGCCGAAACGTATAAGTCCTTCGAGATCTGGATCCTCGTTGCGATCATCTACTTCGTAGTGATCTGGGCCCTTACTGTGCTCAGCAACTGGCTCGACCGAAAGTTCAATAAGTAAGGGGCAACATCATGCAAACCAACGAATCAGCTACGGACAAGGCCCTCTACACAACACCAATCACCGTTGTCGACGAGGCGATCCCTCCCATCCAGGTGAATGACTTGCACAAGTCGTTCGGCGATAACGAGGTGCTCAAAGGCATCGATATGGAAGTCGGCAATGGCGAGGTCGTCGCGATCATCGGACCGTCTGGTTCCGGTAAATCAACGCTCTTGCGCTGCCTCAACAAGCTCGAGGATGTCACTTCCGGTGAGGTGCTTATCAACGGTGAGAACATTGCCGCTACTAGTGGTGACAAGCTCGATGGTCTCCGCCAGAAGATTGGCATGGTGTTCCAGCACTTCAACCTGTTTCCGAACATGACGGTGCTCGAGAACGTCGCGTTGGCGCCGATCGAGACGAAGAAAATGTCGCGTTCGGAGGCGCGCGAACGCGGTCAGCAGCTGCTTGACCGCGTGGGTCTTGGCGATAAGGCGGACGCGCGACCGGCGCAGCTCTCTGGTGGTCAGAAACAGCGTGTGGCCATTGCTCGTGCCCTGGCGATGCGTCCTGGAATCATGCTCTTTGACGAGGCAACGAGTGCCTTGGACCCTGAGATGGTGGGCGAAGTGTTGCAGGTAATCCGTGACCTGGCCTCATCCGGTATGACCATGGCGCTGGTGACCCACGAAATGGGGTTCGCGCGCGAAGTCGCCGACCGCGTGGTGTTCATGGCCGGCGGTGTGGTCGTCGAACAGGGCCCGCCAGCGGAACTCTTCGACAACCCGCAACATGAGCGCACCAAGGATTTCCTCTCCAAGGTGCTGTAACGCAGTGCGGACATGCGGCGAGTGCGACCATTTGGCCGGCTCGCCGCATGGTTCGTGTGTGAAGGTTTAGCGCTGGCTCAATAGTGCACGGACTCGCTTGACGGATGCGGGCTGGGCGGTACCGAGCGGTTGTGCAAAGAGGCTCACGCGTAACTCTTCGAGCAGCCAGCGGGCTTGAACGATCGTTTCGGATGCGTCGGGATGCGGTGGCAGGGTACCGCCGGCTTCGTCGTACAGTGCGAGCGCGGTTGCGAACTCAGCCGACCCGCTGCGTTCGGTTCCCGCGTGTTGTGCGAGGCGCTCACACCGGTATGTGATTGCGCGTAAATATCGCGGCACATGGGGGAGATATCCCGACCCCGTGCGAGCGATGAACCCGTCGTACACGAGCGCGTCGAGCTGCTCGCGCATATCGGTGAGCGAAGCAAGAAATGCGAACGCGTTGGTGTTCTTAATTGCCGCTAGCGCCTCGCGCTGCGCATTCAAAATCTGCGTGACAGTTTTTACCGCCGCGAACATGGCGTCAACAAGCCCACGATTGAACGATGCTCGTAATCGTTCGAACTCCCGGCGGCTGCGGATCGAATCGTCGGGCAGTGCATCGAGCGCGAGCATGACCAGCACATCGTCAAATAGTGCATTCACCGAGCGGTACGGGTTGGCGGCCAGCGCGAGCTTCTCCTGCGCCGTGAGGTGTGCCTGCACGTAGTCGGCGGGCGAAGGCACGGAGCGGGCGAGCAGCACCGCAGCGGCACGGTCGTGTTCGCGCTGCTGATCGGCCGCCGTGGTTGTGAGCACCAAATCGACCTTGCTGGTTGCCGGATGGGCGGGGTCTCGCAGTTTCAAGGTGGGCCAGGCGCGGATGACGCCCTGCTTTTGCCGGATCTCAAAGGACTCGGGCAGTGTGTCCACCGGCCATTCGGTGAGCTCGCGCTGCTCGGCAACTGCTGTCGTGTCGGCTGCGGAACCGGAGCCCTTCGACTGCGTGGATCCCGGTGTGCTGCTGTCAGCGTGTGCGGGGGAGGCGTTCGGGGCAGCATGAACGAGGGCGGCTTCGCTCGCGCGTTTAAGTCGCTGTTGCAGCGCGGGGAGACTGCTGCCGGCACCGAGTTCGCGACCGCGGTGATCGACGACGCGGAAGCGCATCCGCAGATGGGCCGGGACACGCTCGAGGTCAAACTCGGCCGCGTCGAAGCGAATACCGGCCTCTCGCTGCATATGTTCGTGCAGTACGTCGGTGATCGGGCCCGGCACACTCGCACCCGTGTGCGGTTGAATGTCACCGATCAGCTGCAGCAGTTTGGCTGCCCAATCGGCAGCGGGTACGAAGTTGCGCCGCGTGGCTTTGGGGAGTGTGCGCAGCAGCGCGGTGACGAGCTCCGCACGAAGCCCAGGCACCTGCCAATCGAACCCTGTTGGCTCCAGCATCGCCAGCAATGCGATTGGGATGACTGCCGTGACACCATCATCAGCGGCTTGCGGATCGAACCGATACTGCAGCTTCAGTCGTTGCTCGCCATGCTGCCAATAGCGCGGATACGCATCCTCATCGACCGCATCCGCCGACTCACCAAGCAGCTGTGCGCGCGTGAGGTGCAGGAGCTTTGGTTGCGTCTTGCTGGCATCGCGCCACCAGCGGTCGAACGTTGGCTGCGAGACGACCGTTTCGGGGATGCGTTCGTCGAAGAAATCCAGGATGCGTTCATCGTCTTCGATGAGTCCGCGTTGACGGGTGCGTTCCTCCAGCTGTTCGAGTTCTCGACGTAGCTGTCGGTTCGCACGGTCGAACGGGTAACGAGCATTCCAGTCACCCTCAACCAGCGCGTGCCGCAACAGCAGGTCGCGGCTCCACTGCGGGTTGATGCGAGCGAAGCCGACGCGGCGCTCTCGCACAATCGGTACGCCGTACAGGGTCACGGTTTCGTTGACGATCGCCTGACCCTGCTTGCGTTCCCAGTGTGGTTCGCCGTATTGGCGTTTTACCAGCGAGCCGGCAAGGGACTCAGCCCACGCCGGATCGATCTTCGCGACCGTGCGGGCGAACAGTTGCGAAGTTTCGACGAGCTCGGCCGCCATCACCGCATCCGGTGACGATTTCGCCAGACCGGAGCCGGGGAAGATCTTGAACCTGGTGTTGCGCGACCCCTGGTAGTCCCGACGCTGTTTGTCGTAGACACCGATGTGGCTGAGGAGCCCTGCAAGGAGCGACTTGTGGACGGCATCGGCATTTGCGCCGGGCTCGTTTGTTGCGAGCGTGTCACTCTCCGGTGCGGATGCGCTTCGGCGAGGTGGTTTTTGGAGTTTGAGCCCGAGCGGGGTGGCGAGTTCGCGAAGTTGGCGGAATAGGTCCTGCCATTCGCGGAACCGCACCATATTGAGGTATTCGGCTCGGCACAGCTTCCGGAACGCGCTCGAACTCAATTCGCGGGAGCGGTCCTCCAAATAGTTCCAAATATTCAGCAGTGTGAAGAAATCGCTGCTCGGATCACGGAAGCGGGCATGGAGTTGATCGGCGTGTGCTCGGTGCTCAAGCGGTCGCTCGCGCAGGTCGGGGATGGTGAGGCCGGCGACAATAATGCACACTTCGCGAGAAACATCGTGCTCGCGAGATGCGACCACCATGCGGGCAAACCGAGGGTCGGTGGGGAGCTTAGCGAGGTCCTTACCGACGCGAGTGAGCTCCATCCCGTGGCGCCCGGTTCGCACCGCGCCGAGCTCGTTTAACAGATCGATGCCGTCCTTTACACCGCGGCGATCGGGTGGTGTGAGGAACGGGAAATCGGTGATGTCGCCCAGGCGCAGCGATGCCATCTGCAGCAATACGCTGGCGAGATTGGTGCGCAGAATCTCCGGATCGGTGTACTCCTGTCGGCGCAGAAAATCAGCCTCCGAATACAGTCGAATCGCAATACCTTCGCGGGTTCGCCCCGAACGCCCGGAGCGCTGGTTGGCCGATGCCTGACTGATCGCCTCAATCGGCAATCGCTGCACCTTGGACCGCGTTGAATAACGAGAAATTCGTGCCAGGCCAGAATCAATGACGTAGGCGATTCCTGGAACAGTCAGGGATGTTTCCGCGACATTTGTGGCCAACACAACGCGGCGACGCACACCGGGCGCGCGGCCGGTGTCAAACACCCGATGTTGATCGCGGGCGCTGAGCCGGCCGTACAGCGGTATCACCTCGGTTGTCTCGCGCGACCGTCCCGAAAGCGATGCGCGAATCGCATCCTCCGCATCCCGAATCTCGCGCTCGCCGGGCAAGAATACGAGCACATCGCCGTCCGGTTCGGCTTCGAGTTCGCGCAGTGCTGCGACGATGCCCTCATACAGATCGCGTTCCGGTGCTTGGGATGGACCCTCGGCTGCGTCGTCGGTATCGGGCACGAGCGGTCGGTAGCGCACCTCGACCGGGAAGGTGCGTCCGGAAACTTCGATGATGGGCGCGCCCTCGAAGTGCGCGGAGAATGATTCCGGGTCGATCGTTGCCGAGGTGATGATGACCTTGAGATCGGGGCGCTTGGGCAATAAGCGCTTGAGGTAACCGAGGAGGAAGTCGATATTGAGTGAGCGCTCGTGTGCCTCATCAATGATGATGGTGTCGTAGCGGCGCAGCAATCGGTCCCGGCGAAGCTCGGCAAGCAGAATTCCGTCGGTCATCAGTTTGATCTGCGTGTGCTCGTTTGAGTGGTCCGTGAATCGAACCTGGTAGCCGACCCGGTCGCCAACTTCGCTGCCGAGCTCTGCGGCAACGCGCTCAGCGATCGTGCGCGCGGCGATCCGGCGGGGCTGGGTGTGCCCGATCGCGGTGCGGCCAAGGTCGAGGCAGATTTTCGGCAGCTGCGTGGTTTTTCCCGACCCCGTCTCGCCAGCAACAATCACCACCTGATGAGCCCGGATCGCGGCAGTGATTTCATCGCGTCGCTGCGACACGGGCAGGTGCTCAGGGAACTGGATGGAGTTGGTCGACATGACAGAGAAAGTTTACGCAGATCGGGGTCGCGAGACGTGAAACGAGCGATCGGGTGACCGGTTCCACCGACACGATGATGTTGAGATTTCGAGTACAACGTCGCGGCGATTTTCCCCGGATGCACTGCAATAGGTACCGCGAGACCATACGATGGTCGAGTGCCAGCCACGACAACTAGCCAAACTGCCCCGCGCGTGACCGCGGCTTCGAGCCGTTCCGGTTCGCATCGATTAATGCCGCCGGTTGGCTCATGGCTGGATGATCTGTGGCAGCGCTGGACCGCCACCGATCGCGGACGTCAGCGAACTGAATGGGTCGTTGTCGGCTTCATCACGTTGATCGCCGCGCTGGTTCGATTCGTGCGGCTGGGGGAGCCCGGCCGGATCATCTTCGATGAGGTCTATTACGTTCTCGATGGGTGGACGCTTGCGAATCTCGGCTACGAATCCGAGTGGCCCGAGAACCAGGTGCAGTTATGGGAGTCGGGGCAGCACGATGCCTATACCGGTTCGCCCTCGTATGTCGTGCATCCACCGTTAGGTAAGTACCTGATCGGATGGGGGATACAGCTATTCGGCCCCGAGAACGTGTACGCATGGCGTATGGCGGTGGCGATATTCGGCACGCTGGCAATTCCGCTGTGCTACCTGGTCGGCAAACGGCTCTTCCGCTCGATTCCGATGGCAGCAATTCCCGCCGGATTCCTCGCGCTGGACGGCCACGCCATCGTTACCAGCCGCGTCTCCATCCTCGACATCATGGTGATGTTCTTTGCGCTGCTCGGGTTCTACTTCATCCTCATCGACCGTGACCGACAGCGCGAACAGATCCTTGCGTGGGCGCGCCAGTGGCGTATCAACGAACACGCCAAGGACCCTTCGGTGCCGCTGGGGTCCACTCCGAGTCCGTGGCGGTTCACCATTAATCGGCCACAGCAGCGCCCCACCGGGCCCGATTGGGGCCCCGTACTGTGGAATCGACCGTGGCTGCTGGCCGCGGCTGCGGCACTGGGCTGCTGCATCGCAGTCAAATGGTCTGGGCTGTACTTCCTAGCGTTCTTCTGTCTCTTCACCATCGGCGTGGATGCGGCCACCCGCAAGCAGGCGGGTGTCAACCTGTGGCTTTCGGGAGCGGTGCTGAAGCAGGGGCCGGTCTCATTCATCCTCACGGTGCCGATCGCCGCCGCGATCTACCTGCTCAGCTATGCCGGTTGGTTCATTACCGGAAAGGGCTACAACGGCATCGTGGCCACCGGCGCTTGGGATGGCTCAGGTTCGTTCGGTGAGTGGTTGCGGCTGACTCGCGAACACTTCTTCAGCTACCAGACACAGATCTACGAATTTCACTCGCGGCTCTCGGCGGGGCACGATTACAACTCCAGCCCGTGGGAGTGGCCATTCCTACTGAGACCGACCGCGTTCAGCTATTACGACATCGAACCGGGAACGTCTCCAGACTGTCCCACATACCACTGTGTCGAAGCGGTCACCTCGCTATCGAACCCGCTGATCTTCTGGCTGGGCACGATCTCGATCATGTTCCTGATCATGCTCATGTTCGTGAAGCCAGCGTGGCAGTATGCGGCAATTCTGGTCGGCTATTTCGCCGGCTACCTGCCGTGGTTGCTCACCGGCCGCACCTCGGTGTACCACTTCTATGTCATCGCCTGGCTGCCGTTCATGCTGCTCGCATCCGCATATGCCATCCAGACCATCGCCGGAAAACCCACTGATGACCGACGAATGAGAACAAGGAATATCAACATCGTGGTCGGGTTTATGGCCGCTGTTGTTGTCGTGTCAGCGTTCTTCTATCCGATCTGGACGGGGATGCGCATGCCGGAGTGGGTATTTAACCTGCACCACTGGCTGCCCGGTTGGAAGTAACCGATGCTCATCCTTGCCGGTACGCCGATCGGGAACCTCGCCGACGCCTCCCAACGCTTGCGGGAAACGCTCGAAAACGCATCCACGATTGCCTGCGAAGACACGCGCACGACCGCGAAGCTGCTGCAGTTATTGCAGATCGACAACCGGCCCCGGCTGATTGCCCTGCACGAACACAACGAAGCGGAAGCGGCCAGTGAAATCGCCCGCATCGCAGCCGAAGACGATGTCGTGCTGGTTTCGGATGCGGGCATGCCGGCGATTTCCGACCCGGGATTTCGCGTCGTGCGTGCATGCGCCGACACGGGAGTTACCGTAACCAGCGTGCCGGGTCCCACGGCGGTCATTACTGCGCTCGCGGTCTCCGGGCTGGCGACGGACCGCTTCACCTTCGATGGATTTGTGCCGCGCAAGCACGGCGAGCGGCAACAGTTGATCGAACGTCTCGGTCACGAGGAGCGAACCACCGTGCTGTACGAGTCGCCGCATCGAATCGCGACCACGCTCAGCGACTTCGCCGCAGCATGGCCCGACCGCGCGGTGGTTGTGTGTCGAGAACTCACCAAGTTGCATGAAGAAGTGGTGCGCGGTTCCTGCGCCGAACTGGCGCAGTGGGCCAGTGGCGGCGTGCGCGGTGAGATTGTGATTGTGCTTGCCGGGGCACAGCCCCAGCAGCTGGATGCCGACACAGCAGTTCAGCAGGTGCTCGAGTTGGTGCGTGCGGGCACTGCGCTGAAGGTCGCAGCCGGCAAGATCGCGCAACAAACCGGGATGCGCAAACGCGAACTGTATGAGGCATCGCTCGTCGCGCGATCGGCATCCGATGCTGGACCGGCAGCAACGTAGGCCGAATCATTACGCTGATGAACACGAGCACTCGCTGCGCTCGGTAGACTGACACGCATGGCATCCGGCGAATCGTTCTACGTCACCACCCCGATCTTCTACGTCAATGACGTACCGCACATCGGCCACGCCTACGCGCAGGTTGCGGCAGATGTGCTCGCGCGCTGGCATCGCCAGCGCGGTCAGGACTCGTGGTTCCTTACCGGTACCGACGAGCACGGTCAAAAGATCATGCGCTCAGCCGTGGCAAATAACATGACCCCGCGTGAGTGGGCAGACAAGCTCGTTGACGGTGCCTGGCGGCCGGTGCTTGAAACGCTCAACCTGTCGAACGACGACTTCATCCGCACGACCGAAGAGCGTCACGAAACATTCGTCGCGGACTTCTTAACCAAGCTCAACAACGACGGCTACATCTACGAGGATGAGTTCGAAGCGCTGTACTGCGTCGGTTGCGAAGAGTTCAAACCCGAATCCGAGATTATCGACGGCACCGGAGACTACGAGGGCAAGCAGGTATGTGCCATCCACTCTAAGCCGATGGAGCTGATGCGCGAACGCAACTACTTCTTCAAGCTCTCGGCTTTCCAAGACAAACTGCTGCAGTTCTACGAAGAGAACCCGAAATTCGTACAGCCAGAATCTGCACGCAACGAAGTAATCAGCTTCGTGAAATCCGGTCTGCTAGACCTTTCGATTTCACGCACCAGTTTTGACTGGGGTGTCAAAGTGCCGTGGGATGAATCCCACATCGTGTACGTCTGGGTGGATGCTCTGCTGAACTACCTCTCAGCACTGTCCACGATCGATGGCGGACAGGAACGCTTCTGGCCCGCGAACCACATCGTCGGTAAAGACATTCTGCGATTCCACGCGATCATCTGGCCGTCGCTGCTCATGGCCGCCGGTATCGAACCGCCAGAGCGGGTGTTTGCTACCGGATGGCTGCTGGTCGGTGGCGAGAAGATGTCGAAATCGAAACTGACCGGTATCGAGCCGGCCGAAATCACCAAAACCTTCGGCGCGGACGCATTCCGGTACTACTTCATGCGAGCGATTCGTTTCGGACACGACGGATCGTTCTCCTGGGAAGACATCCACGCGCGTTACCACGCTGAACTCGCGAACGGCCTGGGCAATCTTGCATCGCGCGTCATCGCCATGGTCAACAAGTACTTCGATGGTGAGATCCCTCAGGATGTGCCGACCCACGTCGATGATGAGGCGCTGCTGGCGATCGCGACCGACAGCATCCACACCGCCGAAACCGCGATTGACGAGTTCGCCATTGACCGGGCCATCGCGGCCACGTGGAAACTGGTCGACGCGCTCAACCTCTACATCACCGAGCAGGAGCCATGGCAGTTGGCCAAGGACGAAGCTAACCGCGAGCGGTTGGCTGCTGTGCTGGCGACGGCAATCCGCGGAATCGGTGCGCTTGCCGTGCTCATCAACCCGGTGATGCCGCAAACCGCACAGAAACTGTGGGCTGGTTTGGGTGCTACGGGCGAGCTGGACGCGGTCACGCCCGCGGGTGCGCTCGAATGGCAGTCCTCGGGTCGCATCGGCACGCTCGAGCCGCTATTCCCGCGCATCGAGCTTGAGCAGGAGTAGCACCGCAACGTTTGGGAGCTGAAGACGGCATGGCCGAACACACCGCTGACCACTCGCATCCCACCCGCCGTTCGGCAGTTGCCGAGAGCGGGCACCGACGCGACCTCAACTACCCGGAACTACCGGAACCGCTTGCGGCCCCGTGCTACGACAATCACACGCACCTCGAGATCGAGGACGGCGAGACCGGGCTGAGCATCGAAGAACATCTGCGCTATGCCCAGCAGGTGGGCATCGACGGCGCGATCACCGTAGGCGGCGATGTTGCATCCAGTCGCTGGCAGGTATGGGCTGCGAACCAGTCCGAACGCCTACTTGCGGCAGTGGCGATCCACCCTAATGAAGCACCGAACTACGCGCGTGCTGGCACATTGGCGCAGGCCATTACCACGATCGACGAATTAGCTGATGATCCTCGCGTCGCTGCTATCGGCGAAACCGGACTTGATTTCTTCCGCACTAGCGGTGAGGAAGCCCTAGCCGCTCAATTTGCATCCTTTGAAGCCCATATCGAAATCGCCAAACGTCGGAGACTGCCGATGCAGATTCACGATCGGGATGCACATGATGAGGTGGTTGAGACGCTGCGGCGGGTCGGTGCGCCTGAGGGCACGGTTTTTCACTGTTTTTCCGGAGATGAATCCCTCGCACGTATTGCTGCCGATGAGGGCTGGTACTGCTCGTTTGCGGGCACGGTGACGTTCAAGAATGCGCAGAACCTTCGGGATGCGCTGCGCGTAGTGCCGCTCGATCGTCTACTGGTGGAGACCGATGCGCCGTATCTCACCCCGGTGCCCTACCGTGGTCGCCCGAACGCTCCCTACCTGATCCCGCTCACGGTGCGGTTCATGGCCGACGAACTCGGCATGGAGGAACGAGCGTTGGCTGAGCAGATCGCGCACAACACCCTCGAACTGTACGGGCCGTTTGCCGCGGGCGAGCGAGCGAAGTGGTTGTCGCAGGTGGGACGTGGCTGAGGTGGAGCTGCTCGGGCCCGCGCAGGTGCGGTCGCTGGCAGAGACCTTAGACGTACAGCCGACGAAGAAACTCGGCCAGAACTTTGTGCACGATCACGGCACGGTTCGGCGCATCGTGAAACTGGCCGGGCTTAGTGCCGGGGACCATGTCGTCGAGGTTGGGCCGGGTCTAGGCTCGTTGACGCTTGCGCTGCTGGAAGCGGATGCGCGGGTCACCGCGATCGAGATTGACTCTCGGCTGGCCGCACAGCTACCGAGCACCGTTGCGCAGATGGCACCAGAGGTAAGCGCACACCTGCGGGTCATCGAGTCTGATGCCCTGAAAGTTGACACCATTGCCGGGGAACCGAACGCATTGGTCGCCAATCTGCCGTACAACGTCTCGGTGCCCGTGCTCCTGCACCTGCTGGCGCGTGTGCCGTCGCTGCGTCGTGGTGTGGTGATGGTACAACGCGAGGTGGGTGAGCGCTTAGCGGCGACCGCCGGCTCGAAGGTGTACGGAGCTCCCAGTGTTAAAGCGGCATGGTATGGCTCGTGGCGCACTGCCGGTCTGGTTGGCCGCTCGGTGTTTTGGCCGGTACCGAATGTGGATTCGGTGCTCGTCGCGTTTACTGCGCACGAAACGCTACCCGGTGATGCGCAGTTGCGCGAGCGCGTGTTTTCGCTGGTTGATGCTGCGTTCGGGCAGCGGCGAAAGATGCTGCGCCAGGCGATGGCCGGCTGTTTTGCAGACGCGCAGGCAGCGACAGCAGCGTTGGAAACAGCAAATATCGATCCGACCGCTCGCGGCGAAGTGCTCGCGCTCGACGATTTTGTGCGGCTAGCGCAGGTGCAGGTCAGCGGTATCGAGGATGCGCGCAGGCGCGGCTCAGTAGGGTGAGGTCATGTCCGCCGAATCCAGCGAATTGGGTGCAGTCGTGGCCACCGCCCCGGGGAAAGTGAATCTCTCGTTAGCGGTCGGCGCGCTCGGTGACGATGGCTATCATCCGTTGGCGACGACGTTTATGGCGCTGACACTGGTTGAACAGGTCGAGGCATGCCCGGCAGCAGAGATCACCCTCGAGTATCTGCCCGGTCCGATTGACACCACCGGGCTGCCGACGGACGAATCCAATCTCGCCATTCGTGCAGCCCGTGCGCTGGCAGAGTTCACCGGTACAACGCAGGGGGCTGCACTTCGAATCACCAAACATGTTCCTATCGCGGGCGGTATGGGTGGCGGTTCAGCGGATGCGGCAGCGACGCTCGTTGCCTGCGATCGGTTGTGGGGGACAAACCTCACCAATGAAGATCTGCTCGCGCTGGGAGCTGAGCTTGGCAGCGATGTGCCATTCGCGCTACTCGGGGGAGTAGCCGTGGGAACGGGGCGCGGGGATAGCCTTGCGCCCACGATGGCCAGCGGTGAGTTCGAGTGGGTGCTCCGCCTGAGCGATGAGGGTATGTCCACACCAGCCACCTATCGGGCACTTGATGAACATCGTGAGCGGCATCGGAAACACCTCGAGTTCGCGGAGGTGCCGGAGGTCTCGGAAGCGGTGGTCTTGGCATTGCGCGGCGGCGATGTACAGGCTCTGGCGGAAGCATTAGAAAACGACCTACAGGCACCCGCCCTGCACTTGCGTCCGGATCTTGCTGAGGTACTCGAGCTCGGCGAGACCGAGGGTGCATTGGCGGGTATCGTCTCGGGTTCTGGTCCGACACTCGCGTTCTTGGCTGAGGATGCGGCGGCGGCGGCAGCGCTTGAACGTACGCTGCAGAGACATGGACATCGGGTGATTCGCACCACCGGCCCCGCGCCCGGCGCTCGCGTCATCGAAGTTGAATAACGTCCTGCAACTGCTGGTAGGGCCGCATCCGCTTAGGGTTGGCCGCATCATCACTCCGCAGAGTGAAGTCGATGCATCGCGCGGCGGCCAAGTGGTTGTTATCCGATAAACGGTTTAGCGTTGGTCATATGACAAGCGCCAATGCCGCCACAAGCGCACGTAAGGACAATGCCGCCACGGCAGCCTTCCGTTTGCTTGCCGGCGCTGCCAAGGAGCAGGGACTGGGGCAGGAGTTCTCGGCGATTGCGCGCATGGTAAAAGAATCCAGCGGCGGTCCCGCATCCGTCGTTGTCGTCGGTGAAATGAACCGGGGTAAGTCGACGCTGATTAATGCTTTGCTCGCCGCCCCGGGGCTTGCGCCGACGGGGCCGACAGAGACGACTGCGCTTTCCGTGTCGTACCGGCCTGCGAGTGAGCGGTTAGCGGTAGGGGATGCTGAGCTTGAGTTCGCGAACGAACCGAAGTTTCGCCGTATCCCGGCAAACGAGCTTGCACAGTGGGTGAACATCGAGTCACCGTTGCTGCAGACTGCGCCTGAGCTGCCGCTACAGGCAAGCGTTGCCGTGCAACCGCAATTCGTTCCCGGTGCCGTACTTGTTGATACCCCCGGTAGCGGTGGGCTCAGTGAGGCGTACGCCATGCGGGCGATTGCTCGCGCCCAGGCTGCCAGCGTGCTGCTATTGGTCACCGACGCATCCGGGCGCATCACCCGTCCAGCGCTTGAGTTTCTGGTGCGCTGCAGCGCGACGGTTGACTCGATCGTGCTCGCCGTGTCGAAAATTGATCTCTATCGCAGCGGATATCAGCAGATCATTGAGGAAAACCGGCAGATTCTCGCGGCACGTGAGCCACGGCTCGCAAACATCCCCATCCTTGGTGTCTCTGGTACCTGGGGTGAGCGCGCGGCCATGGAGCAGGATCCTGGGCGCCGTGAACGGCTCCTACAGCGCAGCGGTATTCCGCAGCTTGCAGACGCGCTGAACAGACCGCTGCGGTTCGCGAACCAACTACCGACCTTGAACGCGCTGCGCCGCGGCGCCGAGATCCTGCGTGAACCACTGGTGGGGCTGCAATCCGAACGAGAAGCCCTCGGTGGAGTTGTTGAGGATGTGCGGGACCTGGAGCGTGTGAAGCACCACCGCGAACAGTTGCTGCGCACCTTCGAGGATGCGAAGTATGACTGGAATGCCAAGGTCGATCGTGTTCGAGTAGAGCTGACCGCTGCGAACGCGAGGCTTTCGCGAGAGTTTGGTACCCACTGGCGTGAGCGCGCACAGAGCCACGGTGCTGGGCTGAGCGCCCGGCAGTCACTGGCATTGCAAAACGAGTTGGCTGCCGACCTCGAAGTACAGGTTCGTCGCGGGCTCAAGGGCATCGTGAACGAAGCCGGGCGGCTGCTCGAGGAACTGTACTCGATCGCTGGGATGAACCCTCAGCGCGGTCTGCTTGCGGAAGTGAGCCGTCGTGCGGAACAGACCGGCGCATCCCGAAACCAATTGCTCGAACGCGAGGCTGCGTCGCTTGACCCGCGCACGCTGCTGAGCGGGTCAATTATGGGTTCGGGTATCGGCTCGCTCGCGCTGGGCGCGTTTCTCGGGCCGTTCGCGGCGCCGTTGATCGGGATGGCCGTGATGGGAAGTTTCGGTGCAGTACTCGCGCATCGACAGGCCAAGCGTCAATCGGTGTTGCAGACGATCGGTGACGCCACGGTTGAACTTCGTGAAGTACTCGACCGCGGTCTACGCAGCGTCTTGGCCGTGGTCTCGACCGACGCTAAGAAGGTTTTTGATCGCGACCTGCGATCATCCGCGAATCAAGCGAAGGCCGAGCTCAATCGACTCGAAGGTGCACGCAGAGCGTCCGCTGCAGAGCGTAAAACCCGCATCGCCCAGCTCGACCCACAGATCAAGCGATTGCAGCAGGCAATCAGCGCGGCCGAGGCAGAATGTGAACGGATCGCGCAACGGGCTAGGTCTGCGTAACTGGAATTGCGTATTCTCTACCTAGTGAACATCGTGAAGGTGTCCTGACACCGGAACTGTAAGGAACCACTCAATGGCATGGCGACTCAGCATCGACTTCGGCACATCGAACACTGCCGCTGCGATCGACGCACACGGTCGCGTGACCCCAATTACGCTCGCAGACGGCTCACTGTCGATGCCGTCGGCAATTGTGCTTACACCAACCGGGTTTCGCGTAGGGCAGGAAGCGATTAACGCCCAGCTGCGTCATCCGGACGGTTTTGAACGTACGCCCAAGGCGATGATCGGCCGCGGTGAGGTCGTGCTTGCCGGCAAGATCGTCACTCCAAAAGAGATCGCGTGCGAGATTTACCGGTATGTTCGTGACGCGGCGCTGCGCCGACAAGACAACGAAGAGCCGGCCGAAGTGTGGCTTACGCACCCGGTGGCATGGGCGCCATCACAGATCGAAACACTGCGCGAAGCGGCGATTGAAGCAGGTTTCAAGGCAGATGCGATTCGGACGGTGAATGAGCCGACGGCAGCGGCTGCGCACTTCGCTCGTAACCATCAAACGGAACCGGGCGCACGGGTCGCGGTTTTCGACTTTGGTGGTGGAACGCTCGACATTGCCGTGCTTGAACGCGCCCCGCAGGAGCCCCAGGGATTCAAGGTGCTCGCGTTCGGTGGCGACCCGGTTCTGGGCGGACGCACCTTCGACGCGAGATTGCTCGATTGGACGCTCGATACGCTCGCAAGCCGCGGTCATGAAGAACTCACCAAACGCCTGCACCAGCCGAAGACCATGTCGGAGCTGCGCGCGCAAACATCCTTGGCGCGGGCGGTCACGGCAGCGAAAACTGAGCTGTCCACCCGAGCCGACGCCGATATTTCGGTGAGCCTCGGCGAAGAGGATGCGGTGGTGACGATCACCCGTCAAGAGTACGAGCGCCTCATCCGCGACGATCTCGATCGCGGCGCGAAGCTGCTCAACGATGTGTTCGAGACTGTGCAGGGGCCGAAACCGCAGGTGCTGTACCTCACCGGTGGTTCCTCGCGCACGCCGGCAATTAGCGCGATGATCCGCGAACGCACCGGTATCCGCATTGCCACGCTCGACGACCCGAAGCTGGTTACCGCAGAGGGTGCACTGTACGTGTCACCCCTTGGTGCGAAGGGTGTGAAAGCGTCTGCACCACCACGGCCGGGCGCGCAGTCACCACAGCGGCCAAATAAGAATCCTGCACCGATGCCGTTCGCGCAGCCACCTGGCCCGATGCGCCCTGCGGGTCGACCACAGGGTCTGCAGTCCAGGCCACAGCAGCAAACGCCATCGCCGCAACCGATGATGCGCCCCGCGCCGCAACAGCGGCTCAATCAGCCACCGCAACGGCCGATGACCCGGCCCGGCCCACAGCAACAGGCCCCAGCAAACCGACCAGCACCGCGGCCGGAATCTCGACCAGCACCGCGCCCCACATCCGCCCAGCCGCCAAAGAAGAAGAACCGCACGGCAAAGATTCTTGTCATCGCGCTGATCGCTGCGCTGGTAATCGGCGGTGGCACGTGGGCCACAATTGCCTGGCTCAACCAGAGTCGCGTAGACGATACGAAGGACGGTGACCGGCCACTACCGAAAGTCGCCAGCGGCACGATCGACTGCTGGGACGACACCACAGCCAATAGCGGTCAACGCTGCCCTGAGCTGACCGGACAATCTGCACTTAAATGGATTACGCCGACAGACGGAGCCAGCTGTTCCAGCACCGATCTTGGAACGAAGAACGCGCGTGAATGCACCTGGTACGACAAGACGAACACGCATTTCTACACGCTCGAGTTCGACAGCTACGATGAGGCGCTCAAGTACGGCGAGGATGCGTACGGTGACGCTGGCCAGGTCTGGGAGATTAACGGCGCAGAGAGCGGCACCAAGTACGAAGGTGATTTCACCAAAGGCTCGGGCGGATATTCCTACTACTACGTGTACGAGGGACTCCCGTACGGCATCTTCGTTCGACTCGATAATGACTCGACCGGGCAGCACGGCGATGTCACCGAAATCGAACCGCGAGTACATCCAAAGAGTTGGGATGAGGTCGCCTACGCGGTCGCGAGCTCAAAGCGATGACGTCTTCCGTTGAAACAGCGGCAATGATGCGTCAATCGGTGCTTGACGCCTGCGACGCGTTCGACCGGGTGGATCGCCGAGGCACCGCACGCATCACCGACCGTGTTCGACACCAACTTGATGAACGCATCCGGCTCGCCGTTGTAGGCCGCGTGAAGGCCGGTAAATCGACGCTGGTGAATGCGCTCGTCGGTCGTGTGGTTGCACCGACCGGCGTAACTGAATGCACCAAGATCTCCACGCACTACACCTTTGGTGCTCCCGAACGTGGGTTGATCATCCTCAGAAACGGGCAACAGGTGCCATTCGATTTGGTCAATGGTGGCCTGCCCGAGCAGCTTCCGGTGCCGATCGAACACATTGCGCATGCGGTGGTATTCCTGCAATCGGAAGTGCTCCGCGATATGACCCTCATCGATACGCCCGGTCTGGCGACTACCTCCGGACAGTATGAGGATGCGGCAAGACGCACGGTGCTCGGGCACGAGTCGGTGCGGCAGGCAGACGCACTGGTCTATGTCTTCCACGGCCAGGTGCTACGTGACGACGTTGATTTCTTACGCGAGTGGGGATCAGTCACGGCAACACCAGCCGAAGCAGCCTCGCACGCCGTCGGCGTGTTCAGCCACGCGGACACCTTCGGCGGTACCCCGTGGGGGAGCGAGGACCCAATCATGAAGGCTCGCGAAGCGGCGAGCCAATTCGCCCGACAACACGGGGCCCAGCTCGGTACCGTCGTTGCCGTCGCCGGAAACATGGCGCAAGCGGCACGCACGGGCATGGTCCGCGAACACGATGCGGCCATGCTCGCAGGGCTCAGGCAGGTTGACGATCTTGACCTCGAGCTTCGCGATCCGCAACAGGACGGGGAGATTGCCCCTGGGATCGGCAATAGCGATGTGTCGCGGCTTGCGGAGACCGTCGGTGAATACGGTTTACGATTTGGCCGCGAACATGCCGTTCAGGGCGCCAGGGCGCTCAGCGATTGGCTGACTGATATCTCCGGTATTGAAGCACTCCGGCAGGCACTTGCGGTTCGGTACATCGGCCGGTACGCGCATGTGAAAGCGCGCCGCGGCCTGGACACACTCGAGCAATTGGCTTGGGCAAACGGTGCTCCGCCGCAATTGCGAGCGATTGTCTCTGAAGCTCGACTCCAACCCGCCCTGCATCCGCTACAGGAACTTGACGCTATCGAGCGCCTCGCCGCCGTCGAGCCTGACCACCCGCTAGTAGGGATGCTCGATCGTCAGCTCTCGGCACGCAATGATGCAGAACGACTCGCGATGCCGGCGTCATCGACGCCCGAACAGCTCCGTGAGAAAGCGCTCACCTGGTCGGTGGAGGCACGCCGAGCGTCGGTAGTTGAACCGTATCCGGAGCGTCAGCACGCCTACACCGTCCTAGACCGTTCCTTCACACAGATCGCGCTACGACTCACCCCGCGACACTAGCTCCCCGGTTTTTGAGTAGCGGGCGGATGCGGTGAGTCAGCTGTCGGGGCGCTTGCGGTGGCAGCGCCGTGCGGAAACGAACGTGTGGGCCGGTACTTTTCGTACCGGCCCACACTTCGGAGCGGGATATTACACGGTGTAGTCGGCTACGCCGTCACCGTCTACGTCGAAGCTGTCGGCGATGCCGTCGCCGTCGGTGTCGGAGCCGAGGACGTCAGCTACGCCGTCACCGTCGGTGTCCATCTCGATTGTTTCGGGCATGCCGTCGCCGTCGGTGTCAATGGCGAGGGTTTCTTCTACGCCGTCGCCGTCGAGGTCCATGCTGAAGCCATCGGTAACACCGTCACCGTTGGTGTCAACCTCGGTGTAGTCGAAGCCGTAGTCGGTGGATCCAACCGGGTCGACGCCAGTGACGCCGCCGGTGTCGCCGGTGTAGTCGGTTTCGGTGCCGGTGTTGTCGCCGGTGTAGTCGGTTTCCGGGGTTGCTTCGCCGGGGGTTGGTGCTTCGTCGGTCGGTGCCGGAGCCTCGTCGGTCGGTGCCGGTGCGCCGTCGCCTGCCTGTTCTGAGTCGAGGATGCCGTCGCCGTCGCTGTCGACGAAGGTGGTGTCGGCTACGCCGTCGCCGTCGGTGTCGACCTGGGCGATGTCGATTACGCCGTCGCCGTCGCTGTCAGTGCCGAGGGATTCGGCTACGCCGTCGCCGTCGAGGTCGAAGTATGCCGAGTCGTTCACGCCGTCGCCGTCTGCGTCGATGGTGGCTTCTTCGGTGCCGCCGCCGTAGTAGTTGGTGCCGCCGTTATCGGTACCGCTGTTACCGCCGGTGTAGTCGG